>JASJGL010000046.1:0-32533 GCA_033791545.1 Pseudodonghicola sp. | reverse complement strand
TAGACATAGGCATTCATGCCGATCTCGCCGGCGCCCCCGAGCGGGAGGTAGATCAATCGCTTGCTGCTCATTACAGTGTATTTTCCTTGTTATAGCGATGAATCACGGTCAACCCGTGCATCGTCAAATCTTCTTCATAGGCGTCGAACAACGCCTCATTTTGTTGAAAGAGCGCGGCCAGCCCCCCGGTCGCCACGATCATCATGTCTTGATCGCGCTCGCCCTTGATCTGCGCGCAAATCTCGCGCACGAGGCCGACATAGCCCCAGAAAACGCCCGATTGCATACAGGAGACGGTGTTTGTACCGATCACGTGCTCGGGTTTGGCGATATCCACATGGGGGAGCGCGGCCGCTGCCATATGCAGGGCCTCAAGGCTCAGGTTCACCCCCGGTGCGATCACGCCGCCCTCATAGGCCCCATCATCGCCCACTACGTCGAATGTAGTGGCGGTTCCGAAATCTACAACGATCAGATTGCCGCCATGCCGGTCATAGGCCCCGGCTGTATTGACCAACCGGTCTGGCCCGATCTGCGTATCGGCGTCGACACGCGGCTGTTGCGGCAACAGGCATTCGGGTTTGCCAACCACCAGCGGGCGACAGCCGAAGAAGCGATCGGCAAAGACCCGCAGGTTGAAAACCACGCGCGGCACGGTCGAGGAAATGATCACCTCGGTGATATCGGCCTCGATGCCATAATGTTTCACCAGCGTCGAATACCAGGTGAAATAGGCATCCGCCGTGCGCGCATGATGGGTCGAGGTGCGCAGGGTACAGAGAAATTTCTCCCCGTCCCAGATCGAGAACACGGTATTGGTATTGCCGCAATCGATAGCCAGAAGCATGAACCGCCCCCCTCGTGTTTCAGAAATAGACGTCAGCCGCCGGAATGCGCACCCGGCCTGCCGCGGTCATTAGAACAAGCTGCCCCCCGGCGTCCACCGTTTCAAAGGTGCCGTGGGTCTCGGAGGTGCCAGTCCGGGCCGTCACCGGCTGCCCCAGCCGGGCGGCGCGGGCAAGCCAGGCCTCGCGGATGGGGGCAAATCCAAGCGCCGTGAACTGGGCCTCATAGCGGGCAAAAGCGGCCGCCACTTCGGTCAGGAAATCCTCGGGCGTGATCCGCACACCGGTCTCACCGGCCAGCGACACCGGGCGCAGCGCCCGCGCCTCAAGCGCGGCAGCGGGCGGAGCCTCGGCCAGATTCACGCCGATCCCGATGAACAGCAGCATCTCGTCGCCCGTTTGTCCGGCGCTTTCCAGCAGGATGCCCGCCAGCTTTGCACCATTGAGCAGCACGTCGTTGGGCCATTTCAGAGAAAAGCTTTCCACCCGCCCCGTCACCGCGACACAGGCATCAAACAGCGCCAGCGCGGCCACGAAACTGCGCAGGGCGGCCTGTTGCGGCGATCCTTGCAGGCGCAGCGCCAGCGTAGCCGCGAAATTGCCCTCGGGGCTGACCCAACCGCGCCCACGCCGTCCGCGCGCAGCGGTCTGGTGCCGCGCCAAGATCCATTCCGGCCCCGCCAGCGTCGGGGCGATCCGCGCGGCTTCGCTCAAGGTGCTGTCCACCTCGTCCAGCACCCGGCGACCATAGCCTTCTGGCCAATTCGTCATGCGCCGCGCCCCCCAGAAACAGAGACGGCCGCCGGGGATGCCCGACGGCCGCTTTCATGTTGGACAAGCTCAGTTGACAAGCGTTGTCGCCGCAGCCGCAGCCACCCCCTCGACGCCAAACATATTGATGATGCCCAGCACCATCACCGCCGCCGACCCGGTCAGGAAAACCCAGAGCACGGGCGAAGAATGGGTATCCATCTCCTCACCGTCCTCACCGAAATACATGTAGTAGACGATGCGGATGTAATAGAAGGCCGCGACCACAGAGGCGATGACGCCGGCAATCGCCAGCCAGACCAACCCGCCCTCATAGGCGGCACGCAGCACATAGAACTTCCCGAAGAAGCCCAGCATCGGCGGCACGCCCGCAAGGCTGAACATCAAGATCAGCATCGCCAGTGCCTTGCCCGGCTCGCGCTTGGCATACATGTTCAGCGCCGAGATGTCCGTGACCGGCTTGCCGTCCTTTTCCATCATCAGGATGAAGGCAAAGGTGCCCAGGTTCATCGTCACGTAGATCACCATGTAGATCAGCATCGCCTGCACGCCAAAGGCGGTGCCAGCGGCCAGCCCCATCAGCGCAAAGCCCATATGCGTGATCGACGAATAGGCCATCAGCCGTTTGATATCGCGTTGCCCGATCGCAGCCACGGCCCCAAGGGACATCGACAGCAGCGACAGCAGCGCAATCACCTGGCTCCAGTCGGGGATCGCATCACCAAAGGCGTCGAACAGCACCCGGGCAAACAGCGCCATCGCCGCCATCTTGGGCGCGGTGGCAAAGAACGCGGTCACTGGCGTCGGCGCGCCCTCATAGACATCCGGCGTCCACATGTGGAACGGAACCGCCGACACCTTGAACGCCAGCCCGGCGATCAGGAACACCAGACCGAACAGCAGCCCGAGCGAAACCTCGCCATGCTGCGCGGTTTGAATGATGCCCGAGAACAGCGTCGTGCCGGCATAGCCATAGACCAGAGATGCACCATACAGCAGCATGCCCGAGCTGAGCGCGCCAAGCACAAAGTACTTCAGCCCCGCTTCGGTGGACTTCACACTGTCCCGACGCAAGGCGGCGACCACGTAAAGCGCAAGCGAATGCAATTCCAGCCCCATGTAAAGCGTCATCAGATCGCTGGCACAGACCATGATCATCATGCCGACGGTGGCCAGGGCCACCAGTACCGGATACTCGAACCGTAACAATCCGCGGCGCGACATGTACTCCTGGCTCATCACCAGAACTGCCGCCGCCGAAAGCAGGATTGTCACCTTGGAAAAGCGGGCAAAACCGTCATCAACGATCATGCCGTGAAACGCCATATGGGTGCCGCCCGGCCCGGTCGCGATCCATACCGCCAGCAGCACCATCAGTGCGCTGGTGGTCCAGACCAGAATCGGACCCAACCGGTCCTTGGAGGTATAGGCCGCTACGATCAGCGCCACTATGGCGTAAACGGCCAGAACGATTTCCGGCAGGATAACAGTGAGATCGGCCTGGATCATCTGTCCGGCTCCCTTAGTTCGAGGCGTGCTGGTTGACGGCCTCGGCCGCGGCCAGCGCAGTGTCAAATTTAGCAACCAGCGCGGTGGTCGACTGTCCGATGATGTCGGTGACCAGCGCCGGGTAAACCCCCAGCAGCAAGGTCATCGCCACCAGCGGGGCAAAGATCCACTTTTCACGCGCGCTCATGTCCTTGATGGTCTTCAGGCTTTCCTTGATCAGGTCGCCAAACATCACCCGGCGATAAAGCCACAGCGCATAGCTGGCCGACAGGATCACGCCGGTGGCCGCAAATGCAGTCACCCAAGTGTTGACCTGAAACGCCCCCATCATGGTCAGGAATTCCCCAACGAACCCTGAGGTGCCCGGAAGGCCCACGTTGCCCATGGTGAAGAACATGAAGACCAGCGCATAGGCGGGCATCCGGTTGACCAGACCGCCATAGGCGTCGATGTCGCGGGTGTGCATCCGGTCATAGACGACGCCGACGCAAAGGAACAGCGCGGCCGAGACGAACCCATGGCTCAGCATCTGGAAGATCGCGCCATCAATACCCTGCTGGTTGGCGGCAAAGATGCCCATGGTGACAAACCCCATGTGCGCCACCGAGGAATAGGCGATCAGCTTTTTCATGTCGTCCTGCACCAGCGCCACCAGCGAGGTGTAGACAATTGCGATCGCGCTCATCCACAGCACCAGCGGTGCCATCACGTCCGAGCCCACAGGGAACATCGGCAGCGAAAAGCGCAGGAAGCCATAGCCGCCCATCTTGAGCATGATCGCAGCCAGTACGACCGACCCGGCGGTCGGCGCCTGAACGTGCGCGTCCGGCAACCAGGTGTGCACCGGCCACATCGGCATCTTGACCGCGAAGCTGGCAAAGAACGCCAGGAACAGCAGCGTCTGCATGCCGCCCATGACCTGAAAGCCCAGAACAGTGATGCTTTGCGAGGCGAATTCATGGCTCAGCAGCAGTTCGATGTCGGTGGTCCCGGCATCCGCATACATCGCCACCATCGCCACCAGCATCAGCACCGAGCCAAGGAAGGTGAAAAGGAAGAACTTGAAGCTGGCATAGATGCGGTTCTTGCCGCCCCAGATGCCGATGATCAGAAACATCGGGATCAGCCCGCCTTCAAAGAACAGGTAGAACAACACCAGATCCAGCGCCATGAACACGCCAAGCATCAGCGTTTCCAGCAGCAGGAAGGCGATCATGTATTCCTTGACGCGGGTCTTGATCTTCCAGCTTGCCATAATGCTCAGCGGCATGATGAAGGTGGTCAGCATTACGAAGAGAACGCTGATACCGTCCACGCCCATCTTGTATTTCATGCCAAGCAGCCAGTCGCCCTCTTCCACCATTTGAAAGCCGGGGTTGGACGGGTCGAACCCGGTATAAATCGCAATCGACACCAAGAAGGTGACCGCGGTGGCGAACATCGCAACCCATTTGGCGTTGCGTTGTGCAGCTTCGTCATCGCCCCGCAGAAACACAGCGAGGATCAGCGCGGCCAGCGCCGGGATGAAGGTGACAATCGAAAGAAGGTTTTCCATCAGTGTGCTCCTCCGCCGATCGTCATCCAGGTGACAAGGGCGGCAATCCCCAGCACCATCCAGAAGGCATAAGTGAAGATGAAGCCCGACTGCGCGCGGCCAGCGAGCCGCGTGAAGAAGGGAATGATTCCAAGGGCGACCCCGTTGATAAACCCGTCGATGATGCTGCCATCACCGCGTTTCCACAGCAGCCGTCCCAGCGCAAGGATCGGTTTGATCAGCAATGCGTCATAGATCTCGTCAAAATACCATTTGTTCTTGAGGAACAGGTACAACGGGCGCTGGTTCTCGGCCAGACGGGCGGGCAGCGAGGGGTTCACAATATAGAACCAGATCGCAACCAACAGCCCCAGAATCATCGCGATGAAGGGCGAGACCTTGACCCATTTGGGGGCCGCATGGGCGTCGTCCAGGATCGAGTTTTCTGGGCCCATATAAAGCGCCCCCTGCCCCGGAACCCCGGTGAATCTATAGTGATGCGCCCCCGCAGCGGCCATCTCTGTTCCGGCCGCTTCGCCGTGCGTCGCGGTGTCACCATGGTCGGCCCCCTCGGTGGTGGCCGCTTCATGTGCCTCGGCGGCAGCATACGGGATGCCAAAGAACTTGCCGACCTGATCGGCGTGGCCAAAGAAGTTTCCGTACCACAACATCCCGGCAAACACGGCACCGACACTCAGCACCCCGAGCGGAATCAGCATGACCAGCGGGCTTTCATGCGCATGCTCATGCGTATGCTTGTCGCCGCGCGCCTCGCCAAAGAAGGTGAGGAAGATCAGCCGCCAAGAATAGAAGCTGGTAAAGGCCGCCGCGATCACCAACAGCCAGAAGCCGTAAGAGGTGCCGCCAGCATAGGCGCTTTCGATGATGGCGTCCTTGGACAGGAAGCCGGCAAACCCGATCTGGGTCAGCGGAATGCCTACCCCGGTGATCGCCATCGTGCCGATCATCATCGACCAATAGGTAAAGGGGATTTTCTTGCGCAGCCCGCCATAGTTCATCATGTCCTGCTCGTGGTGCATCGCATGGATGACCGAGCCGGCACCAAGGAACAGCAGCGCCTTGAAGAAGGCGTGCGTCAGCAGGTGGAACATCGCTGCCGAATACATGCCCACGCCAGCGGCCACGAACATATAGCCCAGCTGCGAACAGGTCGAATAGGCGATCACCCGTTTGATATCGGTCTGCACCAAGCCCACTGTCGCGGCAAAAAACGCGGTGCTGGCGCCCAGCACGGTGATGAACATGGTCGCATGCGGTGCGAATTCCATCACCGGCGACATCCGGCAGACCAAGAACACACCGGCCGTCACCATGGTCGCGGCGTGGATCAGGGCCGACACCGGTGTCGGGCCTTCCATCGCGTCCGGCAGCCAGGTGTGCAGGATCAGCTGCGCCGATTTCCCCATTGCCCCGACAAACAGCAACAGCGCGATCACCTCGGAGGCTGTCCATTCCTGCCACAGTAAGCTCAGCTTGGTTTCCGCCAGCGTCGGCGCATAGGCAAACACATCATCAAAGGCAATGCTGTCGACGGTGAAGAACAGCGCCAGCATCCCCAGAATGAAACCAAAGTCGCCAACCCGGTTGACCACAAAGGCCTTCATCGCCGCAGCACTTGCGCTGGGTTTGCGATAGTAGAACCCGATCAGCAAATAAGACGCCAGCCCCACGCCTTCCCAGCCAAAGAACATCTGCACGAGGTTATCAGCGGTCACCAGCATCAGCATGGTGAAGGTGAAAAACGACAGATAGGCAAAGAACCGCGGTTTGTAGCTTTCGCCTTCTTTGAAGGCCGGGTCATTCGCCATGTAGCCAAAGCTGTAAAGGTGCACAAAAGCCGAGACCGTGGTCACCACGACCAGCATGATCGCGGTCAGCCGGTCCAGCCGGATCGACCACGACGACGAAAGCGAGCCGCTTTCGATGTATTTCATGATCTCGATCTGCTGGGTGACCCCGTCAAAGCTGAGGAACACGATCCAGCTGAGAATGCAGGACAGGAACAGCGCGCCGGTGGTCAACCACATCGCGGCGGTTTCGCCCATGACCTTCCAGCCAAAGCCGGCAAGGATCGCCGCGACGAGCGGGGCGAAGAGGATGATAGTTTCCATGATCTCTTAGCCTTTCATCACGTTGACGTCTTCGACCGCGATGGTGCCGCGGTTGCGGAAGAAGCAAACCAGGATCGCAAGGCCGATGGCGGCCTCGGCGGCGGCCACGGTCAATATGAACAGCGTAAAGACCTGCCCAACCATGTCCCCCAGAAAGCTGGAGAACGCCACCATGTTGATATTCACCGCAAGCAGCATCAGCTCGATGCTCATCAACAAGATGATCACGTTCTTGCGATTCAGAAACAGCCCGAAGATCCCGATGACGAACAGCGTCGCCGCGACTGTCAAATAATGTTCAAGTCCGATCATGTCGTCCCTCTGGGCCTGGCCCATTCGTTCTTGTCTTATCGCCCCGGTCGCCCGGAGCCGCCGGGCAATGCCCGGCCCTCTACATCGTCACCGCAGCGCCGCGGCCCGTCTCAGTTTCCACCAGCGATACAGCAGCCAGCTCACCGTTGCCTTGCCGCCCCAAAGCAGCGCGACCCCGAAAATCCCCACCTTGCTGAACAGAAGGTGGGCGAGGCCGATCAGCTCCATCACCTAGAGCCCCTGCCCCGGCTTCACGTCTTTCAATTCCATCGCATCCGCCGGATCGCGGTAGATCTGCGCCAGGATATCCTGCCGCTTGATGTCCGGGCGATGCCGCAGCGTCAAAACGATCGCCCCGATCATCGCGGTCAGAAGGATCAGACCGGAAAGCTGGAACAGGATGAAATATTGATCATACAGGATCGCGCCAAGCGCTTCGGTGTTGTGCAGATCCGTCGGCGTTGGCTGCGCCCGCAGCCCTTCGGCCGCCGAATTCGCCTCCCAAGCGCCAAAGGCCATGACGAACTGCATCAGGATGATCACCCCGACCAACAGCGCCAGCGGCATGTATTTGGCCATCTCGGCTTTCAGCTCGGCAAAGTCGACATCCAGCATCATCACCACGAAAAGGAACAGCACCGCCACCGCGCCGACATAGACGATCACCAGCAACATGGCGACAAACTCGGCCCCCAGCAGAACGAACAGCCCCGCCGAAGAGATGAAGGCAAGGATCAGCCACAGCACCGAGTGCACCGGCTGACGACTGATCACGGTAAACAGCCCGCCCGCAATGGCGCAGACCGCAAACAGGTAAAAGGCAAACACGCTCATGCTTCGTCATCCTCGTTCTCACCGCCCATAACCTCGCGCGCCAGCTCCAGCGCCCGGGTCATGGCCGGAATGCCGGCAAACACCGACATCTGACCGATCGTTTCCACGATCTCTTGATTCTTTGCGCCGGCCGCAAGGGCGTGACGCACCGTCTGACGCATCGCCGCTTCGGCCTGCGCCCCTTGCATGGTCAGCCCCGCCAATGTCAGCAGCAGCCGCGTCTTGGCATCAAGCCCGCCCTTGTTGACCGCGTTGCCGAACATCAGCTCCATCACGTCCTTGGGCATGGTCGGCCACAGCGACTCGAACCCTTTCGGGCTGAAACTTTCCAGCGCCGGATTAAAGGAGCGAGCCATGTCGCGGGCCTGCTGCATCATGGCCTCGAACGGATTTTTGGGCGCATCGGTCATCGGTACGGCGCGTCCAGTTCCAGATTGCGGGCAATCTCGGCTTCCCACATCGCACCGTTCGCCAACAGCTTGTCCTTGTCATAGAACAGCTCTTCGCGGGTCTCAGTGGCAAACTCGAAATTCGGCCCCTCGACGATGGCATCGACCGGGCAGGCCTCCTGGCAAAAGCCGCAATAGATGCATTTGGTCATGTCGATGTCATAGCGGGTGGTGCGGCGCGAGCCGTCCTCGCGCGGTTCGGCATCAATGGTGATGGCCTGCGCCGGGCAAACAGCCTCGCACAGCTTGCAGGCAATGCAGCGTTCTTCGCCGTTGGGATACCGGCGCAGCGCATGTTCGCCGCGGAAACGGGGCGACAAAGCCCCTTTTTCATGCGGGTAGTTCAGCGTCACCTTGGGGGCGAAGAAGTATTTCATCCCCAGCTTCATGCCCACAAAGAAATCAGCGAGCAGGAAGTATTTGGCGGCGCGGGTATAGTCGATCTTGGTCATTGTCAGCCCCCTGTGCTCCAACGGGCAAAGCTGCCCCAGAACCAGTCGAATTTCGCTGCGAAAGACACGAACACCACCCAGACCAGGCTGAACGGCAGGAATACTTTCCACCCCAGCCGCATCAGTTGGTCATAGCGATAGCGCGGCGTGATGGCCTTCACCATGGCGAACATGAAGAAGACGAACAACATCTTCAGCACCATCCACAGGATGCCGTCGGGCAGCCCCGGGATCGGCGACAGCCAACCGCCAAAGAACATCAGCGTCACCAGCGCACACATCAACACCACTGCCGTCAGTTCACCGATCATGAACAGCAGGAAGGGGGTCGAACTGTATTCCACCTGATAGCCAGCCACCAGTTCCGATTCCGCTTCCGGAAGGTCAAACGGCGGACGGTTGGTTTCGGCCAGCGCCGAGATAAAGAACAGAAACAGCATCGGCAGATGCGGCAGCCAGTACCAGCTGAACAGCCCGTAAGCGCCGTCTTGCGCATGCACGATGTCGGTCAGGTTCATCGACCCGGTCGAGATGATCACCCCGATGATGATCAGGCCGATCGACACCTCGTAAGAGATCATCTGCGCGGCAGAGCGCAGCGAGCCGAGGAACGGGTATTTCGAGTTCGACGCCCAACCGCCCATGATCACGCCATAGACCTCCAGGGAGGAGATGGCGAAGATGTACAGAATGGCCACGTTAATGTTCGAAACCACCCAGCCGTCGTTGAACGGGATCACCGCCCAAGCGATCAGCGACATTACCAAGGATATCATTGGCGCCAGCAGGAACACCGCCCGGTCCGCCCCAGCGGGGAAAACCACTTCCTTGACCATGTATTTCAGGAAGTCGGCAAAGCTTTGCAGCACGCCAAAGACACCGACCACGTTGGGTCCGCGGCGCATCTGCACGGCGGCCCAAACCTTGCGGTCGGCATACATCAAAAAGGCCAGTGCCACCAAAAGTGGTACGACGACCAGCAGCACCTGTCCGATCAGGACCAAGGCGATGCCCAAGTAGGTGTTGGAAAAGAAATCAGCCATAGGTCCTCACACCGTGGGTATTCCGTTTTCCGCGCAATGCGCAACCACGACTTCAGCGTCGAGTTTGCGCAGTCCACGGGGCAGAGATGGCGAGATGGTGTAAACAGCATCTGCCCGCCACACGCCACCCTCTTCGTATACATTTGTTCGCAGATGTCGCGCGAAACCGTATCCACGGATCAGCGCATATTGCGCCGCCGCACATTCAGCATAAGCATCTACATCCCCTTGTTCCCGCGCGCCCGTCATCGCCACCGCGAACTGCACCAGATCCCCGTCCAGAAGACGGGTCTCAACCCCCTGATAATCAGGGGAAAAACGCGTCACCTCTGCGGCCGGCTGCATCTGGCAGGCGGCCACCAAAAGGGGCGATATGAACGCGGCGCGGATCATTCCGCCGCCAGTTCCCCGGATTTGCGCGCCGCCGCGTTGGCGCTCAGTTCGGCCATCACGGCCGAGGCCCGGGCAATCGGGTTGGTCAGATAGAAATCGCGGATCGCCGGGGTGAACTTGCCCTGTTTCAGCACCGCCGTCTCAAGCGGTTGCCACGGATTTTCGATCACCTCGTCGATACGTGCCAGATGCGGAACTTCAGCGACCAGCGCCTGACGCAGTTGCGCCAGCGAGTCATAGGGCAGCGGTGTGCCCAACTCGCCCGACAGCGCCCGCAGGATCGCCCAGTTTTCCTTGGCCTCGCCGGGCGCGAAGCCCGCGCGCGCCGCAATTTGCGGGCGCCCCTCGGTATTGACGAACAGGCCCGATTCTTCGGTATAGGTGGCGCCCGGCAGGATCACGTCGGCGCGATGCGCGCCGCGATCCCCATGGCTACCCTGATAGATCACGAAAGGACCACCGTCCTCATCGCGGCCAATGTCGAGCTCGTCAGCGCCAAGGTTATAGATCACATCGGCCCCATCCAGCGCCGCGGACAGACCGCCTTCGGTCACCGCGCCCAGATCCATCGCGCCGACGCGGCCAGCCGCGGTGTGCAGCACCAGCATCTTGCCGCCCAGCTTTTCGGTCAGCGCCATGGCCTGCCCCAGAACGGCGATTCCATCGCCCTCGGTCAAGGCGCCCTGCCCGACGATGACCAGCGCGCCCTCGGTCGGTTCGGCCTTATCGACAAGCTTGTTCAGCGGCGCCCGGCCCGGACCGACCCATTCATAGTCATAGGTCAGATCCATGTCCTTTGGCCCCAGAACATGGACATTGGCGCCCTTGCTCCAGACCTTGCGGATGCGGGCGTTCAGCACCGGCGCCTCGTCGCGCGGATTGGTGCCGATCAGATAAATCTCTTTCGCGCTGTCGATATCCGCAATCGCGGCGGTGCCGACATAGGCCGACCGGTTGCCAGCCGGCAGTACCGCGCCATCGGTGCGCGCCTCGATGCTGCCGCCGCGCCCGTCAACCAGTTGCTTGAGCGCAAAGACAGCCTCGACCGGGGCGAGATCGCCAACCAGTGCAGCCAGTTTGCTCGCGCCCTTTATCGCGGTGGCAGCCTTGTCCAGCGCCTCGGGCCAGGTGGCCGGGCGCAGCTTGCCGTTTTCACGCAGGTAAGGCGTATCCAGCCGTTGCCGACGCAGCCCGTCCCAGATGAAGCGGGTCTTGTCGGAAATCCATTCTTCGTTCACGCCATCATGGTTGCGCGGCAGGATGCGCATCACTTCGCGCCCCTTGGTGTCCACCCGGATGTTGCTGCCAAGCGCATCCATCACGTCGATGCTTTCGGTCTTGCTCAGTTCCCAAGGGCGGGCGGTAAAGGCATAGGGCTTTGAGGTCAGCGCGCCAACCGGACACAGGTCAATGATATTGCCCTGCATGTTGCTGTCCAGCGTCTCGCCCAGATACGAGGTGATCTCGGCATCTTCGCCGCGCCCGGTCTGGCCCATCTGGGTGATGCCCGCCACCTCGGTGGTGAAGCGCACACAGCGGGTGCAGGAGATGCAGCGCGTCATGTTGGTTTCAACCAGCGGCCCGAGGTTCACGTCGTCCAAGGCGCGCTTGGCTTCGCGGAAGCGCGAGAAATCGACACCATAGGCCATCGCCTGATCCTGAAGATCACACTCGCCGCCCTGATCGCAGATTGGGCAATCCAGCGGGTGATTGATCAGCAGGAATTCCATCACGCCCTCGCGGGCCTTCTTGACCATTGGGGAATTGGTCTTGACCACAGGCGCCTGACCTTCCGGCCCCGGGCGCAGATCGCGCACCTGCATGGCGCAAGAGGCGGTCGGTTTCGGCGGACCGCCAACAACCTCGACCAGACACATCCGGCAGTTGCCGGCAATCGACAGCCGTTCATGATAGCAGAACCGCGGAATCTCGACGCCCACAATCTCGCAGGCCTGGATCAGGGTCATCGCCCCATCCACTTCGATCTCGGTTCCGTCGATGTTGACTTTACGAAGGTCAGACATGGTCTATTTCGCCCTCAATAGCGCGCCGATTGCGCTGTTGTTCTTGATTTCCATCCGGCCGAGCCGGCACAGATCGCCCGGTTTGTCGTAGTCCAGCCCAACACCGGCCATATAGCTCTTGCCGCGTTCGATCATCCGGGCCTTTTCAACCTTGGAGTCGAGCAGCGTTCGAATTTCGCCGTCGGAATAGCCCAAAGCATTGGCCCGGGCCTTGAGCCGGTGGATCTGCTTGATACCGCGGAACAACCGCCCGTCAATATCACCGCATTTGCGCCGGATCTCATTGGCGACCACGATGGTAAAGATACCATCGGCAATCTCGGGCACATCACGCAGCGGCGATCTGGCCTCTGCGGCCCCGGCTGGCAGGCCCAGCAAAAAACTCGCAGCAAGTAGAACTGCAGATAGAAACGGCATGGCAAAACCCTCCTGTGTGGAGCGTTCAGCACAGACCGGACTGGCGTCGTTATGCAATAACACCCCCCCGGTCAGGCTTGGATATGCCGCCTGCATGATCATGGTTTCAAGCAAGTCCCGCGAAAGGTGAGCGTGTCGCGATCAATCACCAGTGTTTCGGGCGCCGTCTCCGGGCCAATGGCCCAGTCGATGCCCGAGGACCCATACTTTGTCACGCAATAGCGTGTGCCAGCATAGCCGCCCGCGGCCCGCGCGCCTTTGAGCGATTGCGAAACCTTCTTGATCTCGACCGTAAACTCGGCGACCGAGACCTTGCGATCCACCGCCTTGGCCTTGGTTTTGAAATGCTGACCGTCGAAACGGATCTGCTTGTCCTTGTTGGTGCACCCGCCAACCGCCAGCAGGCAAAGCGCGGCAACTGCCGCGCCCTTGGCCAGCTTGGGATATGTGATTGCTCTGTGCATCACGATCACTCGGCCGCCATGGCGCCCATGCGCCCGGTCTTCTTGGCCTTGATGCGATCCTCGATCTCTTCGCGGAAATGCCGGATCAGACCTTGGATTGGCCAAGCCGCCGCATCGCCAAGGGCGCAGATGGTGTGGCCCTCGACCTGTTTGGTCACCGAAAGCAGCATGTCGATCTCTTCGATCTCGGCATCGCCAGTCACCAGACGATCCATCACCCGGCTCATCCAGCCGGTGCCCTCGCGGCACGGCGTACACTGACCGCAGCTTTCATGTTTAAAGAATTTCGACAGCCGCCAAACCGCTTTCACCACGTCAGTGTTCTGGTCCATCACGATCATGCAACCGGTGCCGAACGAGCTTTTGTTTTCGCGCATCCAGTCGAAATCCATGATCGCGCCTTCCAGCGCCGCCTTGGGCAGCACCGGACAAGACGCCCCACCGGGGATGATCGCCTTGAGGTTATCCCAGCCGCCACGAATGCCGCCGCCGTGCCGCTCGATGATCTCGCGCACCGGCATCGACATCTCTTCTTCAAACACGCAGGGGCTGTTCACATGCCCAGTCAGCGCCATCAGCTTGGTGCCGTGGTTGTTGGGTCGCCCGAAAGAGCTGAACCATTCCGGTCCACGCCGCAGGATGGTCGGCGCAACAGCGATCGATTCCACGTTGTTCACCGTGGTCGGGCAGCCATAGAGGCCAGCCCCGGCCGGGAACGGCGGTTTCATCCGCGGCATGCCTTTCTTGCCCTCAAGGCTTTCCAGCAGCGCGGTTTCCTCGCCACAGATATAGGCGCCAGCCCCGTGGTGTAGATAAAGGTCAAAGTCCCACCCCGATTTGCAGGCGTTCTTGCCCAGCAACCCGGCGTCATAGGCCTCGTCGATGGCGGCCTGAAGCGCCTCGCGCTCGCGGATGTATTCACCGCGAATATAGATATAGGCCGCATGCGCGCCCATGGCGAAGCTGGCGATCAGCGCCCCTTCGATCAGCGGGTGCGGATCGTGACGCATGATCTCGCGGTCCTTGCAGGTCGCGGGTTCGGATTCGTCGGCGTTGATCACCAGATAGGATGGGCGACCGTCGCTTTCCTTGGGCATGAACGACCATTTCAACCCGGTGGGGAAACCGGCGCCGCCACGTCCACGCAACCCGGAATCCTTCATCTGCTGGATGATCCAGTCGCGCCCGTTGGCAAGTATTCCGGCGGTGCCGTCCCAATGGCCACGGGCCATCGCGCCTTTCAGCGAGCGGTCATGCATCCCGTAGAGGTTGGTAAAGATCCGGTCCTGGTCTTTGAGCATGAGAGCTACCCTTGGCTGTCCTGGCGCATGCGCCAGAGTTGATAGATGTTGACGAACGCCCAGAAAAAGGCCGCGATCGCGCCGAGATAGATCAGCATCTCGTAGCGGATCGCCAAGCCGAGGCTTTGCACGATCCATGGGGCCAGTACCGTGAGCAGACCTGCCCCGGCAATCACCGCTGCGGTGATCCGTCCCTTTCGGGCCATGGCCTTGTCACGCTCGTCGTTCATCGTGTTCCGTCACATTTGCCCCCGCGCCTGGCGCGGCGGCCTTCAGTCGTACAGTTTGTCTTTTTTCGCCCGCTTGGCGAATTCGGTTTCTTCACCGGCGGCAAGCTGTTTCGCCTGCTCGATCCAGCCGTCGCGTTCGATCCGCCCCTTGAAGGTCAGCCGGTTGTCGACCCAAGCCACCTCGGCCGGGCCCCATGCCGCGATCTGATCGAAATGATAGAAGCCCAATTCGTTCAGGGTCTGCTCCAGCTTAGGGCCGACCCCTTTCAGCATCTTGAGATCATCCGCCCCACCTTCGCGCGCAGCGGTCAGAACCTCGGGCGCGGATTCTTCCACCGCATCAGCGGCGGCTGCGGCCTTCGCAACCGGGGCCTTTGCGGCTGGTTTCTCTGCCGATTTAGCTGTCACTTTGGTGGCAGGCGTCTCGGCGGGCGCCTTGCCGGCCTTGCCCAGCCACGGCGTCAAGATCGGAACCTCGGTGCCGTCGATCCGCTTGATGGTATCGCCCAGTTCGACCGCGCGAGCGGCGCTGGCGTTGTATTGGGTGCGGCCGCTTTCGAATTCGGTCAGCGCCACCAGACCGGTGACGGGTTCCGACGAATAGCGTCCGTTCTGCGGCCCCGGCACCGGAACCCTGCCCGCAGCCAACTCGTCAAGGATCTCGGCAAAACGCGCGCCGGTCAGATCCTCATAGTAGTCCTTGCCGATCTGGGCCATCGGAGCGTTCGCGCAGGCGCCCAGACATTCCACCTCTTCCCAGGAAAACTTGCCGTCTTCGCTGAGCATATGCGGCTTGGGCGCGATCTTTTCGCGACAGACTGCAATCAACTCGCC
The DNA here is from genome assembly GCA_033791545.1 of Pseudodonghicola sp. Classification (GTDB taxonomy): domain Bacteria; phylum Pseudomonadota; class Alphaproteobacteria; order Rhodobacterales; family Rhodobacteraceae; genus Antarcticimicrobium. Next base: position 16,989 of record JASJGL010000046.1, on the reverse strand, counting down.
CGCGCCGCAGATCATGCAGGTCGTGGTGCCGCAGATCTGGATATTGGCAACACTGCCGACCGGCTGCAGCTGGAACATGAAATAGAACGAGGCAACCTCGAGCGCGCGCATATGCGCCATGCCCAGCATGTCCGCGACATATTCAATCGCCGGACGGGTCAGCCACCCCTCCTGCTCTTGCGCACGCCACAACAGCGGAATGATCGCGCTGGCCTGACGGCCCTCGGGATATTTGGTGATCTGCGCTTCGGCCCAGGCGGTGTTGGCCGGGGTGAATTCAAAGCTGTCAGGCTGGTCGTGATACGGACGGCGAAGCATTATTCTTTCCCCTTGAGAGGGCCGCGCCGGAAAGAGCCTCCGGCGGGAGTATTTTTGCAAAGAAGAAGCGAGTGCATGCGGATCATCACCGGTCCACCTCGCCGAACACGATATCGAGCGAACCGATGATCGCGGCGATATCGGCCAGTTGGTGCCCCTTGGCGATATGGTCCATCGCCTGCAGATGCAGATAGCCCGGCGCCCGCAGCTTGGCGCGATAGGGTTTGTTGGTCCCGTCCGCCACCAGATAGACGCCGAATTCGCCCTTGGGCGCCTCGACCGCGGCATAAACCTCGCCCGCAGGGACGTGGAACCCTTCGGTGTAAAGCTTGAAGTGGTGGATCAGGCTTTCCATCGAGGTCTTCATGTCGCTGCGCTTTGGCGGGGTGATCTTGCCCCGGGCCAGCACGTCGCCCTGATTTTCCGGCATCCGCAGCTTTTCGATCGCCTGCAGGATGATCCGGGTCGACTGGCGCATCTCTTCCATCCGCATCAGATAGCGGTCGTAGCAGTCGCCGTTCTTGCCAACAGGGATCAGGAAGTCGAACTCGTCATAGCATTCATAGGGCTGCGCCCGACGCAGATCCCAAGCCAGCCCGACCGAGCGCGCCATGACGCCCGAGAATCCATAGTCCTGAACCATCTTTTCGGTGACAACGCCAATGTCGACGTTGCGCTGTTTGAAAATGCGGTTTTCGGTCAGCAGCCCGTCGACATCTTCAAGGAAGGGCGGGAAGGCAATGGCCCATTTCTCGATATCGTCCAGCAGCGCTGGCGGCAGATCCTGATGCACGCCGCCGGGCCGGAAATAGGCCGAGTGCAGCCGCGCGCCACAGGCTCGCTCGTAAAAGATCATCAGCTTTTCGCGTTCCTCAAAGCCCCAGACCGGCGGCGTCAGCGCCCCCACGTCCATCGCTTGGGTGGTCACGTTCAGCAGGTGGTTCAGAACACGGCCAATCTCGGAATAGAGCACCCGGATCAGCGAGGCACGCCGCGGCACCTCGACCCCGGTCAGCCGTTCGATCGCCAGACACCAGACATGTTCCTGATTCATCGGGGCGACATAATCGAGCCGGTCGAAATAGGGCAGGTTCTGCAGATAGGTGCGGCTTTCCATCAATTTCTCGGTGCCGCGATGCAACAACCCGATATGGGGGTCGCAGCGCTCGACGATCTCGCCGTCCAGCTCAAGCACAAGACGCAGCACACCGTGGGCCGCAGGGTGCTGGGGTCCGAAGTTGATGTTGAAATTGCGGATCTTCTGTTCGCCGGTCAGGGCGTCGTCGAAGCCATTGGAGCCGTCCATCAGAGTTTCTCCAGCTCTTGCAGTTTCACCGCCATGACCCAGGCAAGGATCGGCACGGCAATCGGGATGACACAGGCCAGCGCCCAGTATTTATGAACGCCGAAATGCGGCAGCAGCTTCAGCATCGGGATCGCGGTGATCGCAAAGATCGCCCAGAACAGCAGGCCCATCACTTGGCCTCCTGCTTCTCGTCCCCCGGCAGGATATATTCGGCACCTTCCCACGGACTCATGAAATCGAACTGGCGATATTCCTGAACCAGGCTCACGGGTTCATAGACGACGCGTTTTTCAACCTCGTCATAGCGCACCTCGGTATAGCCGGTGGTCGGGAAATCCTTGCGCAGCGGATAGCCTCGAAATCCATAGTCGGTCAGGATGCGCCGCAGGTCCGGGTGCCCCGAGAACAGGATGCCGAACATGTCGAACACCTCGCGCTCAAACCAGTTGGCCGAAGGATGGATATCGACGATCGAGGGCACGACATCCTCTTCGCGGATAGAAACGCGCAGGCGGATCCGTTGATTCTGGTACATCGACAACAGGTGATAGACCATGTCGAATCGTTTCGGGCGGTCCGGGTAATCAACCGCCGTGATATCCACCAGGCTCGAGAATTTGCAGCTTTGGTCGGCCTTCAGAAACTCGACAAAGCCCAAGATGTTGGCCGGAGCCACATCGACGTTCAGCTCGCCATGGCTGACATCCCACCCAAGGACACAGTCGGGGCGTCTGGCTTCGATATGCGCGCCCAACTCGTTCAGTGCTTCGCTCATCGTGTCTCTCCAATCCTCGCGCGGGTCAGCGTACGATCGTGCCGGTGCGGCGGATCTTGCGTTGCAACTGCATCAAACCGTATAGCAACGCCTCGGCGGTCGGCGGGCAGCCGGGCACATAGATGTCCACCGGCACGATGCGGTCACAGCCACGCACCACCGAATAGGAATAGTGATAATAGCCACCGCCATTGGCGCAGGACCCCATCGAGATCACATAGCGCGGCTCGGGCATCTGGTCGTAAACCTTGCGCAGCGCCGGGGCCATCTTGTTGGTCAGCGTGCCAGCCACGATCATCAGATCCGACTGGCGCGGCGAGGCGCGCGGCGCGATGCCAAAGCGTTCGGCATCATAGCGAGGCATCGAGGTATGCATCATCTCGACCGCGCAACAGGCCAGACCGAATGTCATCCAGTGCAGGCTGCCGGTGCGCGCCCAATTGATGACATCCTCGGCGGAGGTCAGCAAAAAGCCCTTGTCCTGCAACTCGCGGTTCAGCGCTTGGGTGGCGACTTCCTTGTCGGCCCCGGCGGTGTTGACCCCCGTCATCACTCCCATTCCAGCGCCCCCTTCTTCCATTCATAGGCAAAGCCAGCAGTCAGCACGGCGAGGAAGACCATCATCGACCAGAAGCTGGCGTCGCTGAGATCCTTGAACCCGACGGCCCAGGGAAACAGCATGGCGATTTCAAGGTCGAAGATGATGAACAGGATCGACACGAGGTAGAACCGCACATCGAATTTCATCCGCGCATCATCGAAGGCGTTAAAGCCGCATTCATAGGCGCTCACCTTTTCCGGGTCCGGGTTGCGGACCGCGAAAACGACCGCAGCAAGGATAAGAACCAGCCCAAGCCCGATGGCGACAGCCAGAAACACCAGAATCGGGAGGTATTCCCGCAACAGATCTTCCACGAAAGGCTCCTTTCCCGTGCGCAGTCTAGGACGCACCGTCAATTGGCATGTTGACCTGCCGCTTCTCTACTCCCGCCGATCCGGAGCGTCAACCGAGGCCGGGCCATTCAAAGACGGTTGTCTGCGGCTATTTCAATGGGCTTGCCCTGCTTGATATGTTCAGCTTTCCGAGGGTATCACCCCGAAATGCCGCGACGCAGCGTCACGCGCCGCTTCCCCCTCCCCGAGTCTGCATTCGATGAGACTTTGATCGAGCATGCCACAGGATGCAGCTCCGGGCACGGGATTTCAGGCGACTGAGTCCCCCGCAGCTCTCGAATCGGCCCCGACCCCGGTCAGCCCGCGTGCGCCCGTCAGCCGCCCTGCACCCAACCGGGTTTGCGCTTGCCGAAAAAGGCGGCGATGCCCTCCTTGGCCTCTTCGCCTTCCCAGCAGTCCACAAGCGCGCGGATGGTGTGGTCGATCACCGCCTCGTCGATGCGCGGTCCCAGATCGCGGGTCAGCCGTTTTGCAGCCGCCACCGCACCGGGGGCGCAGGACAGATAGGGCAAAACCTCGGCCTGTGCCGCCGCCAACAGCTCCCCCGCAGGCACGGCGCGCGCCAAAAGACCCAGTTCCACCGCTTCGGAGGCATCGAACAGGCGGGCCGACATGAACACCCGACGCGCCCGCGCCTCGCCCATGCGGGCAATGACATAGGGCCCGATGGTGGCCGGGATCAGCCCCAGCCGGGTCTCGGTCAGGCCCATTTTCAGATGATCCGCCCCCAGTGTCACATCGCAGACCGAGGCCAGCCCGACGCCGCCGCCGAACGCATTGCCCTGCACCGCGCCGATCAAAGGCTTTGGCAAGGTGTTGAGCGCCTGCAACGCCAGCGCCAGCTTGCGCGCCTCGATATAGCGCGTCTCGGGATCGGCGGCCATCTGGTCCTGCATCCAGCCCAGATCACCACCAGCGCAAAAGCTTTTGCCCGCCCCGGTCAGAATCACCACGCGCACCGAATCGTCGGCCCCCAGCGCCTTAGCCGCCCGCGTCAGCTCATTGATCATCGTGGCCGACATCGCGTTATGCTTCTCGCTGCGGTCCAGCGTCAGCGTGGCAACGCCACGCGCATCGCGCGCGACGGTGAGGGTCTCATAGGTATACATGCTCAGATTTCCTTGCCTGCGCTCGTGGCGCCCGCGCGCATCGCCCGCGCCATATCGGCCGCCTCGGCGATCACCGCCGCATCCAGCCCAGTCTCATATCCCAACCGCGACAGATGCGCCTGAACTGCCTCGGTCGCCACATTGCCCGCCGCACCCGGGGCATAGGGGCAGCCGCCCAACCCACCAACCGCGGCGTCGAACACCCGCAGCCCCAGCGCAAGCGAGGCGTCGATATTGTCCAACGCACGCCCGGCGGTGTCGTGATAATGCCCCGCCAGCCTGTCCGCCGGCACATGCTCCAGCACCGCGCGCAGCATCGCAGTAATGCGCTCCGGGGTGCCCTGCCCGATGGTGTCGCCCAGTGAGATCTCATAGCAGCCCATGGCGAACAGCCGATCCGCCACCTCCGCCACCTTGTCCGGCGGGGTCGCCCCGTCATAGGGGCAATCGCTCACACAAGAGATATAGCCACGCACCGGCATCCCGATGTCGCGCGCGGCATCCATGATCGGCGCGAATCGCGCGATGCTCTCGGCAATACTTGCGTTGATATTGGCCTTGGAGAACCCTTCGGAGGCGGCGGCAAACACCGCAACCTCATCCGCCCCGGCGGCTACCGCGTCCTGAAACCCGCGCATATTCGGCGTCAGCGCGGCATAGCGCAGCCCGGGCACCCGGGTGATGCCAGCCAAGACATCGGCGCTGCCAGCCATCTGCGGCACCCATTTGGGGCTGACGAAACTGGCGCATTCAATGCGGGAAAACCCCGCGCGGCTCAGGCAATCGACCAGCGCCACCTTTTCCGAGACGGGAATCGGCCGCTTTTCGTTCTGCAGCCCGTCACGCGGCCCCACTTCAAAGATCTCGACCCGTTCGCCCATCGCGTGCTCCCGTCCCTCTTCTTCTTGTTCCAAATACTCATCTTCTTAGGTCAAATACGGACCGGAACGCGACGATCCCGCGCCCGCTCACTCTTCTTCCTCTTCCAGCCGCACGAGGGGCGCCCCCGCCTCGACCTGCGCGCCGGCCTCGGCCAGAACCTCGGCCACCACACCGTCGCGGGCGGCAATCAAGGTATGTTCCATCTTCATCGCCTCCAGAATGGCGAGCTTGTGGCCGGCCTCCACCTGATCCCCGGCGGCGACAAAGACCGCCTTGACCAGCCCCGGCATCGGCGCCTGAATCAGATTGCCAGCGGCCGCCCCCTCGGCCTCGCGCACGAGCGGATCGATCACGGTAAACACATGACCCGGGCCATCAAACAGCGTGATCTCGGCGCCGCTCTGCGCCATGGGTACGGCGCGGGCGGCATCGAAGCGCCAGCCCTCCGCGCCGCGCAGGGCCACGACCTGTGCGCCGTCAACCTCGATCATCACGCGGTCCGGGGCCTGCGCGTGGATCACGCAGGTCAGCTCCTCCTCCCCCAGCCGAAGCGTCACGCTGCACGCCAGCGGCGCCCACAGGGTGAACCCGCTCAGCGCGCCGCCCTCCAACAGCCCGGCGGCAGCAAGCCCGGCCTGCGCCAAAAGCTGCGACGTCGGGGCCTCAGTGCGGATCAGATCCTCCAGATCCCGCTCGATCAACCCGGTATCAACATTCCCCGCGGCGAACCCCGCGTGCCGGGTCAAAGCCCCCAGAAACGCCAGATTGGTGACCGAGCCCGCGACCTCGCAGTCTTCCAGCGCGCGGGTCAGGCGTGCCAGCGCGATCGCCCGCGTCGGCCCAAAGGTGATCACCTTGGCGATCATCGGATCATAAAACGGGCTGATCACGTCGCCCGCGCGCACGCCGCTGTCGATCCGGGCCTGCGCCGGAAACTCCAGATGCGTCAGCCTGCCGGTGGCGGGCAGAAAGCCCTTGGGCACATCCTCGGCATAAAGCCGCGCCTCAAATGCGTGGCCGGTCAGCGTGATCTCATCCTGCGTCAGCGGCAGCGGCTCGCCAGCAGCCACGCGAAGCTGCCACTGCACCAGATCAATGCCGGTGATCGCCTCGCTCACCGGATGCTCGACCTGAAGCCGCGTGTTCATCTCCATGAACCAGAACCGGTCCGGGCGCAGCCCGTCGCTGGCGTCGACGATGAATTCAATCGTGCCCGCCCCTTTGTAGCTGATCGCTTTGGCCGCGCGCACGGCGGCCTCGCCCATCGCGGCGCGCATCTGCGCTGTCATTCCGGGCGCCGGGGCCTCTTCGATCACCTTCTGGTGGCGCCGCTGAAGCGAGCAATCACGTTCGAACAGATGGACAGCATCGGTGCCGTCACCAAACACCTGCACCTCGATATGGCGCGGGGTTTCAACCAGTTTCTCGATCAGCACCGCATCGTTTCCAAACGCCGTGCGCGCCTCGGAGCGGGCGCTGTCGAGCGCGGCGGCAAACTCCTCCGGGCGCGCGACCTTGCGCATCCCCTTGCCGCCGCCGCCCGCAACCGCCTTGATCAACACCGGATAGCCGATGGTATCGGCGGCCCCTGACAGATGCTCCGGGTCCTGATTATCGCCGTGATAGCCCGGCACCACCGGCACGCCGGCCTCTTCCATCAGTACCTTGGCCGCGTCCTTGAGCCCCATGGCGCGGATCGCCTGCGCCGAGGGGCCAATAAAGGTCAGACCGGCAGCCTCGACCGCATCGACGAAATCGGGGTTTTCGGACAGAAAGCCATAGCCGGGATGGATCGCCTGTGAACCGCTCGCGCGCGCGGCCTCGATGATTACCTCGCCGCGCAGATAGCTGTCGGACGGTGCAGAACCACCGATATGTACAGATTCATCTGCCATTTGTACGTGTTTGGCCCCGGCATCGGCGTCGGAATACACCGCCACCGTCCGCACCCCCATGGTGCGGGCGCTTTCGATCACTCGGCAGGCAATCTCGCCACGGTTGGCAATCAGGATCTTGTTGAACATGCGTCAGGTCCTTTCATAGGATGCGCAGCGGGGGCGTTGCCGTTTCCTGTGTCGCGCCAACGGCGCCCCTTCGGAGAGTATTTATCCGCCAGAAAAAGACGGGTCGGAAATGAAGACGCGGCGGGCAAGCTCATGTCACCGTGCCCCGCCAGCCGCCGCCGAGCAGGGCCTCGGCCTCGGACACCATCGCGGTCAGGATCTCGCCCGCGGGGGGGCGGTCATGGATCAGCCCTGCAGCCTCGCCGACGAAAGTATTGGCGCGGGTCGGATCGCCAGCGTCCCAGCCCGCCTTCCAGTCTGCGGCAATCTCGTCGGCATGGGTGACCAGCCCCTGCGGGTCGTCATGCCACCGCTCGGTCACCGGGTTTTTCAGCACGCGGGCGGTAAAGCGGCCCGGCCAGTTCAGCCCGCGCGCCGCGTCCATCACGCTGCTGCGCAGGGTATCGTCGCCGCTGGCGGCGATGGCGGCATCTGTCATGCCCGGCGCGGCAAGAGATTCCGCACTGGCCCAGAACCGCGAGCCTACCAGCACGCCATCGGCGCCCAGCATCAGCGCGGCGGCCAGCCCGCGCCCATCGGCGATCCCGCCCGCAGCCACCAGCAGGGTGTCGGGGGCGTGCGCGGCAATCCAGTCAGCCACCTCGGGCACCAAGGTCAGGGTGGCGCGTTTCTCGCCATGACCACCGGCCTCGGCCCCCTGCGCCACGATCACATCGGCCCCTGCCCCGGCGGCCAGCTTGGCATCCGCCAAGGTCTGCACCTGACAGATCAGCGGCACGCCGGCGACGCGGATCGCGGCGGCAAAGGGAGTCGGATCGCCGAAAGAGAGGAAAACGGCGGCAGGTTTGCGCGCCAGAACTTGATCGAGCAGCGCCGGCGTTTCCTGCAATTTCTCCTGCAATTTCCATGTGATGAAGCCGCACCCGACAGAGGTGTTGCCGGCCGCGTCGAATTCCCGCGCGATCCAATCCGCATCGCAATAGGCACCGCCGATCAGGCCCAGCCCCCCGGCGCGCGTCACCGCCGCCGCGAGCCGCCCACCGGTGGCCAGCGCCATCGGCGCGCAGAGCACCGGGTGCTTGATGCCAAAGCGTCGGGTCAGTCGGGTTTCAATCATGGCATTTCTCCCTGCCGCAACCGGCCTGCCCACATCACATCCGGAACACGCCGAAGCGGGTGTCTTCGATCGGCGCGTTGAGCGCGGCAGTGAGGCTGAGCGCCAGCACGTCGCGGGTCTTGCGCGGATCGACCACGCCGTCATCCCAAAGCCGGGCAGAGGCATAAAGCGGATGCGACTGGCGTTCGAACATTTCCAGCGTGGGGCGTTTGAACTCGGCCTCCTCCTCGGCGGACCAACTGCCCCCCGCACGTTCGATACCGTCGCGCTTGACCGTGGCCAGCACGCCCGCCGCCTGTTCACCGCCCATCACCGAGATGCGGGAATTGGGCCAGCTCCACAGGAACCGGGGCTGATAGGCGCGCCCGGACATGCCATAGTTGCCCGCCCCGAAACTGCCGCCGACCAGCATGGTGATCTTGGGCACATTGGTGGTGGCAACGGCAGTGACCATCTTGGCCCCGTGCCGCGCGATGCCCTCGTTTTCGTATTTGCGCCCGACCATGAAGCCGGTGATGTTTTGCAGGAAAACCAGCGGGATATGGCGCTGACTGCAGAGTTCGACGAAATGCGCCACCTTTTGCGCCGCCTCCGAAAGCAGAACCCCGTTGTTGCCCACGATCCCCACCGGGCAGCCCATGACATGGGCGAACCCGGTCACGATGGTTTCGCCAAAGCGCGGCTTGAACTCGTCAAAGCGCGATCCATCGACCACCCGCGCGATCACCTCGCGGATGTCATAGGGGGTGCGCAGACCGGCGGGCACGGCACCGAGGATCTCGTCCGGGTCATAGGCGGGCGCTTCGGGGGATTGCCATTGCACCGTCGCCGGTTTGGCGCGGTTCAGGTGGCTGATCGCGCGCCGCGCCAGCGCCAGCGCATGGGCGTCATCCTCGGCCAGGTAATCGGCGACGCCGGACAGGCGCGTATGCACATCACCGCCGCCCAGATCCTCGGCGCTGACCACCTCGCCGGTGGCGGCCTTGACCAGCGGCGGACCGGCCAGAAAGATCGTGCCCTGTTCCTTGACGATGATGGTGACGTCCGACATCGCCGGCACATAGGCACCGCCAGCGGTGCAAGAGCCCATCACCACGGCGATCTGCGGGATGCCACGGGCCGACATATTGGCCTGATTGTAGAAGATGCGCCCGAAATGGTCGCGATCCGGAAACACCTCGTCCTGTTGCGGCAGGTTGGCCCCACCCGAGTCCACCAGATAGACGCAGGGCAGCGCGCATTCGGCGGCGATTTCCTGCGCACGCAGGTGTTTCTTGACCGTCATCGGGAAATAGGTGCCGCCCTTTACGGTGGCATCGTTGCACACCACCATGACATCCTGCCCATGCACCCGGCCAATCCCGGCAATCACCCCGGCACAGGGGGCAGCATTTCCATACATGTCATGCGCCGCCGTGGCGCCGATTTCCAGAAAGGGCGAGCCGGGGTCAAGCAGGTTGGCGACCCGCTCACGGGGCAGCATCTTGCCGCGCGAGACATGGCGCGCGCGGGATTTCTCGCCGCCGCCTTCCGCCGCCAAAAGCGCCGCCTCACGCACCCGCTCCAACGCCTCGAGATGGGCCGCGCGGTTGGCCTGAAACTCCTCGGACGAGGGGATGATCTTGGACGTGAGTTTCATTGTTCCGCCTCCTGTTCCGCCGCTGCGCGACGCTTCAATTCCTTGCGGATCACCTTGCCCGTCACCGTCATCGGCAGCGCGTCAAGAAAGGTGATTTCCCTTGGATAGGAATAGCTTGCAAGCCGATCCTTAACGTAACCCTGAAGCTCTTTCCCGGTCACCTTGGCGTCCGGCTTCAACACAACATAGGCTTTGACGATCTCGGTGCGCAACGGGTCCGGCTTGCCGACCACCCCCACGGTGGCGACATCTGGATGGGTCAGCAGGCAATCCTCGATCTCGGCCGGGCCGATGCGGTAGCCGGCCGAGGTGATGACGTCATCCTCGCGCCCCATGAAGCGCAGGTAGTCGCCTTCCCAGATGCCACGATCACCGGTGATCAGCCATTCACCGTGAAATTTTTCGGCGGTGGCCTGCGGGTTGTTCCAGTAGTCCAGCAGCATGGAGGCCGAGCCACGGCGCACCGCGACGTCGCCCTCCTCCAGCGTTGGCTGACCATCCGCGTCCAGCACGGCGATCTCATGCCCCGGCACCGGCTTGCCGATACAGCCCGGACGGGCCGGAAAATCAGCGCCGCAACTGGTCGCGATCATATTGCATTCGGTCTGACCATAGAATTCGTTGATCTCCAGCCCAAAGGCGCGGCGGCCCCAGGCCAGCATCTCGGCGCCCAGCGGCTCGCCGCCCGAGGCGACCGAGCGCAGGCCGGGCACGGATTGCTCGACCGCCTTCAACATACGCAGGGCCGTGGGCGGAAAAAATACGTTTCGGACAGAGGCTTGCGCGATGATGTTCGCGGCCCCCTCGGGGGTAAATTTCTCCATCCGCGCGGCGACAACCGGCACCCCCAGCGCCAGCCCCGGCATCAGCACATCGAACAGCCCCCCGATCCAGGCCCAGTCGGCGGGTGTCCAGAGACAATCGCCGGGCTGGCCCAGATGATCGTGGCTCAGCGTGACCCCGGGCAGATGGCCGGTCAGCAGCCGGTGCCCGTGCAACGCGCCCTTGGGGCTGCCGGTGGTGCCCGAGGTATAGATCAGCACCGCCGGATCCTCGGGGCCGGTCTCGGCAAAGGGTACGGGCTCGCCGTCGATCGCCACCGTTGCCACCATCAGCGGCCGGGCCAGATCGCCCAGCAACGCCGCGCCCTCGGGATCGGTCAATACCAGCTTTGCGCCCGCATCCCCCACCCGGCTGCGCAGAGCGTCCTGTTTGAACAGTTTGAACAAGGGCACGGAAATCGCGCCGATCTTCCAGATCGCCAGATGCGCCGCCGCACACTCCGGGGATTGGCTGAGCAGCACGCCAACCCGATCCCCGCGCGCCACGCCCTCGGACAACAGCCGGCGGGCCAGCCCGTCCGCCATCGCCGCCAAAGCGCCCCGGGTCACGTCGCGGCGTGCCGGTCCGGTCAGCTCGATGATCGCCAGCGCCTCGGCGTCGCCCTCCAGCGCCTGCGCGGCCATGTTCAACCGTGCGGGCAGATCCCAGCCTCCCGCAGGCGTCAATCCGGGTATGACCTGAGCGAAATTCATATCCTAATCCATTGATAATTATTGATTTCAGCAGTTTGAGGTCCGGCAAAACCAATATCGGAACCCTGTCCGAATTGATCCAGATCAGCGTCAGAAGCGGCGCGAATTGCAATGATCCACACACAATTAGAAGTGAGGACAGAACGATGACACGCCAAACCGCTGCACTGCTTTTTTCCACGGCGCTGGCCGCGATGCTCGCCGGACCGCTGGCGGCGCAATCCCAAGGGGATTGGACCGTGGGTGTCGGGTTCGGCTATGTCGATCCGAAATCCGACAATGGCACGCTGGCAGGCGCCGCTGCCACCGTCAACGAGAGCGTACGCCCTACCATTACCGGTGAGTATTTTTTTCGCGACAACTGGGGCATCGAAATCTTGGCGGCTACCCCGTTCGAACATGACGTGAGCGTCGGCGGTGCCTATGCGGCGACGGTCAAGCAACTGCCCCCGACCCTGAGCGTGAACTACCATATCCCGACCCAATCGGCCTTTACCCCGTTTGTTGGTGTTGGCTTGAACTACACCACCTTCTTCGACGAAACCTCGCCGCTCGGGACGATTTCGCTGGATGATTCTTGGGGCGTGGCGGCCCACGCTGGCGTCGACTATGAAATCAGTGACAACGGGTCGCTGCGCATGGATGTGCGCTGGGTCGACATCAACTCCGACGTGACGTTGAACGGTGCCTATATCGGCGAGGCCGAGATCGACCCGCTGGTCTGGGGTATTTCCTACGTTCATCGGTTCTGATCCCTCTCCCGACACCGGGCAATCTGCCCGGTGTTGCCGACCGGTCCGCGCGTCTCCCTCGTCGCGCGGACCGTTTGCATTTCGGCGCTGCAGATCAGGCCATTGCCCCCATCATTTCGCGCCCGATCAGCATGCGGCGGATCTCGCTGGTGCCGGCGCCGATCTCCATCAGCTTGGCATCGCGGAAGATACGGCTGACGGCAGCATCGGACAAAAAGCCCGCCCCGCCCATTGCCTGCACCGCCTGATGCGCCTGTTTCATCGCCTCCTCCGAGGCATAAAGACAGCAGGCCGCCGCATCCTGACGGGTGACGGTGCCCTTGTCGCAGGCCTTGGCAACCTCATAGACATAGGCGCGGGCCGAGTTCATCGCGGTGTACATATCCGCGATCTTGCCCTGCATGAGCTGGAAACTCCCGATCGGCTGACCGAACTGCTTGCGTTCCGCCAGATAGGGCATGATTTCATCCAGACAGGCCGCCATGATGCCGGTGCCAATGCCAGCCAGCACCACGCGCTCGTAATCCAGCCCGGACATCAGAACGCGCACGCCCCGACCCTCTTCGCCCAGCACGTTTTCGAACGGCACCTCGCAATCCTCAAAGATCAGCTCGGCGGTGTTGGAGCCGCGCATGCCCAGTTTGTCGAAATGCGGTGAGGTCGAAAACCCCTTCATGGTCTTTTCGACGATGAAGGCGGTGATCCCGCGCGAGCCCGCCTCGGGATCGGTCTTGGCATAGACCACCAGCGTGTCGGCATCCGGGCCGTTTGTGATCCAGTATTTGTTGCCGTTGAGCACATAGTACCCGTTGCGCTTTTCCGCCCGCAGCTTCATCGACACCACGTCAGACCCGGCGCCGGGTTCGCTCATTGCCAGAGCGCCAACATGTTCGCCCGAGATCAGCCCCGGCAGGTACTTCTGCTTCTGCGCCTCTGTGGCGTTCAGCTTGATCTGGTTCACACAGAGGTTGGAATGCGCCCCATAGGACAGCGAGACCGAGGCCGAGGCGCGGGCGATTTCCTCGACCGCGATGGTATGGGCCAGATAGGACATCGCCGCCCCGCCGTATTCCTCGGACACGGTGACCCCCAAAAGGCCCATATCCCCCATCTCGCGCCACAGAGCGGCGGGAAAATTGTTGCTGCGGTCGATTTCGGCCGCCATCGGTTTGATCCGCTCCTGCGCCCAGCGATGCACCGCATCGCGCAGCGCGTTCACATCCTCGCCCAGATCGAATTGCATAGTTGCGTTGAACATGGCCCCCTCCGGCGTGTTTAATGAACGACTGTTCATTTAATAAGGGCAAGACGTGAGTCGCGTCAAGCGCGGCTTGTCAGCAAAGTTTAACCGATGGTTTCAGAGGGCAGGATCTGCGCCTCCTCGGCGCAGGGGATCAGAAAGAAGGAAACCTCGGTTCCCTCGCCCTCGGTGCTATGCACCTCGATGGTCCCGCCATGTTCCTCGACAATGGACTGCGCAATGACCAGACCAATCCCGGCCCCATCTGAACGGCGGGTGTCGGAGGTGTCCGCCTGGGTAAAGGGGGTAAAGATATCCGGCTTGAAATGCTCGGGTATTCCGATGCCATGATCGCCCACGGACACGGCGATCCGGGGCCCGTCCCGCCGCACCCGAATTTCGACCTTTCCGCCGTCATGCGAGAATTTGATCGCATTGGAGAGCAGGATTTCAAACACCCGGGACAAGCCGATCGCATCGCCTTTGACGCAAACCGGATCCCCCGGTTCGACAAAGACCACCTGAACCTGTTTCGACGATTTGTAATCCGCGACCCCTGATATCGCCCCGGTGATCACCTCGTCCAGGATCACGCGGCCCATTTTCGACATCATGCGCCCGGCGGCGATCCGCTCCATGTCCAGAAGGTTTTCGATCAACCCCTCAAGACGCGCGGTGTTCTTAAGCCCCATTTCGGCAAGTTGCACGGCCTGCTTGGTCCCGTTGCGCGCCAGCCCGGTCTTGATCAGACCAAAGGCCCCCCGGATCGCGGTCAGTGGTGTGCGCAGCTCATGGCTGATATTGGAAATGAATTGCCGCTTGGTAATCTCGGCCTGCTTGCGTTTGCTGATATTGCGCACATGCGCCAGAAAGCGCGGCTTTTCCCCATGCGGGCGGATCAGCTGAATCGTCACCTCTGCCGGGGCGATCTGCCCATCGGGCTGCTTGTGCTCGGTCTCGAAGGTGATCCATTTGCTGCCCCCGGCAAGAAGCGGCTGCAAATGACTGCGAAAATCCCGTTTCGACACCCCGTGAAGCAGTTCGGCAGGTGTCAGGCTGATCTTGCTATCGCGCCGGAGCCGCAACCGGATCCGGGCGCTTTGGTTCAGGTAAAAAACCTCCAGCGTGTCGGGCCAGAACAGATAGATCTCGTCCTTGATCAGATCAAAGGACAGTTGCCGCTGCAATTGCGCCTCAGCCAGTTTGGCCTCGGTGATATCCGTATGGATCGACAGGAACTTTTCCGGTCGCCCGTCCGCTGAGAGGAACGGAACCACCGTTGCCTTGACCCAATAGGGATCGCCATTCTTGCGGATCTGCTTGACTTCGCCGTACCAGGTCTCGCCATTGGTGATTTTCGCCCAAAGGGTCTCGTACAGGGACGCCGGTTGCTCCGCCGAGCGCAGGATGCGATGGGTCTGACCGATCAGTTCCGCTTTGGAATAGCCGCTGATCTGGGCGAACAGATCGTTCACATAGAGGATTTTCTCATCGGTGTTCGCGACGCTGACAAGCGCGTGCTGATCCAGCGCATGGGCAAGAAAGCTCTCACTGGCCCCTGCTCCGGCAGAGCGATGCACAATCGTTGGAAAAAGTGCAACCAAGTCCGGGTGGACCTTTCCGCCAGTCATTTAAGACATCCTTCCGTATTGCCCTGAACATCCATACGCAACATATGCGATTTTTGCTAGATTAACCACTATAGGTTGCCGCGCAAATGATAAGTCAGCATCCAATTGATTTCCAACCCCACCCCCGTTCCAAAACCCACCCCCGCACGATCCCGCCGAAGCTGGACACGCCAAATGCAGCCGGACACACCAAAGGCGATCGCCTCAGATGCGCAGAACCACCGATTTGAAAAGCGACATGGGAGAACAGGACCGATTACAAGCACAAAGACAAAATACAAGCATCAGAACAACTGCGCTTGTATTTTGACACGGCTGCGGGCCGTAAATCAAGACCTGCGGGTCAGATTTTCGCGGCACTGCCTTGAAAAACAGCACTCACCTCGGCACGGATGATGCGTGCGACCAGTGCACAATCCTCGACACTGAAGGTCAAAGGCACCCGCATATCGAGAATCCCCGCCAGCACCCTGTCGGTTTGCGGCATCGGCGCGCTGGCAACATAGCGCCAGCTGTCATAGCGCGAGGTGAACCCCTGCGGCTCGGGCGCACCAAACCATTTCAGCTCCACTCCGCGCGCGGCACAGCGGCTCAGCACCGCGCGGACGTTGTCCACCGTCCAGTCCGGCAACAGAAACTGGAATGACGAGCCTACATAATACTCTGCCGCAGGCCGCTCGATCACGCGCAACCCGGGCGTGCCGCGCAGCCCCGCTTCCAGCACCCGGTACCGCTCATTCCAACGTCCCACCTGCCGGTCAAGATCGCGCAGTTGCGGGCGCAGGATCGCGGCGCGCAGATTGTCCATCCGCCCCGAGATATTGGGGGTGTCATATTTCACCCGCTCGAACATCTCGGCACTTGGCGCCGCCAGATGGCGATCATACAGCATATAGGAACCCGACAGGATCACCGCCCGCGCCGCGATCTCATCGTCATCGGTGATCAACAGCCCACCTTCGCCGGAATTCACATGTTTGTAGGTCTGGCAGGAATAGCACCCCACCACCCCGTGCCGCCCAGAGGGCACACCATTCCACGTCGCCCCCATGGTATGGGCGCAATCCTCGATCACGATCACCCCGGCATCGGTGCAGATCTGCATCAGCCGGTCCATGTCACAGAGATGCCCGCGCATATGGCTCAGCAACAGCACGCCGGCCCGGTCTATCTTGGCAGCCAGATCGTCCAGATCAATGGTCAGCGCCTCGTTGACCTCGACAAACAGCGGCAGCGCCCCGATCGAGGCAATCGCGCCGGGCACCGGGGCAAGGGTGAAGGCGTTCGTCAGCACAGCGTCGCCCGGCTTTACCCCCGCCGCCCGCAGCGCCGTAGACAAGGCATAGCCGCCCGAGGTCACCGCAAGGCAATATTTCGCGCCCATCTGCGCGGCGAATTCCTGCTCCAAGAGAGCGGCTTCGCCCTGCTCTCCCTCGGTCAGGTTGTAACGGTGCAGGCGGCCACTGCGCAGCACGCTCAGTGCCGCTTCGATCCCGGCTTCGGGGATCGGCTCCTGCTGGGTGAAACTGCCAGTGAATATCTCGGTCATGCGGCGTTTGTGCGGCGCGGACCGGAGGGGGTCAAGAGCGGTCCGCGAGAATTCACAAAGCTGAAATACTTTGCAGACAAAAGCGCGCTGACGCAGGCGCAGTGACACGGTCAAAGCGGGAAAAAATCAGTCGCCCGCCCTGCCGGATCAGTCGTTCG
>JASJGL010000045.1:0-21493 GCA_033791545.1 Pseudodonghicola sp. | reverse complement strand
CTGTGGCACCATGTCGAACGGAAGGCCCAGATTTTTCCCCAGCCATTCGCATTCGCGCGCCGTGCTCTCATAATCGGCACGGGTGCGCGCGCCCCGGAAACGGCCTTGCATTTTTAGATCACACGCAAGGTCTTCGCGTTTTACAAACTCTTCGAAAAAGTCGAGGGCCAGCAGTCCTTCGCGCAAAATGCCCAGCGTTTTCTGTTCGCCATACCGCGCCAGCAGACCTGCAGAGCCGAGCTTGTGAAAACTGGGCCCAACCATACCCCCATTGCGAGAGGAGGCTCCGGCCCCGATGCCGCCGGCATCAAAAACGGTCACATCACGCCCCGCGCGGGCAAGGTGCAGAGCCACGGACAGGCCGGTGAACCCCGCCCCGATCACCGCAATGTCCGTCTTTTCGGGCAGGGGCGGTCTTTCGGGGGTGTAGGTGGGGGTGGTTTCCCAGAAAATTTGCTCAGCTGTCATTTTCTTCAGTCTCTAAGGGTCCAGTTGTCGCGGTTGCGAGCCGTGGGAAAACGGTCCTGCAGACCCAATTCTTCGATCCGTTGGATGCTTGCTTCGAACAGGCTGCGCTTGACCGGGATTCCGTCGGGGGTAAGCGCGACCTCGCGCAGGTTTTCGGCGCGGTCTGCATAAGCATCCACAAGTTTGCGCAGGTCTTCGATCGCGGTGTTCTCCGACATGTCGACGCGCAGATCCATCGCATCAATCCCGTGTTCTCCGGTGACGCGCACGCCGGCGGAACGCAGCGGCCCCTGGATCTCTCCTCCGGCATCGCGGCCGGCCTCGAGTGCGCGCATCAGGCGTTCTCCAAGCGGCAAGTCCGGGTTTGCGGTAAAGGCATCGGCCATTTTGCGAGTGACCTGATCATTCGCCAGAATGTTCCCCAGCGCGAGGCAGTCCTTGTCGATGCTATGGGTAAAGATCGAATACATGCGTCGGCCATGGTAGACAGAGGCCTGTCCCGTGGCATCCAATGCGCCGACTTGGCGCCATTCAATGTCATTGGTCGAATTGCAGACTTCGGACACGGTTTCGTCCGCGCGTTTGCCTGCTGCCAAAAGGGATATGCCAAGATCGCCCAACCGGCTGTCAGTGCGGTGCTGCGATAGCATCGCACCTTTGCCGTGGGCCAGTCGGACACAGCGCGCGCCGACGGCCAGATCCGATGTTGTGATGGCGGCCCCGAAAGCCCCTGTGCGCGCGCATCGGCCAATAATTGAAAAGGTCATTCGGGTACTCCTGTTCGTCAGCAGATGTCGGTTGAGGGCAGGGGGACGCCACGATCCTCGGCGCCAAATCTTTGCCACATGGCATCGGTCGCGGCCTGTGCCTCTTGCACGGCGGCGCGTTCGTCGATCGTGACCAGTTTGCGGTCGCGCATCAGGAAATGCCCGTCAACCATCGTGTCGGTGACCGTGCCGGGATGCCCGTAATGCACGATGTTGGAGATCGCGGACACCCGTGGGGACAGCGCGGGCGTCATCAGATCGAACATGGCCAGATCGGCTTTCATGCCCACGGCAATGCTGCCGATGCCGGAATGATCCAGCGCCTTTGCCGCGTTCACTGTGGCATAGTTGAACACCTGTTGCGGTGTCGGCGTGACGGATCGTTGATAGGCCCCGCGATGCAGCGTCAGACCCATTTTCATGGCGTGGAACATATCCTCGGTCATGTTGTCCGTGCCCAATACGATCTTTACCTTGTAATCAAGGATCGCGCGCATCGGCAGCGGGTGCGGCCCTTTGGCCGACATCGATGCCGGGCAATGCGCCAGCCATGTGCCCGTTTCGGCCAGTCGGGCCACATCGCTTTCGTTGCAAAACGTCCAATGCACGGCCAGCAGATCATCCCCAAGGAAGTTGTTGCGGTCCAGATACTCGGTCGAGGTGCAGCCATGCAGGCTTTCAACCTGTTCCTTTTCGCTGATGATCTGGCTGAGATGAACTGTGCGGCGCAGCCCGTGCCGGCGGGCCAGATCCGTCAGCTGGCCCAACATCCAAGGGCTGCAATTGTCGGGCGCATGGGCGGAAATCATGACCCGCACGCGGTCGTCCTCTGTACCGTGAAACCGCTCGATCAGGGCGCGGGTGCGGGTCAGGAATGTTTCCCCGAATTCGCGGTCAAATCGGTATTTCCCACTGCCCACTTCGGTGGTGACGGCATCGGCGCAGCTTTCTGCCAGCCACAGGCGCATCCCTGTTGATATCATTGCAGGCGCGTAATCAGCAACATGGCGCAGCGGATCAACCATCGTGGTGGTGCCAGACCGGATTGCCTCGGCGCAGGCCAGCCGTGCGATTGCGGCCCGCTCTTGCGGTTCCAGAAGGTAGGAGGCCGGTACCATGTATTGGTAGACAAGGTTGCCCTCGATATCCTCTACCGTACCGCGCAGCACCAGCAACACCGCATGGGTATGCGAATTTATCAGACCCGGCGATACCAGCTTGTCCGACATCTCCAAGGGCTTGAACCCGTCGAAATCCGTGCCCGAAAGGCTGTCTGAAATAGCGATGATCCGGCTGCCATCAATGGCGATATGCCCTTTGCGGACCTCGGGCAGGCCAGTTTCATGAGAGATATACTGCGCGTTCTTAAGTAAAGTGCGGCTCATTTTTTGCGCATCACTCCGATGGCTGTTGCGGCAAGCGTGATAACGACAAGCACGGTTGCGACGGCGGCGATGGTCGGGTCGATATTGTCCTGAATGCCTTCCCAGATCATTTTGGGCAGGGTGCTGACCCGGCGCACGGTAATGAACAGGACACCGACGATTTCGTCAAAGCTGACAATAAAGGCGAAGATGAATCCGGTCGCGATCCCCGGTTTGGCGGCGGGCACGACAACGGCCCAGACGGTTTGCATAACCGATGCCCCAAGGCTGCGCGCGGCGCGGGGAATATTGCGATCAAGATTGGTCAGGGCCGCGAAGACAGAGATCGACACATAGGGCAGGGCCAGCAGCGTATGCGCAAGGATGACGCCCACATTGGTATCGATCAGCCCCAGAACGACCCAGAAACGGTAGAACCCAAGGGACTGCACCACCGGGGGCACCAGGATCGGGGTGATCAGCACCCAACGGGCAATGGAGGAGGCGCGATCGGACAGGAACCAGCAGCCAATGGCAAAAGCCGTGCCAAGAACCGTGGCGCATGTCGCCACGACCAGACCAATCCAGATACTTGTCCATGTGGCGCCAAGCCATGCCGCATCGGTGAAATAGTTCACATAGTGCTGGATCGACAGCCCGTGTTTGGGCAAGCCTATATAGCTAGTGTCGGTGAAGGAAATCGGCAGCACCACCAGCAAGGGCAGAACCAGAAAGGCGATGACCACCCACGCGCCGGTCTGAAAGAAAATCTGAAAGGTGGAACGGGGCATTATTTACGCTCCAGCAGGGCGGAGCGAAGGTTGACGAACCGCGCCGCGATCAAAAGGACAAGGGCTGTTGCAACCAGCAGTCCGACCGAGAGGGCAGAGCCAAGCCCCCAGTTCAGGAATTCCTGAATTTGATAGGTGATGTATTCGGAAATCATCAGTACACGGCCGCCGCCCAGCAAGGCTGGCGTCACGAAAAAGCCGAGCGACAAGACAAAGACAAGCAGCGCGCCGGACATCACGCCGGGCATCGTCTGGGGCAAATAGACTTGGCGGAATGCGGTCCATTCGCTAGCGCCCAGACTGCGGGCGGCCAGTACATAAGCACCGGAGATCCCGCGCATATTGGTCAGCATGGGCAGGATCGCAAAGGGCAACATGACGTGGATCATCGCGATCAACACGCCCAACTCGTTGTGCATCAGCCGCAAGGGCGCATCTATAAGCCCTGCGCCCTTCAGTGCGTCATTCACGATCCCGGACCGGCCCAGCAACACGATCCAGCTGAACGAGCGGATCAAGACCGAGACCCAGAACGGCAGGATGACAAGGGCCACCATCAGCGGCGTCAGCCGCGAGGCATAATTGCTGATGGCATAGGCCACGATATAGCCTAAAAACAGGCAGCCGATCGTGGTGATCGCAGCCACCCGAAAGGTGATGACAAAACTGGTCTTCACGGCATTGGACCCTGCCATGGCAACAAAGTTCGTCAGTCCTGTTTCGGGTTCCGTAAAGGCGATTTTCCAGATGCCAAGGACCGGGACTATGTAGAAAATCACCATGATGGCCAAAGCTGGAACAACCAGCATCCAATAACTGACCTTTTCGTTAATTCTCGGCATCTCGGCTCCTGACAAAATCGGACGGGCCAGCGGCTATCACTGGCCCGCCAAAGGTCGCTTAGTTGATCAGCGCATCCACATAGAGTTCTTCTGCGGCGATCTGGTTTTTGGCGTACCATTCATCGTTATACAGAATCTGGGTTGCCAGATTTTCGGGGCTGGATGGATTCCACGGCGCCAATTCGGCAGGGACCAGCGCGGCGGCCTCGGGGTTGATCGGGCCAGAGCCGATCATCTCAAGCCATTTGACCTGAAGTTCGGGTTTCTGCCCGTGCGCGATAAGCTTCATTGTTTCTTCGGTGCCGGCGGGATTGCCTTTGGGGACAACCCAGATCCCCGGTGCGATGACACCGCCGTTGAAGCTGACGTTGAACGAGCCCGTCTCCATCTGGTCTTTCAGAAGATGCGCGCGGGTGGACCAGATGTTGCCGATCGCAACCTCTTCCTGCAGGAACAGGTTTTGGCTGTCGCTGCCAGAGCCCCAAACAATGATGTTTTCGCGCAATTCACGGAACTTGGCGATCGCGGCCTTGATGCCATCTTCAGTGCCAAGCACCTCGTAGACTTCGTTCAGCGGCACACCGCGCGCCATTGTGGCGCTCTCAAGCTGACCGCGCACAGATTTGCGGAAGGTCCGCATGCCGGGGAAATCCTTGACGTTCCAGACGTCTTCCCATGATTGCGGAACAGCGCCGCCCAAAAGCTTCGGGTTGGTCGCCAGAACATAGGAATAAACATAGTTGCCGACGCCGTTGTTATAGGCGGTGCCTTCCAGAACCTTGGATTTGTCGACGATGGAATAGTCGATCGGCTGCGTGATGCCCTGCTGTTCAAGGATGATCGCCGAACCCGCGCCGCTGTCGCACAGATCCCAAACGACTGCGCCGCTTTCGACCATCGCGCGAATTTTGCCTGCAGATGGACCGGACCCGTCAACAATAACCGGAATGCCGGTTTCAGCCGTGTAGGTATCGCAAATCACTTCTTGCAGCACGTCTTTTGCCGTGCCGCCCCAGTTGACGACGATGATCTCTTTGGCTTGCGCGGTGGCCTTTGTGCCCAGTGCGGGCAGAATGCCTAAGGCGCCCATTGCCGCGATAAAACCGCGCCGTGTCAGGCGGCCCTGTTTGTAGCGCTCGACCGCAATCTCTGCGATGTCACGTTTGGCTTCAAAATCTGTTGTGTCTTGCATGGTGGTGCTCCTTGTTGGTGGGGGATCGGGGTCTTTGCCCCTTGTTAATCTTCTGACAAAACGACGGGGGCGTCGGGGTCCCACCCGATGCTGACGGCAAGGCCGGCAACAGGGGTGATGTCGGTTTTCCAGGTCGGGCAAGAAATCAGCATCTCGCCCAGCGTTTCGTGTTTCACGATGACCTGACAACGTTCGCCCAAATAGCTGACCTGCTTTACAACTGCGGGCAGGAACTCCGCGCCGGGGGCGCCCAGCTTCAGCCGCTCGGGGCGTAGCGCAAGTTTGACGTCGGAGCCGGCAGCATTGTGCGTGTCGGTTTCAACGTTAAAGGCGACCCCTTTGGCGGCGCACTGCAACGTGGTTCCGGTCTGGGCGCCAACCGTGACGTCGATAAAATTCGACTTGCCCAGAAAATCGGCAACGAACTTGTTGCGGGGGCGATTGTAAAGCGTATTGGGATCGCCCTGTTGCTGGATGCTACCGTCTTTCAGGATGATGATCCGGTCGGACATCGACAAAGCTTCGTCCTGATCGTGGGTCACGTAGATGAACGTCACACCCAATTGATTGTGCAGTGCTTTCAGCTCCCACTGCAAATCCGCGCGAAGTTTCTTGTCGAGGGCCGACAAGGGCTCGTCCAGCAACAAGACTTGCGGGCTGAATGACATGGCGCGCGCCAGTGCGATGCGCTGCTGTTGACCGCCGGAAAGCTGCGACGGCATGCGATCTGCGAAGGCCCCCATTTGCACCATTTCAAGCGCGTCATTTACCTTCTTCTGAATCTCGGCTGCCGGTTTTTTGCGCACCTTCAACGGAAAACCCACATTTTCCCGCACCGTCATGGTCGGGAACAGGGCATACCCCTGAAAAACCATACCGAAATCGCGATGTTCCGGCGGGCGGTTGGTGATGTCCTCGGATCGCAACGTCAGGCTGCCGCCGTCCATCTTGATGAAGCCGGCAATCGCACTGAGCAGGGTGGTCTTCCCAGACCCCGAAGGGCCCAAAAGGGTCAGAAACTCACCTTCGGCGACATCGAGGTTCACCTGATCCAATGCGCGTATGCTGCCGTAAGTCTTAACTGCATCATTGATCGAAAGAATAGGTGAAGTCATCTGGTCAACATATCCGTTCTGCACAGCTTCAAGATCCGGCTGGACCTTGTTCCACGCAAAAGGGAACACGGCAGAAAGCGTTTATGAAATAAAAAAGATACCCTCGTGTATATCCTGGGATTATACCATTTGGGCTAGGTCAGGTCGGGCGCGCCTTCATTTTTCAGGAACGCAGACAGGTAGTCCTGAAATTGCATCGCCAGATTCGAAGTCGGAAAAAGTTTGGACGTGATACCGTGCATCGTTATCGGCAGCACGGGTTTGGTGGGCCGTATCGCGATCGACGTGGTCTGTTGCCCGATCAAGGCAAAGCTGTCGACCAACGCAACACCCAGACCGCTGCGCACCATCTCTAGTGCTGTCGCCGTGTGGCGGACCTCGCAAAAGAAGCGCCGCTCCAACCCCCGGTCGGAAAAGACATTGTCGATGACTTGGCCAATCGGTGTGCGTGCCGCATAGGAAATATGGTTGACGTGGTTAAGGTCGGTGACCGAGATGCGATCCAGCAGCGCCAGTTCGTGATCGGGTGGGCAGATGCACATTAATTGACCATCCCCGATTTGACGCACATAGACCGCGGGCAGACGGGGCGGGGTGATGGAAAGCCCCAGATCCGCGCGCCCACTGCCCAGTCGTCGGGTGATTTCATCAACGCCGCCCAGTTCGATCGACAGCCTCAGCTTGGGGCGGGTTTTCATGAATTGCCCCAGCACGCGCGGC
The DNA here is from genome assembly GCA_033791545.1 of Pseudodonghicola sp. Classification (GTDB taxonomy): domain Bacteria; phylum Pseudomonadota; class Alphaproteobacteria; order Rhodobacterales; family Rhodobacteraceae; genus Antarcticimicrobium. Next base: position 14,234 of record JASJGL010000045.1, on the reverse strand, counting down.
AGGATGCTGTGACCAATCGATGGGGTTGCGACGATGCTCAGGCGCCCGACCGTGCCGCCTTTCAGTTCGCCGATGATGTTGTCGATCCGTTTTTGCTGCATGAACAAATGCTGCGCTTCTTGCGCGATGTGCAGGGCCTCTTTGGTCGGAGTCAGGCGTCCATGTTCGCGTTTGAACAGGGCAAAGCCGATGGCATCTTCGGTGTGTCGAATCATGTTGCTGATCGCGGGCTGGCTGACATTCAGCAGTTGTGCCGCGCGCGCGGTTGTGCCCACTTCGATCACGGTGGAAAGAACCTCGAGCTGTCGCGCGCTGATCATTTGTATAACTTTCTATTATTCGGGGTGGTTCAGAAATTATTTCACAATGATGATCTGGCTGTCTAGCAAAAAGGAAATCGGTCTTCGCAGGAGAGTTTCGTGAGTAGGAAAGAGATTTTTGCGGTTGCACAACTGGGGCCGATACACCTTGCCGATACCAGAGCGGCGGTCGTGGCGCGCCTGATCGACATGCTGCGCGAGGCCCATGGGCGGGGCGCGCGTTGGGTCACCTTCCCCGAACTGGCGCTCACGACATTTTTTCCGCGCTACATCTACGAAACACCGGAAGAATACGATGTCTTCTTCGAAGAAGGGCTGCCCTCGCCAGCCATGATCCCGCTTTTCGATCTCGCCAAAGAGTTGGGCGTGGGCTTCTATCTGGGATATGCCGAAAAGGTGACGGAACAAGGGGTGGTTCGGCGTTTCAACACCTCGGTTCTTGTCGGTCCCGACGGCGCAGTTTTGGGCAAGTATCGCAAGATTCATCTGCCCGGCACCAAAGACCCGATTGGCGATCTGGAATTCGAACACCTTGAAAAGCGCTATTTCGAGGTGGGCGACTTGGGCTTTCCCACATTCGCCACGCCGTCGGGGCGCTTTGGCATGTGTATCTGCAATGACAGACGTTGGCCCGAAACCTTCCGTGTCATGGCCCTGCGCGGTGCCGAGGTTTTCATGCTGGGGTACAACACACCGACCCGGAACATTCACCATCCCGAAGCGGCCCACTTGCGAGAGTTCCATAATCGGCTCAGCCTTGAATCGGCCGCCTACCAGAATGGCGCATGGGTCATGGCGGCCGCGAAATGCGGGTTCGAGGACGGGTTCGCGATGATTGGTGGCTCTGCCATTGTGGCCCCCACGGGTGAAGTCGTCGCGCGTGCGATTTCGGAAGAGGACGAGGTCATCAGCCATAATTGCGACCTTGATCTGGGGAAATATATCCGCCGCTCGGTCTTTGATTTTGCCCGCCATCGCAGGATCGAACATTACGGGCCGATCACGGAACAAACGGGTGTGGAGATTCCGGAATGACATATTCACTGGCTGGAAGAGACCCGGAAACGGGCGATATCGGGTTCGCCGTGACAACCTCTTCGGTTTGCGTCGGCGCCCGTGTGGGCGCGGTGACCAATGGGTGCGTGGTTTTTTCGCAAGCGCGCACCGATCCCCGTTTGCATCCGGTGGGGTTGAGAAAGTGGGAAGAGACAGGCGATGCGGACCAAACCCTGGATGCGATGAAAACTGCCGCAACCGCATTGCATTGGCGGCAATTGGGCGTGTTTCCGGCAACCGGTGAACCGCTGCACTACACCGGGTCTTCCTGTCTGGATTCAGCGGGCGGTTTGGCCGGAAAGGCATGTCTGGCGCTGGGGAACTTTCTTGGATCCGATGAAGTTTTGCCCGCTATGGTGCAGGGATTTGAGGCGGCCTCGGGCCATCTTGCGACACGGCTGATGGCGGGAATGCTGGCTGGAGAAGCCGCCGGTAGCGAAAGGGATCCGCTGCAATCCGCAACCGTTGTCGTGCTTGGCGCGGATCGTTTGAAAGACGTCGATCTGCGGATGGATTCTTCGACGACGCCGCTTCAGGATTTGATGGACCTTCTGGTGGCCTGGCTTCCGAAAGCACCGGCTTATCGCGTCCGTGCGATTGATCCCGATGCGGCTGAAATGTCCAGCAAGATCGAACACTAATTCAGGAAAGATGGCACCCGAACGGGCTGTCTGAACGCCCTGAAACTTCCCGCTTTTGGCCGCGCGATTTTTCGCCTCTTTTCTCGGGAAATCGCGCGCCGCAATGACCATTCGTCTCTTCGCGGGATTTGGCGCTGTTCAGTCGCGCCCGCGCCTTGTCGCAACTCCTGAGAGGCGGCGATGGTGTGCAATGCGATGCGGGCCGACCGGTTTGCGCGTCTGAAGCCGTATTTCTCTTCGCGCTCAAAAGTTTCATTGTGCTCGCGCGCATTCAAACCCAGCTACGCCATTGCATTTCGCGCGTTGGCCATGACCGCAAGCCGAGCAGCCAAAGCAGGCGTCGGGGTTGGCGCGGGCGGGAAGACCATTGGCGCGCGTTGATCCGCGTGGTGGCACGCAATGCGGGTGGGTCCGCCATCGACAGCGTCGATTTCGGGCCGCGTCGTGCGACACAGATCAGTTGCCAGAGGGCAGCGCGACGCAAACGCACATCCCGGCCCCAGATTAAGCGCCGATGGTGCCTCGCCAGAGGGCGGTTCGGAGGCAACCCGCAAGCCCGGAACCGGGCGCGGCGCGGCCTGTATCAAGGCCCGGGTGTAGGGGTGGCGCGGATCGGCGAACAGCGATTCAGCCGGCGCTTCTTCAACGAGGCGGCCAAGATACATCACGGCAACGCGGTCTGCGATGTGGCGAACCACGGACAGATCGTGCGAAATGAAAACATAGGCCATCCCGAAATCACGTTGCAGATCCTGCATAAGGTTCACGATTTGCGCCTGAACCGAAACGTCCAAGGCAGATACCGGCTCATCGCAAACGATCAATCGCGGGCGGGTTGAAATGGCGCGCGCTATGCAGATCCTTTGCCGTTGCCCCCCCGAAAATTCGTGCGGATAGCGATCAGCATGGTGCGGTGCCAGCCCGACTCTTACCAATAGTTTGTCCACGGTTTCATGGGCGCGTTTTCCGGTGGCGATATTGTGAAGCAACAAGGGCTCCAGCAGCGTTTCGCGCACGGTCATGCGTGGGTTGAGCGATCCGAAGGGATCCTGAAATACCATCTGCATATTGCGCCGAAGCGCTTGAAGCCGATGGGGCGGCAGCTTGGAAATATCCTCGCCATCCAGCTTCACCGACCCTGACGTCGGTTCCAACAGACGCAGCAATGCGCGGCCCGTGGTTGATTTCCCGCAGCCGGATTCTCCGACGATTGCCAGTGTTTCACCTTTCGCGACCGAAAACGAGACATCTGACACGGCCTGAACCACGAGCTTGGAGCCCTGAAGGAAACCGCCGCCCAACGGGAAGTGTTTGGTCAAACCCGATACCTCAAGAACGGGCGTTGGCATCGCTGGGGTCTTTGGTGCGGTCATGCCGAAATCTCCTCGATGGGGGCGCGCCAGCAGGCGACCAGCCAGTCCTTGCCGATTTCGCGCAGCGGTGGTTGGCTGGCACGGCATTCTTCGGTGGCGAGGGGGCAGCGCGATGCGAAACGGCATCCTGCGGGCATGGCCCATGGCGGTGGAACCGAACCGGGAATGGTCTCCAGCCGGTCGGAATTGGTATCCAGACGCGGCACCGCAGCCATAAGCCCAAGCGTGTAGGGGTGCATTGGCCCATTGAACAGATCACGCGCGGGGGCGCGCTCAACGACCTTGCCCGCATACATGACCACAACATCATCACAGGTTTCCGCAACGACACCAAGGTCGTGGGTGATCAGCATGATGGCAGCGCCGGTCCGGTCCGACAAATCGCGCATCAGATCAAGGATCTGCGCCTGAATGGTGACGTCCAGCGCCGTCGTCGGCTCATCCGCGATCAGCAGGTCGGGGTTGTTGGCCAGCGCCAGAGCGATCATGACACGCTGGCGTTGACCGCCGGACAGTTGGTGGGGGAAGTCGTCAACCCGTTTCGACGGCGAGGGCAGGCGCACTAGATCAAACAGTTCGACCGCGCGTTCGCGGGCCTCGCGACGGTTGGTCATACCGTGGGCGCGCAGGCTTTCGATGATCTGTGCGCCGACCGTGTAGACCGGGTTCAGCGAGGTCATCGGTTCTTGAAACACCATGCCCATGCGGCCGCCGCGCAGCGCGCGACGTTCCGAATTGGACATGCGCAGCAGGTCGCGCCCCTCAAACAGGACTTCGCCGCCAACGTATCGCCCCGGCGGGGTCGGTATCAAACCCATGATCCCCAAAGAGGTCACCGATTTGCCGCAGCCGGATTCCCCCACGATGCCAAGCGTAGCGCCGCGGTTGACCGTAAAGCTGACACCGTCCACCGCCATGAACGCGCCACTATCGGTTTTGAATTCGATTTTTAGGTCGCGAACATCGAGTAGGGGGGTCATGAATCGCCTCGAAGGTAATTGATCGGCGCCGCCTCGTCATGGGTTCGGTTGCGGAAATCGAGGGTCTGAAACGCCTCGGCCGCGCGCGCTTGCGCTGCCTCAAGACCGTCAAGTGCCTCATCCAGATCAAAGGTGGTCAAAACGCCGTCGCGGACCAAGGCCTTGCCGTCGACAAAGGTGTCGGTGACCGCGCGTTCCCCCGCGACGTAGATCAACGAGGCCAAAGGATCGCGCAAAGGTCGCATCGCACGATGGGTGATGTCGGCAAGAAACAGGTCCGCTTTCATACCCGGCGCCAGTTTTCCGATGTCATCCATCCCCAGCACCGAGGCGCCGCCAGTTGTCGCCGCGTCAAATGCGCTGGTGGTGCGCAGATCGTAGGGGTTTTTGGAAATGATCCGCGAGTTGATGAGGGCGTGCCGAATTTCTTCAAGCATATTATGTGGATAGGTGTCGGTGCCGATCCCCATCGGGATGCCATTGCGCAGATAGCGGCCAAACGTATTCATGGTCACACCGCGGCGTTGGAACACGGTCGGGCAATGCGCCACGGCTGCGCCGGAATTTTTAAGGGTGTCGAAATCCTCGGCCCCGGGCCAAGCGGTCCACGGGTGGTCGTTCAGAAAGATGCCGTGGCCGATAATCACGCCGTCCGTCAATACGCCCAGATCATCCAGCCATTCAATCGGCGTGCGACCGTGGCGTGTCGTGATCTCGTTGAATTCGACCATGCTTTGCGCCGCATGGATTTGCATTTTCACGCCACGCGATTGCGCTTCGGTAAAGCTGTTGCGGATCAGGTCAGCGGAACATGTGTCGATCTGTGCCGGGGCAACCATGCCCGACAACCGGTCGCAGGGGTGCGCGATTGCCTCATCGATCACTTTCAACGCCTCATCCATGACGCCACGCCCGTCATCCTCTGCCCATTCGTATTCGACGGAATGGCCGGTTTTGGTGAACCAGCGGGCCGAACGATACATCGGTGCGATCACGACGCGCAGACCGGATTGTTCCGCCAGATCCAGCCAGTTCTCATACGGCACGGACAGGTCGACCACGGTCGTCACGCCGGACAACGCCAGTTCGGAATAGGCCACGCGGGTGGCAAAGGGGGTGCCCTGTGCGTCAGGGCGAAACAGAGGCATGAATTCGTAGAGCGAGGACATTCGCAACCCGGGAGAGCCGAGCTCATCCAGCATGCCCTTGTTCATGGCTTCGGAAGAGGGGTGCGAGTGGATGTTCACAAGGCCGGGGCTGACAAGACGTTTGGACCCGTCGATCTCTTCCGCGACCGGTCCTTCCCAGGTTCCGCCAACTTGCAGAATTCCGGTGTCGTCAAAAGCAAGGTCTTGGTTTTGCAAAAGCGTATGGCCATCCGCATCGGCATCCCAAGCGATGATGTAGGCGGCGTTTCTGATGACGGTGGGGCTGGTCATGTTTTCTGTCCTGTTGTGCGAAGGCTGGGCCGCCCGGAAAGTCCGGACGACCCGTGTCTTTATTCGATGAAGGTAAGCTGGAGGCCCTTGTAGAGGCCGGCGCCGTAGATGTTGTGCGCTTCGAACGGAGCGAGCTTGGTCGAATATCCGATCTGCATCGGGCGATGGTAGATCGGCAGCCAGACGGCGTTGTCATGCACCTTGTGCAACACTTTGGCATAGGCCGCCGCGCGATCGGCTTCATTGGTGGCCTGAGACCCGGCAACCAACAATTCGTCGGTTTCGGGGTCGTTCCAATTCATCCGGTTGGGGGTCGGAATATTTGCCGAGCGGAAATACAGGTTCAACGCATCCCCGGCGGAAATATAGGGATAGCCCATCACGTACATTTCGAACTCGTCGGTGGCCGACTTGCCCCAGTAGACGGTCGAGTCCATGGGTTCGATCTGCAGTTCAATACCGACCTTCAGAAGGTCCGCCTGCACGGCTTCGGATGTCTGTTGCCATTCGCCGGTGAACGAAATGGCCAGAGGCTCCATGACCTTGCCATCTTTTTCACGCTTGCCGTCGCTGTTCAGAACCCAGCCCGCTTCGTCCAGAAGTGCGGCGGCCTTTTCAGGGTCATACTTCAGCAAGGTCTCATCCAGCGTGGTGTCATAATCAAGCGCGCCTGAGGAAACATAGGAATACGCCGGCTCGACCTCGCCAAAGAACAGGTCCTCTGCCATGGCTTCCTGGTTTACCGCAAGGTTGATCGCCTGACGGACCTTCACATCACCCACAAGATCCTTGGTGATCTTGAAGCCCATATAATTAGTCCAAAAGGCGCTTTCGGACTTGATCACGTTGATGTTGGGCGCGGCGCGCAACGTGCTGTAGCCGATGAACGGAATGTATGGCGAAATATCGCCCTGACCGGTCAACAACGCGACGGTGCGGGTCGCCGCTTCGGGAACGATTTGCCACGTCACTTTTTCAACTTGCGCGGGGCCTCTATTTTCATAGTTGGCCGGCCCCCAGTTATAGCCGTCATGCCGTGTCATGACGACCTTGTCGCGCGGGGTCCAGCTTTCCCAGCAGAACGGACCCGTGCCGTTGAAACCGGTCACGCCAAAATCCTTGCCCAGGACTTCGTATGTGTCCTTGTCGATGACCGAGCCAAAGCTTTGGGCCAGTTGATACAGAAGCTCTGAATGCGGCGCGTTCAGCTCATATACCACGGTGGTGGTGTCGGGGGCGGTGATCGACTTCACGTCGCCCATGCGCCAGCGCACGGGGGATTTGGTTTCCGGATCCTGCCAGCGGTTCAGCGACCATGCGACATCTTCGGCGGTCATTGGCTTGCCGTCGCAAAAGCTCACGTCGTCGCGGATTTTGAAGGTATAGGTCAACGCGTCATCGGACACATCCCAGCTGCTTGCCAGCAAGGGTTCGATGGTTTTCATATCCTCGGCCAGACCGACAATGGTGTCAGACAACATGAAGATGATTTCGGCACCCGACTGGGCCGTGGTGCGTGGCGGGTCATAATGGTTGCTGTCTTGCGCACGAATGATCGTCAGTTCTTGCGCGGCCACGGGCAACGCCAGTGCCATGGCAGCGGCAAGACCGAAGCCGGCGCGCTTGATGGGGGTCGGTGTCATGATGGAAAATGCTCCTTGTTGGGGGTGCGGTAGTTTCTGAGAGATCGTCGTTACGCCTGAAGCCGCGGGTCCAGCACATCGCGCAGCGCGTCACCGGCGACGTTGGCAGACAGAACAATGATGAAAATCACGACGGATGGGATTACTGCGATATGCGGTGCAAACAGAAGAAAGTCGCGCCCTTGGGACGCCATCATGCCAAGTTCGGAGGCAGGCGGTCTGGCCCCCAGTCCCAGAAAGGAAAGGGTCGCACCGATCAGGATCGTCTGGCCAAAGCGAAGCGAGATGAAGATCATGATGGAGGAAATCGCGTTTCGCACCAGATACCGGTTGAAAAGTTGCAGGTTTGAAAGGCCGACAGCACGGCCCGCTTCAATGAACTCCTGCTTCATCACGCCGATCGCGATGCCGCGTGCCACCCTTGCGCAATCGGGGATGGATGAAATCCCCAGCGCGATCACGATGGGCACGATGCCTTGGCCCATCACGGCAACCAGGGCCAGGGCCAAAAGGATTGCGGGAAAGGACAGCAACACGTCCATGGTCCGCATGATCCAGGGATCGATCCTTTCGTTGAACGCAGATAGCAGGCCAAGAAGCGAGCCAAAAAATCCACCCAGCCCGACGGCCGCGAAGCCAATAAGCAAGGTCAGCCGCGCCCCGTAAAGCAACCGGGAAAAAATATCGCGCCCCTGACCGTCAGTGCCAAGCCAGTGCTCTGCGTTGCCCCTTGCCATCCACGCCGGAGGGGTCATGACGGAGCGGGAATTCGATGCGGGATCATGCGTGGCCAGAACTGGTGCGAATATGGCGCCAAGAATGACCAGTGCCAGTGTCAACAACGCCAGGAACGCGGCGCGATCTTTCAACAACCTGCGTAGCCAGTGGGCCCGCGCGGGTGCCGTAAATTCCTGAGAAACGTCGCCCTCTATGCTGCCGGAGGTCTGAGGGGCAGGGGGCACATTGGTTGATGTCACGCTCATTTTCGCACCCTTGGGTCAAGGAGGGAGTACAGAATGTCGACGATCAAGTTCACGGTGATGAACCCCAGCGCAAAAATCATGATGGTGCCCTGAGCGACCGTGAAGTCAGACGACATGATCGCACCGACCGCGAGCCGTCCAAGGCCCGGCCAGCTGAAGATGGTTTCGGTCACGACGGCGCCGCCCAGCAGATACCCGACTTGCAGACCAATCAGCGTCACCACCGGAATAAGGGCGTTGCGCAGGCCATGCGCCAGGATCACCCGTGTTTCCGACAGCCCCTTGGCGCGCGCGGTCCGCACATGGTCAAGTTTCAGAACCTCAAGAACCGAAGATCGCGTCATGCGCGCCACCGGCCCGATCAGGATCGATCCAAGCGAAAGGGCGGGCAGGAACAATGCCATAAAACCTTCGGCGGTGTACCAAGGGCCCGGGCGACCAATGAAGGGGAAAATCTGCCACTTCACGCCAAGGAACTGGATCGCCATCAGCGAGATGAAGAAGATGGGCAAGGACACTCCGGCCACTGACAAGGCCATGATGGCCCGGTCGATGAGCGATCCACGCACGACGGCGGCAAGCGTTCCCATGGCAACGCCCACGGGCACTGACCAGACCATTGAACCGATCATCAGCTCCAGCGTCGGCCACAGGGCGGCGCCCAGTTCAGAGGTGACCGATTTGTTGGAGATCATGGACCGTCCCAGATCGCCTACAGCCATACGCTGGAGGTAGCTCCAGAATTGAACCAGGACCGGTTGGTCAAGGCCCATCTCTTCGCGGATGGCGGCCACAACATCGGCGGTGGCGGTCGGACCCGCCACCACCATCGCGGGGTCGCCCGGAACGATCTGCACCAGCAGGAATCCGAACAGCAACACCCCGAAAAGGACCGGAACCGACAGGACCAGGCGATGTAGGACGGCGCTGATCATGTCAGGGTCGCGCCCCGCTCAAACACCGTTTCCCCCCCACGGATCGTCAGGACACACTGCCCATTCAGGATTTTCTCGGGGTCGACCGAAAAGAAGTCGGTATCGAACACGGACACATCCGCCAGCTGCCCGGGGATCAGGCGACCTTTGCGGTCTTCGTCGTGCACACCATAGGCGGCCTCGTAGGTGTAAAGGTGCAACGCTTCTGCCACGGACAGTTGTTGACCGTCGCCCAAGACCGTCCCGCCGTCGGATTTGCGCGTCACCATGGCATAGATATTGGCAAACGGGTTGGGGTCGGTCACCGGGCAATCCGTCGATGCGGACGGATGCAGCCCCGCGTCAAGCCAGGTCTTGTAAGGGTAGCAGTCATGCGGCCTGTCCGGGCCAAGGCACATGAAGTACCCTTCCCCGAAGTAGTACAGGAACGAAGGCTGCCCCGCCGGGATGACGCCCATGGCTTTCATCCGCTCAAGTTGATCCGGGCGGTGCCAGCCACAATGTTCGATTCGGTGGCGACGATCGGGCGCGGGCGTATCAGCATATGCCTTTTCATAGGCGTTCAAAATCATCTCGATTGCCGCGTCACCGATCGCGTGGGGGGCCATCTGATACCCCAAACGGTGCGCCTTCAGGACCAGTTCGTCGGCCTGTTCCTGTGACAGGCAAGGCACGCCAAAGTTGGTATCGTCGTTGTAATAGGGCACGGACATCCACGCGGTGCCGGCCCCGGCCGATCCGTCGGTGAAAATCTTTACCGGCCCGATACGGAACATGTCGTCGCCCGCACCCGTCACCAGCCCCTCGGCATAGGCGATATCAAGAATGTTCTTTTCCAGATCGCCCATCAACGTGCCTGCGACCCGCACGGGCAGGCGTCCATCCCGGTTTGCGATCTGGTAGGCGCGCAATTCGGGTTCGCCCGGCCCCATGCCGATACCAGCTTCCATCACCGAGGTGATGCCAAGCGACAAAAGCTCGGTCCCGGCGCGTTCGATCGCATCGACGAAATCCTCGGTCGACGGTTCGGGTTGCGCCTTTTGCACCGGCGCGCGCGCTGCTTCGAACAGCAACCCGTTCAATTCGCCCTCGGCCCGGCCGATCTTGCCGCCGTAAGGGTCGGGAGAGTTGTGACCGATTTCCCCCAGTTTCAGCGCCATGCTGTTGCATACCGCGGTGTGACCGCAGGCACGGGTCAGCATGACCGGATTGTTGGGGGCAACCGCGTCAAGTTCGCGGCGATGCGGATGGCGCAGTTCGGCAAGCTTGTCGTGGTCATAGCCCCGACCGGTGATCCAGGTGCCCGGTTCAGCCTTGGCGACGGCTTCGGCCACCTGATCAAGGATCGCCTGAACGGTGGTCATCCCAGCCGCCGCGCGCAGATCCAGATTGAGCTTGCTCATACCGTACATGTGCAGGTGCAAATGCGCATCGTTCAGGCCGGGCGTTGCAAGGCGGCCTTCAAGATCCACGATTTCGGTGTCCGGCCCGGCCAATTCAGCGATGTCTTTCGCGGACCCAACCGCCAGCACCTTGTCGTCGGAAATGGCAATCGCCTCGGCGAAGCCTTCGTTCAATCCACACCAGATTTTGCCATTGGTAAGGATACGTGACGGAATGGTCATTTTAGTGCCTTTCAGTGCCTCAATCTATTAGTAGCCGGCGCCGCGGTTGACCGCGCCCGGGGGGATAAGCCCTTGAACAAGGGCTTCGTAATTGTCGGCCAACTGCCGCAGCACCTCGGATCGGGTGGTGTCAGATGCCTTGTGCGGCGTGATCACGACCTTGGGGTGGGTCCAGATCGGGCTGTCCTTTGGCAGAGGCTCAAGGCGAAACACATCAAGGGATGCCGCCGACAACTGCCCTGAATCTAGGGCCGCAAGAAGATCCTCTTCGATCAGCTGCTCTCCGCGCCCCAACTGAACAAGGACCGCCCCCTTGGGCATGGTTGAGAACAGTTCGGCATTCAGGATGTCTCGGGTCTGGGCCGTCAGGGGGAGCAAGTTGATCAGAATGTCGGACCGCGCCGCCGTTTCGGCGATTGCGCCATCCCCTGACAGAAGCTCGACCCCTGGTTCAGGTTCGCCGCCCGATCTGCTGGCGCCAATCACCTTGTACCCCATCGTGGCCAGAGCCCGCGCCGTGTGACGGCCCATGAGCCCGAAGCCAAGTACCCCGACCGTCACATTGGAGGCCATGTCTGCCCGGAATGACCGATCCCAGGTCTGGGTGGCCTGATTTTCGATGTAGGTTCCCATTTGGCGGTGATGATGAACAACGTGCCAAGCGGCGAACCCCGCCATCATGCGGGCCTGTTCTTCGTCGCGGATACGGGTCACGACGATGTCATCGCGCAGGGACGGGCAGGCGATCAGCGAATCTACTCCGGCCGCGATTGACGACACCATGCGCATATTCGGATAGGCGTCGAAGGCATCGTCGGCGGGCAACCAGGCCAGGGCGCAGGTCACCAAAGACGGGTCTTCAACCTCGCTCGGGCGCAGGAGGTGGACTCTCGGGTCCGCTACCTCGGCCATGTTGGCGGCCAGATCAAACGTCTCGGACAGGGCGACAACTGTAATCCGTGTTGGCAACGTGATATCTTTCATTGATCAAAATCCGGGTGCTGCGCCTTGCAATGACGGAGGTAGGCCTCCCATTCGGCGTCCGGCTTGCTCGAAGCCTGGTGGCTTTCGATCCAGCCTTCTTCCTGCTGGGCTGTGTGCTCGGCCAATTTGTCGGACAGGATGTTCATCTGCCCCCCAGTCCCCATGATCGCCACTTGTGCCCGGCACGCGCGTTCAAGGTCCATCATCGTACGAAACGCCTCGCCAACCGTACGGCCACAGGTCAGCAGGCCGTGGTTGCGCAAGATCATCGCGTGTTTGTCGCCCAGATCGTCGACGATCCGGGCGCGCTCTTCGTGGTTCAACGCGATGCCTTCATAGTCGTGATAGGCAAGCCGATTGAAAAAGGGCGCGGACCACTGGTTCAGTGGCAACAGCCCGTCCTTCAATGAGGCCACGGCGACACCTGCCACGGTATGGGTATGCATAACGCAGGCGATGTCAGGCCGGGCGGCGTGGACCGCGGAATGGATCGTAAATCCCGCCTTGTTGATCCCCAATCCCTTAGGATCGTACAAGACCTGGCCCTCCAGATCGACGGTCACAAGGTTGCCTGCGGACACCTCGTCAAAGCGCAGCCCGTAGGGGTTGATCAGGAACGCGTGGTCCCCCTCGGACGCGGGCGCTTTGGCTGAAATATGGGTGAAGATGCTGTCATCCATGCCGAATTCGGCAAGCAGCCGATATGTGGCCGCCAGCTCTATCCTTTCGGTCGGTAGGCTGGATTGGATGGACTTTTGCGGGCTCATGAAGGTCTCCGTTAATCTCGGCAGTTCGATCCCGAATCGTGACGGGTTGTACAAAATGTCGCAGGTCACGCCGAAACTGTCGACAATCTTCGCGTCGACTTTTCGAAAAAAAGATTCCATGGACGACCGCTGCTACAAAATGTAGCTTTGCCGGAGCAGGACGGGGATCAGCCTCGGCGATGTCGGGGAGCGGGCAACAGTGACGAACACAGATAAGGCCTTACACTCCGATAACGCGCTCTTCTCTGAATTGCCCTCCGCAGATTTGGCCAGCCGCATTGCTGACCAGGTTTTGCAGGCCATCGGTGATGGCCGGCTGATCCCGGGGCAGAAGGTCGCCGAAGCACAGCTTGCGCGTGAGATGGGGACATCGCGCGCGCCGGTACGCGAAGCACTGCGTCTTCTGGAAAGTCAGGGGTTGATCGTTTCGCATCCCCGCCGGGGCTTTTTTGTACACTCTTATGATGCGGACGAATTGGACGACATCTACGATCTCAGAGAGTGCTTGGAACTTCACGCGGCTGAGGCGGCGGTGGCGCGTATCACCGATGCCGATGTCGACGGGCTTGCCGCGCAAGTAGAGCGGCTCAAACGGTTGGCCCAAGACGGTCAAATGCAAGAACAGGTCGCCCAGGACTACGAGTTCCACAGAATGCTCTGTGCCTTGGGGGGCAATATGCGGGTGGTGCGCTTGTTCGATCAAATCGCAACCCAACTTCGCGCTGGGATCGCCTTGCTTGGACGGAGCTACGACGATCCCTGGGAGATTGCGCAATCGCATGATGTACTGATCGACGCCCTGCGCCAAAAAGATGCGGCCCGGCTTCGGTCTGAGTTAAAAGAGCATCTGGAAGAAGCGCGGCTTCAGGTTGTCGCGCTGTTCCGCAACGGCAACGGGTAAGGTCGTGCCGTGGCTTTGTTGCGCACTGTCTGACGTTCGGTGCTTAGTCCCGGCATTTGGTGGATCGGATTTCCGATGAATCGATCTGGTTGGGAAGTCCAAATCTTGCAGATGTATTCGTAAGGCGCGCGGCCGCTGAGGGTCTTTGAGTCTGCGGGCGAAGTTGTAGGCTGCCATGAAGTCGGCGAGGTGCGTTCGAAGGGCCTTCTTTCATTCGGCGCTCTTGCCGCTCTGGGCGACCTATAGCCCTCGCCCGGCGTGAGTCTTGCGTGCTTCCTCTTTTGCCGTCCGGATTCGGCCTTGGTCCTGCGATTCCTGGCATGCCTTGTGGATAAGGCTGTGGATACCACGAGATGTGGTGTTTTGCGGGGTGGCGATACGGGGCGCGCCTGCGATCTGGCGGGGATTTCCGCCTTGGTTGCTTCGGGGCGCAGCTGTTTAAAGCGTTGATATTGGGCATTTTTTGGTTTGATTGAAGAAAAGATGACGGTTTTGGAAAAAAGCGCTTGCGGGTTTTGGTGGTAAACCTTAGACACCCCTTCACCGGCGGCGCTTGAGGCGCACGGCGGGGCCGGACGGGACGGCGG
>JASJGL010000044.1:0-23796 GCA_033791545.1 Pseudodonghicola sp. | reverse complement strand
GCGGAGACTTCGCCACTCAGTTGAACGTCGAAGACTCGAGCCAAGCGCAACCGGCTCTTGATCTGCTCGGGGCGCATCTTGCCACGGCTGCGGTTCAATCAGCGAGGCTTTCCGCGGCATACGCCCCAGCAGGCCCCCCGTTTGTTGAGAACATCAAGATCGACATCAAATTCAAGGGCGATGGCGTGTTCGCCCGCCCGCCGCCTGCTTCGACGAGCGTCACCTTGCGCGGCGGTCCAGGCCCGGTCTCGCGCTGTCGCCCATCAAGCAGTCGCGAAACCCTCACTGGCCTGACGGGGATGTCCGCTCACAAGCCAGAGGGTTTGCCCAGCGCAATGTTTTCCAGGTGCGAGGGAGTTCAGCCCTGCGGCGCTGAAAGACTGGGATTTCATCCTTTAGTTTCCTCCCGAATATCCACGTTTGAAACCTAGGCTACCTGAAACATCGTCAGTGTAGGTGGTAAGCTAACCAACTTATTTTACAATAAGGTTTCGCCGGAATGGGGCGGTATGAGGCGGCGTCATACGCCACGCACAGGCCTCCGGCGGGAGTATTTGAAACAAGAAGAAGCAGGGGGCTGGGGGGCGGCCAAGATCCGGTAAATGCGAAAAAAGACTCCGCGCGAGGAAACCCCGGCGGAGTCAGGTGCCGGTCCCCGTGACACAGAGGTGCGGGGGCCCGGCGGGGGAGATTCAGCAGCGGGGAAAACCGGTGCCGAACTTTAGGGGGCAGGCAACCACAGGGGTCAGGCCTCCATCCTGCGGAAGCTGCCGTTCCAGTAGATCAGCGCGCCCTGGTCCGGGGTGGTGATCACCGCGCGGACGCGACCGATCACGATGGAATGGGTGCCGCGGTCGATCATCTCGTCAACCTCGCAGTCAAACGCGGCGGGCGCGTCGGCCAGAAGTTGTGCGCCGGTCACGGCGGTGGTCCAGTCGGCCCCTTCGTAGCGGTCCGGGCCTTTGACCCCACCGAAGCCGCTGAAGCGTTCGGCAACCTTCTGATGCTGCGCTCCGAGCGAGGACCAGCCAAAGCGACGATAGCGGTTGAACATCGGCCAACTCGACGAGTCGCGGTTGACGCAGGCCAGCAGCAATGGCGGTTCTGCCGAGAGCGAGATCGCCGAGGTGACGACAAGGCCGGTGCGGTCGGCGTCATCGCCCACGGTCAGCACCGAGCAATTGCCCACCAGCGCGCGCATCGCGCTGGTGAAGCCTTGTGCGTCGGGGTCGGTGATCGCGTTCACCGGATGCCCGCCTCGGACAGGATCGGCAGCACGTTGTCGCGGAAGAAGGGGAATTCCTCGACATAATCCACGAAAGACAGCGTGGTACCGGCGAACCCGGTTTCATGCAGCTTGATGATGCCCTCGGCCACCTGTTGCGGCGTGCCCACCAGCGGGAAGCCGCCATGACCTTGGGCCATCAGGTAACGGATCTGTGCCAGCAGGTCGTGCGGGAAGCTGTGGGCGTGGGCGAATTGCAGGTCGACCAGATTGTCCACCGCGTCCCAGTCGGCGTTGTCGTCGGTGATGTATTTCTGGTAGGCGCGCGCCTCGGCTTCGGTTTCGCGGCAGATCACGTGGCTGAAAGTCAGAACGCCGACATCGCGGCCCTTGGTGGCGGCCTGCTGCTTGAGTTCCTTGATCTCTTCGACCGAGCGGTCCAGATCAATTGCCGGGGTGAACAGGTAATTGGCGTTGTCGGTGGCAAAGTCGCGCCCCTGCGGTGAGCCTGCGGCGTTGAGGAGCGGCACCGAGCCGTTGATCGGCTTGGGGTTGCCCGCCACATGCTTGAGATTGAAATACTTGCCGTCCCAGTCGAAATACTCCTCCGACTCCCACAGCTTGCGGATCACGTCGATCCATTCCTGCGCATAGCCATAGCGGGTTTCGTGATCGTCGGGCAGGGTCAGGCCCAGGGCCTCGTATTCCGGCTTGTTCCAACCAGCGACGATGTTCAATCCGGCGCGCCCCTTGCCGATCTGGTCGATGGTGGCGATCTGTTTGGCGACCACGACCGGGTTGTTCGCCGCGGTGTGGATGGTGGCGAAAACGGTGAGGTTCTCGGTATTGGCCAGCAGGCCGGCGGCCCAGGTCATGGTTTCCAGTACGCCGCCGTGAAAGTCGGTTTCGCCGCCGTAGCCGATCCAGCGCGCGATCGGCAGCATGAAGTCGATCCCGGCGGCATCCAGCATCTTGCCGAGTTTGAGGTTGTTCTCCCAGGTGTTCTGCCAGCGCTCGGGCGCCTTGGTCACGGTCATGCCGGAAGAGCAGTTGGAGGAGAAAGTGCCGAGCTTGAAGCCCTGTTTTTTCATCATCAAATTAGTTGTCATTGCATGTATCTCCGAGTTGGGTGCGGAAATACTGTGAAATATAGCTTTGAAAGTCTATTTAAAAATGACGTTGCACTGGTCTGCCCCCTGCGGGAAGATCCGGTTTCGGAGGGAAAAGCTTGTGAATGCATCTAAAAAAGGCAGTTCTGACGCGGGGTTGGACTTTCTCTGGCACCTGTCAGGCGATCCGGCCGAGGTCAGCACGACAGAGGCGGAATTTGCGCTGATGCGGGCGTTCGAGGGATTCGGGCGCTGGCAGTCGGAGTGTCTGGCCTCGGTCTGCGACCTTGCCGCCAGCGGGCCGGAGAACGCGCTGTTGCACATCATCCGGATGAACGAACGGCCCAAATCGGTCAAGGAACTGGCGCGGCTGACCAACCGGGATGACATTCCCAACATCCAGTATTCGCTGCGCAAGCTGACCGGGGCCGGGCTGGTGGAAAAACAGGGATCGGGGCGGTCCGGTGTGACCTATGAGGCGACGCAGGAGGGGCGCCGGGTCACCGACAGTTACGGCGCTTTGCGCAGGCGGCTTTTGATCGAAAAGATCAACAGCCTGCCAGGGTTTTCCGAACAACTGGCCGAGGCGACCCGGGCGCTGAACATCCTCACCGGGATCTATGAGGAGGCCGCCCGCGTGGCGGCGACGCACCGGCGCTGAGCGGGGGGGGGCCGATGTGGCCCCCGTCCCTGTGTCAGCTGGCGGCGGTCAGCCCGGCATCCAGCGCCGAGAGGATCACCTCGACATCCTGCACATTTAGAACCAGCGGCGGCGACAGGATGATGTTGGGCCCCGAGACGCGGATCATCGCCCCGGCGCGATAGGCCGCTTCCTGCACGGTGGTGCTGATCGCCTTGCCGATCGGGGCCTTGCTGGCGCGGTCGCTGACCAGTTCGATCGCGCACATCAGCCCGTGACCGCCGCGCACATCCCCGATGATCTCGAATTTCTCCTGCAAGGCCAGCAGCCCCTGATACAGCTGCGCCCCCCGCGCGGCGGCGTTTTCGGGCACGTTCAGCCGCTGCGTTTCCGCCAGACAGGCCAGCGCGGCCGCGGCCCCGACCGGATGGCCGGAATAGGTATAGCCGTGGCCGATGGCGGCGCGGCCGGTCTCATCCTTTTCGAATACCTCGGCCACCTGTTCGGCAATCATCACCGCGCCAAAGGGGAAATAGCCGTTGGTGATCGCCTTGGCGGTGCACATCAGGTCGGGCTGGACCCCCCAGTGGCGGCTGCCAGTCCAGCTTCCGGTGCGCCCAAAAGCGGTGATCACCTCGTCCGCGATCAGAAGGATGCCGTTTTTCGAGCAGATCTCGCGCACGCCGGGCATGAAGCTTTCGTGCGGAGGGATCACCCCACCGGCCCCCAGAATCGGCTCCATGATCATCGCGGCGATGGTGCCGGCGCCCTGAAACGCGATCTCGTCCTCTAGCGCGCTGAGGCACAGCTGCGCCAACCGTTCCGGATCGCTCTCATTGAAGGGGTTGCGATAGGTATAGGGCGCCGGGATGTGGTGGCAGCCGGGCAGAAGCGGTTCGTACTGGGTGCGGAAATTGGCGTTTCCATTGACCGACGCGCCGCCCATATGGGTGCCGTGATAGCCCTTTTTCAGGCTCAGGAATTTCACCCGCCCGGCCTCGCCGCGAATCTTGTGGTACTGGCGCGCCAGCCGCAGCGCGGTTTCCACCGAGTCAGATCCGCCCGAGGTAAAAAACGCGCGGCTCAGCCCGTCGGGCGCGAAAAAGCTGCGCAATTCTTCGGCCAGTTGGATCACCGCGTCATTGGTGGTGCCCCGGAAGATCGAGTAATAGGGAAGTTGTTCAAGCTGGGCGGTGATCGCGTCCTTGATCGGCTGGCAGGAAAAGCCAAGGTTGACGTTCCACAGGCCGCCGACGCCATCGACCACCTCGTGGCCGTCAATGTCGGTGATGCGCACGCCCTGCGCGCCGGTGACGATGGTGGGCGGATTGGCCTGACTGTCGGCCGGATGCGCCATCGGATGCCACAGCGATCTGGCGTTATGTTCCTTGAGGAAATTGGCGTCTTTCATCGGGATTGCTCCTTGCTGAGGCCCGGGATGTCACGGGTCTGGATCTGGCGCGACACCGATCGGGCGGCGTCGACGTGAACAAAGGAAAGGGCGCGCGGGCGGATCATGCGGCCACTTTCGCGGGATAGCTGGGCGGGCAGCTGCCGCCGATATCGCGGGTCAGCTCCAGCGCGGCGCGGCGCAACGCGCTGCGAATCTGCTCGCGCAGCGCGGCGGTCATGCGGCTGACCGGGGCGGCGACAGCAAGCGCGCCAAGCGGTTTGCCGTCGGGGCCAAAGATCGGCGCGGCGTGGGAATGCACGTCGGTCTCGAACCCGCCGACGGATTCGGCGATTCCCTCAAGGCGCACCCGGTCCAGCGCCGCGCGGATCGCGGTCGGGTCGGTCAGGGTAAAGTCGGTATGGGGCGACAGCGGTTCGGCCAGAATGCTGTCGATGGCACCGGGATCGGCAAAAGCCATGGCCGCCAGCCCCGAGGCGGTGCCATGAAACGAGATCACCTCGGCATCGTCCATCATCACGCAGGTGGCGTGGCGGGTGCCATAGGCATGCGCGATGGTGATAAGCGCATCCTCCCGCACCAGCGAGACATGGGTCGTCTCGCCCGTCGCGGCGCTGAGCCGGTCAAGTGCGCCGCGCGACACGGTCAGGATCGGTACCGAGGCTTCGCGCAGCGCCGCCAGCCGCAACACCTCGGGGCCCAGCCGATAGGCGCGCCCGGATCCCGCCTGTTCGACCATTCCGCCCTCCTGCAATTCGGACAGCAGGCGATACACGGTCGCCTTGTTGAGCCCCGACAGCCGGGTGAGATCGCTCAGCCCGATCTCGGGCCGGGTCTGGGTGAAAAATCCTAGCAATGACAGGGCTTTGGTGACGGTTCCCATCGGATTTCCGGCCTCTTGATGCGCCTTGAACTTTGGCGGTTTCAGGTTTTTCCGACACGCGGTTTGCAATTGTGTTGACAGATTGGCGCGTCGACTGTCAATCTAAAACAAACCAATGGTTCAAATAATGAACCAAGCAACAGAGAGGTCTGCTATGAAACTTTCACACACGCTCGCCACTGCGGCGGTGGCGGCGACGGTCGCGCTGATGAGCGCAGGCGCGGCGCTGGCTGAATATCCCGAAAAGCCGGTCAGCTTTATCGTGCCCTGGCCGCCGGGCGATCTGGAAGACGTGCTGACCCGCATGATCGCCGAGGATTTCCAGGCCGAATATGGTGTCGCGGCTGCGGTGGTGAACAAGCCCGGCGGTGGCGGTGGCCCGTTCCCCGGTGCCATCGACGTGGCGAACGCGCCTGCCGACGGCTATACCATCGGCTCTTTCGTGATCGGCGTGCCGGTGGTGGGTCATGAGATCGACATCGCGCCGCTGACCCCGGCCAAGTTCGATCCGCTGGGTATTTTCCTGACCTACCCCTTTGTCATCGCCACCTCTGGTGACGCGCCCTATTCCTCGATGGAGGAGCTGGCCGCCTATGCCAAGGAAAACGACGTCGCGCTGGGCCATTTCGGCGATGTGTTGACGCCGACGCAGGTGACCAAGGCCTATGCCAAGACCGCCGGTTTCGAGTTTGGCTCTGACGCCGCCTTCGACGCGCTGGATTGCAATACGCTGGCGAGCGGCGATGCGGATGTGATCAACACCACTTTGCAACTGATCCTGCCCTGTCTCGACAGCGTCAAGGTTCTGGTCTCGATCACCGACCAACGCATTCCGCTGATCCCCGAGACCCCTACCATCGGCGAGCTTGAGCCAAGCCTTGATATCGCGCTGTGGAATGGTCTGTTCGTGACCAAGGACACCCCGCAGGACGTGCGCGACAAGATCATCGCCGTGGCCGAAAAGACGGCGATGAGCGATCGCGCGCAGGCCTTTGCCAAGGAAACCGGCGCGCTGGTCTATTGGCAGACCGCCGATGACAGCGCGGCGCGGATCGCCAAGGATATCGAAACGGTCGCCCGTATCGGCGACTTGCTGGAGTGATCGCACGGGGCCGGGGCCTGTCCCCGGCCTCGTTTATCCGGCCCCGCTTTTCCGGCCTCGTCTTCCCGGCCCGCATGTTTCGGAGTGATCCCCTATGGCAACTGAACGTGAACGCCGCTTTGCCGGTCCACGGCGAGGGCAGTTGATCTTTGCGCTGGCCTTTGTCGCGCTGTCGCTGCTGTTGTTGGCGCAGATCGGCAATCAGACCATCTGGGCCGCCAAGACCCGGTTTTTTGCCCAGCCCCGGTTCTGGCCGGTGGTGGGGTTGGGGGGCATGGTCGTGATGGGCGGGCTGCACCTGTACCGACTGCCTTGGCGGCGCTTTACCGTGCAGGACCGGGTCGAGCTGCGCCGCTGGCTGGCGGTGCTGGAATACGCGCTTTGGTTCATGGCCTATGTGGTTCTGGCGCCGGTGATCGGCTATCTGCCCGCGACCCTTGTTTTCGTTCCGGCGCTGAGCTGGCGCATGGGCTATCGCAGCCGACAGATGATGATGATTAGCGTCGTCTTTGCGGTGGTGGTGGTGGTGCTGTTCAAGACCGTCCTGTCGGTCAGGATCCCCGGTGGCCTGATCTACGACTATCTTCCCGGCGCGCTGCGCAGCTTTTTCATCTTGTACCTGTGATGGATCTTTTCCTTTCTGCCCTTGATATCCTGATGCGCTGGGATGTGGCGCTGGCGCTGCTTGCGGGGTCGGTCGGCGGCGTGCTGATCGGCGCGATTCCGGGGGTTGGCCCGGCGGTGGCCATCGCGATCCTGCTGCCCGCCACCTTTTCCATGGACCCGATCGTCGGGCTGACGGTGCTGTTGGGGATCTATGGCAGTTCGATGTATGGCGGTTCGATCCCTGCGATCCTGATCAATACGCCGGGAACGGCGGTCAACGCGCTGACCACCTATGACGGCTATCCGATGACCGCACGGGGAGAGCCGCGCCGCGCGCTGTCTCTGGCCTATTCGTCGTCCTTCTTCGGCGGCATCTTCTCGGTGATTTGCCTGATCCTGTTCGCCCCGGTTCTGGCCAGGATCGCGCCGATGTTCGGCAGTCGCGAGATTTTTCTCGCTGCGCTGCTGGGTATCATTCTGGTGGTGGTGGCCCATCGCGGGCAGGCGTTGATGGCCGGTGCGCTGGCCGCCTTTGGCATCTTCCTGCAGACCATCGGCATGGAGCCGGTGAAATATTCCCAGCGCTACACCTTTGATCAACCCTTTCTGCAGGGGGGCATCAACCTGATCGTGGTGGTGCTGGGCCTGTTCGCGCTGAGTCAGGCCTTCGTGCTGCTGACTACCGAGGACGAAAAGATCCGCACCACGCGGCTGGCCGGTGGCAACCTGTTTCAGGGCCTGCGCGAGTTGGCGCGACATCCGCGCGTTGCCAGCGTTTCGGCCGGCTTTGGCGTGATCATGGGGATGATCCCCGGGGTGGGGGAATTTACCGCCCAGTTCATGTCCTATACCTATGCGCAGCGCACCTCGAAACGGCCCGAGGATTTCGGCCGCGGCTCGTCCGAGGGTCTGATCGCGGCCGAAACCGCCAATAACGCGGTGCCCGCCGCCGCGATGGTGCCGCTTTTGGCGCTGGGCATCCCGGGCGAGGCGCTGACGGCGATGATGCTCAGCGTGTTCTATGTGCACAACGTCGTGCCGGGACCGGGGCTGTTCCAGAACGACATGGATTTCGTCGTCGCGCTCTATATCGCGCTGCTGATCCTCAATGTGCTGGTGCTGGTCTTTCTGCTGGTGGCGACCAGATCGCTGATTCAGGTGGTCAGGATCCCCAACCGGTTCCTCGGGGTCTGTATCCTGACGCTCAGCTTCGTGGGGGTCTACAGCCTGCGCAACTCGGCCACCGACTGTGTGATGGCGGCGGTGTTCGGGGTGCTGGGCTATCTCTTGAAACGGCTGTCGCTGCCGGCGGTGCCGATCATCCTTGGCATGGTTCTGGGCGGGATCATGGAGGTCAAGCTGCGCGCCGGGATGGCGCGGGTGAAGACCCCGCTCGACATGATCGACCGGCCGGTGTCGTTTATCCTGTTTCTCATCATCGTCTTGGTTCTGGGGATCCATATCCGCCGTCTCTGGCTGGATCGCCACGACCTGAAGGAGGCCGAATGGCAAAGCAAACACAGATCGACAAGCTTCGGCAGGCTGCTGTTGCGCCGCAAAAGCTCTTTCTTGATGGAACGTGGCAAGCTGCACAGGGCGCGCCGCTTGACGTGGTATCGCCGATTGATGGATCTGTTCTGACCACGATCGAGACCGCCAGCGCGGCGGATGTCGGGCGTGCAGTGGCGTCGGCCCGCGCCGCGTTCGAGGATGGGCGCTGGTCGCGTCTGGCCCCGGCGGCGCGCAAAAAGGTGATGTATGCCATCGCCGAGCGGATCGAGGCCGAGGCGCTGGAGCTTGCGGTGCTGGGCATTCGCGACAACGGCACCGAATTCAACATGGCCTTCAAGGCCGAACCGGGCAGCGCGGCGGGCAGCTTTCGCTATTACGCCGAGGCGATCGACAAGGTCGCGGGCGAGATCGCGCCAACCGCGCCCGACGTGCTGGGGCTGGTGCATCGCACCCCTGTGGGCGTGGTCGGCGCCATCGTGCCGTGGAACTTCCCGCTGATGATCGGGGCGTGGAAATTGGCGCCAGCGCTGGCGATGGGCAACTCGGTGGTGCTGAAACCGGCCGAGACCGCCTCGCTCACCCTGTTGCGGCTGGCCGAGATCTGTTCCCAGTGCGGCTTGCCCGATGGGGTGCTGAACGTGGTCACGGGCACCGGCGCCGAAACCGGCGCGGCGCTGTCGGCCTCGATGGAGGTCGATGTGCTGACCTTCACCGGTTCGGGCGCGACCGGGCGGCGGTTGTTGGAGGCATCTGCGGCCTCCAACCTCAAACGGGTCTATCTGGAGTTGGGCGGCAAATCCCCCAATATCGTCTTTGCCGATGCCCCCGATCTGGCGCAGGCGGCCAAGGTCTCGGCGATGGGGATCTTTCGCAATTCGGGGCAAGTCTGCGTCGCCGGGTCGCGCCTTTTGGTGGAACGCTCGGTGCATGATGCCTTTGTTGCGATGCTCATCGAACAGGCCGAGGCATTACGGGTGGGCGATCCGCTTGACCTGTCCAGCCAGATCGGCGCGGTGAATTCCGAGGACCAGCTGCGCCGCAACCTGTCCTTCATGGATATGGCGCGGGCCGAGGGGGGGCATATCGCCACCGGTGGTAATCGCATCCTGAGTGAGAGCGGCGGCACCTATATGGCCCCCACCATCGTTACCAATGTGACCCGCGACGCGACGCTGTTTCAGCGCGAGGTGTTCGGCCCGGTGCTGGCCGTCACCCCCTTTGACACCGAGGAAGAGGCGCTGGCGCTGGCCAATGCCACCGATTTCGGGCTGGCGGCTGCGGTCTGGACCGGCACCCTGTCGCGCGCGCATCGCATGGTCGCGGGGCTGCGCGCGGGCGTGGTGCATGTGAACACCTATGGCGGCGCCGACATGACCGTGCCGCTGGGCGGGGTCAAACAATCCGGCAACGGGCATGACAAATCGCTGCATGCGCTGGACAAATATGTCGATCTGAAAACCGCCTGGATTCAATTGTGAACGCGGGCGAGGGGGAGGGCACAATGACGGACAAGACGATCCTTGTCGCGGGCACCTTCGACACCAAGGAGGCGGAGCTGACTTACCTGCGCGACTGTATCGTCGGGCAGGGCGGCGCCGTGTTGAGCATGGATGTGAGCGTGTTGGGCGAACCTTCTGCGCCAACGGATTGCTCCAAACATGAGGTGGCCGAAGCGGGCGGAAGTTCGATCAAACAGGCGATCGCCAGCGGTGACGAGAATATGGCCATGCAGATCATGGCGCGCGGGGCTGCGGCGCTGGCCCGTCGGCTCCATGACGAGGGGCGCATCGACGGGGTGATCGTGCTGGGCGGCACCATGGGCACCGATCTGGCGCTGGAGCTTTGCGCCGCGCTGCCGCTGGGGGTGCCGAAATACATCGTCTCGACCGTTGCCTTTTCGCCGCTGCTGCCGCCCGACCGGCTGCCTGCGGATGTGCAGATGATCCTCTGGGCCGGTGGGCTCTATGGGCTGAACTCGGTGTGCAAATCCTCGCTCAGCCAGGCCGCTGGTGCGGTGTTGGGCGCGGCGCGGGCGGTCGAGATGCCCAAGCGCGACCGGCCGCTGATCGGCATGACCTCCTTTGGCGGCTCTGTGCTGCGCTACATGATGACGCTCAAGCCCGCGCTCGAGGCGCGCGGCTATGAGGTGGCGGTGTTTCACGCCACCGGCATGGGCGGGCGCGCCTTTGAAGCGCTGGCCGCCGAGGGGGCCTTTGCCGCGGTGATGGATTTCGCCCCGCAAGAGGTGTCCAATCACCTGTTCGGCGGCCTCAGCGCGGGTGCGGACCGGATGACCAACGCGGGCCGTCGCGGCATTCCCCAGATCGTTGCGCCGGGGTGCCATGATCTGGTCGATTACGTGGGCTGGCAACCAACGCCGGCACAGTTTGCCGACCGGCCGACCCATGCCCACAATCGGTTGCTGACCTCTGCGGTCCTGACCGCGCCGGAACGTCGGCAGGTGGCGCAAGAACTCTGTCGCAAGCTGGCCGGGGCCACCGGGCCGGTCGCGCTTCTTCTGCCGCGCGGCGGCTGCCACGAATGGGACCGCCCCGGCGCCGATCTGCAGGACGGCGCGGCGCTGGCGGCCTTCTACGACGAGTTGGTGACCTGCTGTCCCGACACCGTGAGGTTGGAGCAGATCTCCGCGCATATCAACGACGCCGCGTTTGCCGAGGCCGCGCTGGCGATCTTTGACTCCTGGGTCGAAGAGGGCCGGATCCCCCACCCTTGAACCGCATCGCGCGGTCTGTCGCAACGGTTCTCCCCCTTTGCCTTGATCCCAGCGCCGGGGATCCTTACCGCAATATAGTTGCGTGTGAGGGCTTTGGTCTTGATCTTCCTTGCGGCTTGCGCCTAGTCTGCGCCGGCATGGCGGAATAGAGTTCCGCATGGCGAAATTGAATACGGGGGAGGTCTGGCCGCACCGCGATGGGCCCGAAAATGACGTAATGTCCCGCTTTGCAGGTTTGCGCTGGTCCCCCTTTCGCCGCTAGAAGTCCGATAGACACAGAACACCACCGGCATATGGCCCTGCGGGCTGGCCGGTCAGAAAGAGGGGAACGGCAGGATGTCCGATGCCATCATGTACGAGAAAATTGGCGATATCGCGGTATTGGCGGCGAACAACCCGCCGGTCAACGCGCTGGGGCTGGCGGTTCGCCAAGGGCTGATCGACGGGATCGAGCGGGCGGAAAAAGACGGCGCCAAAGCTGTTTTGATCTATGGCGAGGGCCGGACGTTCTTTGCCGGGGCCGATATCCGTGAATTCGGCAAGCCGCCCGCCGAACCGTTCCTGCCCGATGTCTGCACCCGGATCGAGGCCTCGCCGCTGATCGTGGTGTCGGCGCTGCACGGCACCGCGCTGGGCGGCGGGCTGGAAATCGCGCTGGGCTCGCATTACCGCATTGCCGTGCCCAAGGCGCGCATGGGCCTGCCCGAGGTTCTGATCGGCATCATGCCCGGTGCCGGCGGCACCCAGCGCTTGCCGCGCCTGATCGGTATCGACAAATCGCTCGACGTGATCACCTCGGGCCGTCAGGTCGGCGCGCAAGAGGCGCTGGAGATGGGGATCATCGACAAGATCGCCGACGGCGCCCCGCGCGAGATCGGGCTGGCCTATGCGCAGGAGCTGATCGACGCCGCTGCGCCGCGCCGCGCCACCAGCGAGATGCCCAACCCCGCACCGGTGGATTTCGACGCGCTGTACAACGCGGTGCTGAAAAAGGCACGCGGCCAGCTTGCCCCGGCGGTCGCCGTGCGCGGCATTCAGGCCAGCAGCGAGCTGCCCTTTGACAAGGGCATGCTGCGTGAGCGCGAGCTGTTCATGGAGCTGATGGCCACCGATCAACGCGAGGGGCTGATCCACGCGTTCTTCTCCGAACGCGCGGTGGGCAAGCTGCCGGAACTGGACGGGGTGAGCCCGCGCAACCTGACCGCCATCGGCGTTATCGGCGGCGGCACCATGGGGGCGGGCATTGCCACCTCGGCGCTGCTGGCCGGGCTCAAGGTGACGCTGCTGGAAATGAACGACAAGGCAGCCGAGGCCGCCCGGGGCCGCATCGCTGGCAACCTTCAGGGCGCGCTGAAACGCGGCAAGATCAGCCCCGCGCAATTCACCGACCTGACCGAGACCGCGCTGAACGTGGCCACCGACTATGCCGCGCTGGCGGATGCCGATCTGGTGATCGAAGCGGTGTTCGAGGACATGGGCGTGAAAAAGGAGGTTTTCACCAAGCTGGACGCGGTGTGCAAACCCGGTGCGGTTCTGGCCTCCAACACGTCCTATCTGGATGTGAACGAAATTGCCGCCTGCACCACGCGTCCGGGTGATGTGATCGGGCTGCACTTCTTCTCGCCCGCCCATGTGATGAAACTGCTGGAGATCGTGGTCGCCGACAAGACCGCGCCGGACGTGGTCGCCACCGGCTTTGCGCTGGGCAAGAAGATGTCCAAGGTCTCGGTCCGCGCCGGTGTCTGCGACGGCTTCATCGGCAACCGGATCCTGAGCAAATATCGCACCTGCGCCGACTACATGATCCTCGACGGGGCCTCACCCTATCAGATCGACGCCGCACTGGAGAAATTCGGCTTTGCCATGGGCCCCTATGCAGTGGCCGATCTGGCCGGGCTGGACATCGGTTGGTCTGTGCGCAAGCGCAAGCGCGCCGAGGGGATGGATCCGCGCGCCCGCGACTTCACCTATGCCGACAAGCTGTGCGAGGACGGCAATTTCGGCCAGAAGACCGGCAAAGGCTATTACGATTATGCCGCCGGGGCCAAGGCCCGTGTGCCCAACCCCGAGGTGCTGCCGCTGATCGAGGCGGACCGCGCCACGCAGGGGATCACGCCGCGCGCGTTCACGGATGAGGAAATCCTGCGCCGCTACATGGCGTCGATGGTCAACGAGGCCGCGCGGGTGGTCGGCGAGGGGATCGCCAAGCGGCCGCTCGATGTCGATGTGACCCTGCTTTATGGCTATGGCTTCCCGCGCTATCGCGGCGGACCGATGAAATGGGCCGATATGCAGGGGCTGCCGGCGCTGCTGGCCGACATCAAATCCTGGGCCAAGGACGACCCCTATTTCTGGGAACCGGCGCCGCTGTTGGAGCAGTTGGTCGCCGAGGGACGCAATTTTGACGATCTGAACAAGGACGCATCGTGATGAAACAAGCTGTAATCGTATCCGCGGCCCGCACCGGGCTGGCCAAATCCTTCCGGGGATCGTTCAACGCCACCCACGGCGCCACCATGGGCGGCCACGCGGTGCAGGCCGCGGTCGAACGCGCCGGGCTTGAAGGCGGTGAAATCGAAGATTGCATGATGGGCTGCGGCACCCCCGAAGCCGAGACCGGCAGCAATATCGCGCGCCAGATCGCCCTGCGCGCCGGGCTTCCGATCACCGCCTCGGGCGTGACCGTGAACCGGTTCTGCTCCTCCGGGTTGCAAACCATCGCGATGGCCGCCAATGCGATCACTTGCGAAGGCGCGGGTCCGATGGTTGCGGGCGGCGTGGAAAGCATCTCGATGGTGCAGCCCAAATTGCGCCACGCCCCCGATCCTTGGCTGATGGAGCATAAACCGGCGGTCTATATGACCATGATCGAAACCGCCGATATCGTCGCCAAACGCTATGGCATCAGCCGCGAGGCACAGGACGCATACGGCTTGCGCAGCCAGCAGCGGATCGCCGCGGCACAGCAGGCGGGTTATTTCGACGATGAAATCGTGCCGATGACCGTGACCATGGCAGTCAAGGATAAGGAAACCGGCGAAATCTCGATGAAAGAGGTTCTGGTCGACCGCGATGAATGCAACCGGCCCCAGACCACGCTGGAAGGGCTAGCAGGTCTGCAACCGGTGCGCGGTGAGGGCAATTTCGTCACCGCCGGCAATGCCAGCCAATTGTCAGATGGCGCGGCAGCCGTGGTGGTAATGGACAGCCAGCAGGCCGAAAAGCGCGGGATCGAACCGCTTGGCGCATTCAAGGGCTTTGCCGTGGCCGGCTGCGAGCCGGACGAAATGGGCATCGGCCCGGTCTTTGCCGTGCCGCGTCTGTTGGAACGTCACGGTCTCAAGGTCGACGATATTGATCTGTGGGAGCTGAACGAGGCCTTTGCCTCGCAGGCGCTGTATTGCCGTACCCGGTTGGGCATCGACGACGAGAAATGCAACGTCAACGGCGGCTCTATCGCGATCGGCCACCCGTTTGGCATGACCGGCGGTCGTCAGGTCGGCCATATCATGCGCGAGGGCAAACGGCGCGGTGCCAAGCTGGGTGTTGTGACCATGTGCATCGGTGGCGGCATGGGCGCGGCTGGCCTGTTCGAGATCTATTGATCCGTCAGAGAAGGAGGAGAGATCCATGGATCTGAGCTATTCCCCTGAGGAGCTGGCATTTCGTGACGAGGTGCGCAGCTTTCTCCGTGATGATCTGCCCAAGGAGCTGTCGGACAAGGTCCGTTCGGGCGCCGAACTGGGCAAGGCCGATATCGAACGCTGGCACGCGATCCTGAACGCACGGGGCTGGTTCGCCCAGAACTGGCCCAAGGAGTTCGGCGGCGCCGCATGGAACGCGGTGCAGCGGCACATCTTCGAGGAAGAGGCCGCCATGGCCGACGCCCCGCGCATCGTGCCCTTTGGCCTGTCGATGCTGGCTCCGGTGCTGCAGAAATTCGGCTCCAAGGCGCAGCAGGATCATTACCTGCCGCGCATCCTCAATGGGGATGATTGGTGGTGTCAGGGCTATTCGGAACCGGGCGCAGGCTCGGATCTGGCCAGCCTGAAAACCCGAGCCGTGCGCGAGGGCGATCACTATATCGTCAACGGGCAAAAGACATGGACCACGCTTGGCCAGTACGCCAACATGATCTTCTGCCTTGTGCGCACCGATCCCGACGTCAAGCAGCAGGAAGGGATCTCCTTCCTGCTGATCGACATGGACACGCCGGGTATCGAGGTGCGCCCGATCATCCTTTTGGACGGCACCCCCGAGGTCAACGAGGTGTTCTTCAAGGATGTGAAGGTGCCGGTCGAGAACCTTGTGGGCGAAGAGAACAAGGGCTGGACCTATGCCAAGTATCTGCTGACGCACGAGCGGACCAATATCGCCGGTGTCGGGTTTTCCCGCGCCGGGTTGGACACGCTCAAGCGGATTGCGCGGATCGAGATGTCGGGCGGTCGCGCGCTGATCGAAAACCCGCATTTCGCCGCCCGTCTCGCCAAGGTCGAGATCGACCTGATGGCGATGGCCACCACCAATCTGCGCATCATCAGCCAAGCAGCAGGCGGGGCCGCGCCGGGGGTGGAAAGCTCCATGCTCAAGGTCAAGGGCACCATCATCCGGCAAGAGATCAACGATCTCACCCGCCGCGCGGTGGGTCCATATGCGATGCCGTTCCCGTCGGAAACGCTGGAAGGCAACAATGATCCGGTCGGCCCCGACTATGCCGGGCCGCAATCGGCGCAGTATTTCAACAACCGTAAATTGTCGATCTTTGGCGGCTCGAACGAGATCCAGCGCGGGATCATCGCCAAGGTCAAAATGGGGGGCTGAGGGCATGGATTTCAATCTGACCGATGAACGCCAGATGCTGCAGGACACCCTGCGGCGCTATCTGGCCGACAAATACACCACCAAGCTGCGCAACGAGATCCTCGAGTCCGAGACCGGGATGAGCAGCGCGATCTGGACTGGACTGGCGGATCTGGGCGTGATCGGTGCCCTTTTCACCGAGGCGCAGGGCGGTTTCGGTGGTGCCGGTTTCGACATCACCACAGTGTTCGAGGAACTGGGCCGCGCCGGCGTGGTCGAGCCGATGTTGGACAGCGCCATTCTTGGCGGTCGCCTGATTGCCGCGCTGGGCACCGAGGCGCAGCAGGCGCTGTTGGCGGACGTGATCAGCGGCACCCTGCATCTGGCCTTTGCCCATGGTGAGCCGACCAGCCGCTATGACCTCAGCCGGGTTCAGGCCACCGCCGTACAAAATGGCGACGAAATCGTACTGAACGGGCGCAAGGCCGTCGTCGTCAATGCCGAGGCCGCCGGTTATCTGATCGTGTCGGCGCGCGAAAGCGGGGCGGCGGATGATGTGGCGGGGATCTCGCTGTTTCTGGTTCCGGCCGGTAGCGCCGGTCTGACGCTTCGGGGCTATCCGCTGTTCGCGGGCGGCCGTGCGGCCGAGGTCTCGCTCGACGATCTGCGCCTGCCGGCTTCGGCCCGCCTTGGCGCTGCGGGCGCGGCCTATCCAGCCATCGCGGCTGCGGTCGCGGCGGCCAATGTGGCGCTGGTGGCAGAAGCCTTGGGCGCGATGGAAACCGCGACCGAATTGACCCGCAGCTACCTGATGACGCGGCAACAGTTCGGCCGCCCCATCGGGACGTTTCAGGCGTTGCAGCACCGTTATTCCGACATGCTGATCGAGTTGGAACAGGCCCGGTCAGCCGTGATCAACGCCGCCGGGCATCTGGAGCGCGACGCGCAGCAGCGCGATCTGCAAATTGCGGCGGCGCGCAACCTGATCGGGCGGGCGGCGCGATTGGTGGCAGAGGAATCGATCCAGATGCATGGCGGCATTGCCATGACGCAGGAATACGAACTCGCCCATATCGCCAAGCGGTTGGTGATGATGGATCACCGCTTTGGCGACACGGATTATCATCTGGAGCGTTTCATTGACCTCAGCGCCGCCTGAACCGATTCCCGCTGCGGATCTTGAACGGGTCCGCAGCGGGGCACAGGGCCTGATTGGCTATCATGTCGATCTGGACACAGAGGATGGCAGCGCCCGGATCACGTTGGAGATCGCCGAGCAGCACCGTAACCGCAACGGCACCCTGCATGGCGGCATCGTGACGATGATGCTTGATGCCGCCGCCGGCTTTTCTGCCTCGCGCGGGGCGGAGGGTGCTGGTCTGGTGCCGGTGGCCACGGTTTCGCTGACGACCAACTATGTGGCGCCCGCTGTCTCTGGCGTGGTGACTGCGACGGGGCGGCTGTCGGGCGGTGGGCGGTCGATCCTTTATGCCGGGGCTGAGTTGCGGGATGAGACGGGCGCGTTGTTGGCTAGCGCTAGCGGCGTGTTCAAGGCGCTGCGGCGCAAAGCGGGGGCATGATGCGCGCAAGACTTGAGGATCAGGGCGATCGGCTGGTCGTGGTCAATATGAATGCGGACCGGCGCGGCGCGCTGTCGCCCGACCTGTACAAGGCCATTTCCGATGCGGTGGAACAGGCGGCGCAGCCGCGTATACGCGCGGTGATCCTGACCTCGGAGGGGGGATTCTTTTGCGCTGGCGGCGATCTCAACGTGTTGATCGAACGACAGGGCATGGCCGAGGGCGACCGTCGCGCCCAGATCGAAAACCTGCATGAGCGTATCCGCGCGATCCGCACCTGCCCGGTGCCGGTGATCGCGGCGATCGAGGGCGGCGCGGCGGGGGCGGGGCTGTCCATTGCACTGGCCTGCGATCTGATCGTCGCCGCCGAAGATGCGCAGTTCACAGCCGCCTATGTCAAGGCCGGGCTGGTGCCCGACGGTGGGCTGACCGCATCACTGGCACGCTGCCTGCCGCGTCCGCTGGCGATGGAGATGTGCCTGTTGGGTCGTCCCGTGGGGGCCGGGCGCATGGCGGCGCTGGGGGCGGTGAACCTGTTGCGCGCGCCGGGCGAAGCCGAAGCTGGCGCGCAGGATCTGGCCGATGCCTTGGCGCGCGGTCCGCGCGATACGCAGGGGGTGATCCGGGGGCTGGTGGCTGCGGCCTATGATGGCTCTGAGGCGGATCAGTTGGACCGCGAAGGCGACGCCATGGCGCGCGCCACCGGCAGTGCCGAGGCGGCCGAGGGGATTGCTGCGTTTCTGCAAAAGCGGAAACCCGATTGGTCGTGAGAGTACAGGAATAGCCGCCGAAACGTGGCGACGGCTGGCAATCAGATCAATGGCCCGTGCCCGGCGCGAACGCCGGGCGGTTTTCTTTGATGCGGTTTATATCTGAGCGTTTTCAGCGCTCAGATATAAACGCCTTGCCCCGCCTCGCGGATGGCGCGGATATTCTGGCCATAGACCTGCGGCGTATCGACTGAGCCGCCTTTGAACACGGCGGAGCCAGCCACCAGCACATCGGCGCCTGCATCGGCCACCAGCGGCGCGGTGGTCGGATCAACGCCGCCGTCGACTTCGATATGGACGGGACGGATGCCGATCATCCGGCGCAGCTGCTTGATCTTGTCGATTTGCGAATGGATGAATTTCTGCCCGCCAAAGCCGGGGTTCACCGTCATCACGCAGATCAGATCCACCATGTCGAGCAGGTACTCGACGCAAGCAGCCGGCGTGCCGGGGTTCAGCGCCAGCCCGGCCTTGCAGCCTGCCGCGCGGATCGCCTGCAACGTGCGGTGCGGATGCGGGCCGGCCTCGAAATGGGCGGTGATCACATCGGCCCCGGCCTCGGCATAGGCGGCGATAAAGGGGTCCACAGGCGCGATCATCAGATGCACATCCATCACCGTTTTCACATGCGGGCGGAAGGCTTTGATGGCGGGCGGGCCAAAGGTGAGGTTGGGCACGAAATGGCCATCCATCACATCCACATGCACCCAATCCGCGCCCTGATCCTCGATCGCGCGGATCTCGCGCCCGAAGTCAGCGAAATCGGCAGACAGGATCGACGGGGCGATCTTCAGCGTTCGGTCGAAACTCATCGGTATATCTCCGCTTGGCCTGCTCTGCATATATGTGCCCGTGCCGCCGGAGGGTAGGGGGAATTGACGGTCGGGCATGATCCTGGCGTCACGAAACATTCACCGCGCTGACACAAAGCTTTTGAACAGCGCCGCTAGGTCAGACCCCGACAGAACAAGGGGTGGCCCGTGCTGCGTATCGAGAAACTGACCAAACGGTTCGGCGAGAACACCGCGGTGGAGGCGGCGACGCTGCATATCGACAAGCCCGGGATGATCGGCATCATCGGGCGCTCGGGGGCCGGAAAATCGACTCTATTGCGGATGATAAACCGTTTGGCCGATGCCTCGGACGGGCAGATCCTGTTCGAGGGCCGCGATGTCACCCGGTTGACCGGCAAGGCCAGACGCGCTTGGCAATCCGACTGCGCGATGATCTTTCAGCAGTTCAATCTGGTGCCGCGCATGGATGTGGTGTCCAACGTGCTTCACGGCACGCTGAACCGCCGCTCGACGCTGGCCACGATGTTCAACCTGTTCCCGTTGGCGGATATCCACCGGGCGATCGACATCCTTGATCGGCTCGGCATCGCCGAACACGCCCCGAAACGGGCCGAGGCGCTGTCAGGCGGTCAACAGCAGCGCGTCGCCATCGCCCGCGCCCTGATGCAGGACCCAAAGATCATTCTGGCGGACGAGCCGATTGCCAGCCTTGATCCGATGAACGCCCAGACCGTGATGGAGGCGTTGTACCGCATCCACAAGGAGGACGGGCGCACCGTCATCTGCAACCTGCACACGCTGGATACGGCGCGGCGCTATTGCGACCGGGTGATCGGTATGCGCGACGGGCGCATCGTTTTCGATGGTCTGCCCGAACAGCTCACCACCGGAGTGGCGCGCGAAATCTACGGCGCCGATGCCAGCTTTTCCGAGGCCGCGACCTCGACCGAGATCGCCGCGCTGGCCACCCCGATGCTTGATGTGACCCGAGACGCCGAAGCGATGATCTGACCCGCGAATTTCCCCGCCCGGGCCGATGGGGGCCGGGTTCTGTAATCTGGAGAGAGACCAATGAAGAAACTGCTTGCCGCCATCGTGGCGACCACCGCGCTGACCGCCCCGGTTCTGGCTGAAGAAGGGATCACAGAATTCCGCATCGGCCTTCTGGGCGGTGAAAACGCACAGGACCGCATGACCTCGAACGAATGCTACCGCGCCAAGGCCGAAGAGCTGCTGGGCGTTCCGGTCAAGCTGTTCACCCCGGCCGATTATGACGGTGTGATCCAGGGCCTGCTGGGCGGCACCATCGACATGGCATGGCTAGGCGCATCTGGCTATGCCAAGACCTATCTGACCAACCCCGACGCGGTCGAGCCGATCATGGTCAAGACCAATCTGGACGGCTCTTACGCCTATCACTCGATCGGTTTTGCCCGCAAGGACAGCGGCATCACCTCGCTGGAGGACATGAAGGGCAAGGTGTTCGGGTTCGGCGATCCCAACTCGACCTCGGGCTACCTGATCCCGTCGATCGAGATTCCGACGACCACCGGCGCGTCGATGGAGTCGGGCGATTATTTCGGTGAAGTGAAGTTCACCGGCGGCCATGAGCAGACCATCGTTGCGGTCAACAATGGCGACGTTGACGCCGGCGTGACCTGGGCCGATGGCATGGGCGCATGGGAAGACGGCTATAACTCCGGCGCGCTGCGCAAGGCCTCGGATGCCGGTCTGGTCGACATGAACGATCTGGTCGAAATCTGGAAATCCAAACCAATCCCCGAAGGCCCGGTCGTGCTGCGCAAATCGCTGCCCGAGCGCGTCAAGATCGACATCACGACGCTGACCGCCTCGCTGCCCTATATGGACCCCGAGTGCGCCTATAACTTCATGGCGGGCGAGGCCCTGGGCTTCCAGCCGATCGCGCATGACGACTATCTCTCGATCATCGCGGCGCGCAAATCCAAGATGTAAGCCCCGCGTTGCAGGTTTGGCCGGCCCCGCGTGGGCCGGCCATTTTTCATGGGGTGACCCAGATCGTTCTTTCAGGAGCAGGCCAGATGACGGATACCGCGCCCGGTCGCGACACAGAGAGCCCGAGGCTGCGCGAGGTGCGCGACGCCTATGCGGCGATGACCCGGACCAAGCAGATGTACGGCGGGATTGTCCTGCTGGTTTTCGTCGCGCTGATGACGTCGGGTTTCATGCTGGCCGACAGCCGCAACGCGGGCGGGTTCTGGGATGGCATCCTGAATATCTTCATCTTCCCCGGCGAGGTGGTGTCCGAGGCGGCCGCAAAGGCCGCGCTGCTGCCCGCGCTGATGCTCAAGTTCTTCCCGTCGCTGATCGAGACGGTCAATATCGCGGCGGCCTCAACGCTGGTCGGGGCGCTGCTGGCCATCGTGCTGTCGCTGCTTTCCACCCGGGGGCTGGCCCGGTTCCCGCGGCTGATCCCGCTGTTTCGCCGGCTGATGGACATTTCGCGCGCGGTGCCCGAGATCGTTGTCGCGCTGGTGCTGATCTTTGTTCTGGGCGGTGGGCCGGTGCCGGCGATGATCGCGATCGCGTTCCACACCACTGGCGCGCTGGGCAAGCTGTTCTCGGAGGTCAATGAAAACGCCTCGATGAAACCGGTCGAGGGGCTGGCCTCGGTCGGGGCGAGCTGGACCCAGCGCATGTTGCTGGGCGTGGTGCCGCAGGTGGCGCCGAACTGGTTGAGCTATGCCTTGCTGCGTTTCGAGATCAACATCCGCGCCTCGGCCATCCTTGGTTTCGTCGGGGCGGGCGGCATCGGCTATGATCTCAAGAACGCCTTTAGTTGGGGGCAGGGCCGCTATGACGCGGTGGCGGCGATCTTTATCCTGCTGTTCCTGACCATCGTGTTCTTCGACCAGCTGTCAGGTCACTTTCGCAACAAACTTGTCGGAAAGGTCTGATCCATGACCGCGATTGCAGATATCCCCGCCCTGTCCGACCGGCCCACCCTGTCCGCGCAAAGGGACGCGGCCACCGCGCTGATCGCGCGCAAGCGTGTGATCGCCGTTTCGGTGCCGCTGGTGATCCTGACCTATTTTGCCTATCTTTTCTTCGCCTTCGATGTTCCCGGGCTGCTCGGGCGGGCGCGCATGGACAATGCGGCCGTGCTTGTCGCCGACAGCTACAGCCACAAGACCCACATCACCCATGACAATCGCCGCGGCGGTCTGAGCATCGCCATCGAGGGCGAGAACAAGGGCACCTATCCCAAGGGCCTGACCCCGGATTTCGTGACCCTGAGCGGGGAAAACACCGCGCGCATCGCCCTGAAATCCGGGGAAAGCGCCGTGATTGACGGGCCACGGCTGCGCTATAGCGTGCCGGGCTATGGCACCGTCACCGCGACGGTCGAGGGCCGCAAGATCACGTTGGAAACCCCCGATGGCCGGGTGCCCGACTGGATCAACGCCAGTGCGTCGCGCGTGACCATCTCGGGCAAGGGCGGGCGCGCCAGCGTCACCCGTGCCCGCACCGAGGTGTTCCGCTATTCCTTCGGGTGGGAGCTGTTCTGGTTCACGCTCGATAGCCCGTTCTACGGCAAATCCCCGGGCGACTTGCTGCGGCTGGCCCTGTCCGGCGACCACGTGGTGGCGGGTCAGAGCAACCTTGCCGCGATGGTGCACGACGTCTGGAACAACGCCATGTGGCGGCACAAGGACGTCTTGTGGGCGCTTTTTGAAACCGTCCTGATGGCGTTTCTGGGCACCATGGGGGCGGCGATCATTGCCCTGCCGCTGGCTTTCCTTGCGGCGCGAAACTTTACCTCGGTGGCGACCGTGCGGTTCGGGGTGCGCCGGCTGTTCGATTTCGTGCGCGGGGTCGACGGGTTGATCTGGACCATCATCCTGTCGCGCGCCTTTGGCCCCGGGCCGCTGACCGGTTCACTGGCCATCCTGCTTACCGATACCGGCAGTTTCGGCAAGATGTTTTCCGAGGCGCTGGAGAACGTGGACAACAAGCAGATCGAGGGCATCACCTCGACCGGGGCGCGACCGCTGCAACGCTATCGGTTCGGCGTGATCCCGCAGATCACCCCGGTGCTGCTTAGCCAAGTGCTGTATTATCTGGAATCCAACACCCGGTCGGCGACCATCATCGGCGCGATCACCGGCGGCGGCATCGGGTTGCTGCTGACGCAGGCGATCATCACCCAGAAGGACTGGGAAGAGGTGGCCTATTACATCGTGCTGATCATCCTGATGGTGATGGCGATGGACTGGTTCTCGGGCTGGCTGCGGCGCAAGCTGATCGCTGGCAGCGAGAGCGGCCACTGAGGGCACAAGTCCGCCTCCGGCGGGAGTATTGTCAATCTAAAAAGTATATTTCTGACAGGACCTTGTCCGGATCGCGTGTTGATTGATCCATTTTTCAATCCACTTCCACTGTCCAGCATGAGTTGTGCGCCTTCATGGTGCACAAACAAAGAACACTTGGGTTCGAGACCCGTTGCCGGATTGCGCAATCAACCGCTTCAAGAAACGCCGTTTGATCTTAGCATTGCGCCGTGGCTGCACAAGAGAATCGACCGCAGTCGGCCTGTCGCGCCAAATGCAATCGGCAAAATGTTCGCCGAACCGGTTCATCTATTGTCGGA
>JASJGL010000043.1:0-29653 GCA_033791545.1 Pseudodonghicola sp. | reverse complement strand
AATGGAATTTCGTCATATAGTATCCTCCATAATATCCACGTTTGAAACCGACGCCGCCTGAAACATAGGCGGCATCGGTGGCACGCTAACCCACTGGGCTTAAACGGAGGTTTCGCCGGGATGGGACCGCATGAGACAGCGTGATACGCAACCCATACCCCTCCGGCGGGAGTATTTGAGACAAGAAGAAGCGGGGGCGCGCCCTGCTTTTTCGGCTGGGTCGTTACAAAATATTCACGGGAGAAAAATTGCCGAGGGACGCGCGCGCCTGTATGGGGTGTCTAGTTGTATAGGAATCCTGCCATGCCCCGTCTCAGCCCCTCAGAGCCTGTTATTCATCCTGATTGCGAGGTGGTGAACACCAGCTTCGGCGCCTATTGCGAACTGGGGCGCGGCAGCCGGGTGCAGAATTCGGAGTTCGGGGATTATTCCTATACCGACCGGGCCAGCGATATCGCCAATGCGACCATCGGCAAGTTTGCCAATATCGCCAGCTACACGCGGATCGGGCCGACCGATCATCCGCTGGACACGGCCAGCCTGCATCACTTTCTCTATCGGTCGTCGGACTATTGGGACGATGTCGCAGTAGACCCGGCGTTTTTCGAGCATCGCGCGTCGCGCCGGGCCACAATCGGCCATGACACCTGGCTGGGTCATAACTGCATCATCAAGCCCGAGGTGACGGTGGGCGACGGGGCCGTGGTGGCCTCGGGCGCGGTGGTGACCCGCGATGTGGCCCCCTATACCATCGTCGCCGGGATGCCGGCGAAGCCCATGCGCCTGCGCCAGCCGCCCGAGGTCGCCGCGCGGCTGATCGCGCTGGCGTGGTGGGACTGGGACCATGCCCGTCTGCGCGCGGCGCTGCCTGATTTTCGCAGTCTCAGCGCCGAGGCGTTTTTGGAAAAATACGAATAGGTCGCGCGGCTCATGTCCCGTCCACGGTCAGGGTGACACGGTCGCCGGCGAACCAGGTGCGGCCATATTCCACCGGCACCCCATCGGCATCGACATTGACCGCAATGGTGCGCAGGATCGGCGAGCCTTCGGCCACGCGCAGGTGCAGGGCCTGGGTCGCGTTGGCCTGTTTGGCGGTGATCCGGGTCTGCTGGCGGGTGTAATCCGCGACGCCGCAGCGCGCCAGCGCCTCGGTCACCGAACGGGTCTCGCTCAGCGCGTCGCGCAGGCCGGGAAAGCGGGCGGCGGGAAAGCTGCTGCTGAACAGGGCAATCGGCGCGTTGTCGGCCAGCGACAGCCCGTCATAGACCAGCACCGGGTCGCCCGGGGCTATCGCCAGCGCCTCGGCCTCGCGCGTGTCAGCGGCGCGGGTATCGAGCGACAGCAGTTTTTTGGACGGGAGCTGTCCGCCGGCGGCGACATTGCGGTGGAACCGCACCCGCCGTCCGATCGGATAATCGGTGGGGCGCGCGGCGACGAACACCCCGGCCCCGCGCCGCGCATGGACCAGCCCCTGATCGGCCATTTCCGACAGCGCGCGGCGCACCGTGTGCCGGTTGACGCCGAATTTCGCCGCCAGTTGCGCCTCGGTCGGCAGGCGGTCGCCGGTGGCATAGCGCGCCTCGGCGATGTCGGCGGTCAGGGCGATGGCAATGGATTTCCAGAGCGGGGTACGGGCCATGTCACCAAATATTCATATCAGGGCGATTGCGCCCGGTCCTCGGGCCGTCTAGGATTTGTATAGTTGTATAGTATAAATAGACAACCGGGCCAAGAGGCTTTTATGGCAATACAGACAGAAAATGACGTTGAGACGCAGGCACGCCGGGGCTGGATGAGCCTTTTGGCCAAGGCGCCGGAGGATCGCTTGCTGGCGCTTTGGGCCGACTATGGTGCAGATTGTGGCGCCAAGCCCGCCTTTGACTGGCTGCGGCGACCGGAGATCGGGGCGGTGATGGTGCGGGGCCGCATGGGCGGCACCGGCGCGCCGTTCAATCTGGGCGAAATGACGGTGACCCGCTGCGCGCTGACGCTGCCGGATGGCACGGTGGGGCATGGCTATGTTCAGGGGCGCGGCAAACCCAAGGCAGAGGTGGCGGCGCTGATCGACGCGCTGATGCAGACGTCAGAGGCGGGCGCGCTGCGTGCGGCGATTCTTGATCCGCTGGCCGACACCATGGAAGCGACCCGCACTGCCCGCGCGGCCCGCGCCGCTGCGACCAAGGTCGATTTCTTTACGCTGGTCCGGGGAGAGGATTGATGAACGTATCCGAAAACAGGGCTGCACATGGGGCATTTGGCGGCGGCTTCGCCGATCCGGCGATCGAGTCGGCCTTTGCCTTTCGCACGGCGATGAACGTGATGGCCAAGCCGGGCGAGATCCGCGCATTGGAGACTGCGCGCCCCCCCGCACCGCTGTCTCTGGCGGCTGGAACGCTGCTGTTGACGCTGTGCGATCCTGAGACTGGCGTCCATCTTGCCGGGGCCTGCGATACGGCCGAGATGCGCGGCTGGCTCGCCTTTCACACCGGCGCGCCGGTGGTGGGCGCGGATCGGGCCGAGTTCGCCGTCGGGCGCTGGGCCGATCTGGCGCCGCTGGAGCGATACCGCATCGGCACGCCGGACTATCCCGACCGCTCGGCCACGCTGATCGTCGAGGTGGACACGTTGGAAACAGCAGGCGCAACGCTACGAGGACCGGGCATCAAGGACAGCGCAGCGCTGTCGCTGCCCGATCCGGCGGCCATGGCGGGCAACGCGATGTTGTATCCGCTGGGGCTGGATTTCTTCCTGACCTGTGGCGGGCGGGTCGCCGCGCTGCCGCGCAGTACGCAGATTTCGGAGGGCTGAGCCATGTATGTTGCAGTCAAGGGTGGCGAACGCGCCATCGAGAACGCCCACGCCTGGCTGGCCGAGGAACGGCGGGGCGATACCGCTGTCGCGGAACTGTCGATCGCGCAGATCCGCGAACAGCTTGCCCTTGCCGTGAACCGGGTGATGGCGGAAGGCTCGCTTTATGATCCCGATTTGGCGGCGCTGGCGATCAAACAGGCGCGTGGCGATCTGATCGAGGCGATCTTTCTCATTCGCGCCTATCGCACCACGCTGCCGCGCTTTGGCGTGACAAAGCCGGTGGCAACCGGCGAGATGGCCTGTGATCGGCGCATTTCGGCAACCTTCAAGGACGCGCCGGGCGGGCAGGTGCTGGGTCCGACCTTCGATTACACCCACCGGCTGCTGGATTTCAAACTCGCCGCCGAGGGCGAGGTGGCAAAGGCCCCCACTGCCGCGCCGCGCAATGAGCCGACGCCGCATATCACCGCATTCCTGCGCGGCGAGGACATCATCCAGTGCGAACCCGAGAGCGAGGCCACGCCCGGCGATCTGACCCGCACGCCGATGTCCTATCCGGCCGGGCGCGATATCCGGCTGCAATCGCTCACCCGGGGCGACGAGGGGTTTCTGCTTGGGCTCGCTTATTCCACCCAGCGTGGCTATGCGCGCAACCATGCCTTTGTCGGCGAGCTGCGCATCGGCACCGTGGCGGTCGAGATGGAGATCCCCGAACTGGGCTTTGCCATCGAGATCGGCGAGGTGGAATTGACCGAATGCGAGACGGTGAACCAATTCGCCGGCTCCAAGACCGAGCCACCGCAGTTCACCCGAGGCTATGGGCTGGTGTTCGGCCAGACTGAGCGCAAGGCGATCTCGATGGCGCTGGTCGACCGGGCGCTGCGCTGGCGCGAGCTGGGCGAGGATGATCTTGGTGCGGCGGCGCAGGACGAGGAATTCGTCCTCAGCCATTCCGACAACATTCAGGCCACCGGATTTCTGGAACATATCAAGCTGCCCCATTACGTCGATTTTCAATCCGAACTGGAACTGGTGCGCAAACTGCGCCGCGAGGCGGAGGCGAATGTGGCCAAGCAGAACGCGGGCAATGAGGACGCGGGCAAGGAGGCTTCGCAATGAGCGACTATAACTTCGCCTATCTGGACGAACAGACCAAGCGGATGATCCGCCGCGCCATCCTCAAGGGGTTGGCGGTGCCGGGCTATCAGGTGCCCTTTGCCAGCCGCGAGATGCCGAT
This sequence comes from Pseudodonghicola sp., assembly GCA_033791545.1. Lineage (GTDB taxonomy): Bacteria > Pseudomonadota > Alphaproteobacteria > Rhodobacterales > Rhodobacteraceae > Antarcticimicrobium. The sequence continues at coordinate 25,605 of JASJGL010000043.1, read as the reverse complement.
GCCCTATGGCTGGGGCACTGGCGGTGTGCAGGTCTCGGCGGCAACGCTGACGCCCGAGGATACCTTCAAGGTGATCGATCAGGGATCGGACGACACCACCAACGCGGTGTCGATCCGCAAGTTCTTTGAGAAAACCGCCGGTGTGGCGGTGACCGAAGAGACCGAAAAGGCCAGCGTCATCCAGACCCGCCACCGCATTCCCGAGGCGCCGCTGCGCGAGGATCAGATCCTTGTCTATCAGGTGCCGATCCCGGAACCGCTGCGGTTTTTGGAACCGCGCGAGACCGAGACCCGCAAGATGCACAGCCTTGAGGAATACGGGCTGATGCATGTGAAACTCTACGAGGACATCAGCCAGCACGGGGCGATCGCCACCGCCTATGCCTATCCGGTCAAGGTGGCGGACCGCTATGTGATGGACCCGTCTCCGATCCCGAAATTCGACAACCCGAAACTCGAAATGGCGGCGATCCAGCTGTTCGGCGCCGGGCGCGAGCAACGGATCTATGCGGTGCCACCCTATACAAAGGTCGTTTCCCTCGATTTCGAAGACTACCCGTTCGAGGCGACAAAGGCGGATCACGCCTGTGATCTTTGTGCCGCCGAGGACAGCTATCTCGACGAGGTGATCCTGGACGATGCCGGGAACCGGATGTTCGTCTGCTCAGACACCGATTATTGCCGCACCCGGCGCGAGGCGGGCCATGTCGGCCGTCTGGGCGAGGAGGTGGCGGCGTGATGGGCTTTCATTGGATATCCCCCGAACAAGGAGGCGCGCGATGACACCGCTGTTGCAAGTCAAAGGCATCGAAAAACACTATGGCGCGCGGATCGGCTGTGCAGATGTGAATTTCGATCTGTTCCCCGGCGAGGTGATGGGAATCGTCGGCGAAAGCGGGTCGGGCAAATCCACCCTGCTCAATTGTCTTGCCGGGCATCTGACGCCGGATGCGGGGCAGGTGATCTTTGACACCCGTGCCGAGGGGCCGGTGGATACCGTGACCATGTCGGAACCGGCGCGCCGCATGTTGGGGCGCACCGATTGGGCTTTTGTTCACCAGCACGCCCGCGACGGGCTGCGCATGAACGTCAGCGCCGGCGGCAATATCGGCGAACGGCTGATGGCCGTGGGGGCACGCCACTATGGCGATATCCGGGCCCGCGCGGTGGATTGGCTGGACCGGGTCGAGATCGCCGAGAACCGGGTGGATGATCGCCCCAGCGCCTTTTCGGGCGGCATGCAGCAGCGGTTGCAGATCGCCCGCAATCTGGTGACCGAGCCGCGTCTGGTGTTCATGGACGAGCCGACCGGCGGGCTGGACGTGAGCGTGCAGGCGCGTCTGCTGGACCTTCTGCGCGGGCTGGTGCGCCAGATGGGGCTGAGCGCGCTGATCGTGACTCATGATCTGGCCGTGGTGCGACTGTTGGCCGACCGGCTGATGGTGATGAAGGACGGGCATGTGGTGGAAAGCGGTCTGACCGATCAGGTGCTGGATGATCCGCAACATGCCTATACCCAGCTTCTGGTTTCATCGGTCTTGCAGGTGTGAGGGGCGGAGTATGAGTATTTTGACAAAGAAGAAGAGCGCGATGATCGAGGTGTCCGGCGTGTCCAAGAGCTTTGTTCTGCACAACCAGGGCAGCGCGGTGATCCCGGTGATGGCGGGCGCCGAGCTGCGCGTGGCGGCGGGGGAGTGCGTCGCGCTCACCGGGGCCTCGGGGGCGGGAAAATCGACTCTAATGCGGATGATTTACGGCAATTACCGAGCCAACGCGGGCCGGATCATGGTCGGCGGCACCGATATCGCCAAAGCCGCGCCGCGTGAAATCATCGCGCTGCGGCGCGAGGTGCTGGGCTATGTCAGCCAGTTCCTGCGGGTGGTGCCAAGGGTGGCGACGCTGGACGTGGTGGCCGAGCCGCTGCTGGCGCTGGGCGTGCCCGAGGATCAGGCCCGCGCCCGCGCCGCTGAACTGTTGGCGCGGCTCAATATCCCCGAGCGGTTGTGGTCCTTGTCGCCCACGACCTTTTCGGGGGGCGAGCAGCAGCGGGTCAATATCGCGCGCGGCTTTGCCCATGACTACCCGGCGCTGTTGCTGGACGAACCGACCGCCAGCCTTGACCCTACCAACCGCGCCGTGGTGCTCGGGCTGATCGAGGCCGCCAAGGCGCGCGGCGCGGCGATCATCGGCATCTTTCACGACGCCGAGGCGCGGGCGCAGATCTGTGACCGGGAAGAGGATGTCTCGGCGTTCACCCCGCAGGCGGCGGCATGAACCAGGGGTCTATCATCGCACCGGCCATCGCTCCCGTCATCGCTGTCGTCGGCCCCTCGGGCGTTGGCAAGGACAGCGTGATGGCGGCGCTGGCCGTGCGCGATCCGCGCTTGCGTCTCCAACGCCGGGTCATCACCCGGCCAGAGCAGGCCGGAAGCGAGCCGTTCACCGGCGTCACGCCAAAGACCTTTGCGCGGATGGCGGCAGCGGGTGCGTTTGCGCTGCACTGGCAGGCGCATGGGCTGTCGTACGGAATTCCGGTCGAAATCTACGATCTGCGCAAAGGCGCGCGCGCGGTGCTGGTGAACCTGTCTCGCACGGTCCTTGGCGCGGCGCAGGGGTTGTTCGAGGATCTGATCGTATTGTCGCTGACCGCCGACCCGGAGGTGCTGGCCGATCGGCTCGCCGCGCGCGGGCGCGAGGATGCCGGTGAACGTGCGCGGCGTCTGGAGCGGGCCTCGGCCCCGCTGCCAGAGGGGCTGCACCGGGTGATCGAGGTCGACAACAGCGGTCCGTTGGCCACCACGGTCGAGACGGTCTTAACCCGGCTTCAACCCGAAAGCGTGTAGCGATGGATCAGATGAAACTGCCCGGCCGCATCCTCGCCCACCAGCGCCAGATCCGCTATCCCGAAGGGCGCGGGCAGCAGTGGCACCAGATCGAGGGCCAGCGTGGTCTCGACCGCGCCCAGTACGGGTTTGGCCAGCTTGCCCGACAGGGTGATGTGAAAGCGGAACGTGTCCATCACATAGGGATAGCCCCAGCGCATCAGGTTCGCCTCCTGCGCCGGGCTCAGGCCGGCAGCGCGGCGGCGCTCCACCTCGGCCTCGGGCGCGGGGGCGCGAAAGGCGTCCAGCGCCTCGACCGTGCGGGCGGCCAGCGCGGTAAGCGCGGCGGTCTCGCCCAGTGGGCGCAGCGCCAGAAACCGGCCCAACCGTGCCAGCGCCAGCCCATCCATGCGCAATGGCGCGAGATCGGCACACAGCGCGGCGCATCCCGCCTCCAGCGCGGCACGGGTTTGCCCCTCGGCCAGTCGGAACGGCGGCTTGATCGTGGCGTGCAGCCCGTATTTGCGCGGCGTTGCGGTGATCTCGCTGACCGGCAGCAGCAGGTCGGGGGCTTCGGGATGCGCCACCTCGGCCCCGGTCGCCATGTCCCAGCCCAGCCAGTGGGTGGCGAATCTTCCCCATTCCGCTTCGGCGGGGGGGGCGTAATAAATGGCGTAACGCTGAAAATTCATGTCGGCTCCGGCTGGCTCTCTTGGTCCTCAAATCATGCGATGTTCAGATGACAGAAGAACTATGTCTTGCCAATGCCACCCTGGTCCTGCCCGGCGAAATCCGCCGCGGCAGCCTGCGGGTCGTGGATGGAACCCTTGCCGCGATCGACAGTGGCAGCGCGGTGCCCAAAGGTGCGGTGGATTGCGGCGGCGATTTCATCGCGCCCGGGCTGATCGAACTGCACACCGACAACCTGGAACGCCATATCCAGCCCCGACCCAAGGTGGACTGGCCGCATGCGGCCGCGCTGATCGCCCATGACGCGGAATTGGCCGGAACCGGCATCACCACCGTGTTCGACGCCATGCGGGTGGGCTCGATCCCCAGCGGCACGGGGCGCTATCTGAAATACGCTCGTGGTCTCGCCAGCGAGCTTTTGGAGTTGCGCGCGGCAGATGCGCTGAAGATCAGCCACTTCCTGCACCTGCGCGCCGAGGTCTGCTCAGAGACCCTGCTGGAGGAACTGGCCGAATTCGGCGACGAGGATCGCGTCGGGCTGGTCAGCCTGATGGATCACACGCCGGGCCAGCGTCAGTTTCGCGACATCACCAAGCTGGAAGCCTATATGCGGGGCAAGCACGCGATGAGCGATGACGATTTCCTTCAGCATGTGGCCCAGCTCAAGGTGTTGCGCGACAAGGTCGGCGATACCCATGATCGCGGCGTGGTCGCCGAGGCGCGCCGCTTTGGTGCGGTGCTGGCCAGCCATGACGACACCACCGAGGGGCAGGTCGAGACATCAGCGGGCTATGGCATCCGGTTGGCGGAATTTCCCACCACGGTTGAGGCGGCGCGCGCCTGTCAGGACCATGGGATCGCGGTGATGATGGGGGCGCCCAATCTGGTGCGCGGCGGCTCGCATTCGGGTAATGTCGCCGCCGAAGAACTGGCCGGGCTCGATCTTCTGGATATCGTGTCGTCGGATTACGTGCCCTCGGCGCTGCTATTCGCGGCGGTGCGGCTGGGGCAGATCTGGGGCGATACGGCGCGCGGACTGGCGACGGTGACACAGGCACCGGCGCGGGCCGTCGGGCTGGAGGATCGCGGCGAGTTGGAGGTCGGCAAGCGCGCCGATCTGATCCGGTTTCGCCTGCGCGGCGACGTGCCGGCGCTGGCGGGGGTCTGGTCCAAGGGGCAGCGGGTGGCCTGAACCCGACCGCGACGCACGCCTTGGGCGAGGATCGTGTCGCCCGGAAAATGAGCGGGGGAGCGGCTATTCGGCCCTACCCCTGCTTCTTCTTGGTAAAAATACTCCCGCCGGAGGCCCGCGCCGCAAGGCGCGCCCTGTCGCGCTCAGGCGCGGTAGAACATGTAGCGGTCGGGCGCGATGGAGTCGGGCCCCTTGAGCTGTTCGAACCCAACCAGCGGCTGGCCCGAGACGATCAGCCCGCCGGGCTGCATCACGGCTGCGATCATGGGCGACAGGCGGGCGGCTTCCGCGACATCTTTTTCCTTGATACCAAAGCCGAAATCGTAATGCGCCAGCGCCAGACGCGCGCCGCTTTGCGCCAGTTTGCGCAGCATCGGTTCGGCTTCGCCCTGCAGGAAATCCGCCTCGGGCGGGGTGCAGGAGGGGTGGCATTGCAGCACCCGGTCGATCACCCAGATTCGGCGATCTGGCAGGATTTCGCGCAGGTGGTCATAGGTGCGCCCGTTGCCAAGGCCAAGGTCGGCAACATCGCCCGTCAGTTCGGCGATCTGCTCGGCGGCCCAATTCAGCCCGTCGCGCTGCGCGGCGAGGCGGCGCATCATGGAATCAAGTCGGCTCATTCTGTGTCCTTTGTCTGGGGGGCGGCGATCCACGGGGTGACGGGCCCGGTGCGCAGGCGGGTCAGCAAGGCGCGGGTGAAATCCCAGATCGCCGCGTCATGGACCAGGTGATGGGTCAGCAAGCCATAGGGCTCGGCCTTGTCGGTATGCCCCTCGCGCCGGTCGCCCAATTGCGCGGCGAGTTGCGCGATCAGCGCTTGCGGGTCCACCAGCGACCGGCTGCCGTGCCAGTCGATCGGGTCGAGGTGGGTGTTCACCTGCACAAGTCCCGGGGCGGCCAGCGCCGATTTGCGCGGCGTGAAGGTCGAGATCATCGAATAGCCCAACCCGGGCAGGGCAGGCAGCAGTTCCGGCGCGATCCGGTTCCAGGGCGGGACGAACATCGGCCGCAACGCGGCGCCGAACAGCGCCTGTAGCCGCGCGCGCCCGTCGCGCGCCTCTTTCGCCAGCACGGGCAGCGGACGGTGGGCGCCAAACTCGGCCTTTTTCGTCCCCTCCGGGGCGTGGTTCTGATGCGCCCAGCCATGCACCACCGGGATCAGCCGTGGATCGGCCTTGATCGTCTCGGCAAGGGCCGGTTCGGCATTGGCGGGGATCACGGCAAGATGCACCGGCAGATCGACAGCCTCGGCGAGGGCGGCAAGCTCACCCAGCGCTGGGCTGGGGGTGGTGGCATCGTCATCGCGCCACCAGAGCGGTAGGGTCAGCCCGGCCTGCTGCCAGCGGTCGAGTTCCCGATCAAGCGGGCTCCAATCCCAAGTCATATGCGTTCCCTTGCCATCTGGGTGGCGATTGCCACGGATTGCGCCGCGCCGTCAAATTTCAGCGTGCTGTCGTGGCGTGGACCTGCGGCGCGAACGCGGTCGACCGCCCCGGCCAGGGCCGCAGGGGTCAGATCGGCGCTGCGCAGAACGGTGATCCCCGGCAGGGCGGCGAGGCTGTCGGCGCGCAGCCCTTGTTCGACCTCCTTGCCAGCGTCGAACGGGATCAGCACCGCAGGTGTTCCCGCCTGCAACAGATCCATCGCGGTGTTATAGCCGCACATGCTGACCGACGCGGCGGCCTGCGGCAACATCTGGCGGAAATCGGGGCGGGCGGGTTCGACCATGGCGTTCTTGGGGGCTTTGGCCCGTAAATCGGCGAGCAGGGCCGGGTCCTTGCCGCCCAGCAGCAGCCGCCAGCGCAGATCGGGGCGCAGGCGCGCCGCCGCCAGCGCGGCGTGGAACAGCGGCCCGCCGACGCCACCGCCACCGGCGCTGACCAGCACTTCGCCGCTGCCGATACCGTCAGGATGCGGGGCCGGGGCGGGCGGCGCGACATAGCCGGTATAGCGCAGCTTTTCCGCCAGTGCGGGGGCGACGGGCCAGCTTTGTTCCAGCCGGGTCACGTGGCGGTCGGAATGGACCAGCACCGCATCATAATAGGTCGCCACGATCTCGGCCGCCCGCGTGGCCTTTGCCGGTTTTGACGGTGGCGCGAGGATGTCGCGGATCGAGGCCAGCACGGTGGGGCGGTGGCGCTGGTCCTGTGCCGCCTCCAGCAGCGACAGGAATTCGCCCGCCAGCGCCCGGCGGCCAAAGGGGAACAGTTCGGTGATCAGGATGTCGGGGGTAAAATCGCGCAGCGCTTGGCACAGCGCCCCGCTGCGGGCGGCGAGATAACTCGCGTCGGCCTGTTGCCCCTGATCCTGCAGTAGCCGGGTAAAATCCACCCCGTCCGAGGCCAGCGGCGGCAATTGCAGAAACCCGAGAGGACCGGGATCCAGATGCGGCGCCGGGCGGCCGCCGGAAACCAGCAGCACCGCATGCCCGGCGGCGTCAAAGGCATGGCCCAGCGTCAGCGCCCGGCTCAGATGGCCGGTACCCAGCAGATGGGTGACCACGATCATCACCTTCATGGCGCGCCGTCCGGGCCGATCAGGCGGATTGCCTCGCCCTCGGGCGTCAGGGTGTCGCCGTCGATGTGCAGCAGGTAGAGCCGGTTGCGTTTGACCTTGAAGGGGGCGGGACCGGCAAAATCCCAGCCATGGGCGCGGGCCAGCAGCACCCGAATGATGCCGATATGACAGACCGCCAGCGCATCGCGCTCCAGCTGCGCGAGCCAGGGGCGCAGCCGGATCCAAAGCTCCCCCGGGCTTTCGCCGCCCGGCGCGCGATAGTCCCAGCCCCAATCCTCGATATGGCGAAACCCGCTGCCGGGGGTGGCGAGCAGGTCGAGCCCGCGTTTGCCTTCCCACGTGCCCCAATTCATCTCGCTCAGTTCGGGCGCGGTGCGGGGCGCGCGGCGGGCTACCAGTTCGGCGGTCTCGGCGGCGCGTTTCAGCGGGCTGGACCACAGTTCGGCCACGTCCCAAGGGGCGGGTAGGCGCAGGGTGGACAGCTCGGCGCGGGCGGCGTCGTCAAGCGGGATGTCGCTGGCGCCCTGAATGCGCCCCATGCGGTTCCAGTCCGTATGACCGTGACGCAGCAGCGCGAGGCGGATCATGCGGTGCCCTCCAGCAGCGGGGTGACGGCGGACCAGAAACGATCCGTCGCAGCCGGGCGCAGATGGGCGCGGGCGATCATCGCGCGGGCCTGTGCGCCGCGTTCCCGCCGTAGCGCGGGATTTGACCGCAGCGCGGTGATCAGTGCGGCCAGTGCCTCGGGGCCGTCTTCGGGCGCGGGGTAATCCCCCGGCAGCAGCACGTCGCGCACGCCGGGGCGATCCTGTGCCACCACCGGAAGGCCAGCCGCCTGTGCCTCAAGATAGACCATGCCAAAGGCTTCATTGACGCCGGGCCAGACGAAAAGAGAGGCCCGCCGATAGATCGCGGCGAGCGCATCGCGGTCAAGTTCGCCAAGGAACCGGACCCGGTCGCCATACGGGGCCATCAGCGCCGCGACCTGCGCCCGCGCCGGGCCGTCGCCGGCGATTTCCAACTGCCACTCGCTGCCCAGATGCGCCAGCGACTGGGCAAGGATGCTATAGGAGGCCAGCTTGTCCCCCGCCCGCATCATCCCTGCGCTCAGCATCGGGCCGTCACAGCCCGAGGCGGGCGGCAGCTGGTCCGTGGGCAGGAACGGGGGCAGGTGCACCAGCCGCTGCTGCGCGGGGCGGTGGCGCTCCAGCGTGATCAGGTCATTGGCGGTCAGGTAGAAGATGACCGCAGCCGCGTCGCAGGCGGCTTCCGCCGCCGCCGCGAAATCCGCCCAAGGGCCGCTCAGGCGCTTTTTGGCGCGGGTGGATTCGATTTGAACATAGGGTAGCCCCAGCGCGGCACAGACGGCGGGGCCGATCAGATCCGGCGCCTTGTAGTAATTGTGATAGGTGACCCAAAGCGCGATGTCAGAGCCTGCGAGGCTTTCGCTCAGCCGGGTGACCTCGGCCTCTGCCGCGCGGTGCAACTCGGCCTGCCGGGCGGGATCGCCGGCCTTTTCGTGCAGCTTCAGCTCCGAGACCACCTCGACCTGCGCCCCCTTGGCGCCGATGGCGGCGATCAGGTTGCGCGCCAGTGCCCGGTCGCCCGACGGGATCGGGCTGTCGGGCGATTTCATCGGGGCGTAAAAGGCGATGCGGGTCATGGGGTGGGTGCGTCGATCATCTGCCGTAGCCGCGCCGCCAACCGGTCGATGCCCGGTTGCATGGTGAACTCCGCGATCAGCCGCTTGCGGGCCGCCTCGGCCATGGCTTGCGCGCGGGCGGGGTCGCGGGCCAGCGTTTCGATCGCCTCGGCCAGTTCTGTGGGGTCATCCTCGGCCAGCAGCCCATGGGTGCCGCTGTCGATGAATTCGGGGATCGCTGCCACGGCGGTAGAGATGATCGGCAGCAGTTGCGAGGCCGCCTCCATCAGCACATTGGGCAGACCGTCGCGATCTCCATCCGCCGCGATCCGGCTGGGCAGCACAAACAGGTCGGCGTCGCGCATCGCCGCGATCACCTCGGGCTGGTCGCAGGCACCGCGCCAGTCGATCCGCGCGGCGATACCAGCGGCTTGCGCCTGTGCCTGTAGCGGCCCAAGCAGATCGCCGCCGCCAATATGGGTCCAGCGCCAGTCAATCCCGGCGGGCAGCAGCGCCAGCGCCGCGATCAGCCGATCAAAGCCCTTTTTCTCGACCAGCCGCCCGACCGACAGCAGGCGCAGCGGGTCACCTGTATTTCGCAGCGGGCGGGCAGGGGCATCGGGAAACCGCGACAGATCAAGTCCGTGATAGATCAGATCGATCTTGGCCGGATCGCCTGCCAGTTCCCGCAGATGGCGCGCGCCATAGGCGGTGCAGGTGGCCCCGAAGACGGCGGAATACGGGCCGGCGAGCTTTTCACGCTTTTCCCACTCGGGCGAGGTCCAGATATCCTTGGCGTGGGCGGCAAAGCTCCACGGCAGGCCGCGCATCACCGCCGCATAGCGCGCGACCGACGAGGGGGTGTGCAGGAAATGGGAATACAGGCCACGGGTGCCCGGCGGCAGTTCGGTGGCCAGCACGCAGGCCTGACCAAAGCGGCGCACCCGGTTGCGGGTGGTATCGCGGCGCAGATCCGCGCGCCAAAGCGCATAGGCCGCGCCATAGCCGGGCAGGACGCGGGCGGCGGCACGGGCACGGGCGACCCGCTCGGGCGCGTCGAACAGGTATTCTGGCAGGTAATGAACCCGGGCGCGCAGCCGGTCGTGCAGCGGGTGGCGCTTGGTATCGGTGGGGTGGCGCAGCGACCAGATGTCAAACTGCAACCCGGCGTCTTCCAGCGCGACGAGTTCCTGCGCGATGAAGGTTTCCGACAAGCGCGGCCAGCCTTTGACGACAACGGCCAGCGGTGGCGTCAGGCTCATTGCGCCGCCTGTGCGTGCTGGTCCGCCAGCATGGCCGCGACGCGCTGCGTGACATAATCGAGCCCGCCCAGCAGCCCCGCGTGCATCGCCTGCGACGGCAGCGGTTGGTTCGGCAGGTTGCGGATGGCGCGGATCATTGCCTCCGGTGTCAGCCCGTCGCGGCCGTTCTCCAGCATGCGGACAAGGCCCAGCTCTTCGGCGCGGCTGGCGCGGATCCATTGTTCCAATCGGGGCACAGTGCGCGGCACGATCACCGCGCGCTGGTCAAACGACAGCACCTCGCAAAAGGTATTGTAGCCGCCCATGCAGACCACGCCCTGCGCATGGACGAAAAGGGTCTCGATCTGGGATTCGAACCCGACGGTGGTGACCCGCCCGTTCAACAGCGCCACGCGCGCCTCGAAATCGGCGCGGGTTTCGCCGGAAAGGAACGGGCCATAGACGATCACCGCGCGCGGCGCGAGGGTCGGGTCCTGCTCATAGGCGGAGAGGACGAGATCGACCATGAATTCGCCGTCGCCGCCGCCGCCGGGGGTGATCAGGATATAGGGGCCGTCCTCGACCGGTGGTTCCGCCTGTCCCAGCTCGCGCCGCAGATAGCCGGTCCAGTGCATATGCGCGCGCACCTCGGGGCCAAGATCAAGCCCGGCCACCGGGTCGTAGAAATCGCGCTGACCATAGACCCAGACCTCGTCATAGTATTTGCGCGTGGCCTCGATCGCGCCCTTGCGCTCCCATTCGACGGCCAGCAGATCGGGATCATCGAGCACGTCGCGCAGCCCCAGCACCAGCCGTGCGCGGCCGGTCGCCTTCAGGCAGGCCAGCGTCGGCAGCAGCTCGCCGCGAAAGCCCGACGGCTCCTTGTCGACGATCAGGATGTCGGGGTCGTATTGCCGCGCCGAGGTTTCGATCAGCGCCGCGCGCAACTCGGTGATCTCTTCGATATCCATGCCCAGCGTCTGGGCAACATAGGAACCATCGCTGCGCTTGGTCACGCCGGGCAGGCGCACGTGATCGACCCGGCGCGGAAAGGTAAAGCGGCCCGCGACCGGCGACCCGGTCAGGATCAGCGCCGACGCTGAGGGGATGGCCCGGGTGATCGCGCCGGCCAAGGCCCGCGAGCGGCGCAGATGGCCCAGCCCGTAGGTGTCGTGACTGTACAGCATCACCCGTGGTTCGCGGTCTGCGCGCGGCACCTTGCTTTGGAATGTCACGCCACTCATCATCCTGTCAAAGCCTCAGGTCCGCGCCCGATTTGCCGAAAATACCCTTGATATCGTACAGAACCGCGCCCGGTTTGCCCAAGGCTCGAATGGCCGCACTTCCCATTTCGACGAATTCCCTGTGCGCAACGGCTACGATGATGGCATCATAGGCCCCGGTATCGGGTTTCGTCACCGGGGTGATGCCATAATCCGCCGCGACAGATTGCGCATCGACCCAAGGGTCATAGACATCCGGCTTCAGCGAATAGGCCTCCAGCTCGGACACGATATCGGCGACGCGGGTGTTGCGGGTGTCGTTGCAGTTTTCCTTGAAGGTAAAGCCCATCACCAGAACCCGCGCCTGCGCCAGATTGACCCCGCGCGCCAGCAGCGCCTTGATCAGCTCATGGGTGACGTGGCGGCCCATCTGGTCGTTGATGCGGCGCCCGGCAAGGATCACCTCGGGGTGATAGCCAAGCTGCGCGGCGCGGTAGGTCAGATAATAGGGATCGACGCCGATACAGTGGCCGCCCACCAGGCCGGGTTTGAAGGGCAGGAAATTCCATTTCGTGCCGGCGGCCTCCAGCACCTCCAGCGTGTCGAGGCCAAGGCGCGAGAAGATCAGCGAAAATTCGTTTACCAGCGCGATATTGAGATCGCGCTGGGTGTTCTCGATCACCTTTGCCGCCTCGGCGGTCATGATCGAACCGGCCCGGTGCAGCCCGCCCTTGGCCACCGGCGCATAAAGCGCCGCGACCCGCTCGAGCGTCTCGTCATCCTGGGCCGAGATGATCTTGACCACGTTTTCCAGCGAATGTTCGGCATCGCCGGGGTTCACCCGTTCCGGGGAATAGGCCAGCTTGATGTCGTCATACAGCGTCAGGCCGCTGCCCGCGGCCAGAACCGGGCCGCAGACCTCTTCGGTGACACCGGGGTAGACGGTGCTTTCCACCACGACCAGCGATCCGGGGCGCAGGTGCGGCGCGATGGCGCGGCAGGCGGCGCGCAGCGGCTCCATCTCCGGGGTCTTGGCATCGGTGATGGGGGTGGGCACGGCGATGATAAAGACCGTGCGTCCGGCCAGATCGGCGGGATCGGCGGAAAACCTTGTGCCCGACGCGCTCAGCGAGCGTTGCGAAACCTCACCGTTGCGATCCAGCCCGTCGCGCAGCGCCGCGACATGGGCGCTGTCGGTGTCAAACCCCAGCGTGTCGAACCCGGCACGTGCCAGCGCCACAGCCAGCGGCAACCCGACATAGCCGAGCCCCAGCACCGCGATCTTGTCCTGATTGCCTTGCTTGACCATCGCCCGTCTCTATTTCGTTCACCCGCATGGGCCGCTGGTCCGCAAGCGCTTTATGGCCTTTGCGCCCAAACCCCTACTAGTGAAATCAGGCCCGAATGCAAACAGGTTTCTGTCAAAGCGGTTTTCCGTTCGGGTCGGGGCCTTTGCGCGTTTGCCTTGGCGATACCGCTTCTATAGCGTGGCGCTCATCCATCGCGCAGGGGCCCGAGACCGATGATCATGACGCTGTTTCGCCTGTTTCTGGCCCTTTGGATGCTGTTGTCGGTGCCTGTCGCGGGGCAGGCGCAATCGCTTTTGTCGTTCGGTGCCGACAAGACAGCCGCGGCCGCGTCGGACAGCGCCGGATCGGACAGCGACCGCTTGGCCGAGGCGCTGAAACAGGCGGCAGCGGCCGGTGTCAGCGTTGTCGTGGTGGATGCGAGCGGCAAGTTGATCAGCCCCGCAGCGGCCCAGACCCCGACCCAAACACAGGCCAAAACTGCTCCCCAGATCTCGTCCCAGAGCGCGCCGGCGGAACCGGGAAGTGAGGCCGCGATGATGGAGGGGGGCTCGGCGCTGATGAAGGCGCAGGCGCAGGTCAAGACCTTTCGCCAGACCCTGCGCGAGCGGCTTGATGCCCTGCCCAATTCGGTGAACGAGGTGGTCTATATCCTGCGCGCCACCAGCCCCGAGGGGCGCATCATGACCTATGTGCAGGTGTTGCTCTGGAACATCGCATTCCTGTTCATCGGCCATCTGTTCGCACGCTTTGTCTACGCACCAAAGATCGCCGGGCGGTGCGTCATGCCATGGGTCATGCAGAACCCGCAGGGGTTTCTGGAAAAGATGCCGTTTCTGGTGGTGCGCTTTACCGCAGGGGTGATCGGATCGCTGGTCGTCCTGCTGGTTGCATTGATCCTTGGCGCGTTGCTCATGCATTATCCGGATGATCTGTCGCTGGAGTTCACCACGACGGCGATCTTTGCCACCTATTTCATCGCCCGCACCGTGTCGGACCTGTGGCGCATGATCCTGTCGCCGTTCCTGAGCCAGTACCGGATGCCGCATTTCTCGGACCGGGACGCAAAGCGGCTCTATTACTGGGCAACCGTGCTGATCACCTTCAATGTCAGCTCGGTGGTATTCTCGACCTGGATCGCGGATTTCGGGCTGAACTATAACGTTTACGCGCTGCTGTACGGGGCGCTGACGCTGGTTGCCGCGCTGGGTAATGTGCTGATGCTTGTCTGGAACGGGCGGGCGATCACCAATGCGATCCGGGGCGGGCGCGCCGCCGCCGAGGTGCCCTGGCTGACGCGCGTTGTCTCCTATGGCTGGGGCCCGATGATGATCGGCTATTTCATCTATGGCTGGCTGCGGCTGGCGTTCGATTTGGTGTTGGACCAGCCCACCGGCATCCCGCCGATTGCGGCGGCCTATTTCAGCTTTGTCGCCATCATCGTGGTCTATGGCGTGATCAACTATGCGATCGAGCATTACTTTGCCCGCGCCCGCAACCGTGAGACCCTGAACGAAGGGCTGGCCGAGGCCGAGGCGCGCGAAGCGGCGGGCGGTGACCTGGTGGTTCCGGCGCGTCCGCGCCATGCCATCGCCACCTATGAGGCGCTGGCGCGGCGGGTGTCGGGAATCCTGGCCTTTGTTGCCGGGCTTTATGCGCTGGTGCTGATCTGGGACACCGGCAACCGGCTGATGGCCAACCCGATCGTGGACAGCCTGCTCGAGATGATCGTCATCCTGTTCCTCGGCTATATCGTCTATCACCTGTTCCGGATCTGGATCGACAGCCGCATCGCCGAGGAAACCGCCGAGGACGAGGTCGGCGAACTGGGGGACGAGGGCGGCGCCACCGGGGCAAGCCGGCTGGCGACGCTGTTGCCGCTGTTCCGGGGCGCGATCCTTTCGGTCGTCGTGGTCTCGGTCGGGCTGATCGCGCTGTTGGAGCTGGGGATCAATGTCAGCCCGCTGTTCGCAGGCGCCGGGGTGGTCGGACTGGCGGTCGGCTTTGGCGCGCAGACACTGGTGCGCGACATCTTTTCCGGCGCGTTCTTCCTGTTCGACGATGCCTTCCGCAAGGGCGAGTATATTGATCTGGGCGACGTGAAGGGGACGGTTGAAAAGATCTCGGTCCGCTCGTTTCAGCTGCGTCACCATCTGGGGGCGCTGAACACCATCCCGTTTGGCGAGATCAAGGTGCTCAGCAACTATTCCCGCGACTGGGTGATCATGAAGCTGCCGTTGCGGGTGACCTACGACACCGACGTGGAAAAGGTGCGCAAGCTGATCAAGAAGCTGGGGCAGGATCTGTTGGAGGATCCGGTGATCGGCGACAATTTCATCCAGCCGCTGAAATCCCAGGGCGTGATCGAAATGCAAGACAGCGCCATGATCATCCGGGTCAAGTTCATGACCAAGCCGGGCGATCAATGGCTGGTGCGCAAGCAGGTGTTTCAGGACATCCGCGACCTGTTCGCGCGCGAGGGCATCAAGTTCGCCCATCGCGAGGTCACCGTGCGTATGGCCGGGGATGAAGCAGGGGAAGCCACGCCGCAGCAGAAAAAGGCGGCACTGGGCGCGGTTCAGGCCGCCATTGACGCCGACATGTTGGACGAGGGTGAGGGCAGTAGCGGCTCTGGCGACGACCGCTAGGGCGCGTCAGCTTTCGTAGGGGTCCAGCGAATCCCGCAGCCCGTCGCCGAAGAAGTTGAAGGTCAGCACGATCACGATGATCGGCAGCATCGGGATCGCCGTCCACGGGTAGATCTCGATCGAGGCAAGGTTCTGCGCGTCGTTCAGCATCACCCCCCAGCTCACCGCCGGTGCCCGCAGGCCGAGCCCGAGGAAGGACAGCGCGGTTTCGCCAAGGATCATCGCCGGGATCGACAGCGTGGCGCTGGCGATCAGGTGCGACATGAAGTTGGGCAGCAGGTGCTTGCGGATCACCCGGCTGGAGGAGGCCCCCATCATTTCCGCCGCGCGCACGTATTCCTCTTCTCTCAGGCTCAGGAATTTGGCCCGGACCGAGCGGGCCAGCCCCGGCCAGTCGAGGATTCCAAGGATCACCGAGATGATGAAAAACACCGAGACCGGGCCCCAGTTCGACGGCACCGCCGCCGACAGCGCCAGCCACAGCGGCAGTTCGGGCAGCGAGCGCAGGATCTCGATCACCCGGTTGATCACCCAGTCGATCCGGCCGCCAAAATAGCCCGCGATCGAGCCAAAGCTGATGCCCAGAACGAACGAGACGGTAATCCCGATCAGCCCCACGGTCAGCGACAGTTGCGCGCCATACAGAATGCGGCTGAACACGTCGCGCCCAAGCCGGTCGGCGCCCCAAAGGAACAGGGTCGCCCCCGGCGGCGCACAAAACAGATGGGTGTTGCTTGCGATCAACCCGGCGAGGTGGTGGGTGCCGCCTTCGCAGAAGAATTTCAACGGCATCGGGCGGCTCTCGTCGGCGACGAATTTCCACTGGAAGGTTTCCATATCCGCCTCGGCCACGATCGGATAGACAAACGGGCCGATGAAGGCCCCGTCGTGAAAGAAGTTCACCCCCTGCGGCGGGGCATAAAGGTGCTCGGACAGCCGCTCGTTCGGGGTATAGGGGGCGATGAACCCGGCAAAGGGCAGCATCAAATAGCTCAGCAGCAGGAAGATGCCGGAATAAAGCCCCAGCTTGTGTTGCCTGAACTTGCGCCAGATCAGCAGCCAGTTGGGCGCATCGAGATCGCGCCGCTCCAACTGCTGGATGCTGGCCTGCGCGTCATAGGGTGCATCGTCGACATAGCGTCCGTCAGGCAACTGGGTCATGCGTCGCGCCCCGCGTATCGAATGCGCGGGTCCAGCAAGACCAACAGCACGTCAGAGATCATGGTGCCCATCAGCGTCAGAAGGGCGACGAACATCAGCACAAAGGCGGACAGGAACTGATCCTGCGTTTTTAGCGCGGTCAGCAGGGTCGGGCCGATGGTTTGCAGCCCCAGCACCACCGAGACCAGCACCGATCCCGAGACCATCGCCGGCAGCAGGTTGCCGATATCGGCGACAAACGGGTTGAAGGCCACGCGCAGCGGATATTTGGTCAGCATCCGGCTCGGGCTCATACCCTTGGCGATGGCGGTTTCGACATAGGGTTTGCCCAACTCGTCGAGCATGTTGGCGCGCAGCCGCTGCATCATCGCCGAGGCACCCGAGGTGCCGATCACAAAGGTGGGCACGATCAGGTGGATCAGGATCGATCTGGCCTTGTCCCAGCCCATCGGCTGGCCCTCATAGGAGGGGTCCATCAGCCCGCCGATCGGCAGGTTGAAATACTTGTGCCCGTAATAGAACAGGATCAGCGCCAGCAGAAAGTTGGGGGTCGCCAACCCCAGATAGCCGACAAAGGCCGAGGTGTAATCGACCCATGTTTTCGACTTGGCCGCCGCCAGCACCCCCAGCGGCAGCGCCACCATATAGACGAACAGTACGGCGGCGAGGTTGACCAGAACGGTGAGCCACAGGCTTTCACCGACGATTTCCGAGACCGGGCGGTCAAATTCGAAAGACCAGCCGAAATTGCCCTGGATCAGACCGGCAAACCCATTCGGGCCCGGCATGAATCCGACCCAGATCATGTATTGTTCCCACAGTTGACGGTCGAGCGCATATTCCTTGCGCAGAAACTCGGCCTTGGCGACG
This sequence comes from Pseudodonghicola sp., assembly GCA_033791545.1. Lineage (GTDB taxonomy): Bacteria > Pseudomonadota > Alphaproteobacteria > Rhodobacterales > Rhodobacteraceae > Antarcticimicrobium. Next base: position 8,292 of record JASJGL010000043.1, on the reverse strand, counting down.
CCAGCATCCTGCCCGCTGGCGCGCAACTCGGCGATCTGGTTGCTGAGATAATCGCCCGGCGGCAGGTTGATGATCACGAAGACCATCACCGACACCACCAGAAGCGTGAGCAACATGGTCGCAAAGCGATAGATCGCGTAGCGCAGGATAAGCATTCGCGGCCCTCGTCAGTCGTCGTCAGCGAAAAAGAATTCATCCGGTCGATGGATGCCGAAATGTGCCCCCGGATCCCAAGTCCAAAGCCCTTTTTCCGGCACGTTGCGCAGGCGCTTGTTCACCACGATGGGCTGCGGCGCTTCGGCCAGAATACCGATGCCATAGATCTGATCGGCGTGAATCTTGAGCATCTCGCGCCAAGCGGTGCTGCGGGCCTCGTCGGTGCTGGCCTGATCCCAGTCATGCGCCAGCTCCATCAGACGCTGTGCCGGTTCCATGTCGGGCGCCTCGCCGGCCTCGCCGCCGGTCTGGTAATACTGGCCCCACTTCGGCCAGGCGAGGAATTCCTGCTGCCGCGGCGCAAGGTAGTCGGGCGAGGTATAGGGCTGCGGAATGCCGTTGTCCCAGCCGTACCAGACCGAGGCCATGGAGTTGCCGGAATACACCCGGTTGCGCAGGATGTCGCGATCCAGCGGCCGCATCACCAGCCGCACGCCGATCTCGCGCCAAGTGTCTGTGATGATCTGCAGCGCGTTCTCGACCTCTTGCCGTTCGCCAGCGGTTTCGATCGTCAACTCCATCGGCCGTCCGTCCGGCAGCAGGCGGACACCGTTGCCCTGACGTTTATCAAGACCGGCCGCGTCCAGCAGCGCATTGGCAGCCTCGGGATCATAGGCCGCCCAGGCGTCGCGCAGCGCCGGATCAAAGAACGGGCTAAGGGGCAGCACGGTCATCGCGCCGGGCTTGGCCAGCTTGAAATAAAGCGCGCGGTTGATCGTGGCCCGGTCGATGCCCAGCGACAGCGCCCGCCGCACCCGCACGTCACGCAGTACGTCGCGCCACACCGGGTCGTTATAGTTCAGGTTGGGATAGATCGCGATCTGCGACGCGACCCCGGTGGGCCAGAGCAGGGTGCGATAGTTGCCGCCGTCGGCCTCGCCCTTGCGCAGGATCGAGATGTCGCGGAAATCCAGCCCGCGCCCCTGCAGATCGGTTTCGCCCGCATTGGCCTTGGCCGCGACCAGCCCGCCGGCGACGATCTCCATCTCGATCACGTCGATATAGGGCAGTTGCAGGCCGTTGGTGTCGATGCGGTGATAATACGGGTTGCGCACGAAAAGCTGGCGGATCTTCTTGCCCGAGGTGGCGTTCATCCAAGGCTGCAGGGTGGGCAGCGCGCTGTTGTCGAACTTGTACATATTGTCGAGCTTGTTGTGCAGCGCGGCCCAGCTTTTGACCCGCGCCTCCTCGACCTCTTCGGCCAGTTCGGTGGGGTCGGCATATTTGACGTGATATTGTTTCAGGAAATGCGCCGGGCGAAAGATGAACGGCGGGCGCGCCTGCGCCAAGGTTTGAAGAAAGCTGGGGTTGGGCGCGCTCCACTGGTACACGACGGTGGTGTCATCGGGAAAGCTGACCTGCGGCAGCTCGCCATCGATTCGCAGGAAATCGGGCGGGCCAGCGGGGCTGAGTTCGGGGTTGTTGGCCACGTCCTGCCACCAATAGGCGAAATCGGCAGAGGTAAAGGGAACCCCGTCCGACCATTTGTGGCCGGGGCGCAGATGCAGGGTGAATTTGCGGTTGTTCTCGTTCTCGAAGCTTTGCAGCAGATCGGGGGTCAGATTGTACTGCTCGTCATAGCCCACCAGCCGCGCATAGCCATAAACCACCATCTGGCGGATGTCCTTGCTGCGGGTGACCATGGTGCGCAGGGTGCCGCCCTGATGCCCCATCTCGCGCCCCTTGGCGGCGAGATCGACAACCAGCGGCACATCGGGGAGCCGATCGCCTACCGCCGGCAGATCGCCGCTGGTCACCTCGTCCTGCCAAAAGGTGCTTTCCTGCAACGCGGGCAGGGCGGCGGCGGCCAAGGGGGCCAGCGCAGCGGCCAGCGCGGCGACGGACATCAGAGCGATTCTGCGTGGGCGATCAAACATGACAACGTACCTTATGGCCGGGTTCCAATTCGGTAAGCGACGGTACCACGGTCTGGGAAAAACGAAAGGCGTCCGGCCAGGTTTCGGGAGAGCCGGCGCCAAGAGCGACCAGTCTCAGGTCGATCGGGCGGTCGATATCGGGGGTGGGCTGGGCCGCGATCAGGGCTTTGGTATAGGGGTGTTTGGGGTTGTAGAACAGCGTGCCGGGCGGCGCCTGTTCCACCACCAGCCCTTGACGCATCACCGCCACCTCGTCCGCGATCCGGGCGACCACTGCCAGATCATGGCTGATGAAAAGATAGGACAGATTCATCCGGTCGCGGATATCCTCCAGCAGGGTCAGGATCTGTTCCTGCACCGAGACATCCAGCGCCGAGGTCGGCTCGTCGCAGACGATCAGCGACGGGTTGAGCATCATCGCGCGCGCGATCGACAGCCGCTGGCGCTGGCCGCCGGAAAAGGCATGCGGGTAGCGTTGCAGCATGTCGCCGCTCAGCCCGACCTGTTGCAGCATCGCCGCAGCGCGTTCGCGCCGTTCGCTTCGGGTGCCGATGCCGTGGATTTCCAGCGGTTCGGTCAGGGCGTCGAGCACCCGCATGCGCGGGCTGAGCGAGGAATAGGGATCCTGAAACACCATCTGCGCCGCGCGCTGAAAGGCGGTGCGCTGGGTGCGGGTCATGTCGTGTACGGTGATGGGCGCGCCGTTCGGGTCGGGGCGAAACAGCACCTGTCCGCCGGGATCGGGCGTCTCGGCCCCCAGCGCGATGCGCGCCGCCGTGGTTTTGCCCGAGCCGCTTTCACCGACGATGGCGAGCGTTTTGCCGCGCGGCAGATTGAGGTCGATGCCGCGGCAGGCGTGGATCAGAGTATCGGAGCGCCAGGCCGAGCCCGAGCGCATCGTATATGTTTTGGAGACGCCTTTCATCTGGAGGATCAGATCGTCCTCTTGCAGGGGCGGGGCCGGCTTTGCCTCGGCCGGGATCGAGGGCGCGGCGTTGAACAGCTGTTTGGTATAGGGATGCGCCGGGGAGCGCAGCAGCGGTTCGGCGGGGCCCGATTCCATGACCCGGCCCCGGTGCATCACCACCACCTGTTCGGCGGTATTGGCCACCACACCCAGATCATGGGTGACCAGAATCAGACCCATCCCGGTTTCCCGTTGCAGATCCTTGATCAGCCCCAGCACCTGCGCCTGCGTGGTGACATCAAGCGCGGTCGTGGGTTCGTCCGCGATCAGCAGATCGGGCTTGGCGACCATGGCCATGGCGATCATCGCCCGTTGTCGCATGCCGCCCGACAGTTCGAACGGGTAAGAGCGATAGGCGCGCTCGGGGTCGGGGAAGCCGACCCGCTCAAAGGTGTCGAGCACCTGGCGTTTGGCGTTGCTTTCAGAGGCATCGCGATGCAGCCACAGCACTTCGCTGACCTGATTGCCGATCCGGTGCAACGGCGAGAGCGAACGCATCGGTTCCTGAAAGATCATTGCGACTTGATTGCCGCGCACATCGCGCAACTGCCGCTCGCCCAGCGTGGTCAGGTTCAGGCTCTGCCCGTCACGATGCAGTGTGATGGCGCCGCTGCGGATCTGGGCGTTGCGCGGCAGGATGCGCAGGATCGCGCGGCAGGTCACGGTCTTGCCGGACCCGGATTCGCCGACCAGCGCCAGCGTCTCTCCGGGGTTCAGCGAAAAGTTGACGTCGCGCACGACCGCCTCGTCCTTGCCGAAGCCGACGCTCAGATTCTCGACGGAAAGCAGAGGGGTCATTCAGGGCCGCCCGTCCGAATGATCTTTGTTTGGCCGCAAACTCTTACCCCCCGTAGCTGACTGTGGGGTACCTTCGCGTGACGGTGGCCATCTAGTCAAACCCCAATTGCCCGGTTTTACCGGCCTGTTGCAAATGTCTGGCGCAAATGTCGGATGTGCAGGCGATCGCGGGCTACACATTGGGCCGTGCATTTGGCATGAGGGGGCGATCACGCAAAAGGAGTCCCCGCATGAGCCGACTGGACGTATTCATCGACCGCATGGTGTCGCAGCGCGCCTGTCTGGATTTTGCCATCGCCGAGACCGCCGCCTTACCGGGGCCGACGTTCGAACTGGGGCTGGGCAACGGGCGCACCTATCACCACATGCGCGAAAACATCACCGGGCGCGACATCTATGTGTTCGAGCGCGCCATCGCCTCGAATCCCGCCTCGACACCGGATGAGGCCTTTACCATCCTTGGCGACGTGATGGAGACCCTGCCGCAGACCTTGGAGCGGTTTGGCGCGACCGCCAGCCTGATCCACGCGGATCTGGGCGGCCACAACCTGAAGAAAAACGACCTTTTCGCCCGCAAGGTCTCGCCGCTGATCGAGCCGCTGCTGGCCAAGGGCGGGCTTATGGTTTCGTCGGACCGGATGTATTTCGACGCGCTGGAAGAGTTGCCGCTACCCGAGGGCGCGGTGCCGGGTCGGTGTTTCATCTATCGGAAATAGATCGATCGCCCCCGAACCGGGCAGGGGCGTTTCGCGTGCCCCTTGCCGTGGCCCCCTTTGCCCGGTTTAACGGGTCTGTCACGCCTACACTCTAGCCTTGGTGGGCAAGAGGCCGGCTGGCACAGGACGCGGGCGAAACAGGACGCTAGCTGAAACAAGACAGGGAGCCAGAGCCGATGACTGCACAGGTGATGCACAACGTGCCTTTCGACAAACTGGAAATCGGCATGGAGGCGGCCCGGACCCGCACCTTACTGGCGGAGGATCTTTTTATCTTTGCCAATAGCTCGGGCAATGTGAACCCGATGCACCTGCCGGACGAGGATGGCGATGGCGATGGCAAGCCCGAGGCGGTGGCGCCGGGGATGTGGGTCGCCTCGCTGATTTCGGCGGTGCTGGGCTGCGATCTGCCGGGGCCGGGGACGCTGTATCATTCCCAGACCCTGCGGTTTCTTCGCCAGGCAAATGCGGGCGACACGCTGACCGTCACGGTGCGGCTGACCGCCAAGGGGCCGGATCGGCTGGTGAATTTCGACACCTGGATCGAGGATGCGCAGGGCACCCGGATTCTGGAGGGCGAAGCGCAGGTCTTTGCCCCGGAAAAATCACTGACCTTCACGCCCGAGGATCTGCCCGGCCTGACCCTGCAACGGCATGAACATTTCGACCGCTTGCTCGCCATGGCCGAGCCGTTGCCGCCGATTCCCACCGCCGTGGTTGCGCCGGAAAAGGCCGATGCGCTGGCGGGGGCGATTCTGGCCGCCGAACATACGCTGATCGATCCGATTCTGATCGGCCATGCCGCGCGGATCGCCGAGGCTGCTGCGGAAGAGGGGATCGACCTGACTCCCTATCGCATCGTCGATGTGCGCGATCACCGCTTGGCGGCGCAAGAGGCCGTGCGCATGGTACTGGCGCATGAGGCGGCGGCGGTGATGAAGGGGCATCTGCACACCGACATCCTGCTGGGCGAGGTGGTCAAGCGCGAAGGCGGGCTGCGCAAGGGCGGGCGGCGGTTGAGCCATGTCTTTGTCATGGATGTGCCGGGGCTGGATCATCTGCTGATGGTGACTGACGCGGCGATCAACATCTCTCCCGACCTCAAGACCAAGGCCGATATCGTTCAGAATGCCATCGACCTCGCCCTGTCGCTGGGCATCGAAGAACCCCGGGTCGGCGTGCTTTCGGCGATTGAAACCATCAACCCGGCGATCCCCTCGACGCTGGACGCCGCCGCCCTGTCCAAGATGGCCGAGCGTGGCCAGATCACCGGCGGGCTGGTGGATGGGCCGCTGGCGATGGACAATGCCATCAATCTGGCAGCGGCGGCGACCAAGGGCATCCGCTCGCTGGTGGCGGGGCGGGCCAATATTCTGGTCGCGCCCAATATGGAATCGGGCAACATGCTGGCCAAGGAGCTGACCTTTCTGGCCCATGCCGAGGCCGGGGGCGTGGTGGTGGGGGCGAAATGCCCGATCATCCTGACCAGCCGCTCCGATGACGACAAGGCGCGGCTGGCCTCCTGTGCGGTGGCCGCGCTGCATGCTGATTTCTTGGCGAGGACAGGCGCATGAGTGTAATCCTGACGCTGAACGCGGGTAGCTCCTCGATCAAATTCGGGGTGCATGAAACCGGGGCTGAGCCGCCGCTGCTGGCCTCCGGGCAGGTGGAAAACCTTGGCCCCTTGGCCCGGCTCAAGGTCAAGGGTACCCCGGCGCGTGAGATTGGCCCGGCCGATCACGCGGTGGCTCTGCGTGCGATCTTGGACGCGGTGGCACCGGTGTTGGAGGGGCGCAAGGTGCTGGGCGTGGGGCACCGGATCGTGCATGGCGGCAAAAGCTTTGGCGACCCGGTCAGGCTGACCCCCGAGGTGATCGATCAGCTGCGTACGCTGGAGCCGCTGGCGCCGCTGCACCAGCCGCATAACCTTGCGGCTGTCGATGCGGCGCGCGTGGCCTTTCCCGAGGCGCTGCAAATGGGCTGTTTTGACACCGCCTTTCACCGCGGGCATCCGTTCGTGAATGACGCTTTCGCGCTGCCGCTTCGGTTCTATGAACAGGGGGTGCGCCGCTATGGGTTCCACGGGCTGAGCTATGATTACATCACCTCCTGCCTGCACAAGGACTGGCCGGAGCTGGCGAAAGGCCGGGTCGTGGTGGCGCATCTGGGCAACGGGGCGTCGATGTGCGCGATCAAGGACGGGCACAGCGTCGGCTCGACCATGGGGTTCTCGGCGCTGGACGGGCTGCCGATGGGCACCCGCTGCGGCCAGCTTGATCCGGGCGTGTTGCTGTACCTGATGGCGCAGGGGATGGGCGCGGCCGAGATCGAGCGTATCCTGTACCACGAAAGCGGGCTCAAGGGTCTGTCAGAGATCAGCCACGACATGCGCACGCTGCTGGCCAGCGATGATCCGCGCGCCGCGCCGGCGGTGGATTACTATGTCTTCCGTTTGCGCCGTGAAGTGGGGGCGATGGCCGCCGTTCTGGGCGGGCTGGATGGCGTGGTATTCACCGGTGGCATCGGCGAACACGCGGCCCCGATCCGCGCCCGGGTGATCGAGGGGATGGAGTTTCTTGGGCTTGAGCTGGACGGTGAGGCCAACGCCAAGGATGCCACCCGCATCGGCACCGGCCCGGTCGAGGTCTTGGTGATCCCCACCGATGAGGAGCGGGTGATCGCCCGCGCGGTCAGCAAGGCGTTGAGCTGACCAAATTGCCCGTCACCTTGGGTGACGGGTTTACGCCGCTGCGATGCCCTGCCTATCCTGCCTCCAACAGGAGGAGACCGCATGATATTTTACGATTGTTCCACCGCGCCCAATCCGCGCCGGGCGCGCATGTTTATTGCCGAAAAAGGGCTGGGGATCGAGATCCGCGATATTTCCATCGCCAAGGGAGAGCAGCTTTCGCAAGACTTCCTCGCGGTCAATCCGCGCGGCACGATCCCGGTGCTGGTGACCGATGACGGCACCGTGCTGGCCGAGAACCTTGGCATCGCCGCCTATCTGGAGGCCGCCTTTCCCGAGCCGCCCCTGATGGGGGTGACCCCCGAGGAAAAAGGGCAGGTGATGATGTGGAACGCCATCGTCGAACAGCAGGGCGGGATGCCGATCGCCGAGGTGCTGCGCAACACCAACCCCCACATGAAGGGGCGTGCCATCCCCGGCCCGCTGGATTTCGAGCAGATCCCCGAACTGGCCGAGCGCGGCCGCGCGCGCGTCGGTTTCTTCTTTGACCAGCTTGAAGAGCGGCTGCGCGACAGTGCCTATCTGGCGGGGGATCGGTTTTCGCTGGCCGATATCACCGGCTTTGTCTTTGTCGATTTCGCCCGTGTCATCCGTGCGCGCATCCCGGAGGAGAACACGGCGACACAGAGTTGGTTCGACCGGATCAAGGCCCGCCCCAGCGCGTCGCTCTGAGCGGGCAGTTTCAGCGCATCAGTTCAGACGGTCCAGCGCCGCATCGGTCGCGGCGCGGACCTTTTGCGCGGCTTGCACCCGCACTGGACCATAGCCGCGAATCTCCATCGGTGCGGCGAGGATGGCGGTGCAATCGGCCTCCCTCTCTGGCGCATAGGCGGTGGCGATGCGGTCCAGCGCGGCCTCGTACCAAGCCAGAAGATCGCGATGCAGCCGCGCCTCGCCATGGTATCCGAACGGGTTGAGCACGCTGCCGCGCAGCCGCTTCATCCGCGCCAGCAGCCGGAACCCCGCCCC
>JASJGL010000042.1:0-14092 GCA_033791545.1 Pseudodonghicola sp. | reverse complement strand
CCGGGTCCATCACCGGAAACGGCAGATCGCGCGGGCTGTCCTCCTCGCGCACGGCCCCGTGTTTCACCAGCCCCTTGACCACCGAAGGGGTGACGCCCGCCATCTCGGCCAGTTCCTTGAGCGTAAAGGCCAGCCCGCCATAGGACTCGAGCGCATCCAGCACCCGGCGGCGGGCATCGGTCATCCGCTCCGGCTCGCCGCTGCCACGACGATAGATCTTGCGCATCGAGGGCGGATCGCCCAGCCCCGGCGCCCGCATCGCCAGCCGCAGCAACGCCGGCATCGGCGTCAGCGTGTAATCCGCCGCCTTGCTCAGAAAGGCGCGCATCTCCTCGCGCATCGGGGCCACGTCCAGTACCCGGATCACCGAACGGATCTTGGAGCGATCGAAATCGCCCAGCCCCGGCCCCCAGATCACGCCGGGCACCTTGCGCGGGCCCAGCGGCACCTCGACGAAATCGCCCAGCACACAACCGCCCTGCGGCGCGCGATAATCCAGCGTCCGGTCCAACGGTTGGGTGCTGCGCACCGCCACCAGATCGCCTTCGTCGAACATCCCCGACCCGCTGTGATCCCGCTTGTCCGCCATACCGCTGTTTGCTGCCCTCCGGTGATCTGCGGGGGGTTCCCGCCATTCCTCCCATGAGGTAAAGCCAACCCCGAGCAAGGCCAACCCATCAAAGGATGCCCCCATGAAATTCTTCGTAGATACTGCCGAGATCGACGCCATCGCTGAACTGAACGATCTGGGCATGGTCGACGGCGTCACCACCAACCCGTCGCTGATTATGAAATCCGGCCGCGACATCCTCGAAGTCACCAAGGAAATCTGCGATCTGGTCGACGGCCCGGTCTCGGCCGAGGTGGTCGCCATGGAGGCCGAGGCGATGATCGCCGAGGGCCGCAAACTGGCCGCGATCGCCGAAAACATCGCCGTCAAGGTGCCGCTGACCTGGGACGGGCTCAAGGCCTGCAAGGTGCTCTCGGACGAGGGCCGCATGGTCAATGTGACGCTGTGCTTTTCCGCCAATCAGGCGCTGCTGGCGGCCAAGGCGGGCGCGACCTTCATCTCGCCCTTCATTGGGCGACTCGACGACATCAACCTCGACGGCATGGAGCTGATCGAGGATATCCGCGTGATCTATGACAATTACGGCTTCGAGACCCAGATCCTCGCCGCCTCGATCCGCACCGTGAACCACATCACCGACGCCGCCCGCATCGGTGCCGACGTGATCACCGCGCCGCCCGCCGTGATCAAGGCGATGGCAAACCATCCGCTGACCGACAAGGGGCTCGAGACCTTCATGAAGGATTGGGCCAAAACCGGCCAAAAAATCCTCTGACCGGCCCCCTCCGCCCCCCAAACAACAGGAATTTCGCGCAATTGCAGGTTTTTCAGCCCAATTGCGCGAAACCCGTGATATAAAGCGCGCAAGACCATAAGAGGCGGACATGAGCAGCAGCCCTAAACTGGAACACGACCTGCGCGCGGCGATCATCGCCAAACCCGACGCCATTCTCGAAGATCGCGATGTGATGCATGCGCTGATCGCGGCGAATGAGCGTTCGATGGGCGGCAATATCGTCGATCTGCGCGGCATCGCGATGGACCGGCTCGAGGCCCGGCTTGACCGGCTCGAGGACACCCACCGCAGCGTCATCGCGGCGGCCTATGAAAATCTGGCCGGCACCAATCAGGTGCACCGCGCCATCCTGCGCATGCTGGACCCGACCGAGTTCGAGGTGTTCCTGCGCGACCTTGGCGGCGAGGTGGCCGAAATCCTGCGGGTCGACTCGATTCGGCTGGTGCTGGAAACCGCGCAAAGCGGCGAGGATCCCGCGATCCGCCGCCTCGACGGGGTGCTGGCGCTGGCCGAACCCGGCTTTGTCGAAGGCTTCCTGACCCAGGGGCGCAACGGCCAGCCGCGCCAGGTCACCCTGCGCCAATTGCAGAAAGGGTCCGAGCGGATCTATGGCACATCGGCCGAATACATCCGCTCCGAAGCCTGCCTGCGACTCGATTTCGGCAGCGGGCGGCTGCCCGGGCTGCTGGTGATGGGATCCGAGGATCCGCACCAGTTCACCCCGCAACACGGCACCGACCTTTTGGCCTTTTTCGCCGGCGTATTCGAACGCACGATGCGCCACTGGCTCAAGTGAGCCTGCAAATCTCGGCCGCCTGCCGCGATGCGCTGCAGGACTGGCTGAACCGGAAAAGCGCGCTGGCCGATTCCTCGGACCATACCATCGCGGCCTATCGCGCAGATGTGGCGGGCTTCCTTGCCTTCATGGCCGAGCATCGCGGCGGGCCACAGGGGCTGGCGGCGCTGGACAAGATCACCGTCACCGAAATGCGCGCCTGGATGGCGCAGGCGCGCGGCACCGGTCTGTCGTCGCGCTCGCTGGCGCGTCGGCTGTCGGCGGTGAAAAGCTTTTACCGCTGGCTGGCCGAACGCGAAGGCTTTGCCGCCACCGCCGTGCTTGCCGCACGATCGCCCAAGTTCCAGAAGAAACTGCCGCGCCCGCTCGATCCCGACGCCGCCCGCGCGGTGATCGACACGGTCGAGCTGCAATCGCAAACGCCTTGGGTGGCGGCGCGCGACGTGGCGGTGATCACCCTGCTTTATGGTTGCGGGCTGCGGATCTCCGAAGCGCTGGGATTGAAAGGCGCCGATGCGCCGCTGCGGGCCAGCCTGCGCATCCTCGGCAAGGGCCAAAAGGAACGCGTCGTGCCAGTCCTGCCGGCCGCGCGCGATGCGGTGGATGCCTATCTGCGGCTCTGCCCGCACCCGCAAGAGCACGATACGCCACTGTTTCGCGGCGTGCGCGGCGGCGCGCTGAACCCGCGCCTGATCCAAGGTGCGATGGCGCAGGTGCGCATGCAACTGGGCCTGCCGGCCTCGGCCACGCCGCACGCGCTGCGCCACAGCTTTGCCACCCACCTGTTAGAGGCAGGCGGCGATCTGCGCAGCATTCAGGAATTGCTTGGCCATGCCTCGCTCTCGACCACACAGGCCTATACCGCGGTGGATACCGCGCGGCTGATGGAGGTCTATGCCCGCAGCCACCCCAAGGCCTGACGCGCGCGCCTGACCCGCTCCTCCCCAGTTTCCGACAGACCCCCGCTGAAAGGCAAGGCCCCAACCCACGCGCTTCTTCTTGGCAAAAATACTCCCGCCGGAGGCTCCGACCTCAAATCCGGCGCCATTTCCAGCGTCAGGTCCGACATTTTTCGCGCTTACAGCATTTGCGATTTGCCGCAAATTGCGCCATGACGAGACCATGACACTTCAAATGCGCGCCCTCGCCGTCCATCTCTTTACCGCCACCGGAGCGATCTTTGCCATGTTGGCCATGCTCGCCGCGGTTGACAAGAAATGGAGCCTGATGTTCCTGTGGCTGGTCGTGGCCTTTGTCGTCGACGGCATCGACGGCCCACTCGCCCGACGCCATCACGTCAAACATTACGCCCCGGAATTCGATGGCGTCCTGCTCGACCTGATCATCGACTATCTCACCTATGTGTTCATCCCCGCCTTCGCGCTGTTCAAATCCGGGCTGATGGATGGCTGGACCGGCTGGGTGGCGATCTTTGTCATCACCTTCGCCAGCGCCATGTATTTCGCCGATACCCGGATGAAGACGCTGGACAACTCCTTCAAGGGGTTTCCCGGCTGCTGGAACATGGCGGTGCTGGTGTTTTTCGCGCTTCAGCCGAATTTCTGGGTGATCCTCGGCTTTGTCACAGTGCTGGCGGTGACGATGTTCCTGCCGCTGAAATTCGTCCACCCGGTGCGCACCGAGCGCTGGCGCGCAGTAACCCTGCCGATGGCGCTGGCCTGGACCTTTTTCGCCGGTTGGGCCGCCTGGGTCGATTTTCACCCCGAAAGCTGGGCCCATTGGGGATTGATCGTGACCACCTTCTACCTGCTGTTTGCTGGCATTGCGCAACAGGTTGTCCCAGCCCGCGACGCGCGGGCCGGGGAATAGCGCGCTCAGATCAAAGCACGTCGTCGATCTCGATATCCTTGCCCTGAAAAGTAAAGCTGTCGCCCGCCTTCAGACCGGCCATCGCCTTGTAAATCGGGCTTTCGGGCGAGATCCCCATATAGGTCGAGCCGTTCACGTCGAACCGCACGGTCGAGACGGCGACGATGAAATGGCGCCCGTCAAAACACACCACGGCACCGGGCTGCACCGTATCGGTCAGCTCGATATCCAGATTCTCGATCACATCCACCTTGGCGTCGTGGGTCATGACCGGATGATGAAAGGCTGCTGCCAGTCCCATCTCGCCCGTCGAGGCCGCGAGTTCGCCAGTATCATGGCCCTGACGATCATCCAGAACGGACGCCTTCATATGGGCCTCGTAATGTGAACGCGCCGTCGCCAGTTCCCCGGCCTCCAGCGACATCAGCTTGTCATACACGGTTTTTTTCAGCGCGGCCCGGTCTTGCGAATTGCTCATGTTCATTCTTCTCCCAATCAATGTTGCGTCCAACGTGCGGTGGGGCTGCGGCAATTGCAATCGGCATTTGGCCGTGCCGCAGCCGTGCCGCAGTTGCGTCCCCGATGCACCTCTGTACCCGCTCAGATCAGAAAGCCGCCAGCCCCTTCGTGGCGCAGCAGCGCAACCTTGGTTTCCACCCCGGTGCCTCCGGAAAACCCGGTCAGCTTTCCGCCCGCCCCCATCACCCGATGACAGGGGATCAGGATCGGGATCGGGTTGCTGCCACAGGCCCGCCCCACCGCCTGCGCCGGCTGCCCCAGCGCGCGGGCAATCTCGCCATAGGTGCGGGTCTCGCCATGGGGGATCGCGCGCATTTCCGCGCAGACCGCCTGCTGAAAGGATGAACCAATAACCCGCAGCGGCAGGTCAAACGCCTGCAACTCTCCCGCGTCATAGGCCTGGACCTGCGCCTTTGCGGCCAGCAACAGCGCGGAGGGCTCACCCTCGGCGGTATCGCCCCAAGTCAGACGGGTGATCGCCCCGTCCTGCTCGGTCACAGCCAGTTGGCCAAATCGGGTTTCTATGATCAGGGTCGCCATGGCCACAGGGTGACGCAGCCCAACGCATCAGGCAACCCGGAACCTGCGCATCACACAAAGCGGCGCGCACGCGCGCCCCGGGCCACCCTCGGAGCGCGCTTGCCTTGGTTTCAGCCCAGCGCCTCGTCGCAGCGGTGACAGACCCCCGGATGCGGGTGCTGGCCGACATCGGGCAGGATCTTCCAGCAGCGCTGGCATTTCTGCCCCTCGGCCTTTTCAAACAGCACGCCGACCCCCGGCACATCGGGCAGGCGGAACGCCTCGTTCGGGCTGGGATCGCCGGTCAGAACGATATCCGAGGTGATGCAGATATCCTCGAAATCAACCGAGCGCAGCGCCGCCAGAACATCGGGATCAGAGACATGCACCACCGGTGCCGCCTCAAGGCTGGCCCCGATCACCTTGTCGCGGCGCTGGATCTCCAACGCGGCGGTGACGGCCCGGCGCATCTGCCGGATGCTGGCCCATTTCGCCGCCAGCCCCGCGTCCAACCAATCGGCTGGGGTTTCGGGGAAGTCGACCATGTGAACCGAGCTGTCCTCGCCCGGGAACCGCTCCAGCCAGACCTCTTCCATGGTAAAGACCAGGATCGGAGCCAGCCAGGTTGTCAGGCGATGGAACAGGATGTCCAGCACGCTGCGCGCGGCGCGGCGCCGCGCGGTGTCGCCGTCGCAATACAGCGCATCCTTTCGGATATCGAAGTAGAACGCGCTCAATTCCACCGTGGCAAAATTGAACAGCTGCTGGAACACGCCCTGGAAATCATAGGCGGCATAGCCCTCGCGCACGATCCCGTCCAACTCGGCCAAGCGATGCAGCACCCAGCGTTCCAGCTCGGGCATTTCTGCCGGCGCAACGCGGTCGGTTTCGCAGAAATCATTCAGCGACCCCAGCATGAATCGCATGGTGTTGCGCAGACGGCGATAGCTGTCGGCAACCCCCTTGAGGATCTCCGGCCCGATGCGCTGATCGGCGGTATAATCGGTCTGCGCCACCCAAAGCCGCAGGATATCGGCGCCGTATTGCTTGACGACCTCTTCCGGCACGATGGTGTTGCCAAGCGATTTGGACATCTTGATGCCCTTCGCGTCCAGCGTGAACCCGTGCGTCAGCACCCCGCGATAGGGCGCGCGCCCCTTGGTGCCGCAGGCCTGCAACATCGAGGAATGGAACCAGCCACGATGCTGGTCGGTGCCCTCAAGATACAGATCCGCGATGCCGTCGGGCGACCCGTCGGCGCGGTCGCGCAGCACAAACGCATGGGTCGAGCCACTGTCGAACCACACATCAAGAATGTCGAACACCTGGACATAGTCCTCAGGATCATAGGCATCTCCAAGGAACCGCGCCTTGGCGCCGTCCTTGTACCAGGCATCCGCGCCCTCGGTCTCGAACGCCTCGGTGATGCGCGCATTGACCGCCGCATCGCGCAGCAGGAAATCGGGTTCGGTGGGCAGCCGGTCCTTTTTCACGAAGCAGCTCAGCGGAACGCCCCAGGCGCGCTGGCGGCTCAACACCCAGTCCGGGCGGCTTTCGATCATCGAATACAGCCGGTTGCGCCCGGTTTGCGGCGTGAAGGTCACCAGTTCGTCGATCGAGGTCAGCGCCCGTTCGCGGATGGTCTTGCCATAGGTGTCCTGCCCGTCGCCGACAACGCGGTCGATCGCGGCGAACCATTGCGGCGTGTTGCGATAGATCACCGGCGCCTTGGACCGCCAGCTGTGCGGATAGCTGTGCTTGATCTTGCCGCGCGCCAGCAGGCCGCCAACCTCGACCAGCTTGTCGATCACCGCCTTGTTGGCATCGCCCTCCTTGCCGTTCGGCTTGAGGATCATCTTGCCGCCAAAGAACGGCAGATCGGCGCGAAACGATCCGTCTTCCATCACGTTATAGGTGATGACCTGCTCCAGCATCCCGGCATCGCGGTACAGCTCGAATTCTTCCATCCCGTGGCTCGGCGCGCAATGGACAAACCCGGTGCCCTCGTCCTCGGTGACGAAATCGGCGGCGCGGAAATCGCGCAGATCGTCCCATTCGCCATTGGACCCTTCGGCACCGGCAAGCGGGTGGGTCAGGCTCAGGGTGCTTAACTCGTCCACCGTCACGTCGCGGACGCGGGTATACATCCCGTCTTCCAGCCGGGCGCGGGTCATCACGTCGCCGGCCAACTTATCGGCCAGGATGTACCTATCGCCGACATTGGCCCAGCTTTCGTCCGGCGTGCCGGTGACCTCATACAGGCCATAGGCAAAGTCCTTGCCGTAAACCACGGCCTTGTTCGAAGGGATGGTCCAGGCGGTGGTGGTCCAGATCACCACATAGGCCCCCAACAAACCATCGTCAGAGGTCGCGCCAGGCTCAATATCGACCAAATTCCCCGCCACCTTGAACTTCACCCAGATGGTAAAGCTTTCCTTGTCGTGATACTCGACCTCTGCCTCGGCCAGCGCGGTCTTTTCGATCGGCGACCACATCACAGGTTTCGAACCCTGATACAGCGTACCGTTCATCAGGAACTTCATGAATTCCTCGGCGATCACCCGCTCGGAATGGAAATCCATCGTCAGATAGGGGTCGTCCCACTTGCCGGTGACGCCCAGCCGCTTGAACTCTTCGCGCTGGATGTCGACCCAGCCAGCGGCAAAGTTGCGGCATTCCTGACGGAAATCATTGACCGGCACCTGATCCTTGTCGAGCCCCTTGGCGCGGTACTGTTCCTCGATCTTCCACTCGATCGGCAGACCATGACAATCCCAGCCCGGCACATAGCGCGCGTCGCGCCCGGTCATCTGCTGCGAGCGCACGATGAAATCCTTGAGGATCTTGTTCAGCGCGTGGCCGATATGCAGATGGCCGTTCGCATAGGGCGGGCCGTCATGCAGGATAAAGGGTTCGCGCCCCTCGGCCGAGGCCCGCTGGCGGTCGTACACGCCCAGCTTTTCCCAGCGCGACAGCCACTCGGGCTCGCGCTTGGGCAAGCCCGCGCGCATCGGGAAATCGGTTTTCGGCAGGTTCAGGGTGGCTTTGTATTCGGGAGTGTCGGCGCACATTTGCGGCGTCCTTCGGAAATGTCATGTCGGAATGATGGGTTGCGGCGGTGCGAGGGCTCAACACCTGTGCCCGGCGTCTCCTCTGGATCAGAGCGCCGGGGTCGTAATTCGAATGAGGATGACGCGCGGATGGGTCATGCCCGCCTTATAGGCGGGGCCGCGGGCCGGGTAAAGTGGGCGTGAACGCAGGCGCTCCGACTGCATCCGCAGCGTCCTGCGCGCGCCTCTCACATATGGAACATGGACCCGACAACATAGGCCAGCGTCGCCGCCACCCCGCCAATCGCCAACGTCTCCAGCCCCGAACGCCACCACGGCGACAGCGACCAGCGGCTTTTGAGCGCGCCAATGGCAAAGAACACCGCCGCCGTCATCCAGATCGACAGGGTAAAGGCCCCCTCCACCCCCAATACAAAGGGCATCAAGGGCACCATGCCCGCCAGCAGAAAGGCCCCGAAGGTGGACAGCGCGGCGCGCATCGGGTGCGGATCGACCGTCGCCAGCCCGTATTCGCCCTCCATCATCAACGTGATCCAGTTTTCCCGGTCGCTGCAAATCTCGTCCGTGGCCTCTTTCAGCACATGGCCCGACAAGCCCTTGCGCGCCAGAATCTCGCGCACCTCCTGCCGCTCGCCCTCGGGATAGCGGGCGATGTGGCGTTCCTCGACCTTGCGCAGCCGGTGCATGTCGTCCAGTTCGGCCTTGGTGCCGGAATAATTCCCCGCCGCCATGGAAAACCCATCGGCCAGCACATTGGCCAAGCCCAGCGCCACGATGACAAGCGGCGACAGTCCGGCTCCCGCCACCCCCGCGACGATGGCGAATGTGGTGACGGATCCATCGATGGCGCCATAGACCACATCGCGCAGCACCCCGCGCCCCGGCGGCGCGCCGATGCGGCGGGCGATCTCTTCCTTGCTGTGGCCGTGGTCCTGCATAGCCGCTCCTCGCTCCTCGCGCTTGGGCTCAGATTAGGCGCGCGCCCGTGCCCCGCCCTTGCGCCAGATCAAGCCGCCCCGCCACGCGACAACAACCCGGTCAGCGCACGCCGGATCAGCCCCCGCACCGAGGGCCGGTGACGGGGCGAGAACGGCAGCGGACGGCACACCTCCATCGCCGCCACGCCAACCCGCGCGCTCAGCGCACCATTGACCAACCCCTCGCCAAATCGCCGCGACAGCTTGGCCAGAATAGACCCGCCCAGCACCGGCTCCAACAGGTCATCGCCCACCGCCACCGCGCCCGTGGCCACCAGATGGGTGAACACCGCCCGCGTCAGACGCCAACTTCCCAACAGGCCCGAGCGCCCGCCATAGATCTCGGCCACCCGCCGGATCATCCGCAGGTTGAAGGTCAGCGCGGCGAACACATCGGCCAGCGCCAGCGGCACCAGCGCGGTCACCGCCGCCACCTGCCGCGCCGCCGCCTCGACCTCGCGCGCCGCCGCCTGATCAAGCGGCGCCAGCAACTCGTCCTCGACCAGCGCCAGCGCCGCCTCGGCATCGAACTGTTCCTCCACCCGGCCCTCAAGCCGCGCCCGGCCCCAGCGGGTCTCTTCCCGGCCCGCGTAAAAGGCGATCAGCCGCCCGGCCACAGTCCGCGCCGCCACCAGATCCGCCTCGGCCAGCGCCACGTCGGCGGCCCGGCGCAGCCCGTCAATCCGGCCCAACCGGCCAATCGCCGCCAGTTCGCGCACCGCCAACAGCGCCAGCACCGCAAGCAAGGCCGCGAACAGCGCGCTGACCACCCAGCCCAGCAGCGGCGCGCGCGCCAGCAGCCCCATCACGAAATCCCAGGCCGCGACCGAGATCACCGCGCCCAGCACCGCGCCCGCCAGCCCCCAGGCCCAGCGCGCCAACCGCGAGGGCCGCCCCGCCGCCAACCGCACCGCCCGCGCCATCGCGCCGCCCGCGCTCGCTGCATCCGCCGGATCGGGGCCGACATCAGGCACCGGCGCGGTCTGCGCCACGTCGGGGGTCGGCTCGCCGCTCTCCTCCAGATCGATCAGCACCGGGTGATTGGTCATCATGTTCCCTCTCTCTGCCAGAGCATGGTGATGTCCGGCAGGTTCTCGTCATTCTCCGCCCCGTCGCTGCGGGCTGTTTCGGCAAATCCGTTGCGGCGATAGAACCGCTGCGCGCCGCTGTTGTATTCCATCACCTTGAGCCAGAGCCGATCGCGCCCCTGTTTGGCCGCGTCGAGCAGGATCTGACCCAGCCCGGCACCGCGCAGATCGGGCACGACATAAAGCGCACAAACCTCTGCGCCATCGCGCGCCAGAAACCCGACCACACGGCCCGCCATCTCGGCCATGGTGACCCAGTCATTCTCGATCATCTCGCCGCAATAGGCGATCGTCTCGGCCCCCGACCACATCCTCGGCGCCTTGTGCACTTCGACCTGAAAACTGTACAGGATATCCCCCATGGCGCTGGCATCAAGCGGCCGGGCGGGGCGCAGATGAATGCTCACAGCCGGTCCCCGATCAGGAACTGCGCCGCGCGATCCAGCCGAATATGCGGCGGCCCGTCCCCCGGCACGAGGTTGAGCTGCGGCGGCGCGAAACGCATCGCCCCATAGTCCGCATCCAGCCATGACTCGGCCCCGGCATGGGCCGGCCCCAACAGATGCGCCGGGTCCTCGGGCAACTCCCCGGGATAGAACGCCGCCTGCCGCCCGTCCTCCAGCAGCCGCCCGCGCACGCAAGCCAACTCGCGCCCCGCGTGCTGGCGCAGCTCTTCCGTGGTGGCGCGCAAGGATGCAATCGCCATCGCCGCCGTCTCGGCCCCGGCGAACTGCGCGCGGTCGCGCGCCCCCCGGGTCAGCGCCGACATGATCGCGGTCAGCCGGGCGTGCTGGCTATGGTGCAGATGGTCCGCCTTGGTGGCGGCGAACAGAACCCGATCGACCCGTTTGCCGTGCCACAACTGGCTGAGAAACGCGTTTCGCCCCGGTCGGAAGGCCGACAGGATATCCCCCATCGCCTTGGACAGATCCTCGACCGCGCGCGGCCCCTTGTGGATCGCGCCCAGCGCATCGACCAATACAACCTGCCGGTCAATGCGGGCAAAGTGGTCACGGAAAAACGGCTTGATCACCTTGGATTTATAGGCGTCGAACCGGCGCTCCATCTCGCGATGCAGCGTGCCCCGGCGCGCAGATCCCTCCACCGGAACCGGCGCAAAGGTCAGCACCGGAGAGCCCTGCAGATCGCCCGGCAAGACAAACCGCCCCGGCGGAATGCAATCATAGGCGCCGCTCTCACGCGCGCCGTCCAGATAGGCGGTGAAACGGCGCGCCAGATCCTGTGCCACCGCCTCGTCGTGGGGCGCGTCGGGATCAGTGGCGCGGGCGCGCTCGACAAACCCTTGGGCGTCAGCACGATGCTCCAGCCTGCTCAGCGTGTCCTGCGCCCAAGACTGATAGCTTTTGTCCAGCAGCCCCAGATCCAACAGCCATTCACCGGGATAATCGACAATATCCAGATGCACCGTGCGCGGCCCCTGCAACCCCGCCAGCAACCCCGACGGGCGGACCCGCAGCGACAGGCGCAACTCGGAAATCATCCGCGTGCTGTCAGGCCAATGCGGCTCCGGCCCGCTCAGCGCCGCCAGATGCCTTTCGAAATCGAACCGCGGCACCGTCATGTCCGGCTGCGGCTGCAGGAACGCGGCCTCGATCCGCCCCTCCTGCTGCGCCACCAGTCCCGGCATGCGCCCCCGGTCCAGCAGGTTCGCCACCAGTGAGGTAATGAAAACTGTCTTGCCCGCGCGCGACAGCCCGGTCACCCCCAGCCGGATCACCGGCTCGAACAGGGTTTCGGAAATCCGGTCGCCAACGGACTCGACCCCGCGCATGATTCCGTCT
Organism: Pseudodonghicola sp.; assembly: GCA_033791545.1. Classification (GTDB taxonomy): domain Bacteria; phylum Pseudomonadota; class Alphaproteobacteria; order Rhodobacterales; family Rhodobacteraceae; genus Antarcticimicrobium. Next base: position 2,123 of record JASJGL010000042.1, on the reverse strand, counting down.
GCCAGTGATGCGATGACCAATTCGGTCTCCTGCCGTTGCCTCACCTCAAGATAGGCGCGCGCGGCCCCGAGGCCAAGCAGCTCTTGCCGATCCCTGCGGCGCGCGCTAACAGCCCGCCATGCCGCGTTATGCTTTGAAAATCGAATATCATGGAGCCCCCTTTGCCGGCTGGCAAAGGCAAAGGGACCAACCCTCGGTCCAAAACGCGATCGAGACGGCATTGGCACGGCTGGAACCGGGGCCGCATATCGTCAGCGCAGCCGGGCGCACCGATGCCGGGGTGCATGCGCTGGGACAGGTGGGCCATTGCGATCTGAGCAAGAACTGGGCGCCCTATCGCCTGGCCGAGGCGCTGAACTTTCACCTCAAACCGGCGCCGGTGGCGATCGTCGCGGTGGCCCGGGTAGCCGACGACTGGCACGCGCGGTTCACGGCCACCGAGAGACAATACCTGTTCCGCATCCTGATGCGCCGCGCCCCCGCCACCGTTGACCGAGGCCAGGTCTGGCAAGTCTCGCGACCGCTGGATGTCGCCGCGATGCAGGCGGGTGCAGACCTGTTGGTGGGGCGGCATGATTTCACCACCTTCCGCTCCACGGTCTGCCAAGCGGCAAGCCCGGTCAAAACGCTGGACTCGCTTCAGGTGGAACAGGTCGAGGGCGGCACTGGCCCCGAAATCCACTTTCACGTCCGCGCCCGCTCCTTCCTGCACAATCAGGTGCGCAGCTTTGTCGGCACGTTGGAGCGCGTCGGCACCGGGTCGTGGTCCCCCGAAGATGTCCGCACCGCGCTGGAGGCCCGCAGCCGCGACGCCTGCGGCCCGGTCTGCCCGCCACAGGGGCTGTATCTGGCACGCGTCGGCTACCCCGAAGACCCGTTCGCGCAAGCCTGAACCGGCGACGCCCCGATCTTTTTAGCCCCGACCTTCCTGGCCCCCAGCTTTTTCTGGCCCAAAATACTCCGGGGGTGCTCGAGGGGCTGGCCCCTCGATCCCCGCCCCGCCACACCTCACAATCTCAAACCGGCCCACACCCGATCACATCAGACCAAGCAGACGCGCGGCGTTGGTCTTGGTGATGTCCTCGCGCAGTTCGTCCTTGATCGCGATCTTCTCGAAATCGGCCAGCCAGCGCTCCGGCGTGAGCATCGGCCAGTCCGAGCCGAACAGCACTTTCTTGCGCAGGATCGAATTGCAGTATTTCACCAGAATCGGCGGAAAATACTTCGGCGACCACCCGGAAAGGTCGATATAGACGTTGGGCTTGTGCTGGGCGACGGACAGCGCCTCTTCCTGCCACGGGAACGAGGGGTGGGCGAGGATGATCTTGAGATCGGGAAAATCCACCGCCACATCGTCGATCACCATCGGGTTGGAATATTTCAACCGCATGCCGTTGCCCCCCGGCATGCCCGAACCAACCCCGGTCTGGCCGGTGTGAAACAGCGCGATACCGCCCTCTTCCGCGATCGCCTCATACAGCGGATAGGCCATGCGGTCGTTGGGCCAGAACCCCTGCATGGTGGGATGAAACTTGAACCCTTTGATGCCGAAATCACGGATCAGGCGGCGCGCCTCGCGCACGCCCATCTTGCCCTTCCACGGGTCGATCGAGGCGAAGGGGATCAACACATCGGAATTCTCGGCGGCCAGTTCCGCCACCTCTTCATTCTTATAACGGCGATAGCCGGTCTCGCGCTCGGCATCGACGGGAAAGATCACCGCCGCGATGTTCTGCGCGCGGTAATGCGCGGCGGTCTGCTGCACCGTGGGCGGATGGCTCCACGGGGCGCCGAAATAGCCAGCCATGGTGGATTGCAGGTCGTCATAGCCGTCATCGGCATGGCAGCCACAGGGTTCCTCGGCATGGGTATGGATGTCGATGGCGCGGATTTTTGACAGATCAATCATTCGGAGTCCTCTTCAGCTCAAACACGGGGGCGGGGGTCGGGCGAAACACCGGCCCCCTCGGGCGCTCAAATCCGCGCCACGCAGGGATCTTGCGGCGCATAAAGCCGCTCCAACAGATCCGCGCGGCGGCTCAGCACCTTGCGAAAGTTCAGATTGCCCTTGGCCGTCATCTCGCCCTCGGGCATCGAGGGCGGCTCGGCCAGAACCATGGCGC
>JASJGL010000041.1:0-61012 GCA_033791545.1 Pseudodonghicola sp. | reverse complement strand
ACGACCATCACCAAAGGCAAAACCAAGCGCTTTCGTGGCAAGCCTGGTGTTCGCAAGGACGTCAAGAAAGCTTATGTGACGCTTGAAGAAGGCAACACTATCGACGTCTCTACAGGCCTCTGATAGAACGCGCCGAATCTCCGGCCCCCCACGTGGGGGCCGACGCTATTTAAACCCGGGTTTCGCGACCTGAAACTGAAACTGGACCTATGGTCCAAGGCTAACGGAAGACAGAAAGCATGGCACTTAAGTCGTATAAGCCGACTACGCCAGGCCAGCGCGGGCTGGTGCTGATCGACCGTTCGGAGCTGTGGAAAGGACGTCCGGTCAAGTCTCTCACTGAGGGTTTGACCAAATCGGGCGGCCGCAACAACACCGGACGAATTACATCTCGCCGACGCGGGGGCGGAGCAAAACGCCTTTACCGGATCGTAGACTTCAAACGGAATAAATTCGATGTGACGGCGACCGTCGAACGGATCGAATATGACCCGAACCGGACCGCCTTCATTGCGCTGATCAAGTATGATGATGGCGAGCAGGCCTATATGCTTGCGCCGCAACGGCTGGCCATCGGTGACAAGGTTGTCGCCGGCTCCAAGGTCGACATTAAGCCGGGCAACGCGATGCCGTTTTCGGGCATGCCGATCGGTACCATCGTGCACAACATCGAGATGAAGCCCGGCAAGGGTGGTCAGATCGCGCGTGCAGCTGGCACCTATGCCCAGTTTGTGGGCCGCGATGGCGGCTACGCTCAGATCCGTCTGAGCTCGGGCGAACTGCGCTTGGTGCGTCAGGAATGCATGGCCACCGTTGGTGCCGTGTCTAACCCCGACAACAGCAACCAGAACTACGGCAAAGCCGGTCGCATGCGCCACAAAGGCAAGCGTCCGTCGGTTCGTGGTGTGGTCATGAACCCGGTCGATCACCCTCATGGTGGTGGCGAAGGTCGGACCTCGGGCGGTCGTCACCCGGTGACCCCATGGGGTAAACCAACCAAGGGTGCACGTACACGCAATAAGAAAAAAGCGTCTAGCAAGCTGATTGTCCGCTCGCGGCACGCACGTAGGAAAGGGCGCTAACATATGGCACGCTCTGTTTGGAAAGGCCCCTTCGTTGACGCCTATGTCTTGAAAAAGGCAGAAGCGGCACGTGAAAGTGGGCGCAAAGAAGTTATCAAGATCTGGTCGCGTCGGTCCACCATTCTGCCCCAATTCGTCGGGCTGACCTTTGGTGTCTACAACGGCAAGAAGCATATCCCAGTCAACGTCTCGGAAGACATGATCGGTCAGAAGTTCGGTGAATATTCACCGACCCGGACCTATCTGGGTCATGCCGCAGACAAGAAAGCGAAGCGGAAGTAAGTCATGGGCAAGGAAAAGAACCCCCGCCGCGTGGCAGACAACGAAGCAATGGCGAAAACTCGCATGCTTCGGACCAGCCCGCAAAAACTGAACCTGGTGGCCGCGATGATCCGCGGCAAGAAGGTCGAAAAGGCGCTGACTGATCTGACCTTCTCGAACAAGCGTATCGCTGAGGACGTGAAGAAATGCCTTCAGTCCGCGATCGCGAACGCCGAGAACAACCATAACCTTGACGTGGACGAGCTGATCGTGGCCGAAGCCTACGTCGGTAAGAACCTGGTGCTGAAGCGCGGCCGTCCGCGCGCACGTGGTCGCTTCGGCGCCCTGCGCAAGCCGTTTTCGGAGCTCACCATCAAGGTGCGTCAAGTCGAGGAGCAAGCCTAATGGGTCATAAAGTCAATCCGGTTGGTATGCGCCTCCAGGTCAACCGTACCTGGGACAGCCGCTGGTACGCCGACACCAAGGACTACGGTGATCTTCTTCTTGAAGACCTGAAAATCCGCGATTTCATCCGGCATGAGTGCAAGCAGGCCGGCGTGGCCCGCGTGATCATCGAGCGTCCGCACAAAAAGTGCCGCGTTACGATCCACACCGCACGTCCGGGCGTGATCATAGGCAAAAAAGGCGCCGATATCGAAGTTCTGCGCAAGAAGCTGGCGAGCATGACCGACAGCGAATTGCACTTGAACATCCTTGAGGTGCGCAAGCCCGAATTGGACGCGCAACTGGTCGGCGAGAACATCGCCCAGCAGCTTGAGCGTCGGGTTTCGTTCCGTCGCGCGATGAAGCGTGCGGTTCAAAGCGCCATGCGTATGGGTGCTCTGGGGATCCGGGTGAACGTCGCCGGCCGTCTGGGCGGTGCCGAGATCGCGCGGACCGAATGGTATCGTGAGGGCCGCGTGCCCCTGCATACCCTGCGGGCCGATATCGATTACGCCCTCTCCGAAGCCAAGACAGCTTACGGGATCATCGGGATCAAGGTCTGGATCTTCAAAGGCGAGATCATGGAGCACGATCCTGCAGCCCGCGATCGTCGGTCGCAGGAGATTCAGGACGGACCTGCGCCGCGTGGCGCCGGCGGCCGTCGCTAAGGAGAATGTACAATGCTACAACCTAAGCGTACAAAATTCCGCAAGATGCACAAAGGCCGGATCAAAGGCCTGGCAAAAGGCGGATCCGACCTGACCTTCGGGACTTTTGGCTTGAAGGCGCTGCAGCCTGAGCGCGTGACTGCGCGCCAGATTGAGGCTGCTCGCCGTGCCATGACGCGCCATATGAAGCGTCAGGGCCGTGTCTGGATCCGGATTTTCCCGGATACACCTGTTACCTCGAAGCCGACCGAAGTTCGGATGGGTAAAGGTAAAGGTTCGGTCGATTACTGGGCCGCCAAGGTCAAGCCTGGCCGCGTGATGTTCGAACTCGACGGTGTTGATGAAGCCGTGGCCAAAGAGGCGCTGCGCCTGGCTGCGATGAAACTGCCGATCAAGACCCGCATCGTGACGCGCGAAGACTGGTAATCGTATCGTCGCCTTTGGCGGCGATACCGGACGCGGATGAGCGGGACATCTTGGATGTTCTGCGGGCCGCATACCGGCAAGACTAAGAAACCCCCGTCGAGAAATCGGCGGGGGTATTTCTTTTCCGAGAGGGTGGATCTATGCCCGAGGACGTTTGCCACAGGGTGCCGGGGCTGCCCTCGAGATCTTGGCCGGGCTGCGGCATTCACGCTCTCGCACAACCACACAAGCCGCGCTAAAGGTGGGCCATGTCCAAAATAGAATCGCTTTTTGTCACCCGCCTCTATCGTGCCGCCCTTCGGGAGTTCGGCCCGGTCATCGACGCCGCCGAGATGGAGGCCTCGTGTTATTCCATCGCGCAGGATGACGAGGCCGGCCAGACGTGGTGCGAGGAAAACGGGTACCCCGGGTATACGTCCTATGCCTCTCTGACCGATCTGCCGTGGCGGTTTCCGGTCTTTGCCGATCTGGTCAAATCGCTTGACGCGCATGTCGCCGCCTTTGCCGAGGATCTGGAGTTCGATCTCGACGGCAAGGCGCTGACGCTGGAGGATCTCTGGATCAACATCCTGCCCGAGGGCGGGACGCATTCATCGCACCTGCATCCCCATAGCGTGATCAGCGGTACGACCTATGTCACCATGCCCAAAGGGGCGAGCGCGCTGAAGCTTGAGGATCCCCGCTCGGCACGGATGATGGCCGCGCCTGCGCGTCGCAAGACCGCCCGACGCAAGTTGCAGCCCTTCATCTATGTGGAACCCAAGGTTGGGGAGGTGCTGCTGTGGGAAAGCTGGCTGCGCCACGAGGTGCCGATCAACATGTCCGACGCTGAACGGATCAGCGTCAGCTTCAACTACAACTGGGGTTAAGGGCGACAGAGACTCGCTCAGAAGTCGTGACGATTTAACAGCGTCCTCGCGGACTTGACGCGGTTTTCTGGGATCATCTTGCAACATGTCAGACGGCTGATTGGGACACATGCCCGATTTCACCGCATCGAGAGTCCCTGAAGCAGGCTTGTGCGCATCTTCTAGTCATCACAGGTTTGTTATTCCGATTTTGATCATAAAAGGGTTGATCTGGCGCTTTGGTACCGTTTAGGTTGAGTGCAGATTTTGTTATGTGATTGGTTCTAGTTGATGGATCCTGTACTGCTCTTTGGGCTGGTTGCTTTGGCCGGCGCAGCTGTTCTTCTAAAAATTTTTGGTGATGAGGGCGATTTCGCCGAGGATGACCCCGACGACGCAGGGGAGGGGCTTGGCGCCACCGACTCTGTGGCTGCTCAGGAACGCCAGACTGCTCGTGGCGCGCTGGACGCGCCGCCGAAGGGGGCGGGCGCGAGCGGCGACGCCAGCGGCCCCGGATCGCCGCCAGAAGGCCGCTAGTTTCCGGGCTGGGCGAGATCGCCGCGTCCCGCGCGGTCCCCTCTGGAAACTTTCCCTTGTTCTCTCTTGACCCCTCCCTTATAGAGCGACATCTCGCGGATTCCCGTCTCGACGGGACTCGTGTGTTTGCAATTCATCCACCAGGTCGAAAGGTGACCCGTAAAAAGGGGCCTTCTGGTGTATTGAGAGAAGGAAAAGGCGATGAACGCCAACGAACTGCGTGACAAGACGCCGGATCAGCTTCGTGAGGAGCTGGCAAACCTGAAGAAAGAAAGCTTTAACCTGCGCTTTCAACAGGCAACCGGTCAGATGGAAAACACCTCGGGCATCAAAGCGGCACGCCGCAGTGCCGCCCGTGTGAAAACCATCCTGAACGAAAAAGCTGCTGCTGCAGCCGGCGACGCATAAGGAGCCTGACAGATGCCCAAACGTATCCTTTCCGGCACCGTGACGAGCGACGCCAACGAACAGACCGTAACCGTTTCCGTGGAACGCCGTTTCACGCACCCGGTTCTGAAGAAGACCATCCGTAAGTCCAAAAAATACCGGGCTCACGATGAGAACAACACCTTCAAGGTGGGCGACGCCGTGCGCATTGTTGAATGCGCGCCCAAGTCGAAGACGAAACGCTGGGAAGTGCTGCAGGCCTGAGCCTGCGACCTTTTCAGTTGGAACGAAACCCTGGGGGGTAGAACAGAAAACAACCCCCAAAGGTCGGGAGAAACCATATGATCCAGATGCAGACCAATCTGGATGTTGCTGACAACTCGGGCGCTCGCCGAGTTCAGTGCATCAAGGTTTTGGGTGGGTCCAAGCGGAAATACGCGAGTGTCGGTGACATTATCGTTGTATCCGTAAAGGAAGCCATCCCGCGCGGTCGCGTAAAGAAAGGCGATGTGCGTAAAGCAGTCGTCGTACGCACTGCCAAAGAAGTTCGCCGTGATGACGGTACCGCGATCCGCTTTGATCGCAATGCTGCCGTGATCCTCAACAACAACAACGAGCCGGTCGGCACCCGTATTTTCGGGCCGGTGGTTCGTGAGTTGCGGGCAAAGAACTTCATGAAGATCATCTCGCTTGCTCCGGAGGTGCTGTAATCATGGCTGCTAAACTCCGCAAAGGCGACAAGGTCGTCGTGCTGACCGGCAAGGACAAGGGTAAAGAGGGCACCATTTCCTCGATCAACCCGAAGGCCGGCAAAGCCGTGGTCGAAGGCATCAATATGGCCATCCGCCACACCCGCCAAAGCCAGAACGAACAGGGCGGCCGTCTGTCGAAAGCAGTCCCGGTCGATCTGAGCAACCTGGCGATGCTGGACAAGGCCGGGAAAGCCACCCGCGTCGGTTTCCGTATGGAAGGCGACAAGAAGGTGCGTTTTGCCAAGACCACGGGGGACGTGATCGATGCTTGATACTGCAACCTATACCCCGCGTCTGAAGGCGCAGTATGTCGAGACGATCCGGGCCGCTTTGAAAGAAGAGTTCGGGTATAAGAACGTCATGCAGATCCCGCGTCTGGATAAGATCGTCCTGAACATCGGCTGTGGTGCCGAAGCGGTCCGTGACAGCAAGAAGGCGAAATCGGCTCAGGAAGATCTGACCGCTATCGCTGGCCAACTGGCTGTTGTGACCCGCGCCAAGAAATCCATCGCCGGTTTTCGCGTTCGCGAAGACATGCCGTTGGGCACCAAGGTGACCCTGCGCGGTGACCGGATGTATGAATTCCTTGATCGTCTGATCACTGTCGCAATGCCCCGCGTCCGCGACTTTCGTGGTGTTTCGGGCAAGTCGTTCGATGGCCGTGGCAACTATGCCATGGGCATGAAGGAACACATCGTGTTCCCCGAGATCGACTTCGACAAGGTCGACGAGACCTGGGGGATGGATATCATCATCACCACCACTGCGGATACCGACGCGGAAGCAAAATCGCTGTTGAAGCACTTCAACATGCCGTTCAATAGCTGATCGCGGGAAGGAATAGACATGGCTAAAAAAGCAATGATCGAACGCGAGAAAAAGCGCGAACGGCTGGTGGCGATTTACGCCGAAAAGCGGGCCGCGCTGAAAGAGATCGCGAAAGACGACAGCCTCCCGATGGAAGAGCGTTTCAAAGCGCGTCTGAAACTGGCGAAACTGCCGCGCAACAGTTCGGCCACCCGGCTGCACAACCGTTGCCAACTCACCGGGCGTCCGCACGCCTATTACCGCAAAATGAAAGTCTCGCGGATCGCCCTGCGGGATCTGGGCTCGAATGGCCAGATTCCCGGCTTGGTGAAGTCGAGCTGGTAAGGAGGGCATAGAGATGAACGATCCTATCGGCGATATGCTCACCCGTATCCGCAACTCGCAGATGCGCGGCAAAAGCACCGTGATCACGCCCGCGTCCAAGCTTCGCGCTTGGGTGCTCGACGTGCTCGCGGACGAAGGTTATATCCGTGGCTATGAAGAGCTGACCGGCGCTAACGGTCATCCGGCCTTGGAAATCAGCCTGAAATACTTCGAAGGCGATCCTGTCATTCGCGAGATCAAACGGGTTTCGACCCCAGGTCGTCGCGTCTACATGGGCGTCAAGGACATTCCGTCGGTCCGTCAGGGCCTGGGCGTGTCGATTGTCTCCACCCCCAAGGGTGTGATGTCGGATGCAAAAGCACGCAGCGCCAATGTTGGCGGTGAAGTGCTCTGCACCGTATTCTAAGGAGGTCAGACATGTCTCGTATCGGAAAACGGCCGGTCGAACTGCCCAGTGGCGTAACTGCCAGCGTGTCGGGCCAGACCGTCGAAGTGAAGGGGCCGAAAGGCACCCGGACCTTTAACGCGACTGACGATGTCAGCCTCAGCGTTGACGGTAACCTTGTGCTGGTCGAGCCGCGTGGTAAATCCAAGCGCGCCCGTCAGCAGTGGGGGATGTCCCGCACCCAGATCGCCAACTTGGTGACCGGGGTAACCGAGGGCTTCAAGAAAGAGCTGGAAATTCAAGGTGTGGGTTACAGGGCACAGATGCAGGGCAATGTCCTGAAGCTGAACCTGGGCCTGAGCCACGACGTGAATTTCGAGCCTCCCGAAGGGGTGACCGTCACTGCGCCCAAGCAGACCGAGATCGTTGTCGAAGGCATTGATCAGCAACTGGTCGGTCAGGTCGCAGCGAACATTCGCCAATGGCGCCGCCCCGAACCCTATAAGGGCAAGGGCATCCGCTATAAGGGTGAGTATATCTTCCGCAAGGAAGGCAAGAAGAAGTAAGGACGCACAAGATGGCAAACAGCAAAAGAACCCTGTTTCTGAAGCGCCGCCTGCGCGTTCGGAACAAACTCCGCAAGGTCAACGTCGGGCGTGCGCGCCTGTCGGTGCACCGCTCGAACAAGAACATCAGCGTTCAGCTGATCGACGATGTCCGTGGCGTGACCTTGGCCTCGGCCTCGACCCTGGAAAAAGATCTGGGCTTCGTTGGCAAGAAAAACGTCGAAGCGGCGACCAAGGTGGGCGCGGTTATCGCCGAGCGTGCCAAGAAGGCTGGCGTCGAAGAAGCCTATTTCGACCGTGGCGGCTTCCTCTTTCATGGCAAGGTGAAGGCTCTGGCCGACGCTGCGCGTGAAGGCGGTTTGAAAATCTAAAGTGTAGGCGGCCCTTCGGGGCCGCCTCGATGATCCGGGAGCGGTTACGCTCACCTGGATTGATATCTGAACGGTGCCTTTGGTGCCGCTGATGAAGGAGGCCAAGATGGCCAGAGAACCCCACCGGGGCGGGCGTCGCGATCGCGATGAGACCCCCGAATTCGCAGATCGCCTGGTTGCGATCAACCGCGTGTCCAAGACCGTCAAAGGCGGTAAGCGTTTTGGCTTTGCCGCGCTTGTCGTTGTTGGCGATCAAAAAGGCCGCGTCGGTTTTGGCAAGGGTAAAGCCAAAGAGGTGCCCGAAGCCATCCGTAAGGCCACCGAAGCTGCCAAGCGCAACATGATCCGCGTGCCGCTGCGCGAGGGCCGGACCCTGCATCACGACATGCAAGGCCGTTGGGGCGCAGGCAAGGTTGTCATGCGTACCGCACCGGAAGGGACCGGGATAATCGCCGGTGGTCCGATGCGCGCCGTGTTCGAGATGCTTGGCATCAAAGACGTTGTGTCGAAATCGATCGGGTCGCAAAACCCCTACAACATGATCCGCGCCACCCTGAACGGCCTGACGAAAGAGCAGTCGCCGCGTCTGGTCGCGCAACGCCGCGGTAAAAAGGTCGCTGATATCCTGCCCAAGCGGGAAGAAGCCCCTGCAGCCGTCGCAGAGGAGGCCTGATCCATGGCCAAGACCATTGTCGTCAAACAGATCGGCTCGCCGATTCGCCGCCCCGCCAAACAGCGTCAAACGCTGATCGGGCTGGGCCTGAACAAGATGCACAAAACCCGCGAGCTTGAGGATACCCCCTCGATCCGCGGCATGGTTCGCAAGATCCCGCATCTGGTGGAAATCGTCGAAGAGCGCGACTAAGCTCCTTCTCGACAGTCCAAAGAAAACGCCCCGGTTTCACGACCGGGGCGTTTTTCGTTTTGGGCAGTTCGTGGCGCGAAATGTACGGTTTGCGCAACGTGTCGTCACTGTGCAGTCTCAGCGCCTGCGCAGCCGCGCGGTTTCCGCCGCGTCCACGACCGGCGGTGTGCCGGTGAGCGCGACGCCGAACATCTCCGCCGCCTGTGCCGGGGTATAGCGGCCCATCTCGACGTCATAGCGTACGGCCTCGGGCGGGCGGGTGAGCGGGGCGCCATAGCCGCCGCCGCCGGGGGTGCGCACATGCACCCGATCCCCGGGGGCAAGCGGAATATCCTGATCCTTGGACAGGTGCGGCGGGGTATAGGCCACGCCGTCGCGCCAGACCGTCACCCGGTTCACCGCACCGTCACCGCCGCCCAACACCCCCTGTGGCCCGGTGCGACCGTGATCCATCACGAAGCTTGCCCGTGCGTCGCCCCGGCGCAACTCGACCTCGTAATCAAGGCCGAAACCGCCGCGATGGAACCCGGCCCCGCCAGAGCCTTCGTGCAGGGCATAGCGATGATAGAGCACCGGAAAGGCCTGTTCCATGATCTCGACCGGGGGCGCCTTTGAGATGCCGATGGTGGAACAGCCGTTGGACAGCCCGTCGTGATCGGCATTGCCGCCATAGCCTCCGCCCGAGATCTGGTACATCACGAAATCCCGCCCGCGTTCGGGATCATGGCCGCCAAGCGCGAAATTGCCGCTGGTGCCCGCAGGCGCGGCGGTGACGCGATCGGGCAGGGGGGCGACAAGCGCGGCAAAGACCGCCTCGGCGATGCGTTGCGAGACTTCCGCCGCGCAGCCGGAGACCGGGCGGGGGTAGTGCGCGTCAAGGAAGGTGCCCTCGATCCCCGTCACCTCCAGCGGCTCGAACGCGCCGGCGCTCATCGGCACCTCGGGGAAGATATGGCGCATGGCAAGATAGACCGCGCTGAGCGTGGTGGCGCGGACTGAATTCATTGGCCCGGCGCAAGGCGCGCTGGAGCCGGTGAAGTCAAAGCTGAGCGTTTCGCCCCTGCGGGTGACGCGCAGCGCGATTTCAAGCGGTTCATTCACCACCCCGTCGCTGTCGATCCATGCGGTCGCGCAGTAGCTGCCCTCGGGAATGTCGGCGATGAAGGCGCGCATCTGGATCGCGGCGCGGCGACGCAGTTCCTCGATCGCCTCGCTCACCGTGTCGTCGCCATAGCGATCCATCAGCTCGTTCAGCCGCGCCTCGCCCACCAAGAGGGCGGCGGCCTGCGCCTTGACGTCGCCGATGCGCTGGTCGGCAACGCGGATGTTGGAGCAGATGATGGCATAGATCTCACTGTCCATTTCGCCCTGTTTGAACAGGCGCACCGGGGGCAGCCGCAGACCCTCCTGTTCGACCGCGGTGGCCGAGGCAGAAAATCCGCCGGGCACAGAGCCGCCAGTGTCGGGCCAGTGGCCGGTGTTGGACAGCCAGCAATACAACCCGCCATCGCGATAGAACGGCATGGCAAAGCGCACATCCATCAGATGGGTGCCGCCGAGATAGGGGTCGTTGACGATATAGATGTCGCCCGGTTGCGGTGCCGGGGTGATGCCCTGTTCGATCCGCTCCACAAGGATGCGGGTCGATTCCTGCATGGTGCCAACAAAGACCGGCAGCCCACCCGCGCCCTGCGCAATCAGCGCCCCGTCTTTCGCCGCATAGATGCCGTCGGACCGGTCGTTGGCCTCGGCGATCACCGGAGAGAAGGCGGCGCGTGAAAAGCTCAGGTCCATTTCATCGCAGACCTGCTGAAGGCCAGCCTGAATGACGGACAGGGTGATGGGATCAAGGCTCATGCGGCAGCTCCTATCTGCACGATGATATTGCCGTCGGCATCGCCACTGGCATGGTCGCCCGGCTCGATCAGCAAGGTGGTGTCCATCTGCTGCACGATGGCCGGGCCAGTGAGAGTGAACCCCTCGGGCAGGTGATCGCGCCAATAGACCGGCGTGTCGTGCCAGCCGCCGCCCGCGTCACCCTCGGCGAACCAGACCGGACGCCGGGTCAGCATTGCTTCGTCGAGCGTTTGCTTGCGTTGCGCGGGGTCGATCAGCGCCGAGAGGTCAAGCTCGGCGCGCGCCCCGATCACCGAGCAGTTGGCGTTGACCAGATTGGCGCGAATGTCGTCCAGCGCCACGTGGAAGCGTTTGAAATAGGCCGCCTCGAACAGTTGTTGCAGGGTGTCGGCGTCGACGTCGGGGCGATCAAGCGGCACCCGCAGCAGGTGGGTCTGGCCCTGAAACTGCATGTCGACGCTATACAGACGACGGATCGTTCGAATCTCGATGTTTTCGCGCGCGATCAGCGCCTCGCCCTCGGTTGCTTGTCCGGCAAAGACCCGGTGCAGATCGGCAGGGTCCAGCCGGTGCAGCGGGGTGTTGAGCGTGGTCACGAAATCATGGCGCAGATCGGCCACGACGCAGCCCAGTGCGTTGGTGATGCCGGGGCGGGCCGGGACCAGAACGCGGGGGATCGACAGCTCGCGTGCCAAGGCGGTGGCATGCAGCGGCCCGGCCCCGCCAAAGGCAAACAGGGCAAAGTCGCGCGGATCGGCCCCGAGCGAGACCGAGACCATGCGGATCGCACCGGCCATCTTGGTATTGGCGACGCGGATCACCGCCGCCGCCGCCGCCGTGGCCTCCAGCCCCAGCGGTGCGCCCAGATCACGGGCGAAGATGTCGCGCACATGCTCGAGCGAGACACCGCCCTCGACCGCGTTGAGCCCTGCCGGGTCGAGCCGGCCCAGCAACAGGTTCGCATCCGAGATTGTCGGGCGCTCGCCGCCCCGGCCATAGCAGATCGGGCCGGGGGTGGCGCCCGCGCTTTGCGGGCCGACCTCCAGCAGGCCCGCCGGGGTCACTCGCGCGATGGAGCCGCCTCCGGCCCCGACGGTGCGCACATCGACCATCGGCACATGAATCGGCATGGCATATTCGAGTTCGATCTCGTTCGAGACGGTCGGCTCGGCGCCGCGGATCAGCGCCACGTCGGTCGAGGTGCCACCCATGTCATAGGTGATCAGGTTGCCCTGTCCGGCGCGCCGCCCGGTATAGGCGGCAGCCATCACGCCAGAGGCGGGGCCGGACATCACCGTCTTGGCGGCTTCCTGTGCCACGCGGGCGGCGCTGACCATGCCGCCATTGCCATTCATCACCAGCACTTCGCCCTGATAGCCGCCCTTGGCCAGATGTTCGGTCAGGCGCCGGATGTAGCGGTCGAGCAGCGGCTGGACCGAGGCATTGACGGCGGCGGTAACGCCGCGCTCGAACTCGCGGCTTTCGGACAGCAAGGCGTGTCCCATGGTGATGTGATCATTGGGCCAGATCGCACGCAGGATCTCGGCGGCGCGTTGTTCATGCGCGGGGTTGGCATAGGCGTGCAGGAAATGGATCACCAGCGATTCGCAGCCCTCTGCGATCAACTGATGACCGGCGGCGATCAGGGCATCCTCGTCCAGCGGGATCAGCGCCGCGCCAGAAGCATCCATCCGCTCGGGCACCTCAAGGCGCAGGTTGCGCGGGATCAGCGGGGTGAAGTCGCCCTTCATCCCATAGGCTTGCGGCCGGGTGCGGCGGCCCAGTTCCAGCACGTCGCGAAAGCCCTGCGTGGTGATCAGGCCGGTCTTGGACAGCTTGCGTTCCAGCACCGCATTGGTGGTGGTGGTGGTGCCATGCACGATCAGCCCCAGCTTCGGCAGGTCACAGCCCGCCTCGCGCAGCGCGTCGAGAACGCCGTGGGCCTGATTGTCGAGCGTGCTGGCGACCTTGGCCAGCCGCACCCGCCCGGTGCTTGGATCAAGCTCGACCAGATCGGTGAAGGTTCCACCGACATCAACGCCCACCACCGCGCCCGAGGTTTCGCCTGTCATGTTTGCCCCGCCAAAATTGTTCGCAGACAAATGATCATCGCAAGCGGGCGGCGCTGTCAACGCCGCGCCCGAGCGATAGCGGGCGATTGAGGCGGCAAAAACCGTCCGTCAGAGGTTTTGCGGGTGCAAGCGGCTTCCCTTTGGGGGAGGCATGGGTAATATCGCGCCATGAAATCAACCGTTCAGACAGGTCATATCCGAAGGGGGGCACGCATCGCGCTTGCCACCGGTCTGGTCGTGGCGGGGGCCGGTGCGGCGCTGGCCCATGCCACCGAAGGCGGGCTGGTGCTGTTGCTGCCGACCGATGTCTATACGGCGGCGGGGGCGGCGGCGGTGGCGCTGACCGTGGTCTTGATGGCGGTGCTGCCCGAGCGGGTAACGTCGTGGTTGTTCACGCCGCTGACGCTGGTGCCGCTGCCGCTCACCCGGTTGCCGCAGATCACAAGCATGTTGGTGGCGCTGGTCTTCCTGTCGCTGGTCTGGACCGGCCTTTCCGGCCCGCGCGACCCGTTGGAAAACCCGTTGACGCTGGGGATTTGGACCGGGTTCTGGATCATCCTTGTCACGGTTCAGGGGCTGGCCTTTGACATCTGGCGCTGGGTCAATCCCTGGCTTGGACCGGCGGCCATGTTGCGGGGGTTGGGGGTGCGCCAGATGCTGCCGCTGCCGGTGCGGCTGGGCTATGCGCCTGCGATCCTTACCTTTCTGGCCTTTGCCGCCTTTCTAATGGCGGATCCGGCCCCCGCCGATCCAGAGCGGCTGGCGCGGTTCGGTGGTCTTTATTGGCTGTTGAATCTGGTGGCGGTGCTAGTGTTCGGGCCGCGTTGGTTGGGCCGGGGCGAGGGGATCACGCTTTTGATGCGCAGCTATGCCCGGATGAGCATCATGACACGTCGTGGCGGGCGGCTGGCGCTGGGGCTGAGCGGCTGGCAGGTGCTGCGCACGCGGGTGCCGCGCGGTGGTTGGGCCGGGTTCATGCTGGTGATTCTGGCCTGCGGCAGTTTCGATGGGGTGAACGAGACATTCTGGTGGCTCAATGTTCTGGGCCTCAACCCGTTGGAGTTTCCGGGCCGCTCGGCGGTGGTCTGGCAGAATCTGGCCGGGCTGTTGGCGGCCAATGTGCTGCTGGTGGCGATCTTTGCGGCAACGATCAAGGCCGGGCTGCTGCTGAACCAGTCGCCGCTAAAGTTGCGCGAGGCGGTGCGGCTGTTTGCGCCGACCATCCTGCCGATCGCACTGGGCTATCATATCGCACATTATTACAGCGCCTTTCTGGTTGAGGGGCAGTATCTTTGGGTGATGGTCGAGGGGCTGGCAGGCGTCCCCCATGAGGGGCCGGGGCATGCGCATCATATCACCACCGGGTTTTTCAACACGACCGAGAGCATGCGCCGAATCTGGCTGACACAGGCGGGCGCGGTTGTGCTGGGCCATGTGACGGCGGTGATTCTGGCCCATGCCGTCGCGCTCAGGGTGTTCGGCACCGCGCGCCGGGCGTTGCTGAGCCAGGCCCCGCTGGCCCTGTTCATGATCGCGTACACATTTTTCGGGCTTTGGCTGCTCGCTTCGCCGCGCGGGCTTTGAGGGCGCGCGCAAAAAACTGGACAGACGATCTGTGCCTTTGCACAGTAGCAGCAATAAAAATCGCGGAAGTGGCGGCGAGAGGGTCGCCCGGTTTCCGAGGAAAAGGGGAAGTGAGATGACCAGCAAGACCACCAAGCAGCCCGGGACGACACGGCGCGGCGCGCTGAAGACGCTGGCGGCCGGGGCCGCGGCCAGCACTCTGCCGCTTTGGGCGCGCTATGCCGGGGCGCAGACCGCTGAGCCGATCCGCGTCGGGTTCCAGATGCACCGCACCGGCATCGGCGCTGCCTATGGCCGCTGGTACGGGCGCACCACCGAGGCCGCCGCGCGGCTGATCAACGAGGCCGGCGGCATCAATGGCCGGCCGCTGGAGATCGTGGTCGAGGATGACGGCACCGACCCCAAGCGCGGCGCCGAGGTGGTCGAGAAATTCGCCACCCAGCACAAATGCGATGTCGGGTTCGGCACGCTGTTTTCCCATGTGGTGAACGGGTCTGCCCCGCGCGCCGGGGAGCTGAAGCTGCCCTATTTCATCGTGTCCGAGGGCCATCAACTCGCCTCCGGGGGGCTGAACCGCTATACGCTTCAGCCCGGCATGACCGATGTGAAAAGCCAGGTGCAGGCGATGGCGCCTTTCGTTGCATCGAACCTTGGCAAGAAGGTCACGATGATTTTCCCCGACTATGCCTTTGGCCACGATCACCGCGATTATTTCTCGCAAGCGATCGAGGCGCAGGGCGGCGAAGTGGTGGCAAAGCTGGCGATCCCGCCGACCGAGACCTCGTTTACCAAGTATTTCCCCAAGATTC
Source organism: Pseudodonghicola sp. (assembly GCA_033791545.1). Lineage (GTDB taxonomy): Bacteria > Pseudomonadota > Alphaproteobacteria > Rhodobacterales > Rhodobacteraceae > Antarcticimicrobium. The sequence goes on along the minus strand of JASJGL010000041.1, from coordinate 45,946 downwards.
CGCGCGAAACCGAGGTGATCTATCACGTGATGGTGGGGCCGGCGGTGCTGACCTTTGTCAAGGAAATGGGCGAATTCTTTGGCCCGTCGCGGCCCGAACTGTTCGGTTTTATTGACAGCCTCGAAGCGGTCGACATCTCTAGCCCGGGGTTGGAGTTCCTTGAAGGGTCGCATTTCTGGGAAGGCATGCCGCGCTATGCCCAGGCGGATCAGTCGCCCTATGACAAGTTCTATCGCGAACAGGTCGGGGTGGATGCCAACGGCGCCTCGCTGAATGATTCTAGGGATGTGTCGACCTATGCCCATATGTTCGGCTGCTGGGAGACGCTTTATGTCATCAAGGCCGGGATGGAGGCTGCGAATTACCAGGGGCCGAAGGATCGCCAAGCGCTGATCGAGGCGGTCGAGGCGATGACCGACATGCCACATTCCAACGAACATCCGCAGGGCGCCAAGGTCTTTAACGGCAAGACCCACCAAGTGTTCGGCCCGCAATACATCAGCAAGCTGGAGGGCGGGATGCTCAAGGTTCAGCACACCACCTCGATCGAGGACACGTTCTATCCCGACGAAGTGGATTACACGACACAGTCGTTCTGACCGATTGGAGGCCGCCCGTGCCGCAACGACTTTTTGGCCCGGGCGGCTTTGCCGACCTGTGGGATCTGGACTGTAAGACCTGATGGATTTTGGACCTTATCTGATGCTCGCTTCGCTCGAGGGCGCGGTGACCGCCGCCGTTCTTGCGTTGACCGCCATCGGGCTGAGCCTTGTGTTCGGCGTGATGCGGGTGGTCAATGTCGCCCATGGCGAATTTTTCATGCTCGGCGCGGTGCTGGCCTGGTGGGTGGCAAGCCATGTTGGCGGCCCGCCCGCGCTGGGCTTTATCGCCGCCTTGGCAATCGCGCCGTTGGCGGTGGGCGGGCTGGCGGCACTGGCCGACATGACGGTGCTGAAACGGGTGAATTATGACCCGGAACGTACAATCGTGGCCACCATCGGCATTCTCTATATCCTGCAACAGGTCACGCTGATGACCTATGGCCCCGAGGCGCGCCCGGTCGAGCCGCCGTTCAACACCCGCCTTGCGCTGCCGTGGTTCGAATGGGGCGAAAACGGGTTTCAGATCTATTGGCCCTGGGGGCTGAGCACGACAAGCTACAAGCTGTTCGTGATCGGCGCGGCGGCGGCGGTGCTGATCGGGGTCTGGCTGTTGATGGCGCGGACGCGGATCGGCCTGTTGATGCGGGCGACCCAGCTTGATCGCGAAATGGCGCTGGCCTTTGGCATCCCGGTCGAGCGGGTCTATGCCACGGTGTTCGGCCTTGGTGGCGCGCTGGCGGCGTTGGGGGCGGTGCTGATCGTGCCGATCCAGCAGGCGCATTACCTGATGGGGGGTGATCCGCTGTTGCTGTCCTTTATCGTCGTGATCATCGGCGGGCTTGGCAGCCTGCCGGGCACGGTGGCCGCCGCCATCCTGATTGGGCTGTCCGACGGGATCATCTCGGTCTTCTTCTCGCCGATGCTGGCCAAGATCCTCGCCACGATGCTGGTGGCGCTGGTGCTGGTGTTCCGGCCACAGGGTCTGTTCGGATCGGGGGAGAAATGAGCGATAGAGCCAAGACACTGCTGTTGCATGGCGGGGTGCTGGTGCTGCTGTTCGCGCTGCAGTTCGTGCTGCCGGCCTATCATCACGGCAATCTGGCGCGGATCATGGTGCTGGCCAGTTTCGCCATCGGATACAACGTGATGTTCGGCTATGCCGGGCTGCTCAGCCTTGGGCATGCGCTGTTCTTTGCGGCTGGCATGTACGGCTTGGGGCTGGCTATGGCGCATGGCGGTGCGACGCCGGTGTCGGGGCTGTTGGCCGGGATCGCGGCGGCGCTGGCGGTGTCGGTGGCGGTGGGCCTGTTGGCGCTGCGCACCAGCGGGGTCGCCTTCATGATCGTGACGCTGATGTTCGCGCAGGTCGGCTATCTCGCCGTGCTGTATTTCGGCACCTATACGCGGGGCGACGAGGGCATCGTGTTGCAACAGGCGCAGCGGGTGCTGTGGGGGATCGACCTGACGCAACCCGGCGCGCGCTATTTCGCGGCGTTGTTGCTGTTTGCGGTCTGTCTTCTGGCGACGCTGGCGCTGGTGCGTGCGCCCTTTGGCAAGGTGCTGATCGCGATCCGCGAGAACGAGGAACGCGCGCGCATGTTGGGCTATGACGTGTTCCGCTACAAGCTGGCGGCGGTGGTGATTTCCGGCGTCCTCTCGGGGTTGGCGGGGGCGGTCTATGGGTTGTTGTTCGGCTTTGTCGGCGCGACATTCGCCTCGGTGCAGTATTCGATCTTTCCGCTGCTTTGGGTGCTTTTGGGCGGTGCGGGTACGGTTCTGGGCCCGTTCGTCGGCACCCTGTTCATGTTCTACCTGATCGACCTCTCCAGCGCGGTGACCAGCGCCTATATGCTGGTGGCGGGTGTGGCGCTGGTGCTGCTGACGCTGTTCGCGCCGCAGGGGCTGGTGGGCGAGATCCGCAATCGCATCTGGCGGTGGTTACCATGACGCTGCTGTCGACACGCGGGCTGAGCAAGTCGTTCGCCGGGTTGCGGGCGGTGCATGAGGTCGATTTCGACCTGCCCAAGGGCGAGGTGCGGGCGCTGATCGGGCCGAACGGGGCGGGCAAGACCACATTCGTCGGGCTGCTGTGCGGGCGGATCGCGCCGACCTCGGGGCAGGTCTTTTTCGACGGGCGCGACATTTCCCACCTGCCGGCGCACAAGCGGATCGGGCTGGGCATGGCCTATACCTTTCAGATCACATCGGTTTTTGGGCGGCTGAGCCTGTTCGAGAACGTGGCGCTGGCCGCTCGGCGTCGGGTGCAGGGCGCCGCTACGGTGCGGGCCGAGGTGATGGGGGCGTTGGCCAAGGTCGGCCTTGCCGGGGCGGCAGAGCGGGCGGCGGGCGATCTGAGCTATGGCCACCAGCGGTTGTTGGAAATTGCGATGGGGCTGGCGCAGGCGCCGCGCTTGCTGATTCTGGACGAGCCGACGCAGGGTCTGTCGGATGCTGAGATCACCGGCTTCAAGGCCCTGATCCGCGAGTTGTCCGCGACCACGACGATCCTGTTGATCGAACATAACATGAGCGTGGTGATGGAGGTTGCCGACCAAGTGACGGTGTTGAATTTCGGGGAAATCCTGGCCGAGGGCACCCCGGAGGAGATGCACGCCAATGCGCAGGTTCAGGCCGCCTATCTGGGGACGGGCTGATGCTGGAACTGGACAAGATCAACGCGGGCTATGGCCGGGCGCAGATCCTGCGCGATCTCACGCTGCGGGTGGCGCCGGGGGAAATCCTGTGTTTGCTGGGCCGTAACGGGGCGGGCAAGACCACCACGATGAAGGCGATCATGGGGCTGTTGCCGCTGATGTCGGGCGCGGTGCGGCTGGACGGCAAAGAGATCAGCGCGCTGCCGGCGCATAAGGTCGCCGGTTGTGGCATTGGTTATATCCCGCAGGGGCGGCGGCTGTTTGGTGAACTGACAGTAGCGCAGAATCTGGAAATCGGGCTGCGCGCGGGCGGTTGCGGGCCAGAGGTGTTGGAAGATTCGCTGGACCTGTTCCCGCGCCTGCGCGAACGCATGGGACAGCGGGCGCAGACCCTGTCGGGGGGCGAACAGCAGATGCTGGCCACCGCCCGCGCGCTGTGCCTGAAACCGCGCGTCCTGCTGCTGGACGAGCCGACCGAGGGGTTGCAGCCCTCGATGATCGCGGCGATCCGCGACGTGATCACGGTGATGCGCGACCGCGGCGTCGGCATCCTGTTGGTTGAGCAGCGGGTCGATGCGGTGCTGTCGGTGGCGGACCGGGTCGCCTTTATCGAGAATGGCCGCAATCTGGAAACGCTGGACGCCGAGGCGCTGCGCCGCGATCACAGCCTGATTACGCGGCATCTGGGCGTTTGAGGCGCATCGGCGCAGGCAGGAGGCAACCGATTGCCCCCTTGCCGACAGGCTCAGCGCCCGAAGTTGGTCAGCGCGCGGTAATCGATGGTTTCCAGCACCGAAAGCATCATCTCAACATCGCCGCCCTTGGCCTGAACCAGAATGCGGCTGTCGACCAGCCCGGTGATCTCATCGTTCTGGACCATCATCTTTTGCCGGCCCACGCGCTCGATCTTGGCCCCGATCGCACTGGCGTTGCCCAGCATCCCGGCCATTGCGCCGACCATCGGATTGTCGGCCATCAGCGTGATGGAAAAACTTTCCTCGCCCGGTTTGCTGTACTCGGCCCCGGTCCCGGTGCCGCCGCCCATCATGGCCAGCCCGGCGTTCATGTCGGTGTCCATCTCACGGCTCCAGCCCTCGGGCGCGTCGGGGAGAAAGCCCGACAATTCATCTGTCTTCATCGCGCTGAGGATCTGTTTGGCATAGTCCAACTCTTCCAGCGCGTATTTTATATCGCCGTCCTGATAGGCCGTGATTGCAGAGTTCAGCGTATCGGTGACCTCGTCCGCGTGGGCGGCCGAAGCAGCGCCCATCATCAGGGATGCGGATAGCAGCACATGTCGGATCATTCGGACCCCTCCAACCTGAATGCATAAAGAAATATGGGGGCAGCATGCCGCCTTGCCCTTGCGGACGCAAGTCTCGCCCTTCCCAAGTCGGACGGCATTTGCCACACTCGCGGGAATTATCAGGGCAAGGTGATGTAAGCAGCTTTAACATTTCCTATGTCGATTTTGAATTTGAGTGTTCAGGAGTGTTTGATGGCGGATTTTGATGCGCTTTTGCGGGAAAGCCAGGACCAGGTGGCCAAATCGCAGGCTGATATCACGGCAATGACCGCGCGGATCGAGACGGCGCGCAGCAAGATTGAGGCGGGCGAGTCGGCAGGGATCGACATCGAGACCGCCACGCTGGAGGATGTGCATCACCATACCGAGGTGATGAACGCCAATATCGCCGAGCTGATCATGGGGCTAGACGATGTTACCACCGGGTTTTCCCGCGATTTCGCCGAGCTGCGCAACAAGACCGGCTGGGAAAGCTTTGTCGGCATCTTTTCCAGAGGCCGCTCTGAATCGCTGCGCCAGGAACGGATGCGCAGTGCCAGCATCGACGACAAGCTGCAGGATCTGATCGCCAAGTCAGATGTGATCGTGACGCTGTTGCAGGGCCAGCTTGCGGTGCTTGAGGAACAACGGACAAAGGTTGAAACCAACCTGAGCGCGACGCTGGACGACCGCGAGGGCACGGTGGCCGCGCTGGAGGCGGCGCGGGCCGAGATTCTGGCGATGGACCCGAACATCATCGCGCTGGAAAACAAGATCGCGGTGGAAACCGATGCCGCCGCGCGCACCCGGCTGGAAACCGAACTGGCCGCGTTGAACACCCGCTATAACGCGCTGGTGCAGGACGAGCAGGTGAAGCTGGCCAAATCGCAGACGCTGGAACGCTATATCGAAAAGGGCAAGACCTGGGTCGACAGCCTGCAGAATCAGGCGGCGACGCAGATGGTGCTGATCAACAAGTTGCAGACCGACACCCAGCAGCGCGTTGTGCTTTATGACGCACTGTCGAAATCGCTGAAGACCGCGCAGCAGCAGGACATCGCCCACCGCATCAACGAGATCGGGGTCAAGACCGATCAGGAGGCGCAGACAGCGATGGCGGCAATCGGCTCTGCGACCAACCAGAAGATGGCCGATATGCTGGAAAAGCACGAGGACCACATGGTGTTCGCCCGCGAGGTGCTGGAGGCCAAGGCCAAGGCCGACGAGCGCTTTGCCCGCCGCTTTGCCGCCATTGTCGAGAAGCACGACAAGAACCTCTATGGCGGGTGAGCGGATCACGGAGACCTTGACGGAGACCCTGAAATGAGCGCCCCGGCGGATGATTTCGCACCTCTGTTGGATACCTTTGCCAGCCGTCGGTATTTCCGCAAGTTCGAGGCGATCACCGGGCATCTGGTGCAGGTGGCGGGCGTGATGCAGGCCGAGGGCGCGTTGACACGGGCCGAGGTCAAGGTGGTGACCCGCTATCTGCTGGCACTGGCCTACAGTTTTCGCGCGCTCAGCATGAAATACCTGATGGTGGGGCGCGATACCGGGCGGTTCTTTGGCTCGTTGCAGATCGATACGCGCGACAGCGGCTTTCCGGTTTCGACCGAGGTGCTGGGCATGGCCAATGATGCGCTTCAGGCCGGGGCGCATCTGGGCAATATGCCCAGTGTGGAGCAGTACAAGGATGACATGATCCGCATGATCATCGGCGAGCGTGCGCTGCCCACCCGGCTGCAATTCGCGCTGTCGCAGCGGCTATATTACGAGGAATTGGCGCGCGGCAATCTGTTCTGGGTGCGCAACGATCCCGAATGCCAGTGGATCGGCAATATTGGCACGGATCGTCGCCAGTTTCTGCTGCATTGGGCGGTCTATGACAGTCAGGTCAATCTGCCGGTGATCTATCTGATGGAATTGGAGGACACTGGCCGCACCGCCCTGCCCAAGGACGAGGCGCGCTGGCCGCGGGCGCAGGCGCATCTGATGGCGCAATCACTGGACGCGCTGAAACTGGTGACCATCGCCAAGGGGTTCGACGAGGATTTCGATGATCTGCACCCCAAGCGACTGCGCCGGATTCATGTGGGGCCGATGTATTCCCATACCTTCACCGAACAGAGCGGCCCGCTGCGCGAGGTGCTGGAACAGGCCCATGCGCCCGAGGGGCAGGACTGGGCCCTGGCCTGGACCGAGGAGGAACTGGAAAGCGAACGCACGCAGGAGGAACGCGCGGGTTGGTTTGGCCGGGTGGAGCGGGAGGTCTTTGCGCTTGACCCTTTCGGCGCACGGGGTGCCGAGACCGGGGCCACGCGGACGGCGCGCAGCCTGATCCTGCCGCAACGCCCGTTTCAGGTGCTGTCGGAAAAGGCGCCGCCCGGTTTCACCGATGTGCGCAAATTCGTGGTCGGCGCGCAGGGGCAGGTGCTGAGATACGGGTGATCCCCTGTGTCTGGGGGGCGTCCACGCCATCAACAAAGTCCTTGCTTGATGATGAACGCCTTCTGCGCGCCCATGCCCGTCGATGCTTTCATGCGTTTGCGCGCCTCTCCCGGCCAAGGAAAATCTAGCGGAAAACCCTAACCAAAAGCGCGGAGGTTTCTGGGGATCACAGCATGTGCAGTCCCAAAAGCCCCCGGTCGCGCTGGGTTGATAAATCCGCGTCCAGTTCTCAGGGGCACCTCAATACTGCGGCGACCCTCAGACTGGCCGCAGAAACCCCGCAAAGAAATTGGACAATTCCGCGTATCCATTCAGCGGCAGTACGTGGGCGACATATTGGTCGGGGCGAACCACGACCATGCATCCACTGATACGATCAAGCCCGCGCATGTCAAAAATGTCGCCTGCGCCCTTGTGATCGACACAGAAGACTTTCTCATGATCATGCAGACCGTATCTGCCTTTGGCGGGCCTCAAGAGCGATGGCATTTCATTGTAGGCAAGCGCATCGAACGTCTGCTGGAAGATTGCCCTGAAGTCTATCAGGCCGTCGATGTCTTCATCCTCACGCGTGTATCGGACCACAGGAGAGGACGGGTTTTTCTCAAGCCAGTCCGCGAGCTTATGAATTTCCGAGCCTTTGGAGGTGGTGTCTCCGGCTCCGGCGAAGGCATAGATGCGCCAACGTCCGTCGGCCTCGGCGACATGGCCGAGCTGCATCTGCATTGCGTCAGATAGCCGGACGACCGGAGCCGAGTGGAACCTTTTCCCCACAATCTGTCCACGGGCCAGCGCCTGATGGGTGTCCGGCCCGACCAATGCCGACGAGGCATAGTGCGTAGCCAGCCCGCCGGTAAACCCGAGGTTCTCGATGAACTGTTTCTGGACGCGCGGCATATCGGACCCATCAAGGTCGGACTCGCCCGGAGGTGCTGACATGATCCGAGCCCACTCGTGGTCGGTGTCAACGAGGCGCTTGGCCTCGGTCCAGCGTTCGGCGGAATAGCTGCGAAGGATGTTCGGATCTGCCCGTTTCCGGAACACATGTGCCAGTTTCCAGCCGAGATTGAAGGAATCCTGCATCGACACGTTCATACCCTGCCCCGCTTTCGGACTGTGCGTGTGGCACGCGTCTCCGGCGGTGAAGACCCGCGGATTACGAGTCTCTTTCTGCTCTTCTGGGACATCATCGAACCGGTCAGTCATGCTGTGACCGATCTCGTAGACCGACCACCATACTACTTCTTTCACGTCGAGCGAGTAGGGCTTCATGATCCTGTTCGCGGCGGCGATCATGTGCTCTGAGGTCAGGTTGCGAGCGGCGACGCGCTCATCGGGATTGAGTTTGTCGAGTTCGACATACATGCGGAAGAGATAGCCGCCTTCGCGCGGCAGGATCAGCATGTTGCCCTCGGACGCAGAGGCAACGATGCATTTCTGGCGAATGTCTGGAAAGTCGGTATTGGCGAGGATGTCCATCACCCCCCATGCCTGATGCGCGGCATCCCCGTGCAGCGTGCCACCAATCGCTTTGCGCACGTTCGAGCGGGCGCCATCGCAGCCAACGACGTAATTGGCGCGCAGGGTCCGGGTCGTGCCAAGGTTCACGCCGGTATTTTCCAGCGTGACCGTCACGGGGTGATCCTCAGTGGTCTCGTCGATGGTCAGGTCCTTGACGGACCAGCCGTAGTCCGGCTCAAGCCGCTTCGGCGACTTGCGCATCACCTCGAGAAAGAACTCGTGAATGCGGGCCTGGTTGATCAGCGTATGCGGCATCTCGGAGGAATCGTCAGCCACATCCTGCACCCGACCAATGCGGCGGACATGTGCGGGCGTTTCCGGGTCGGGCGTCCAGAAGGCTGTCTGGTTCACCCAGTAGGCTTCGCGCTTGACCTTCTCGCCGAAGCCAAAGGCCTGAAACATCTCCATGGTCCGGGTATTCACCCCGTCGGCTTGCCCCTTCTCCATCGGGCCCGGTTTGCGCTCCACGATCATGACGTCGATTTCAGGGAATTGGGAAAGCTGTGCGGCAAGGCAGAGGCCTGCGGGCCCGCAACCGGCGATGAGCACATCCACCTTTTCAGGGAGCGGGGCGAAATCGTTGTACGCGCGGCGGCAGGGGGCCGCCTCTCTCAGGTCGGGATCGCCACCACGAAAGCCACTCAGATAATACTGCATAAGCTCTCCTCCTTGTCATGTGGATGTGAGCCTCCGCTCAAGTCAAGTATGTGATACCTGTGCTTACTATGTGGAGTCAATTAGAGTGTATACTTATTATAAGAGTTGCGTAAATTATTGAAAAAAATTTCTAATTTATGAATTACACTACGACAGAGGGGGACGAAACACGATCTATTCTACATACCAAAGTTGATTCTACGCCCCGGCGGATCATCCATCCTGACGTTTCCCCCCGGCTGGCCCTTCGTTCAAAATGAGAGTCCGCACCTCCCTAAAACGGCGCATCCGCATGCGTCTTCTCGTTCAAGTTTGGGCATCCTCTACAGGATGGTGGGGGATTTCTCCGGGGGGCAGGTCAATGGCGTGGCCACCATCAAGCACGTCGTTGCCGTTTCCACCGTCAAGCGTTCCTTTGCCCTTGCCGCCCTTGCTGCCCTTGCCGCCCTTGCTGCCCTTGAGCGTATCAGCGCCCGCCTTTCCGATGAGGGTATCTTTCCCGCCCAGTCCTCGTATGTCGTCGCTCTTGGCGGTGCCGAACCGCTGACGAAATCGATATTGCGGATCGTCACCGTGCACCGGGCGACGCGACACCGTCAGATGGCGCGTCAAGGTTGCTGCCTGAAGAATGACGTCGCTGACGCCATCGCCGTCTGGATCGCCGTCAATTGTCAATCGGCCGCTGATCCCAACGACATCATCGAGCCGGTAGAACTAGAGGCCGGGTTCGAACCGGATTGTATCGGCCCCCGGACGTGCATTGGCGGACTCGACCGCGCTTTCGAATGTCAGGCCGGGATCTTCGGGCCAGCCGGAATTGGTGACAGTGAAAACGGCCATGGTGAAACTCCTGCATGAAGGCACGATATGCCGACATTGGCCAAGTAGAACGCCATTTCGCTCAATTCGCCGCCATTTTGCGTGTCAGTCAAGCCTCTTGGGATTCTGGTCGCGGTTCAAGCCACTGGTTCGCGCCCTGCCGCACCAGAAACGCCCCGCGGCTTTGCAAAGTCTGTTCCCTGCACGTCCTAAACATTCGTTCCAGCTGCGGTGAACGACGGGGCGCCGTCCTGCGTGATGGTGGAATCGCCCGAACATGGCGACTTGCACTGCCGCGCCAGATCCGCGATCCTGTCCCTTGAGGGCCTCACTTGGCATATAAAAGTGCATCACTGCTGAGAACGTCGCTGGCAGAAAAGCTTTGGGTTCAAGTGGTTGCAGCGTTCCACCTTGCGCCTCCGGCGGGAGTATTTGGGGCCAGAAAAAGAGCTGGGCCCGTTGGGGCAAAGATACCAGTGAGACAATGATACCAGTGAGACAAAGATAGGCGAGACATGAGCCTGACAAGTGATCTGATGGAGCTGCGCGAGGCCGATATCGTCGCGCATTACCCGGCCGCCGAAGCGATGCTGGAGGGGTTCGAACACGCCCCCCGCATCGCGCGGGAGCACGCCGCGCCAACCGGAGAGGTCGAACGCTCGTCCGGGATCGGGACGCGGCGGCGGTTCCGCTCGACCACGCCGGGGCTGGTGACCCGGCGGGTTGCGCGTGCGGATGGGGTGCATCTGTTGGACCGGATCGCAGCCTGTGACGGCGGTGATCCGCTGGTCTCGCCAGCGCAGGCCACCGTGATGCGGGCGTTGCGCCGGGCGCTGTCGATCGCGCTGGCGCTGGCAGACACCTATGGTGCGCAGACCCCGCTGGCAGAGCTGAAGCGCGCCAATCTGGCCGGCGATCTCCCCGCCGCGCGCAAGGCGGAGTTTACCGAGTTGCTGGCGGGCGAGGCGCTGATCTCGCTGCATGTGTTCGGCAATGCGCTGGCCTATCTGCTGGCGCCGCATCTGGGCGAGATCGGAGTCGAGGTCGGCGAGATCGAAGAGGTGCTGAGCGATCACGGGCAGATCGCGCTGCACGGGGCGCTGTGGGAATTGGACCGCGCCCTTGCCGCGCAGGCGGGCGATGAGGCGCGGCTGGTGGCCACGGCGAGCGGCTTTGCCGAGGCGCTGATGGACAAGGCCGCGCAGCGGGCCCAAAGCGCACCGCATCTGGCTGGCTTTGCCGGGGTCGCCTGGCGGATCGAGGCGGATGATCTGACCCTGCGCGGATTTGCCCCCGCGTCGCGGGCGAAATCCACTACCCTGACGATGACGTTCAAGAAACCGGAAGAGGTGGTCGGTAACCATATCGCCAAATATCAGGCCTTGCGGCTTGCCAAGATGCTGATGGCCTATGATTTCGACCGCAAGCTGAACCCCTTTGCCGAGCTGGGCGGGTTCATCTTTACCTTTATGGGCGACGGGATGCCGGGCACCGGCAAGACCACCTTGATCCAGATGATGGCGGGGTTGATCCACGGCTATTGCCAGATCGCGGGCTATCCGTTCCGCTATCAGAACCTGAGCACCGAAAGCATCGACAGCTATCAGGGCAAATCGGCGCAGAACGCCAAGGCCTTTATCAACACGATCATCGATCCCGGCGCGATCGGGTTTGGTACCATCGACGATATCGACCAGCTGGCCGGAAAGCGCGGCGATCGGCAGTCCAGCACCGGGCAGCTGGAAATCACCGCCGTGCTGATGGAAAGCTTTGCCGGCGCCAATACCGTTGTGCGCGGCAATTGCACCTTTGGCATGTTCTCGAATTACCCCGAGAACGTCGACGATGCCCTGCGCCAGCGGGCCGGGGCGCGGTTTCTGGTCGACGGGCCGCAAAGCCGGGAGGATTATATCGACATCCTCGCGTTGTTGCTGGGCAAGGGGCATGGCATCGCGCTGGGCGATCACGACCTTTACGCCGCGCAAGAGATCGAGCGCGCGGTGGCCGCCAGTTTCGCCGCCCACAACCGCCCGCAAGAGGCGGCGCTGGGCGATGTGTTCGACCGGGTGACGGAACGGGTGGGGGCGCTGGATACCGTGGCCAAGATGGGCGGCTATCTGAAAGCAATCCAGCAGGCCGATCCGCGCTTTACCGGGCGGGCGATCAAGAACATCACCGACGCGGTCAAGATGCGCTCGATGGATTTCGAGTTGCCCGACGCGTGGATGGAGGAGCCGGAGCGGTTCCTGTTCCGCGATTACGAGACCAAGAAAGCGATGATCGAGGATCTGCGCGTGCCGATCACGCCCGAGATGGTGATCCAGGAAATCAACCGTTATGCCGACAGCGAGTTCCGTTATAGCGACAGTTCGGACGAGATGGCGATCGAGGCCGCCGTGCGCGATATGGAACGGATGGAGGCGGCCAAGCGGCGGTATCTGGAGGGGAAGGGGTGATGGTGGACGTTCTGTTTCAGCGTTACGAAATCAGCGATGAATGCCTTGGAAAACTTACCGTGGATCAGCGTGCCATGTTCGCCGTCCTGTGTCTGACGGTCTCCGAGGTCGATGCGATGAAAAAGGCGTTGACGCTCGGGCCATCCGCGCCGGTTGGGGATGAAGACTTGGATGCCGCCTTCATTAGCCAAAAAACGGTGTTCATGCGCATGATTGGGATGAAGATTTTGGAGGCATTCAAGACGCTGATGCTTTCGAAGAAGGAAAACTTCTCAGACGATGCTGGATTGAATACCTTCCGCCGTAACCACGTTCTTCGTGCGTACAATGAGTTAAAGAAAATCCCTGGCGGCTCTGTGGTCCAGCAGGATCGAAACAAGCTGGGTTTCCACTATGATTTGGAGAGGTTTCGGGAACTCGTCCAACGAAGCAGAACCAATGCTGAGCATTCCATTCTCGTGGCCAAAGAGTTTGAGTTTCAGTCTTTCCCTTTTGGAGAAATATCTGTTGCTTCTGGCCATGGGAACTCTGCGGCTGCATTTTGCCTGTCGGAAGCTCGCAAGTCAGTTGAAGAAAATGCCGAATTCGTTAGGCAGGCGATGCGGAAGTTTTCCGTCGTGTTCCAGGCATTCTTTGAAACGTTTTTGCGTCCACATTTGAAGTCTGAACAGATAGAGAAATCCGTTCCTGACATGTTGGTTGCACGGCGAAATAGGACAGCGTTTCCGCTATTTGTCTTCCCTGAGGCAACGCAATGATAAACCGTTTCGGAGAGAGTGAGAGTCTTGGCGTCTGTATCGCGGCAACGCCGCGACGCGCCCGACCCGCCCCCCAGGGCGGGCGCGTTCCGCCCCCACCCTCGGGCCGGGCGCGCCGCTCAGGTCTTGATGTCCAGTCGGAGCCCACCCCATGAAACGCCTCATCACCCGTGGCCTGATGTTCGGCAACCTCTACCACGTCGACAGCCCGGCGCTGGTCGAGCGGTATAATCGCGCGCTGTTGCATCTGACCGGCAAGCGCACGGCGCTGGACGATTTTCATGTCGATCTTTCCGGCTATTCCCCCGAGGTGGGGGATGAGCTGGGCGACCCGCTTTATCTCAACCAGGGCGGGGTCAACCGGCAGTTCATCTTGCTGAGCACGGAACAGAAACGCTGTCCGCTGCTCAATGCCAAATTCTCCACCAGTCGCGATATCCTGCGCAATTTCATCACCGACAATCTGGCGCAGCTTTTTGCGCTGACGGCGACCGACGCGGTGGCGGGCGAACTGGTGAATTCGGTGATCGACATTTCCGACCCGCGCCGCCTGTTGGATCTGCGCCGGGTGGTGATCGAGGCCGACACCACCACCGGCACCCTGCGCCATGCGGAGCATCTGACCCGGCTGGTCGAGCGGTTCAAGGCCACGGACGATGCGTGGTTTGACGATGTGCTGATCGCCGAGATGATCGGGCTGGCGCAGAAATCCGGCGACCTCACCCGCAACCCGGTGCGGCTGGAAAACCGGGAGTATGAGCAGCGCGATTTCTGGACCGCGCATTTCGGCGGGCTTTACCTGTTTCAAAGCGTGGACACCCCCACGGTGATCGCCGCGGGCGATGTGGCGGCGCTGGACGGACTGGCAGTGGAACGGGTGCTGGATCTGTCCGCGCGCAACCGGATCGCGCGGTTTCTCGACGAAAACGGGCTGGTCGAGCCAATCCTGCGCGCGCGTGGCGTCGATGCCGCCGCGATCCTGCGGCAAAAGATGGACTTCATCGTGATCGACGCCGCCGCCGGGGCCGGGTTGGATCTTGAAAACCTTGATCGCGCCGATCTGCGTCGCTTGGCGCGCACCAATGCCGATGTGCTGCCCGGCGCCTATCACGGGTTGGCGCATCTGCTGAACTGGGCCTCGTCCGGGGGCGACTGGCCGCGCATCACCTCGGAAGACCCGGCCTTTTTCTATACGCTGCGGGCAGCCGATACGCCGCAGCGCGATCTGGTCAACATGCTGCTGGCCGAGCTGACGCCGCTGGATGTGCGGCAGTTGTTCATCTGCCACAAGGATCTGTTCTATCGCCTCTATGCCGGGTGGCCCGAGGCCAAGCGCGCCTATGTTGCCGATTTCCTCGCGCGCGAGTATCAGGTGGACAAGGCGGGCGCGCGGGCGGCGCTGTTTGGGCACGAACCCGACATGTCGGGCGAGGATCCGCCCCCGCCGCCAGACGATCTGATCCGTCGGGTCGGGCCATGGGGCGCAATAAGGAGATCGTGATATGCTGGTGATGCTGCGATTCCTGTTGCCGCTTCTGATCGGGCTGACGGTGATCTATATTGTCGTGTCGATCTATTCCCGGCTGCGTCGCCGCCGCAAGCTGGCGCAACGCTGGGACAGCAAGGACGTTTTGACCGTGGACCGCGAGACCTTCATCAAGCGCGGGCTGGAGCGCTATGACCGTTCGTTCAAGCGCAAGCTGATCCTGGGGGTCTATATCGTGCCACTGACGGTGATCGCGATCCTCATATACGTCACCAATTTCATGTAAGGGCACACCGATGGTTTACATCAAATGGGCAATCATCCTCACCTTCTGGCTGCTGGTCGGAGGGTTCTTTCACTATACGCTGCCACAGCACGATATCGCCCGGATCACGGATACCTATGAAAAGCGGATCGACCCGGGCGAAAACAGCTGGTTCTGGGCCTCGCATGATGTGGGCAGCGATCCGACCACGCTGAACCGCGATGTGTTCTTTATCCAGACGCGCGGGGCGAACGGCAAGATCATGGTCTATCGCAACGAGGATACCGGTTGGTCCTGGCCGCCCTATTTCAAGGTCAACAGTTCGAACCTGCAGGCCGAGGCGGCGGATATGAAATCGACCGCCGAAAACCCCAAATGGGTGTCGATCCGTCACTATGGCTGGCGCAACGAATTCCTGTCGATCTTTCCCAACGCGGTCAAGATCAAGCCGGTGAGTGGGCCGGATGTGCGGATCATCCCGTGGTTCAACATCATCGTTCTGACGCTGCTGGCCGCGTTGGTCTATGCGATCTGGGTGCGGTGGCGTCGGTTCCGGCGGGCCCGGATCGACCCTTTGCTGGACGATCTCGAGGACAATATGGATATGGCCGGCGAGGCGATTTCCGAGCGGGGCGGGCGGTTGCGCCGCTGGCTGGGCGGCAAGTCCGGCAAGTGAGCGGCGCGGCTCAGTCGGCGAACAGGGTCTCGACCTGGGCCAGGCTTAGGGCCTGATCATAGGGGATCGACAGGAAATCGGCGAGCGCATTGGCGTTCTCCTCGGCCGTGGCGGCCTCTCGGACCTGATAGAGGTGATCGAATCCGGTATCGCGGATGCAGTCGGCCTCATAGACCATGTCGTTGCGGATCGTCGGGAGCAGCCGGTCCAGCGTGGCCTGGCTGGCCTGTTCGCCGGCCAGCCCGATTCGCCGGGCATGGCCGATCAGGTCGTCGTCGGAGAATTGGCAGCTGAGTTTCAGGAAGCGCGTCTTTGAACGGTCCGAGGCGAAATCCTGCATCAGGTCCAGACTGTCGGGGTCCATGCAGACGATCATCCGGTCGGTTTCGTAATAGTCGAACAGCATCCGCATCAGGGCGCGGCGATGGCGAGCGCGTTTTTCCAGCGTGCTCTGGATGCCGCCCAGATCGGGAAGCGGGGTGTCGACCTCGTTGAACAGATATTCGATTGCCGGCACATTGGTGATCTGGCGGATGTGCGACAGCAGCCGTTTGGCCACGTGCCATTTCTTGCTGATCACGATCAAGAGCTCGCGCTCGCGGCCAAGGGAGCTTTCGGTTTCCCAGAACCGCATGCCAAAGCGGCGCCCGATCCGACCGCGCCCGGTCAGGAACTTGTACAGGCTTTGCCCTTCGTTCGAGACGCGGAACTCGACGTCATGGGCGGCATAGAGCGCGCCCAACCGCGCCTTGAGATCCTCGGCCTCGGGGCTGATCTTGCGCGCATAGAGGTAATCCTGACTGAGCAGCAGGTCATAGTGATCGTTGTAGAAGGTGACCGGCATCCCGTAGTCGGAGAACATCAGAAAGGTCAGCGAGCGGGCCTCGATTTCGCGCTCTGGCACCAGATGGCGCACCAAGGTCTGGAAAAACGTCTCGTCAGGGATCCATGTGGTGCGGAAAAACCGCATGACGTCCCGCCTTTTTCGGGTGAAATCCAGAATCCATTCGATGGTGCGGCGGCGCAGACACCACCATTGGCTGCCGATCTGCACCTGGATATCGGCGGGAATCGCACGTTTCAGCCCCAGCCGCCGCTGGGCCTCGACCGCAGCATAGAACAGCCGCTTGTGTTTCCGTTCGTTCAGGAAGTGGCGATAGATCAGCCGGTCTTCCTTCATGCCGGTCTTGATCCAGTTGCTTTCGAAAAAATCAAAGCTCTCAATGAAATCGACATCCCGGTTGTCGAGGAAGCGATGGGCATATTCCGCGGACTTGACCGGCATGCAGTCGCCCGACAGCATGTAGAAATGGGTGGCGCGGGGAAAGGCATCGACCGCCGCCTCGACCGCGTTCAGCGTGGCCTGCACCAGCGACCACTCGCCCCAGCCGCAGCGCAGGCGGGGCCGGGCAAAGGTCACGTTGGGGTTGTCCGCCAGTGCATCGCGGATGGCGCGAAAATCCTTCAGCGGCGCGCGGGCATCGAAATGGATGGAAATATAGTCGCCAGCCGCCGTCAGACGCTCGGCCTGAAGGACAATCGCCTCCGGGTCCTTGTGGCAGAGCAGAATGTACGCGATTTTCGCCATGTGCGGAACGATATATACCTGTGCGGGCAGTTCACCTATCTAGATAAAGGTGAAGAGCGATTGAATAAACATGCATAATTTGCTTTTTTCATGCGAACCCCGCCCGTGGCCCCACATCGCGTGGCCCGGCCAGCAAGGAGACAAGGGTAAATGGGATTTCCCGGCACCTGGATGACGACAAGCGAGAGCATGGTGTATCGGGTCATACCGAAATGCGCCTGCTCGACCATCGGACAGATCATGTATTATTCCGACCATGGCGAATTCTTCGACGGCGACATCCATGATGCGCAATCGGGGCTGCACAAATGGGGGATCGAAGAGAGTCAGGCCGCGATCACCCGCAATGTTGTGGCGCACAAGTCCTATGCCTTCACCTGCGTGCGCAACCCGTATTCGCGCATCCTCAGTTCGTTCTTCGACAAGATTTGCGGCATCCAGCGCAACGGCAAACGCTATCGCGGCAATCTGGTGCCCAAGCTGGCCTATACCTATGGGATCGAGGTCGGCGGCGATGACGGCAAAGGCGCGTTTGACCAGATTGCCTCGTTCCGCCGGTTTCTGCTGTTCGCCCGCGACACCATTCGCTGGCGTCGTCCGATGGACCCGGACATTCACTGGTCGGGGATGTCGGGCCATGTCTCGACCTTCATCGTCAATGGCGGGCGCTACGACAACATCTTCTGGACCGAGAAGTTCAACGCGGGGATGCAATCGGTGCTGAACGCGGTGGAGACGCCGCATGCGGTCGATCTGGCGACGATTCCGCGCTTCAACGAGAGCGAAGGCCACGGGCCGAAACGGGCGCATCCGGTCGAGGATTATTTCGACGATCTGTCGATGCATCTGGTCTATGAGATCTACAAGCGCGACTTCGATCTGTTCAAATACGACGCGCAAGACCCGTCAAACAAGCTGCCGGTGGGCGAGATCGATCTGGACGAGGTGCATGCCAAGCTGGGCAGCTAGGCCCCGCAATGGTCGCGGCTGTGCCGCGATCCCTTCGGGGAGAGTATTTGCCGCCAGAAAAAGGCGGTCAGGAAAGACAGCGGGCGGGGGCGGATCTTGCGCAATGCCCTGCGCGCGCGTAGATCGGTGCCTATGGCCAATCAGAAATCAGATCCGAATTACAAGGTAATCGCCGAGAATCGGCGCGCGCGTTTTGATTACGCGATCGAGGATGACGTGGAGTGCGGCATCATTCTGGAAGGCTCCGAGGTCAAATCGTTGCGCGCCAATGGTGGCAATGTCGCGGAAAGCTATGCGATGGTGGAGGACGGCGAGCTGTGGCTCGTCAATTCCTATATCGCGCCCTACAAGCAGGCCAAGACCTTTGGTCATGAAGAACGGCGGCGGCGCAAGCTGCTGGTCAGCCGCAAACAATTGTCGGATATGTGGAATGCGACCCAGCGCAAGGGCATGACGCTGGTGCCGATCGTGATGTATTTCAATCACAAGGGCATCGCCAAGCTCAAGATCGGGATCGCCAAGGGCAAGCAGGCCCACGACAAGCGCGAGACTCAGGCCAAACGCGACTGGTCGCGGCAGAAACAGCGGTTGTTGAAGGACAATCGCTAAGCCCGCGTTCTTTGGCGATGCGGCGATGCGGCGATGCGGCGATGATGCGCGGTGCCGTGTTGCGCTGATCGCGCGATCCCCCGCAGACCGGTTGCCGGGAGGGAGAGTTCCCCTCGCAGCCTCTTTCCTCATCAGATGTCGATATCTCGCTGTTGCCTTGCACCCCTGCGCGGCCAATAGTAGGCAGAACACTGATTTTGCTAGAAGGGTGGCAGGCATGCAGGATGACCCAAAGACACTGGTTTCGACCGATTGGCTGGCGGCGCATCTGAAAGATCCCGACCTGCGCATTCTTGATGCGCGGATGCCGCTTGCCGGCAAGACGGGCGATCCCCGGGCGGAGTATGAACAGGCGCATATCCTCGGCGCGCGGTTCTTTGATATCGACGAGATTTCCGATCATCGTTCGGATCTGCCGCATATGGTGCCGCCGGTCGAGAAGTTCATGTCGCGCCTGCGCGCGATGGGCGTTGGCGACGGCCATCAGGTGGTGGTCTATGATTCCCTGGGGATTTATTCCGCCGCCCGCGTCTGGTGGACCTTTCGGTTGATGGGGCAGGCCAATGTTGCCGTGCTTGATGGCGGGCTGCCGAAATGGCTGGCCGAGGGGCGCGAGATCGAGGATCTGCCGCCCATGGTGCGCGATCGGCACATGACGGTGCGGGTGCAGAATCACCTTGTGCGCGACGTGACCCAGGTGTCGGCCGCTGCCAAGCTGGGGGATTACGAGGTCATTGACGCCCGCTCTGCCGGGCGCTTTCGCGGCGAGGAGCCGGAACCGCGCGCGGGATTGCGCAGCGGCCATATTCCGGGCTCAAAAAATGTGCCTTTCACCGACCTGCTGAACGCGGATGGCACGATGAAATCGCCCGAGGCCTGCCGCGCCGTTTTCGAGGCCGCCGGCGTCGACCTGTCCAAGCCTGCGATCACTTCTTGCGGGTCGGGTGTGACCGCCGCCATCCTCAGCCTGGCGCTGGAGCGCTTGGGCAAGACCGACCATTCCCTCTATGACGGCTCCTGGGCTGAATGGGGCGCTTTCCCGACCCTGCCCGTCGCAACAGGAGACGACTGATGTTCGAGACCCTGAAGGAACAGCCTGCGGACAAGATCCTCGCGCTGATGCAGATGTTCGCCGATGATCCGCGCGCGCAAAAGATCGACCTGGGCGTTGGTGTCTACAAGAATGCCGAGGGCGTCACCCCGGTGATGCGCGCGGTGAAGGCCGCGGAAAAGCGGATCTGGGAACAGCAGACCAGCAAAAGCTATACCGGGCTGGCCGGTGATCCGGCCTATGCCGATGCGATGATCGAGCTGATCCTGTCGGATACGGTGGCGCGCGCAAACGTTGCGGCTGCGGCCACGCCGGGCGGCACCGGCGCGGTGCGCCAAGCGTTCGAGCTGATCCAGATGGCCAATCCGCAGGCCCGCGTCTGGGTGTCCGACCCGACTTGGCCCAATCATACCTCGATCCTGAAATATCTGGGCATGGAGGTGAAATCCTATCGCTATTTCGACAGCGAGTCGCGCGGCGTCGATTTCGACGGCATGATCGCAGATCTGAAAACCGCCAAGGCCGGCGATGTGGTGTTGTTGCATGGCTGCTGCCACAACCCGACCGGCGCCAACCTGAACCTTGTCGAATGGCAGGCGGTGGTCGATGTGCTCAACGACCGCGGGCTGATCCCGATGATCGACATCGCCTATCAGGGCTTTGGCGACGGGTTGGACGCGGATGCGGCGGGCACCCGGCTGGTGGCGTCTTCGGTGCCCGAATGTCTGATCGCGGCCAGCTGTTCCAAGAATTTCGGGGTCTATCGTGAACGGACCGGCCTGCTGATGGCGGTCTCGGCCGATGCGGGCAAGACCAAGCTGAACCAAAGCACGCTGGCCTATCTCAACCGGCAGAACTATTCCTTTCCGCCCGATCACGGGGCGCGGGTGGTGACCACCATTCTCACCGACCCGGAACTGCGCGCCGATTGGGCCGCCGAACTGGAAGAGGTGCGGCTGTCGATGCTGGGCCTGCGTCAGCAGCTCGCGGATGAGCTGCAGCGGCTGACCGGTTCGGACCGGTTCGGCTTCATCGCGCAGCATCGCGGCATGTTCTCGCGTTTGGGCACCACGCCGGAACTGGTGGCAAAGCTGCGCGAGGAGCACGGGATCTATATCGTGGGTGACAGCCGGATGAACATCGCCGGGCTGAACACAACCACCGTGCCGCTCTTGGCCAAGGCCATCGTCGACGTCGGCGTCTGAACCTGCTCAGAGCCTTTTTGCGCCCCGTTCACCCGGACGGGGCGCATCTCCCATTTCCAAATCTTGCCTGAAGGGAACGACATGGCTGGACAGAAAAAGCTGCTGCGCGCGCTGGCGGGCGAGGTGCTTGAGGTGCCGCCGATCTGGATGATGCGGCAGGCCGGGCGTTATCTGCCGGAATACCGCGCCACGCGGGGCAAGGCGGGGGATTTCCTGTCGCTGTGCTATACGCCGGATCTTGCCGCCGAGGTGTCGCTGCAGCCAATCCGTCGCTATGGCTTTGATGCGGCGATCCTGTTTGCCGACATCCTGCTGGTGCCGCAGGCGCTGGGCGCGGATCTGTGGTTCGTCACCGGCGAGGGGCCGCGGCTTTCCACCATCACGGAACAGGCGGATTTCGACGCGCTGAAACCGGCGGACGCGATTCATGACAAACTGGCCCCGGTCTATGAGACCGTGCGGATCCTGGCGCGCGATTTGTCGGATGAGACCACGCTGATCGGCTTTGCCGGCGCGCCCTGGACCGTCGCCACCTATATGGTCGCCGGGCGCGGCACCCCGGCGCAAGCGCCGGCCCATGCCCTGCGCGAAGGCAATGTCGCCTTGTTCGAGGCGCTGCTCGGGCGCATTACCGAGGCCACGATCGAATATCTCTCGGCGCAGATCGACGCCGGGGCAGAGGTGGTCAAACTGTTCGACAGCTGGGCCGGATCGCTCAAGGGCGAGGCCTTTGACAAATATGCGCTCGCGCCCTGCCGGGAGATCACCCAAGCGCTCAAGGCGCGGCATCCGGGGATCCCGGTGATCGGCTTTCCGCGTGGCGCCGAAGAGAAATACCTTGGCTTTGCCAAGGCGACCGGGGTCGACTGCGTGGCGCTGGATCAATCGGTCGATGCCGATTGGGCCGCCGCCAATGTGCAGGTCGATGGCTGCGTGCAGGGCAATCTGGCGCCCGAGCATATGGTCACCGGCGGCCAGGCGCTGGTCGACGAGACGCGGCGGATCGTCAAGGCGTTCTCCAATGGTCCCCATATCTTCAATCTGGGCCACGGGATCACGCCGGATGCGGACCCGGAAAACGTACAATTGATGGTCGATACCGTACGGGACACCGCCCGAGGCTGACACCGGAGCGGCTGTTCCCGGCCAGAACAAGGCGCGCGGCGCCCCCGCTTCTTCTTGTTTCAAATACTCAAATCCGACCTCTGGCCGGGCGCGCCCTTGTGATGGGGGCGCGCCCCCTCAGCCGCCCTGTTCCATTCGCTGGCGGAAGGCGCGTGGCGGGGTGCCGATGCCACGGGTGAACACGCGCGAGAAATGCGCCGGGTCGGTAAAGCCCAGCTCATAGCCGATCTCGGCTGCGGTGAGGTTGGTGTAGATCAACATGCGCCGTGCCTCGCGCAGCACGCGGTTCGCGATCAACGCCGAGGCGGGCCGCCCGGTGGACTGTCGCACAACGCGATTGAGATGGGTGGGCGAGACCGCCAGCCGGGCGGCATATTCCGCGACCGGCAGGCGGTCACGAAAGTGGTGCTCGACCAGCGCCTCGAACCGGCGCAGGAGCGGGGTGTCGGCATGGGGGTCGGGCGGGGCCTGATCGGTGTGGATCGCGCGGGCCGCGAGCCCCAGAAGCGCACCGGCCTGCGAGCGCAGGATCTGCGCCCGGGCGAAATCGCGGTTATGATATTCGGTCAGGATGCGGCGCGCCAGCGTCTCCATCTCGGGGGGCAGCGGCACCGCGCTCGGGTTGGCGAGCACGGCGCGCAGCCCTTCGCGCTCGCGCAGCGCCTCGTCCATCAGATCTGCGCTCAACGTGATGACCCAGCCCTCGGTGCCCTGTTGAAAGCGAAAGCCGTGGACAAAGCCGCGCGGCATGTTGATCAGCACCGGCGGGATCAAGGGGGTGATCTGCCCTTCGATCCGGGCCTCGCCGCCGCCCGAACGCAGCAACAGGATTTGGTGCAGACGCGCGTGGCGGTGCGGTCGCAGCTCCCAGTTATGCAGTTCGGAGCGGTCCTGTATCGTTTCGCAATGGACCACGTCGGGCGCTTCGGCGGTTTCGCCGAACAGGTTATAGTTTCGGATCGTGGCGTTGTCAGAGGTATCGGTCATGTTCGATATATACAATAAGTTGCGCGGTTGATCCATTCCAGACACGGGCGAGACCGGGCATATTGCGGTCAAATAAGGAGGAGTGACCATGAATACCCCTGTGAAAACCAAGGTTGGAATCATCGGCGGTGGCCCGTCGGGCCTGTTGCTGTCGCAACTGCTGCACCTGAAGGGAATCGACAATATCCTGTTGGAAAAGCACAGCCGTGACTATGTGCTGGGCCGGATCCGGGCCGGCGTGTTGGAGCATGGCTTTGCCGAGTTGATGCGCGAGGCAGAATGCGGCGCGCGGATGGACGCGGAGGGCGAGATTCACGACGGGTTCTACATTGCCCATGACGGCATTCGCGATCGGGTGGATTTGAAAAAATACACCGGCGGAAATTCGGTCGTGGTCTATGGCCAGACCGAGGTGACCCGCGATCTGTACGAGGCGCGCGACAAGATGGGCGGCGCCGTCATCCATGAGGCGCAGGACGTCACGCCGCATGACCTGAAATCCGATGCGCCCTATCTGACCTATCGGCTGGGGGATGAGCCGTACCGGATCGACTGTGATTATATCATCGGGGCTGATGGGTTCCATGGCGTCAGCCGCAAGTCGATCCCCAAGGATGTGCTGACGGAGTATGAAAAAGTGTATCCGTTCGGCTGGCTCGGGGTGCTGTCGCGCACCAAGCCTGTCTCGCCCGAACTGATCTATGCCAAGAATGAGCGGGGCTTTGCCCTGTGTTCGCTGCGCAGTCAGGTGTTGAGCCGATATTACCTTCAGGTGCCTCTGACGGATACTGTCGAGGACTGGTCGGACGAGGCGTTCTGGGACGAGTTGAAGCGGCGGTTGCCGCAGGATGTCGCCGAGGGGCTGATCACCGGACCGAGCATCGAGAAAAGCATCGCGCCGCTGCGCAGCTTTGTCGCCGAGCCGATGCGCTATGGCAATCTGTTTCTGGCTGGCGACGCCGCCCATATCGTGCCGCCCACCGGCGCGCGCGGGCTGAATTCGGCGGCGTCGGATATCTATTACCTCTATCACGCGCTGCTGGATCACTATCAGAACGGCGATGATACCGGGCTGGAGGAGTATTCGCAGAAGGCGCTGGCGCGGGTGTGGAAGGCGCAGCGGTTCTCGTGGTGGATGACCTCGCTGTTGCACACCTTCCCGGACAGCATTGCCTATGACAAGCGGTTGCAGCAGACTGATCTGGAGTATCTGTTTTCTTCGGATGCGGCGCAAACCTCGCTGGCGGAGAATTATGTCGGGCTGCCGTTTTAGGCGGGCGATGGTGCGGGGGGGCTTCCGTGGGAGCCTCCGGCGGGAGTATTTTGGACAAGAAGAACGTTGGGGCGCGCGAGGATATCGCGCGTCCCGTTCTTGTTTGTGGGGGGCGTTTCGGCTCCGAACCCGGCGCGCGCGGGGGGATCAGGCGCGCAGGGGGATCGGGCGGCCCGCCGTGATGCGGTCGGCGGCGGCGGTGATCGCGGCGGCGTCGATGCTGAAATGCCGGTGCAGCTCGGCGATGGTGCCGGACTGGCCGAAATGTTCGACCCCGAGCGGAATGGTGCGATGTCCCGCCACCGCGCCCAGCCAGCTGAGGGTCGTGGGATGACCGTCGATCACCGTGATCAGGGCGCAATGGGGCGGCAGGCGTGACAGCAGGGTTTCTGCGTGGCTGCGGGCCTCGGATTGGCCCCGGGCGCGGGCGCGCTGGGCGGCGCTCCAGCCGGCGTTGAGCCGATCGGCAGAGGTGACGGCCAGCACACCGATGTCACGTCGGGCACCGGCGATGCGGCCCGCCGCCTCGATCGCGTTGGGGGCGACCGCGCCCTGATAGGCGATCACCAGATCGGCGTTCGGACCGGGTTCACGCAGCCAATAGGCGCCGTCAATGACATGTTGCGCGAAATCGGGGTTGGCGCGGCGCAGCGGCTGTTCGACCGGGCGGGTGGACAGGCGCAGGTAGACCGAGCCGCCGGTCTCGTCGCGCAGCCAGGTGCGCTCGTCCGGGTCGCCCTCGCCATCGCGCTGGAGATAGTCGAAGGACCAGTTGAGGATCAGCGCCAGCTCGTCGAGAAAGGCGGGTTCAAAGGCTGCCAGCCCGTCCTGGCTCATCCCGATCAGCGGGGTGCCGATGGATTGATGCGCGCCGCCTTCGGGGGCCAGGGTCACGCCAGAGGGCGTGCCGGCGACGATGAAGCGGGCGTCCTGATAGCAGGCATAGTTCAGCGCATCGAGGCCGCGCGCGATGAACGGATCATAAAGCGTGCCGACCGGGATCACCCGTTCGCCGAACAGGCTGTGGCTGAGCCCGGCCGCGCCCAGCATCAGAAAGAGGTTCATCTCGGCAATGCCGAGTTCCAGATGTTGGCCCTGTGGCGAAAAGGTCCATTTCTGGGTGCTGGGCACCTTTTGGTCGCGGAAGGTGTCGGGCCGGGCGGCGCGGGCAAAGAGACCGCGGCGGTTGACCCAGCCGCCGAGATTGGTCGAGACCGTCACATCGGGCGAGGTGGTGACGATACGCTCGGCCAGCGGCCCGCCGGATTTGGCGAGGCCGTCGAGGATCTTGCCGAACCCGGCCTGGGTGGAGAGAACGCGGTCGGCGGGGGCGGGCAGGGCGGGCACCGGAAGGGTGGGCGCGCTGTATCTGCGCCGGCCCTTGGCAAAGAACGGTGTGGCGTCGAGGGCGGCGCGAAAGGCGGGCAGGTCGGCGATGCCGGCCATCGGCTCCCATTCCGCGCCCTTGGCCACGCCCATCCGGGTACGGAGCACCTCCATCTGGGCGCTGGTCATCAGGCCGGCGTGATTATCCTTGTGCCCGGCGAGCGGGGTGCCCCAGCCCTTGACCGTATAGGCAAGGAACAGGGTGGGGCGGTCGTCGGTGACGCTGTCGAACCCATCGCAGAGGGTGTCGAGACAATGGCCGCCGAGGTTTTCCATCAGCTGCGCCAGATCGTCATCGCTGCGCCGTTCCAGCAGGGCAGAGACCGCGCCCTGATCGCCCAGATCCTGCATCAGGCTGGCGCGCCATGCGGCACCGCCGCGATAGGTCAGCGCCGAATAGAGATCATTGGGGCAGGCGTCGATCCAGTCGCGCAGGGCCTCGCCGCCCGGCTCAATGAAGGCGGCGCGTTGCAATGCGCCGTATTTCAGCCGCACCACCCGCCAATCGAAGGCGGAAAAGATCGCCTCGATCCGGCGCCACAGACCTTCGCGCATCACGCCGTCAAGGCTTTGACGGTTATAGTCGATCACCCACCATGTGTTGCGCAGATCGTGTTTCCAGCCTTCTTGCAGGGCCTCATAGATATTGCCCTCGTCCAGTTCCGCGTCACCGATCAGGGCGACCATGCGCCCCTCGGGCCGGTCGGTTCCCCAGCCGTGGGCGCGCAGATAATCCTGCGTCATCGCGGCAAAGATCGGCATCGCCGCCCCCAGCCCGACCGAGCCGGTGGAGAAATCCACGTCATCGATATCCTTGGTGCGCGACGGGTAGCTTTGGGCGCCACCATAGGCGCGGAAAGCCTCGAGTTTCTCGCGCGTCTGGTTGCCCATCAGGTATTGCGCGGCGTGGAATACCGGGGCGGCATGGGGTTTGACCGCCACCCGGTCCTCGGGGCGCAGGGCGTGGAAATACAGCGCCGTCATCAGCGACACCATCGAGGCGCAGCTGGCCTGATGGCCACCGGTCTTGACCTCGCCCTCGGGCTTGTCGCGCAGGGCGTTGGCGTTGTGGATGGTCCAGCAGGCCAGCCACAACAGCCGGTCCTGCACGGATTTCAGGTGATCGCGGTTGCCGGTCATGGCTGGCCCTTCCTTGACGTGTTGCGCCTAAGCGGCCTGAACTGCGGCGCTTGTCATCGCCTGATCCAGATCCGCAATGATATCGTCGACCTCTTCCAGCCCCACCGACAGGCGCACCAGACCTTCGGAAATGCCGTGTTCGGCGCGTTCCTCGGGGGTATAGGTGGAATGGGTCATCGAGGCGGGGTGCTGGATCAGACTTTCGGCGTCGCCCAGCGACACCGCGCGCAGGATCAGGTTCAGACGATTCATCATCGCCACCCCGGCACTGAATCCGCCCTTGAGTTCAAAGGCGATCATGCCGCCGAAATCCGCCATCTGGCGTTTTGCCAGATCGTGCTGCGGATCGGTGGCGAGGCCGGGGAAATAGACGCGCTCGATCGCCGGTTGTGCTGCCAGCCAGTCAGCCACGATGCGGGCGCTGGCACAGTGGCGTTCCATCCGCAGTTTCAGCGTCTTCAGCCCGCGCAGGATCAGCATGGCGTTGAAGGGCGCCATCACCGCGCCGGTCATGTCCTTGAGCCCATACATGCGGATCGCGGTGATATCCTCGGCGCTGCCAGCGGCTAGCCCGGCAATCAGGTCGCCATGGCCGCCAAGGTATTTGGTGGCCGAATGTACCACGATATCCGCGCCCAGTTCGATCGGCCGGGTCAGGACCGGGGTGGCATAGGTATTGTCCACCACCGTGCGGGCGCCATGGGCGCGGGCGATGCGGGCCACCTCGGCGATGTCGACCAGCCGCATGTTCGGGTTCGCGGGGGTTTCGAAATAGACCATCTTGGTCGCCGGGGTGAGGGCGGCGGTGACATTGGCGGCGTCGGTCATGTCCACATGGGTGACGGTGATGCCGAACTTGGCCAGCCCGTGACGCAGATAGGCAAAGGTGCAGCCATAGAGCGTCTTGTCCACGATCACCTCGTCGCCGGGGGCAAGAAAGGTCCACATCACCGCCGTGATCGCCCCCATCCCCGATGCGGCGGCAAGCCCGGCTTCGGCCCCTTCAAGATCGGCGATGCGGCGTTCCAGCAGATCCAGCGTCGGGTTTGAGACCCGCGAATACACATAGCCGGGGCGCTCTCCGGCGAAGATCTCGCCACCGGCCTCGGCGCTCTCGAAGGCGAAGGTCGAGGTCAGGTGCAGCGGCGGGGTCAGCGCGCCCTGATGCTCCATCGGGTCGTGGAAATTGTGGATGGCACGGGTGGCGAAACCGGATTTATCGCGAGACATGGGCAGGCTCCTGTTGATGGTGTCAGGGGCAGGGTGCCATGGTGCGGGGGCTATGTGCTGCCAAACATTGCCTCTCAAAGGTTGAATTTTGGCAGATTATGCCTCATGGCTCGGAGTTATGGATGACAAGGACTATCATATCCTGCGCGTGCTGCAGGAAAATGGCCGCCTGAGCAATCAAGAGCTGTCGGAGCGGGTGAACCTGTCGCCCTCGCCCTGTCTGCGTCGGGTACGGCAGTTGGAAAAGTCAGGGGTTATCCGGGGCTATACCGCGCTGGTCGATCAAAAGGCCTTTGGCCTGCCGCTAACCGTCTTCATCCGGATCGAGATGGAGCGGCACGCGGCCGAGGCGGTGCGGGTGTTCGAGGCCCGCATTCGCGACATTCCCGAGATTCAGGATTGTTATCTGGTGACCGGCGAGGCGGATTATCTGTTGCGCGTGGTCTGCCGCGATCTGGACGCTTACGAGCGGTTCATGCGCGAGACGCTGCACGCGATTCCGGGCATCTCGTCGATCAACACCTCTTTCGCCTTTGGCCGGGTGAAGCAGAGCCAGGTTCTGCCGCACCCGTGATTTTGCCCTAGCGTTGCGAGGTAGCCCAGTTCGGGTTGATCCATGGCTCTGCATTCTCGGGCGGCAGCGGCGTGCGGCCAAGAATGTGGTCGGCGGCCTTTTCCCCGACCATGATCGAGGGGGCGTTGAGGTTGCCATTGGTGATCTGCGGAAAGACCGAACTGTCGGCAAGCCGCAGCCCCTCGACCCCAATCACCCGCGCCTCGGGATCGACCACCGCCATCGGGTCGTCGGCGCGTCCCATGCGGGCGGTGCCGCAGGGGTGAAAGGCGCTTTCGGCGTGTTCGCGGATGAAATCGTCAAGTTCAGCATCGCTTTGCGCCGCGATGCCGGGTTGGATTTCATGACCGGCAAAGGGTTTGAAGGCCTCTTGCGCGAAAATCTCTCGGGTCAGGCGAAGACAGGTGCGGAAATCGCGCCAGTCGTCGTCATGGCTCATGTAGTTGAAACGGATCTTTGGCGCCGCCGCGGGGTCGGAGGAGGCCAGCGTCACCGCACCACGGCTTTTCGAGCGCATCGGGCCGACATGGGCTTGAAACCCGTGCCCTTCGGCGGCGGCCTTGCCGTCATAACGGACCGCGATGGGCAGGAAATGATATTGGATATCGGGGTATCGCACCCCCGCGCGCGACCGGATGAAGCCGGCGCTTTCGAATTGGTTCGAGGCCCCGGGTCCGGTTTTTGTCAGCAGCCATTGCGCCCCGACCAAGGCCTTGCCGAACAGGTTCCAGTATTTGAACAGGCTGACGGGTTGGGTTGCGGCCATCTGAAGATACAGCTCCAGATGGTCCTGCAGGTTCTGCCCGACGCCCGCGCGGTCGGCGATCACCTCGATGCCATGCTCGGCCAGATGCGCGCCGGGGCCGATGCCCGACAGCATCAGCAGTTTCGGCGAATTGATGGAGGAGGCGGCGAGGATTACCTCGCGCCGGGCGGTGATCACCTGTTTGGTGCCCCCGCGCAGCACCTCGACCCCGGTTGCGCGGCCATCAGAAATCACCACGCGCTGGGCGTGGGCGCGGATCAGGTCGCAATTGGGCCGTTTGAGCGCGGGTTTCAGATAGGCCTCGGCGGCGGACCAGCGGCGGCCTTGCCAGATCGTCGCCTCCATCGGGCCAAAGCCTTCTTGCTGGGGGCCGTTATAGTCGTCGGTGAGCGGATATCCGGCCTGATGCCCGGCCTCGACAAAGGCGCGGGTCAGGGGATTGTCGCGCTTGCCGCGTGTCACATGCAGCGGGCCGTCATAGCCGCGCCAGTCGGGGTCGCCGCCATGGCCGCCGTCATGCCAGCTTTCCATCCGTTTGAAATAGGGCAGGACATCGCCATAGGCCCAGCCATCGGCCCCCATCGTGGCCCAGGTGTCAAAGTCGCAGGCGTGGCCGCGCACATAGACCATGCCGTTGATCGAGGACGACCCACCAATCACCTTGCCGCGCGGGGTGACCAGACGACGACCGCCCAGATGCGGCTCGGGCTCGGACTGATAGCCCCAGTCATAGGCCGGCATGTTCATCGGGTAGGACAGCGCGCCGGGCATCCGGATAAAGGGGCCGGCGTCGCTGCCGCCATGTTCGATGACCAGTACCGATGCGCCCGCCTCGGACAGGCGATAGGCCATGGCGCAGCCTGCGGAGCCGGCGCCGACGATGACGAAATCAGCTTC
Organism: Pseudodonghicola sp.; assembly: GCA_033791545.1. GTDB lineage: Bacteria > Pseudomonadota > Alphaproteobacteria > Rhodobacterales > Rhodobacteraceae > Antarcticimicrobium. The sequence continues at coordinate 15,519 of JASJGL010000041.1, read as the reverse complement.
CATCTCAGGGCTCCTTAAAACGGCGCTTCGGTGTTACCGAGCGCGACATAGACCGATTTGAGCTGCGAATAATGTTCGATCGCCGCCCAGCCGTTTTCCCGCCCGAAGCCCGAGGCCTTGACGCCGCCAAAGGGCATCTCGACCGGGGTCAGGTTATAGGTGTTGATCCAGGTGGTACCGGCCTGCAATTGCCCGATCACCCGGTGGGCGCGCGACAGATCGCCGGTAAAGACGCCGGCGGCCAGTCCGAACTGGGTGCTATTGGCGCGCGCGATCACCTCTGCTTCGTCCTCGAAATCCAGCACTGCCATGACCGGGCCAAAGATTTCCTCGCGCGCGATAGTCATGTCGTCGGTGACATCGGCAAAGATGGTGGGCTCGACGAAACAGCCGTTGCGCTCGGCTCGCTGGCCGCCCGCGACCAGCCGCGCGCCCTCGTCCTTGCCGATCTGGATATAGGACAGCACCTTTTCCATCTGCGCCGTGCTGACCAGCGGGCCGAAATTCACCGTCTCGTCCATTGGGTCGCCCATCACCACGCCTTGAAGTCGTTCGCTGAGGCGGGTGAGGAACCGGTCCTTGATGCCGCTTTGCACAAAGACGCGGGTGCCGTTGGAGCAGATTTGGCCCGAGGAATAGAAATTGCCCAGAATCGCGCCGGAAATGGCGTTTTCAAGATCGGCGTCGTCAAAGACGATCAGGGGGGATTTGCCGCCCAGTTCCATCGTCACATGTTTCAGCCCTTCGGCGGCGGCGGCATAGACGCGGCGCCCGGTGGGGACCGAGCCAGTGAGCGAAACCTTGGCCACGCGCGGATCGGTGGCAAGCGATGCGCCGACTGCACCCATCCCCTGCACCACGTTGAACAGCCCCGCAGGCGCGCCGGCCTCGCTCAGGATCTCGGCCAGTTTCAGCGCTGAAAGCGGCGTCATTTCAGAGGGTTTGAACACCATCGCGTTGCCACAGGCCAGTGCCGGCGCGGTCTTCCAACTGGCGATCTGGATGGGATAGTTCCAAGCTCCGATGCCGACGCAGACGCCCAGAGGTTCGCGCATGGTATAGGCGAAATCACCGCCCAGCGGGATATGCTCGCCGGTGATCCCGGCGGCTATGCTGCCGAAATATTCCAGCGCATCGGCACCGCTTGCGGCATCCGCGACCAAGGTTTCCTGCAAGGGTTTGCCGGTATCGCGGGTTTCCAGTTCCGACAGCTCCCGGTTGCGGGCGCGCATGATCTCTGCCGCGCGGCGCAGCACCCGGCCGCGTTCGGTTCCTGTCCGCGTGGCCCAGTCTGCCTGCGCCCGTGTCGCGGCCTGTAGCGCGCGGTCGAGAATCGCAGGCGTGGCGGCGTGTAGCCGGGCGATTTCTTCTCCGGTGGCGGGGGAGAGCACGGCGATCACCTCACCTGCGGTATCCTCGACATAGCTGCCGTCGATGAAGTGGCTGGCGGCGGGTTGGCAAAGCGCGGTCATGGGGCACTCCATAGGTGGGGCTGTTGCGATCTGGGTGTGTCCGCTGTGCGAGAACGGTCTTGGGGTCCCTCTAGAGCGTATATTGATTGACTGGTCAATCAGGTGTGTTGCAGGAAACCCCGAAATGTGGTTCTTGGGGGCAATCAAAATTGTAACGGGGAGTTGTTTTAATGTTCAGATTGTCTATTTCCGCGCTGGCCCTTGCGGCCATGACGAGCGCTGCGAGTGCGGCAGATTGCGATTCGGTCCGGTTCTCGGATGTGGGGTGGACCGATATCACCGCCACCACGGCGGCCACCGCCACGGTGCTGGAGGCGCTGGGCTATGACACCGACATCAAGGTGCTGTCGGTTCCGGTGACCTATACCTCGCTCGCCAAGGGCGATATCGACGTGTTCCTAGGCAACTGGATGCCGACGATGGAGGCGGACATCGCCCCCTATCGCGAGGCCGGAACCGTGGACACGGTGCGCGTCAATCTGGAGGGCGCGAAATACACGCTGGCCACCAACAAGGCGGGCGCCGATCTGGGCATCACCTCGTTCGCGGCGATCGTCGATCAGGCCGAGGCGCTGGATGGCACCATTTACGGGATCGAACCGGGCAATGACGGCAACCGTCTGATCATGGACATGATCGCGGACGGTGCCTTTGGCCTGAGCGACTTCAAGGTCAAGGAAAGTTCAGAGCAGGGGATGCTGGCGCAGGTCGCCCGCGCCGACCGTAAGGGTGAGCCGATCGTGTTTCTGGGCTGGGAACCGCATCCGATGAACGCCAATTTCGACATGACCTATCTGTCGGGCGGGGATGACTGGTTCGGCCCGAACTATGGCGGGGCGACGGTTCAGACCAATACCTCTGCCGGCTATGTCGCGGCCTGCCCGAATGTGGGCAAGCTGCTGGGCAATCTCGAATTTTCGCTGATGATGGAGAACGAGATCATGGGCGCGATCCTGAATGACGGGACCAAGCCGGAAGAGGCCGCCAAGACCTGGCTCGCCGCGCACCCGGAAACGCTGGGCCCATGGCTGGACGGCGTGACCGCAAAGGATGGCAGCGATGCCATGGCTGCGGTAAACGCGGCGCTGGGGCTCTGACCCGGCGCATTCGATAAACACAGGTGCAACGCGACCGCGATTGACAGGCCGCGTTGCGCCGTGCCGGATGGAACCGGCGGGCACCCGTCCAGAGGCGGGACCGGTGCGCGACATACCCCGGCGCCCGGATAACCGGCGCGTGACATACCAAGGAACAAGGCGAACCGAATGGACTGGCTGACCGACCGCAAGATCCCGATCGGCGACAGCGCCAAGGGGTTCTTTCTTTGGCTTCAGGATCACGGGGCCTGGTTCTTTGATGGCATGGCCGTCGCGATGGAGGGGCTGATCGACGGCATCCTCTGGGTGTTGCAAACCCCGCATCCGTTGGTGGTGATCGCCGTGTTCGTGGCGATCACATGGGGGCTTCAGCGCAACTGGAAGACCTGCCTGTTCGTGGCGCTGGGCTTTCTCTTCATCCTCAATCAGGACTATTGGGAGGAGACCACCGAAAGCCTGACGCTGGTGTTGTCGGCCTGTGTCTTCTGCATGGCGATCGGGGTGCCGCTGGGCATTGCCGCCGCGCATCGTCCACGCCTGTTTCGCGGCATGCGGCCGGTGCTGGACCTGATGCAGACGCTGCCCACCTTTGTCTATCTGATCCCGGCCATCGTGTTCTTTGGCATCGGTATGGTGCCGGGGCTGATCGCCGCGGTGATCTTTGTGGTGCCGGCCCCGATCCGGCTGACGCATTTGGGGGTGTCGTCCACGCCCAAACCGCTGCTGGAGGCGGCGCAGGCCTTTGGCGCCACGCCGCGCCAGACGCTGTTCAAGGTCGAGCTGCCCTATGCCCTGCCACAGATCATGGCGGGGCTGAACCAGACCATCATGCTGTCGCTGTCGATGGTGGTGATCGCGGCGCTGGTGGGGGCCGATGGGTTGGGCGTGCCGGTGTTGCGCGCGATCAATACGGTGAATATCGCGCTGGGCTTTGAAAGCGGCTCGATCATCGTGGTGCTTGCCATCATGCTGGACCGCATGTTGCGGATGGAGCGCTAAGCCATGACCACTGCCGTGAAATTCGACACTGTCTCGATCGTGTTCGGCCCTGAACCTGCCGTTGCCCTGCCGCTGATGGACGCGATGAAGGACCGCAGCGCAATCCAGTCCGAGACCGGCCAGGTGCTGGGCGTGCATGATTGTTCGCTTGAGGTCGAGCAGGGCGAGATTCTGGTGCTGATGGGGCTGTCTGGCTCGGGCAAATCCACGCTGCTGCGCGCGGTCAATGCGCTGAACCCGGTGACGCGGGGGCGGGTGCTGGTAAACGACGGGCAGGAGATGGTCGATGTAACCGCCGCCGATCCCGCCACCCTGCGCCGGATCCGCCAGCAACAAGTCGCCATGGTGTTTCAGCAATTCGGCTTGCTGCCGTGGCGCACGGTCCGTGAAAACGTCGGGCTGGGGTTGGAACTGTCGGGCGTGCCCAAGGGCGAGCGCGCCGCGCGGGTGGATCGACAACTGGCGCTGGTCGGGCTGTCTGACTGGGGTGATCGCAAGGTGGGCGAACTGTCGGGCGGCATGCAGCAGCGGGTGGGGCTGGCCCGCGCCTTTGCCACCGAGGCGCCGATCCTGTTGATGGACGAGCCGTTCTCCGCGCTGGACCCGCTTATCCGCACCCGGTTGCAGGACGAGTTGCTGGATCTGCAAAAACAGCTGCATCGCACCATAATCTTTGTCAGCCACGATCTCGACGAGGCGTTCAAGATCGGCAATCGCATCGCCATCATGGAGGGCGGGCGGATCGTGCAATGCGGCACCCCGCAACAGATATTCTCCAATCCGGCGAATGACTATGTGGCCGAATTCGTGGCGCATATGAACCCGCTCGGCGTGCTGCGCGCCCGCGACGTGATGGCGCCGCTGCACTCCACCCCCGAACGCATGGTCTCGGCGGATGCCGATATTCAGGACGTGATGAGCCAGGTGATCGAATCCGGCCAGCCCGTCGGCGTGACCGAGGGTGGCAAGCTGCTGGGCGAGGTCACCAAGGACGGCGTTCTGGCCAAGCTCCTGGATCCGCGCGGTTAAGCCGGGGCAGTCCCGTCTTGCGCGCGCACTGCTATGGCGACAGGCGCGCCGCGCAAAATCTAGGCCTTGCTCCAAGTCGGTTTCCGTCGTTAGCTTAAACTCTGGGCGAGCCGCTCACAAAATAATCGGCTTGCGGGCGCGTCACCGGCTAGGCCCCGGCGCGGCTTCCCGGACCTCTTGCCAACCCGTTTCGGAGGGCTGCTGATTAATATCATGGACCAGAGTAAACAATTTTTTGACGAGATGTTCGCCCGGCCCGAGGCGGCGCGACCGCCCTATGAGGGCTATAACCAGTGGTTTAGCGGTGAAGATCTCAAGGGGCTGCGGCGCAAGTCGAGCGAGGCGGAAGCGTTTTTCCGCAGCATCGGCATCACCTTCAACGTCTATGGGCAGGACGAGGCGGACGAACGGTTGATCCCGTTCGACATCGTGCCGCGTATCATCTCGGCGCGGGAATGGGCCAAGCTGGAGCGCGGCATCGAACAGCGGGTGCGCGCGATCAACGCGTTCCTGCATGACATCTATCACCGTCAGGAAATCCTGCGCGCCGGCCGCATCCCGGCCCATATCATCGCCGGAAACGAGGCGTTTCTGCCGCAGATGATCGGGGTCAACCCGCCCGGCGGCGTCTATACCCATATCGTCGGTGTCGACCTGGTGCGCACCGGCGAGGATGAATTTTTCGTGCTGGAGGACAATGCGCGCACGCCCTCGGGGGTCTCCTATATGTTGGAGAACCGCGAGACGATGCTGCAGATGTTCCCGGAGCTGTTTACCCGGCTGAACGTGCGCCCGGTCAGCTCTTATCCGCAGCTTTTGCGCCGCTCGCTGTCGGACTCGGCGCCGATCGGTTCGCCCAATGACCGGCCGGTGGTGGCGGTGCTGACGCCGGGGATCCACAATTCGGCCTATTTTGAACATGCATTTCTGGCCGACCGGATGGGTGCTGAACTGGTCGAAAGCGCCGATCTGCGGATCGACAAGGGCCGCGTCGCCATGCGCACGACGCAGGGATACAAACCGATCGACGTGCTGTATCGCCGGGTCGATGACGAATACCTCGATCCGTTGAATTTCAACCCCGACAGCATGTTGGGCGTGCCGGGGATCATGGATGTCTATCGCGCCGGCAACATCACGCTGGCCAATGCGCCGGGCACCGGCATCGCCGACGACAAGGCGCTGTATTCCTACATGCCCGACATCATCGAGTTTTATACCGGTGAGCCTGCGATCCTGCCGAACGTGCCGACATGGCGCTGTTCCGAGCCTGACTCGCTGGCCTATGTGCTGGATCACCTGTCCGAGATGGTGGTCAAAGAGGTGCACGGCTCGGGCGGCTATGGCATGTTGGTGGGCCCGGTGGCGAGCAAGAAAGAGATCGCCGCCTTTGAGCAGAAGCTGCGCGCGCGGCCAAGCAATTATATCGCGCAACCGACGCTGGCGTTGTCGACCGTGCCGATCCTGACCAAGGCGGGGCTGGCGCCGCGCCATGTGGACCTGCGCCCCTTTGTGCTGGTCTCGCCCAACCGGATCGACATGACGCCGGGCGGGCTGACCCGGGTGGCGTTGAAGAAAGGGTCGCTTGTGGTCAACTCTTCGCAGGGCGGCGGCACCAAGGATACCTGGGTATTGGGGGACTGAGCGGATGATGCTGGGAAAGAACGCCGGCGGTCTGTACTGGATGTTCCGCTATATCGAACGGGCCGAGAATATCGCCCGCCTGCTTGAGGCTGGCTGGCACATCGCGCTGACCCGCTCCAATGGCGGCAATGGGAAGGGCGCGAATGAATGGCGCTCGATCCTGACCACGGCTGGGATCGACGCCGCCTACCGCGAGAAATACGCCGAGTACGAATCCGCCAGCGTCATCGACTTTTTGCTGCGCGACAGGGACAATAGCTCCAGCGTACTCTGTGCGATCGAGGCGGCGCGCACCAATGCGCGCACGGTGCGCACCGCGCTGTCAGGCGAGGTCTGGGAGGCGATCAACCAATGTTGGATGACGCTGAAATCCACCTTGGCGCGCCCGGTAACCGAACGCAGCCTGTATGACACGCTCAGCTCGATCCGCCACGGCACCTCGGTCGTGCGCGGGGCCTTACACGGCACTATGCTGCGCAACGATATCTATGCGTTTTCGCGGTTGGGCACCTTTATCGAACGCGCCGACAACACCGCCCGCATTCTGGACGTGAAATACTATGTCCTGTTGCCCTCGGCGGCCTTCGTCGGAACCAGCATCGACAACGCCCAGTGGGAGGTGATCCTGCGCTCGGTCTCGGCGGAACGGTCCTATCACTGGCTGAACGGCGGCGATGTCTCGCCCTACAGCATTGCCGAGTTCCTGATTCTGGACAAGCGGATGCCACGATCTCTGGCGTTCTGCTACTCCAAGATCGGACAGTATCTGGCGCTGCTCGAACAGGACTATGGGCAGCGTCAGGACAGCCAGATCCTATCGGACAGCATCTGCACACGGCTTGGTTCGGCCTCGGTAGCGTCGATTTTCGAGGATGGCCTGCACGAGTTCCTGACCGAGTTCATCGCCGACACATCGCGGTTGGCCAATCACATAGAAACGGATTTCCGATTTTACAGGTAACGCCATGCGGCTGAAAATCACCCACGTCACGACCTATACCTTTGACACCCCGGTGCATTATGCCTTGCAGCAATTGCGGCTGATCCCGAAATCGGGTCATGGCCAATCGGTGATCGCCTGGTCCTCCACGATCAACGGCGGCACCAAGCAGCTAGAATTCGACGACCTGTTTTCCAACCATACCGAACTGGTGATGGTCGATCCCGGCGCAACCCGGGTTGAGATCATCAGCGAAGGCGATGTCGAGATCGAGGACCGTGGCGGGTTGATCGGCAAGCATGGCGGGATGGCGCCGCTCTGGCTGTTTCGCGAGACCACGCCGCTGACCACGCCGGGGCCGCTGCTGCGCAAGCTTGCCAGCCGGATGCGCGCCACCTTCCCGGAGCTGGGCGGGATCGAGTCCTTGCATGCCCTGTCGAGCGAGATCGCCGAAGCGGTGACCTATGAAACCGGGCACACCGACAGCAGCACCGGCGCGGAAGTGGCGCTGAGCGCGGGGCACGGGGTGTGTCAGGACCATGCCCATATCATGATCGCGGTGGCCCGGCTGATGGGGCATCCGGCGCGCTATGTCAGCGGCTATCTGATGATGGACGGGGTGGTGGAGCAAAGTGCCAGCCACGCTTGGGCCGAGGTCTGGACCGAGGGGCTGGGATGGATCGGGTTCGATGTCTCGAACGGCATCTGTCCGGATGCGCGCTATGTGCGGGTGGCGACGGGGCGCGATTATCGCGATGCGGCGCCGATTCACGGGCTGCGACAGGGGGCCGGTGGCGAGGCGCTGCATGTCGCCTTGCAAGTTCAGCAATAGGCTGCTTTCTAGGGCGGCAAAAAAAGGTGCCCTGCCATGACCTATTGCGTTGGTCTGATGCTGAACAAGGGGCTGGTGTTCATGTCCGACACCCGCACCAATTCCGGCGTCGACAACATTTCGACTTTCAGCAAGATGTTCGTCTGGGAAAAGGCGGGCGAGCGCAATATCACGCTGATGACCGCTGGCAATCTGGCGACCACGCAATCGGTCGTCAGCCTGCTGGATGAACGCAGCAAGGAACCCGCCGCGCGCCATCCCGGCATTCTTGAGGCCAAGTCGATGTTTCAGGTCGCGACGCTGGTCGGCAATACGTTGAAAGAGGTGATCGCGACCCATGCCGAGACCGGCCAGCGGGCCGATGCCGCCTTTAACGCGACGATGATTCTGGGCGGACAGGTCGAAGGCGGCGCGCCGCGTCTGTTCATGATCTATCCCGAGGGAAACTTTATCGAGGCCAGCTTCGACACCCCCTATTTCCAGATCGGCGAGACCAAATACGGCCGCCCGATCTTGGTACGGGCCTATGACTCGTCGATGAGCTTTGAAGAGGCGGTCAAGCTGCTGTTGCTGTCGTTTGATTCCACCATCAAGGCCAACCTGTCGGTCAGCCTGCCGCTGGATGTGCATATCTATGAGGCGAACAGTCTGGAGCCCGGCGCACAGTTCCGCATCCAGCCCGATGATCCCTATTATGACCGGATCTCGAACGGCTGGGGTGTCGCCCTGCGCGAGGCGTTCGGCCAGCTTCCCGATTTCACCTTTCCCGAAGGGGTAGCGTGAGCGGGCAGCGCGGCGCGTTCAGGTGAAATGCGCCATGCCGCAAACGAAAACCGCGCCCACCGGGGGGCGGACGCGGTTCGTGGTTGCGTGACGGGGACGGCGGTTAGCCGTAGACCAGCCTTGGCAACCAAGTGATGATCTCGGGGAAGAACATGCACAACAGCAGCCCCACCACCTGCAACGCCAGAAACGGCAGCGCGGATTTGAAGATATCCGTCATCGGGATTTCCGGCGGGGCGACGCCACGCAGATAGAACAGCGCATAGCCGAACGGCGGCGACAGAAAGCTCATCTGCATGTTGACGAGGTAAAGCACCCCGAACCACAGCACCAGATCATCGGGGCTGTCCAGACCGAAGGACTGCGCGCCGAGCGCCTTGATGATCGGCACGAAGATCGGCACGCAAAGCAGCAGGATGCCGACCCAGTCCAGAAACATGCCAAGCACGACCAGCACGATCTGCATGATGACAAGAATGCCCCAAGGACCAAAGCCGGTTGACTGCAACGCGTTCTGCACGAACTGCTGCCCGCCCTCCAACACGTAAAGCCCGACAAAGATCGTCGCGCCGAACATGATCCAGATCACCATGGCGCTGGCTTTCAGCGTGCCGATCGAGGCCTCGCGGATCGTCTGCCAGTCCAGCTTGCGATGGATGGCGGCGACGATGAAGGCGCCAAAGGTGCCGATGCCCGCTGCCTCGACCGGGGTCGCGACGCCGGTAAAGATCACCCCCAGCACCACGACGATCAGCGCGATCGGCGCCGACATCTTGCCGACCAGGCGGAACTTGTCGGCGGTGCTGATCCGTTCCTCCATCGGGATCGGCGGGCCGAGCTGCGGGTTGATATAGCTGCGCACGATCACATAGGCGACATACATCCCCGACAACAGCAGGCCGGGGATCACGGCACCGATGAACAGCTCTCCCACCGATTGCTCGGCCACCACCGCATAGATGATGGCCAGGATCGAGGGCGGGATCAGGATGCCCAGCGTGCCCCCCGCCATGATCGAACCCATGGCGATCTTGGGGTCATAGTTCCGCTTGAGCATGGCGGGCAGGGCGATGATGCCCATGGTGACCACCGCCGCGCCAATCACGCCGACCATCGCGGCCAACACGGTCGAGGCGATGATGGTCGCCGCCGCCAGCCCGCCTTTGACCCCGCCCAGCACCTTGTAGATCACATCGAACATGTCGTTGATGATCCCGGCCCGCTCCAGCATCGAGGCCATGAAGATGAATAGCGGAATGGCCGACAGCTGATAGTTCGTCATCAGCGGAAAGATCCGGCTTGGCACGATGTTCAGGGCGCGTTCGTCCCCCAGAACGAACAGGAACACGCAGGCCAGACCGCCGGTGACAAAGGCCAACGGCAGCCCCGCCATCAGCAGCACCAGCAGCGAGCCGAACATGATGAGCGTCAGAAGCTCGATTCCGATATCAAGACCCATTTCTTACGCCCCCTTCACGACGGCGCGCAGATCCTGCGCGAGTTTCGAAACACCCTGCAAAATCAGCAGCAGGCCACCGATCACCATGACCCATTTCATCGGCCAAAGCGGAACTCCCCATTCGTTGAAGCTGATTTCACCCCAGCGGATGTTCGGATCGCTCCAGAGTGTCAGGTCAAAGCCGGACAGCATCTCGCCAAAGCCGATCTCTCCGCGCGCCCAATCCGACAGGATCGAATTGCCCGAGGGCACCGTGATCGAGTCAAAGGCGAAAATATAGGATGTCCCCAGCAAGGTGCCCGCGAAGATGAAGAAGAAAACCGAGGTCAGAAGATCGACCCAGGCCTTTTTCTTGCGCGGCAATGGCGCATAGAAAATATCGACCCGCACATGGCTTTCCGTCAGCATCGCGTAAGAGCCCGCGATCAGGTACTGCATGCCGAACATCAGATACATGGATTCATGCGCCCAGTTGGTCGGGCTGTTGAACACGTATCGGCTGATTACTTCGAAGTAATAGACAAAGACTGCGATCACCGCCCAGTAGCTGACGAATTCGCCACAGAACAGCGACAGCCGGTCGATGTACCCGGTCCAGCCTTGCGAGACATGGGCGCTGTCCCCCTTGGTTGCCTCCGCTTCCAGTTCCTGCAACTTGCGTTCGGTTTCGCTCAGCGGTTCGACGGCGGGCAGGTTGGCGTTGGCGCGGCGCAGCATGCCGGGCAGCAGCAGCGCGTCGATCAGCATCGCTGCCATCAGCAGGTAAAAGGCCCCGGTCGAGACCTTTTTCCAATAGGCCAGCCGCGCGCTTGCGTCCTCGGCCAGCGGTTGCGCCGTGATCAGGTCCGCGCGCGCGGTTTCGATGCTGTCGCGGCTCTTGGTGATGCGATCCTCGGCGCGCTTGAGCTTCTTTTCCGCCCCGCGCTTGGCAAAGGAGCCTTCCTCGGCGGCGGCGAGATCGGCGCGCAGCCCCGGCAGACTTGCCTCGCTCGAGGCGATGCGATCGGTTTCGCGCGTGACGGTGCTTTCGGCCATCCGCACCGTGTTGGCGGCGTTCGACAGCTCGGAGCGGGCGCCAGCGCCCTCACCGTTGGCGATCAGGATCGCCAGAAACACGGGGATAAAGATCAACCCCCACAGGTTCTTGATATAGAACCGGTGCAGGCCAAGCATGCCGCCGGTCACAAGGATCATGTATCCCAAGGCAAGGCTGTAGGTCGGATGTTCGGGTTTGGGGCGCTTGGCCAGGGCCATGGCGATGATCGGGAAAACGATCAGCCCGGCCCAATAGGCCCAATGCGGCAGGGTGAAATCGAGATTTGGCATTGACCCTCTCTCGGTCTGGAGGTGGGGGGAGTCGGAAAAGGACCCGCGCACCCGAAACCGGGTGCACGGGCCGGATCAGGGGCTTGCTGGACTACAGATCCAGGACCATCCCTTCGATCTGTTCCTTGGTCACATAGCCAAGCGAGCCGGACATCATGTAATCAAGCTGGATCTTGAAAAGCCGCGCGCTGTCCTTGTCGCGGTTGGCGTATTTGAACCAGATCGGCACCGCGACCTCGGTCATCAGTTCCACGTCGTCCTGGCTCAGGCGCGTGACCTCGGTGCCGTCGGCCTCGAACTTGGCCCAGGCCTCCTGATCCGCCTTCTGGATCGCGGCATGGTGCATGTCGGAATAGACGTGGGTTTCCATCTCGACGAACTGGCGCATTGCCGGGCTCAGCTTGTTCCAGGCGTCGATGCCGACGGTGATGTCCATCAGGTCGACCGGTTGGTACAGCGACATGAACCCCGGAGGGCCCATGGAGATATACTTGGTCACCTGACTGAACCCGAGGCTGTAGTTCACCGCCGGACCGACATAATCGGCCACGTCGATGGTGCCCTTTTCCAGTGCCGGAAAGATTTCCGACCCGGGCAGAACCGTGGTCTCGGCGCCGATCTCGGTAAAGACCTCGGCCACCATGCCGCCGGGCATCCGCATCTTGCGACCGCGGAAATCGTCGATCGAGCGGATCGGTACCTTGGAGTGGATGATGTTCGGGCCGTGATGCACCGGGCCGACGAAATGCATCCCCTGCTTGGCATACATCTCGCGCGCGATCTCAAGCCCGCCCAAGCCATAATAGAACACATCCCATTCATGCGGGTTGCGCATGCCCAGCGGATAGCTGGTCAGGAAGGTGGCCGCCGGGATGATCCCCTGCGCATAGATGGTAAAGGGGTTCACCGCGTCCAGAACGCCGTTCTTAACGGCGTCGAACAGTTGGAAATCCCCGACCACGTCATTGGCGCCGAACGGGTTAAAGGCCAGCTCACCGTTGGTTTTCTCGGCGATGGTGCCGCACCAGTCCTTAAAGATCTGCAAACCGGCACCGCCGGGCCAGGATGTCTGGATCTTCCATGTGGTGGTTTCGCCCGCCGCCGTGGCAATGGACGGGGCCGCCAGACCGGCAGCCCCGGCCAGCGCCACCTTCTGCAAGGCAGCCCGGCGCGTGATATTATATTTCGTCATGTCTTCCTCCCTATTCTATCGGGGGATCTCCCGTTCCCCCGATGGTGTGCTTTCAAATTCACACTTTAGAATTGGTAACTTTATTTATCCAATCTGCATAGGGTTTTTTCATTTGATCTCACCGGGCGACATAAACGGGCGCGACGGTGATGATCCGGTTCCCTCGATTGACCAGATCGCCGGGTGTCTTGAGACCGGTCGGGCGCGAGAGGACAGGCGCGCCAGTCGGGCACAAAAAAACCGGCAGCCAAAAAGGCTGCCGGTTGGTCGTGATATATCTTGCGGTCAGGTTTCGCGGACGTCAGGCAAGGCCCTCGGCAGCGACCCAACCCGCGGTCAGGTCAAGCACCCGGCCCAGCCGCGCGACGATCTCATGCACCTGCTCTTCGGTGATGATCAGCGGCGGGCACAGCGCCAGCGTATCGCCGACGTTGCGCAGGATCAGCCCCTCGTCATGGCCGAACTCAAAGGCGGCGGTCCCGACTTTTCCGATCGGGTCGAACGGGCGCTTGCTGGCCTTGTCGGCGACCAGTTCCAGCCCGGCGATCAGACCGGCGCCGCGCACCTCGCCCACCAGCGGGTGATCGGCATATTGCGCCAGCGCCTTTTGCATCACCTCACCCATCCGGGCGGCGTTGCCCATCAGATCCTGCTCTTCGATGATCGCAAGGTTCTCCAGCGCCACGGCGGTGGCAACCGGGTGGCCCGAGGCGGTGTAGCCGTGGCCAAAGCTGCCGATCTTGTGGGTGTTGTCGGCAATGGCGTCATAGATCTCTTCGGAAAAGAGGATCGCCGCAAGCGGCATGTACGACGAGGTCAGCTGTTTCGACGTCACCATGATGTCGGGGGTAAAGCCATAATGCACTGAGCCGAACGAACTGCCCAAGCGACCGAACCCGTTGATCACCTCGTCGGCGATCAGCTTGATGTCGTACTTGCGGCACAGCGCCTCGACGCCGGGCCAGTACCCTGCGGGCGGGGGCATGACGCCACCGGCGGCCATCAACGGCTCGCCAATGAACCCGGCAATGGTGTCGGCGCCTTCCTCAAGGATCACATCCTCGATCTCTTTCAGCAGGCGGGCGGTGAAATCGGTCTCGCTCTCACCGGCTTCGGCAAAGCGATAGTAATGCGGACAGGTGACATGGCGCACCGGGATCGCCGGCAGATCGAAATCGCGGTGATTGCCCGGCAGGCCGGTCAGGCTGCCCGAGGCGACGGTGATGCCGTGATAGCCCTTGGTGCGGGCGAGGAACTTTTTCTTCGCGGGGCGGCCGAGGGCATTGTTCATGTACCACAGCATCTTGACCACGGTGTCGTTCGCCTCGGAGCCGGACGAGGTATAGAACACCCGCGTCAGGTTTTCCGGCGTCATCTCGACCAGCTTTTCGGCCAGCCGGATCGACGGCTCATGCGCCTTGTGGGCAAAGGTGTGGTAATAGGGCAGGCGGTCCATCTGCGCCGCCGCCGCATCGCGCAGGCGCGGCTGGCTAAAGCCTACAGCGACCGACCACAGTCCGGCCAGCCCTTCGATATACTGCTTGCCGGACTGGTCATAGACATAGATGCCTTCGCCCCGGTCGATTATCAGCGGGCCTTTTTTCTCATGCAGACGCGCATCCGTATAGGGGTGCAACGAGGTGGTGATATCCACATGCTGCGCCGAGTTGGACGTGGGTTTCATCATCGATTCCTTTGCATAGTGTCGAATATTGGTAGGGTCAGAGGCAGAGCTGGGGTCTGGGACTGGCACCGGATTGGAGCCACCTTAACCGCTTTGCCGGTGGCGAAAAGAGGGCGGGAGGACATAGGCACGTTCAGGGAGACACGGGCCTGTCAGGGAGACACGGGCACGGTGTCGCCGATCACCTCGCCCGCGTCCAGCAGCAGATCCTCGCGGAACTGGTTCGCCACCAGTTGTACGCCGACCGGGGTTGGCCCGTGTGGCCCGGTGACCGTGCCGGTGGCGACGCTCAGGCTTGGCAAGCCCATGAACGGCAGGCCGATTTGCGCCATCTGCGCCGCGACCACCGCGTCGAAATCCGCCTGACTGCCAACATCGCGCTGATCGGCAAACGGCAATTCGCCCGACACCGGACACAGCAGCACCGGCCAGTCGCTGAGAAAGGCGCGCCATTCCCGGGCCAGCCGCGAGCGGGCCTGAAGCGTATCCAGCAGCCCGTTCACATCGACCGGCGGGCAAAACGCCGACAGCCGTTCATAGACGAGGTTGGCGTCGGGGTCGTCCTCGGCCCGGATCGCCGCATCGGCGGCGCGTCGGGTCTCTGCCAGCCAAAGCGTGAGCTGGCGCATCATCGCCTCGCGCAGCGGCGGGGTGTCTTGTTCTTCCACGATCCATCCGGCGGCTTCCAACCGCGCGGCGGCATCGCGCAGCGCGGTCTTGATCTCGGGCGCCACCTCCATCCCGTCGGGGGCCAGACACAGCGCGACGCGGCGCGGGGCATCGGGGCCTCGCAGCGGCGCGGGCATGTACCAGGCATCGCGCAGATCGGGCGCGGCCATCGCCTCCAGCCCCAGCCGCAGATCCGCGATCGAACGCGCGATCGGTCCGGCAACCGCCATGAGCTGACCGCCGATATGGCGATCGGCCCCGGTGAAGTTATAGGCCGGAACGCGCCCGAGCGAGGGACGCAGCCCATGCAGCCCGCAGGCATAGGCCGGATAGCGCACAGAGCCGGCGATATCGGTGCCATGCGCCAGCGGTCCCATGCCAGCGGCCACCGCC
>JASJGL010000040.1:0-34556 GCA_033791545.1 Pseudodonghicola sp. | reverse complement strand
ATCAGCGCCGCAACGAGAGGCCTGATACATGACCGCACCCGATCACACGCTCAAGCCGTTCAAATAGCCACTTGCATCAACGGGGGCATCCATACATGTTCAAATCCTCAAATCAGTCCCAAGGGTGCTGACGTCAGACAGTGCGCTCACCGCCCAGAACGGCAAAATCTTTGCTCCAGTCGAACTGGAAGGCTTCCCCCGGGTGAAACGACAGGGGCACGAAGGTGCCGCGCTCGATCGTCTGCTGATCCCGCTGCCGATCGGCCCGCCAGTCACGCGCAAAAGCCGCGACACCGCCGTAGGACCCGTCAAACCCGAGCACCACCAGATCGGTATGCATCTGCTTCAGCGTACGCCGCTGCTTGCGCGACTTGGCCGCCTCCGTCTTCAGCCAACCGGCAAGCTTCTCGGCGAACGGATCAAGTTTGCTCTGCCTCTCCGGTGTCATAAACTGCGGCTTGATCGTGCCCGCGTACAGATACTTCTTGATGGTGTTGCGTGACATTCCCGTCCGCCGCGCGATCTCGCGGAGAGGCAACTTCTCTCGTAAAGCCATACGTCTGATGATGTTCAAAAGTCCCATGTGTATCACTCCAATGTCCCCCGCTGCGCATGGCGCTGGGGGAAGGGTCACATGGGGCAATTCTCAATGGAAATTATCCGTGTATCCGGCTCACTTCTGCGTGGAAATCTATAGTCAGATGTATGGCCGGGCGAACTTCGACCTGCTCAGAGCCAGGCTCGTTGCAGCGTCCTGATAGAAAGGAGCCCCAAAGCTGCACCGAAATTGATTCAGAGCCAATTTTGTATGCCTGTTCGAAATCCTTACATTTTTACAGTAACTTAAGTTTGAATCCTCAGGGGGTATTGCCTGACGCAGTTTCACAAGCGCGGACTTGGAACCCTGCGACCTGACGATCGAAGTCGCGTGCCATTAGGCTCTGCCCCAGAGGTTTCAAATACTGCATCTTTGTTTCGGCACGGCTCTGACGGTGGTCTGCGGTCCACTTTCGCCAGATGGCCCGATCGGGATATTTCGACGCGCGAAGCACTGCGTTCCGGGCGGTCGCACCAGCCGTCGATGGCGTTCCCGGTTTAGCGGTGACGATCGAGGAAGGTATCGACCTCGGCCTGAGTTGGCGGCTCGCCTGCGAATATCTCGGCATAGTGGCACCCCGCTATTGCGCGGTGCAAGCGCGGCTCGGTGACGTGCATCGAGTAATAGCCGGTCTGGGTCAAGATCACTGTCAGCGCCCGGTAATGGGCGGTATCGCCTGTTCGTCCAAACCTTTCGAACAACTCCTTTACCGCCGCCAGCCGATCCCGGTCGGCCTGTTCAACCAGCGCCTGCAATCTGGTATCGCTGCGGGCCCAATTGCGGATCGCGAGATCCAGCGGGGCATCGAAAAGGGCATCAT
This sequence comes from Pseudodonghicola sp., assembly GCA_033791545.1. GTDB lineage: Bacteria > Pseudomonadota > Alphaproteobacteria > Rhodobacterales > Rhodobacteraceae > Antarcticimicrobium. The sequence continues at coordinate 33,138 of JASJGL010000040.1, read as the reverse complement.
CGATCCAGCAATCGATCAGGTTGAGAAGCCCGGCGCAAAGGCTTTGGGCCGGGGCTTCACAGCGCTCAAGCACGATGCCGGTATTGCGCGTCTGCCAGATGTCGATGATTGCGTCGTGCAGTTCTGATAGCTCTTTGAAATGCCAGTAAAACCCTGTGCGCGTCAGGTTGAGCCGTTTGGCTAGCGGCATGATTTTGACCGCTTCGATCCCTTCGGTGACGAACAGATCATAGGCCGCATCCAGCCAGATTTTCCGGCTGGCGCGGGGGCGAGTGAGCGGGGCATCGGTCATGCCGCATTTCTAAAGAACTTGACACATGTGTCAATCGAAGAAAGCATCCAGTTAACACCCGTGTCAGGAAAGATTCGACTTGAAAGGATCCCGCATGTCCACCGACCCGCTGCTTCAGCCCTTCCAACTCAAACATCTGACATTGCGCAATCGGATCATGACAACCAGTCATGAGCCAGCCTATCCGCAAGACGGGATGCCAACGGAACGCTATGCGGCCTATCACGCCGAACGCGCCAAGGCTGGCGTTGCCCTTGCGATGACGGCCGGCTCTGCGGCTGTCAGCCGCGACAGCCCGCCGGTGTTCAACAACATCCTTGCCTATAAGGACGAGGTTGTTCCGTGGATCCGGAATCTGACGGATGCGGTGCATGAGCATGGCTGCGCCGTCATGATTCAGCTGACCCATCTGGGGCGGCGCACCAACTGGAACAAGGGGGACTGGCTGCCCTCGGTATCCTCCTCCAAGCACCGCGAACCGGCGCACCACGCCTTTCCCAAACTGATCGAGGATTGGGATATCGAGCGCATCATCAGCGACTTTTCCGATGCCGCTGAGCGGATGCAATCGGGCGGCATGGACGGGATCGAATTGCAGGTTTACGGTCACTTGCTGGATCAGTTCTGGTCGCCCCTGACCAATGATCTCGTGGGGCCATACGGGGCCGACACGCTGGAGAACCGGATGCGGTTTCCGATGGATGTTCTGGAGGCGATCCGCAAGCGTGTCGGGCCTGAATTCATCGTCGGGCTGCGCTATACCGCCGACGAGGCGCAAAAGGGCGGCATAACGCCGGAAGAGGGGCTGGAGATTTCCAAACGTCTTGCCGCCACGGGTCAGGTCGATTTCCTCAACGTCATCAAGGGGCGCATCCATACCGACCCGGCGATGACCGATGTGATCCCGATCCAAGGGATGAAATCCGCGCCACATCTCGATTTCGCGGGCGAGGTGCGCAGGGCGACGGGGATGCCGACCTTCCACGCCGCGCGCATTCCTGATGTCGCCACGGCGCGCCATGCTGTGCAGGCAGGGCTTTTGGATATGGTCGGCATGACGCGCGCGCATATGGCGGACCCGCATATCGTGCGCAAGATTGTCGAAGGGCGCGAGGATGACATCCGCCCCTGCGTCGGGGCAACCTACTGCCTGGATCGCATCTATCAAGCGGGGGATGCCCTGTGCATCCACAACGCCGCCACCGGGCGCGAATTGAGCATGCCGCATGACATCGCGCGTGCCGAGACAAGAAAGACGATCGTGATCGTCGGCGCTGGCCCGGCGGGGCTTGAGGCTGCGCGTGTTGCCGCCGAGCGCGGGCATGACGTGACCGTGTTCGAGGCCGCCGCCGACCCGGGAGGGCAGGTGCGTTTGACCTCGAGGTCGCCCCGCCGCCGAGAGATGATCGGGATCATCGACTGGCGCATGGCGCAATGTGCGGCGCGCGATGTGACCTTTCATTTCAACACATGGGCCGAGGTGGGGGATGTGACCGCGCTGAACCCCGACGTGGTGATCGTTGCAACCGGCGGGCTTCCCAACACCGAACTGTTCGAGCAGCACGGCGAACAGGCGCATGTCGTCACATCCTGGGACATCATCTCGGGCGATGTGAAGCCTGCGGCCAAGGTGCTGATCTACGACGAAAGCGGGGATCATCCTGCCTTGCAGGCCGCCGAAGTCGCGGCCAGCGCGGGCGCTTCGGTCGAGATCATGACGCCGGATCGCACCTTTTCCCCTGATGTGATGGCGATGAATCTAGTGCCCTATATGCGCGCGCTTCAGGACAAGGACGTGACCTTTACCGTCACCCGTCGCTTGATGGGCGTCGCGCGCAACGGCAACAAACTGACCGCCACGATTGGCACGGATTACAGCGATCATACCCATGAGGTCGAAGTTGATCAGGTCGTGGTGAACTATGGCACCCTGCCGCTGGACGGGTTGTACTTCGACCTCAAGCCGCTCTCCTCCAATCTGGGCGAGGTCGATTATGACGCGCTGATTTCCGGCACTGCGCAAACCGTCAGCCGCAACAAAGACGCCACGTTCCAGCTGTTTCGCATTGGCGATGCCGTGTCGGCCCGCAACACCCATGCGGCGATCTATGACGCCTTGCGTTTGGTCAAGGACATCTGAGATGCGCAGCAGCAAAACCATTCACGTCGTGTCCTGCCATGCCGAGGGCGAGGTCGGCGATGTCATCGTGGGCGGCGTGGCCCCGCCACCGGGCAAGACCCTGTGGGAGCAACGCAGCTGGATCGCCAAGGATCAGACCCTGCGCAATTTCATGCTGAACGAGCCCCGCGGCGGGGTGTTTCGCCACGTGAACCTGCTGGTGCCTCCGATCCACCCCGAGGCGCAAATGGGCTGGATCATCATGGAGCCGGAAGACACGCCGCCGATGTCGGGCTCGAACGCGATCTGCGTCTCGACCGTGCTGCTCGATAGCGGGATCATTCCGATGGTGGAACCCGTGACCGAGATGGTGCTGGAGGCCCCCGGCGGTCTGGTGCGCGTGCGTGCTAAATGTCGCAATGGCAAGGCCGAGCGGATCACCCTGCGCAACTTGCCCTCCTTCGCGGGAGAGATGGGCGTGCCGCTGGATGTGCCGGGTTTTGGTCAGATCACCGTCGATACCGCTTTTGGCGGGGACAGTTTTGTCGTGGTCGATGCGGCGGCCCTCGGGTTCGCCCTGAAAGCATCCGAGGCCAAGGCGCTGGCGGATCTGGGCGTGGCGATCACCAATGCGGCCAACGCGCAGCTGGGGTTTCACCACCCGACCAACCCCGATTGGCGGCATGTCTCATTCTGCCTGTTCGCAGGGCCGATCACCCGCGAAGGTAGCCACCTGACCACCTCTGCCGCCGTCGCGATCCAACCGGGTAAGATTGACCGCTCACCAACAGGCACAGCGGCCTCGGCCCGGATGGCGCTGCTGCATGCACGCGGCGAGATGCAGGTTGGGGAAACATTCACCGCCCGTTCGATCATCAACTCGGAATTCCACGGGAGGATCGCGGAATGCACCACTGTGGGCAATACCCGGGCAATCATCCCCGAAATCACCGGTCGCGCCTGGATCACCGGCACACACCAGCACATGTTGGACCCGGATGACCCCTGGCCAGAGGGCTACCGGCTGAGCGATACTTGGCCCGACATGAAGGGCCGCTGAGGCTGCCAAAACGACAGCGTTCTGAACTGATCCGATGGGTGCCCCCATCCGACGGCATCGAATGTGCCACAATGATTTCGTAGGAACCCGCGCGAGCGAGGCATCCACGCCATCCACAAAGCCGACCAGACCACAAGGTGGCCTCCCAGCCACGGCGCGTTGCGCGCCCGTGCGCGATCAAGCTCCGCGAGAGAACAGTGTCGGGGGCTTGTACTCATAGCGTCATACAAAGCACCGCTCCGAAAAAATGACGCGTTAAAATTTGCTTAGACAGGTCGACGTTGCCTCCGCACTCTATGGGAAAACCGATATCTGGCAACGGCAGCAAACGTCGTGCCCAGCATGACCCGAGACAATTGCGCCGCTGAAAAGAAAAACGCACCAATCCCGGGCGCCTCAGTTCACCCGACAGATACAGTTGCTAACGAATTTGCCACAGCCGCCTCAGGTTGCCGGCTCCAAACCGCACCAATCGGCGATGAAAAGCGTCATCGCCTTGGTGACCTTTCTTAGCGAGGTCAGGTTGACCCGTTCATCAAACCCGTGGATTGAATCTGCCACCGGACCGTAGACCAGCGCTGGCATCCCGCCGTAAAGCCCAAAGAAACGTGCATCCGTGGTGGCGGTGGATGAGACCTCTTCCAGGTCGGATCCGAATACCGCGCGATGTGCCTCGGCCAGCACGCCAACCGGTTCCTCAGCATCGCTCAGAACATATCCTTCCGCCTCGAACCCATGATAGGTTACCTCGGGCGGGCTGTTGCGCAGGAATGCGCTGCCGCGCGCGGTCTCGAGGATGGTTTCCTCGATCTCGCGTTTGGCCGCCGGGATGCTCTGTCCGGGATAGATCGCCACCCGCACTTCGAAGCGGCACCATGCCGGCACGCTGGAGGCCCAGTCGCCGCCCTCGATCCGCCCCACGTTGAGGTTGATCGGGTGGTCGACATGGTCGTAGTGGGGATTATCCGCTTTCCTTTCGTTCCACCTCGCCTCGAGCCCGCGCAGCCCCTGCATCACCAGATAAGCCGCGTCGATCGCATTTGCCCCGGTTGTGGCGTCCGAGGCATGGACGGGAACGCCGCGCACCGCGACCTCGAACCAGATCACCCCCAACTGGGCGCGGATCAGGCAATCGTGCAGCGGTTCGGGGATCAGCACCGCATCCGCGCGGTATCCCCGCGCCAGGCAGGCCAGCGCCCCGTTTCCAGTGCATTCCTCTTCCACCACACTTTGCACGATGACATCCGCTGCCGGCTTGAAGCCTGCCCGCCCGATGGCATCAAGCGCGGCCAGACAGGCCACCTGTCCCGCCTTCATATCGCCGCCGCCCCGGCCATAAAGCCAGTCGCCCTCCACCCGCGGTTCGAACGGAGGTGTCGTCCACATGTCAAGCGGGCCGGTGGGCACCACATCGATATGACCGTTCAGGATCAGCGACCGCCCCTTTGGCACCTCAGCGCGATAGGTGCCGACAACGTTCCAGGCATTTTCATAGTTCACATGCACCGGAGAAAAGCCGGGCAAGTGCCGGATCTCGTCGAGATCGACTAGAAACCGATCGACAGAAAGGCCCCGGCGGCGCATCTGATCGGCCATGAAATCCTGCGCGGTATGTTCGTTTCCGCGCGTCGAAGGGAAGCGCACCACATCAGCGGTCAACGCCACCTGCGCGTTAAAACCCGCGTCAACCGCCGCGTTCAACGCCTCAATCGTCTTGATTGTCACCATGTCAGTGCCCCCTGTCTGTTGCAATTGCCTCAATGAAATCGAGGATCGTCCTCTGAACGCCACGATCCGCAGAAAGCCAGTGTTTGCCCGCCAGATGGGAAGGCGCGCGATAGACGATCGAGCGTTGCATCGGCCCCTGCATGAAGGCACCGCAATCGCCGTGCAGGACGGGCAAGCGGAACCAGGGATCTCCCTCTCCCACCAGACTGAGGACGAGCTGTCCCTGCGGGGCCTTCAGGCCGCGGTATTCCGGCCAGCCGGCGTGGCAGGTCCACCCCTCGATCACCCGGGCGTCTGCCCCTATGTCAGGAAGCGTGGCGGTCGTGATGCCCCCTTCTGACTGGCCCATCAGGATCAGCGGCAGGTCCGGGGCAAGCGCGCGCAGGCGGTCGGCGGCAAAGCGCATCTCGTCCTGACGCCAGCCAAGGACGGCGCGGTGCAGCCCGCCGCGCGGGAGGCTTGGATCGCAACTGACCGGCTTGTCTAAGCGGGCGAAACCGTCAGGGGCCACCATCAGCACCCCAGCTTGTGCCAAAAAGCGGCCGGTAGCGGCGGAAATCTCGGACAGACCGTCACAGCCATGGGCATAGACTACCAGCGCACGCGGGGGATTGGCGGCGAGATGCGTCGCCAGGTCCGCAACCCTGCGCCGCGCATAACCCGCCGCCCCCTCCGCCGGGACAAAGACCCAGGCCGCATCCCAAGTGCGCTGCACCTCGTCCGCCCTGGCTGCCGCCCCGGTGCCAAGGGCCATCGCCACCGCAAGCACCAGTGCCCAGCCGCTCATTCGATCGTCGCCATGAGTTTTCTGCTATAGGGATGCTCTGGTGTACTATAGAAGCGCGCCGCCTCCGCGACCTCGACAAATTCACCTTGGTACATCACCGCGATCCGGTGACTTATGTAGCGTGTCGCGGCCAGATCGTGAGAGATGAACAGCGCCCCGAACCCATGCCGATCCTGCAACTCCCGGATCAGGTTCAACACCTGCGCTTGTACCGAAACATCCAATGCGCTGACGGCCTCGTCAAATACAATAAAGCGCGGCTCGGTGATCAGCGCACGGGCGATGGCCACGCGCTGTCGCTGACCGCCAGAGAGTTGACCCGGGAACCGTTCGGCAAACCCGGCGTCAAGACCGACATTCTCCAGCATCGCCGCAACCCGGCCGCGCCGCTCCTTGGCAGGCATGCCGAGGATAACCAGCGGCTCCTCGACTGACCGGCCGCAACGCAGTCGAGGGTTCAACGCCCATTCGGGATGTTGCAGCACCACCGAGAGTTGCCCACGCCGTTGCCGCAGCGCGCCGAAGGCCTCACCGCAGAACCGCATTGTGCCGGAACTGAGAGGCTGAAGCCCGAGACAGACCCGACCCAGCGTGGTCTTGCCAGAGCCGCTCTCGCCCACCAGACCGACGGTTTGGCCCGGTGCGATCTGAAGGCTGATCGCCTTGACCGCCTGGAAACCACCCCGGCCGAATAGCCCGCCCCCATAGGTCACGACGACTCGATCCAGATCAACGACCGGAGCGGATATTGCGGAATCCCTCATTGCGCGACCTCCCTGCGTTCGGCTTCGGAGCCCGCCAGCAGGCACAGGACTTCCCGCCCCTCGACCGTTCGTGGTTCGGGCCTGCTACCGCGGCAAATGTCGCGGGAAACGCTACAGCGCGGCTCAAACGAACAGGCGGCGCAGCGACCGGTCAGCAGCGGTGGCGTGCCCGGGATCGGGGTCAACCATTCGCCAGGCTTTTCATGGCCTGCCGCCGCCTTCAGCAGCGCGCGGGTATAGGGGTGAACGGGCGCACCGAGCACACGCGCGGTCGTCCCCTGTTCCACGATCCGCCCCCCATACATCACGGCTACACGGTCAGCATGGCGGGCAATCATATGGACGTCATGCGACAGGATCACCAAGCTGGCGCCACTTTCCTCGCGCAACCGACAAAGCGTGCCGATCACCTTGTCCTGGATCGAGGCATCGAGCGATGCGGTCGGCTCGTCCGCGATCAGCAGTCGCGGGCTGCGGGCAATCGCCATGGCCACGACCACGCGCTGAGCCATGCCGCCGGAAAGCTGATGCGGAAAGCTGTTCGCCACCCGCTCAGGATCGTCGAGCTCTCCCCTTTCAAGCAAGGCATGGATATCTTCTGCGCAGGCCCTTCGCCCCATAGCCCGCTGCATTTGCCGGCCAATCCGCATGGTGGGGTCAAGCGCCACCATCGGATTCTGGAATACGAAGCCCAGCGTATCCCGGCGCAGCCTGCGCAAGTCGCCGCGGGCCATGTCGAAGACGGGCATGCCATCGACCTCCAGCCGTCCGCCCTCGCGCCCGGCCTCGGACGGCAGCAGCCGCCCCATCGCCATCCCCAGTGTGCTCTTGCCCGATCCGCTTTCGCCGACGATCGCAAGGGTCTCGCCCTCGGCGATGGTCAAATCGACGCCGTCCAAGGCCCGCACCGGTCCGTTCGAGGATTGGTAGGTGATCACGAGATCTTCACACGATACGATATTGTTCATGTCAAAGACCGCCCCTTCAGAGGTTCCAGCGCGTCGCGCACCGCATCGCCGGTCAGGTTGACCGCCATGATCGCCGCCGACAGCACCGCACCCGAGGACAGCACCAGCCAAGGCGCAAAGGTCAGATAGGCGCTGCCCTGCCGCAGCAATGACCCCAGAGAGGCATAGGGAGCCTGCACCCCCAGCCCTAGAAAGCTGAGCGCGCTTTCAATGATCATGCCGATGGACAGCGCATAGGTGAGCTGAACGATGACCGCGCCGATGATATTGGGTAGAATATGCACGATCATCACCCGCCAGGGCGAGGCGCCAGCCACCTGTGCCGCCACGATGAACCCGCGCGAGGCCAGCCCCAGCGTGACCGATCGCACGACACGGATGAACAATGGCAACGTGGCCACTGAAATCACCGCTATGGCCGAGATTTGTCCCGGCCCCATTACCGCCGCGATCAGCAGGCCCGCCAGGATCGCCGGAAACGAAAACAGAATGTCGGCGCCGCGCGCCACCACCTGATCGGCAACCCCGCCGAAAAATCCCGCCACCATGCCCAGCAGCGTGCCGATGATGGCGGTGATGATCACCGCGACAGCCGACAGCAAAAACGTCGCGCGAATCCCGTCGACCACCCGCGGCAGGAAGGACCGCCCCAGTTCATCCGTGCCGAAGGGAAATTGCCAGCTTGGCGGCGAGAGACGTGGCCCCGCGCCGATCCTCATCGGATCGCCCAGCGGCAGATACGGTCCGATCAACCCGAGCAGAATGAGAAAGACCAGCAGGCCAAAGCCGAAGCGCGACAGCCGGTCGATGCGCCCAAAAACTGCAAACATAGCGGAAATCCCCTTCGCGACCGCCATCAGTGCCGCCCGCTTCCGACCCGGGGGTCGATCAACGCATAGGCAAGATCGGCCAGCATGTTGATGGAGACAAAGACAGCAGCCGCGATCAGCACACCGGCCTGTACGATGGCATAGTCTCGATTTTCCAGACCGCTAAAGATGAAAAAGCCGATACCCGGAATCGAGAACAGCACCTCAACGACGACGGCTCCGCCCAGAAGAAAACCAAAATAGGTGGTGACAACGGTAACGATCGGGATTGCAGAATTGCGCAGCACATGCAGCCGGATGATATCGAACGGTCGCTCGCCCCGGGCGAGCGCGGTGGTGATATAGCCCTCGGTCATTACCCGCAGCACGGCGTCGCGGGTGGTGCGCAGCACCAGTGCGATACCGAACAGGGACAGGGTGAGGGCGGGCAGCAACATGGTGCGCAGGTTGCCCACCGGATCTTCAATCGGGCTGACATATCCGCCGACCCGCAGCCATAGCGACCAGACCGAAAAGACGAAAATGAGGAGGCTGCCCAGAACGAAATCGGGAACGCTTGCCCCCAGCGCACCAACCAGCCGCGCCAATATTCCGCCCCGATGCCCCGGCGGTGCGATACCGGCGAGGATGCCCAAAGGCAGGCCACCCGCCAGCGCAAAGACCAGAGCCAACAGTGCCAATTCAAGCGTCACCGGCGCACGGCGGAGAAACTCGTCTAGCACCGGCGCGCGGGTCACCATCGAAACACCCAGATCTCCCTGAAACAAGGCCCCAAGCCAGTTCAGATATTGAACCAGAAGGGGTTGATCGAGGCCGTAGCGTACCGCGATCGCTTCGCGGGCCTCTGGCGTCACGAAGGGACCGAGCAGAACGTCGGCATAACCGCCCGGGATCATCCGCAGCGCGAGGAAGACCAGCGCCGAGACCCCCAGCATCGTGATGGCGGCAAATATCAGCTTTGGCAGAAAATAAAGAAGGATACGCATCATTCAGCCTATATGGATGCAGCGGCCGCGCGGACGGTCACCAAGGAGCGTCCGCGCAACTGTCTTGTCTGCGTTCAGTCCAGAGATTTGAAATCATAGATGAACTGGAACGTATTCGACGAGCCGGAGCGTTTCGCCACATTCACCTCGATGGTGTCGGAGCGGTAGGCGATGTAGTCGGTGCGGCTGACCAGCGCGAGCAGGTTGGCGCCATCGTCGATCATGTCACAGATCTCGACCAGCTTGGCGTCACGGATTTCGCCGTCCGGCAGGGATTTCACCTCCTCAAGAGCGGTATCCAGCGCGGGTACGTCCTCTTGGAAAGACTGGTTCCATATGGCGAAGTTCGGGTTCCACCAAGCGATCACCATGCTGGGGTCGGTATAGCCCGCAAGCCATGAGAGCGAGACGTCGAACTCACCCTTGGTGAACACCTTGTCGAGATACTCGGCGACCGGAGGCTGCACGATGTCGACTTTGAAGCCGGCCTCCGTGATGCTTTGCTGCGCCACTTGGGCGATGCGGCCATAGACCGGATCTGCCGAGGTCGCCATGATGGTGATCTCGGGGGCGGGCTTGCCCGCTTCGGCCAGCAGATCCTTGGCCTTTGACAGGCGATCCTCCCGCGATAGCGCATAGGTGGGCGTGTTGTGGCAGGCGTCCTTGCCGAAGGCCGCAGGCACAGGGTAGTCCACCGTGGTGGAGCCGGCAAAGACCAGATCGTTGATCGCATCCCTGTCGAGCGCGAGATTGAAGGCCTGACGCACCCGAATGTCGTTGAATGCCGAGGTCTCGCTCTTCGCGTTCACGTCCATCCGGTAGTAATTGGTGGTCTGTTGCGGGAGCACCTCGATATTGCTGTCGCGCGCTAACATCAGCGCAACGTCGGGGTTGCTGAACGTGGTGAAATCGATCCGCCCATCGCGCAGGGCCGCCATACGGGCGGAATCATCGGGGATGATCAGCGCACTGAGCGTTTCAGGCGCGGTTGCGTCCTTGCGCCAGTAGTGGGGGTTTTTGGTCAGCGACCAGCTTTCATCCTGTTTATGGTTGGCCACCATGAAGGGACCTGATCCCATCAGTTGCGACGTCGGATCGAAGCTACCCTCCTCCAACTCCTTGATCGGCATGATCGCTGCGGTGACATGCGCCAGCGCGGCCAGAAAGGCGGTGTGCGGGGCCTCGAGCTCGACCGTCACGGTGTGATCATCCGGCGCCTCGATCTTGGCGATCGTACCGAGCTGCGCGGTCCAGTACGAGGCCGTTTCGGGATTCTTGATCCGCATCAAGCTGCCGATCACATCGGTGGCGACCACCGCACGACCGTTGGAAAAGGCCGCACCCGGACGGATTTTGAAGACATAGCTGGTGGGTGAGGTTTGCTCCCAGCTTTCGGCGAGCCCCGGCTGCAGCGCCATGGAGTCATCGGTGGTCAGAAGCGTTTCATAGACCATCTGGTACATCTGCCACGAGGCCACGGTTCCCGCGACATGCGCGTCGAACCCTGTGATCTCGCCCGGCTTGCCCCAGACGATGGTGTCATCCGCTGCATAGGCTGCGCCCGGCAGCCCCGTCAGCACCCCCAGCCCCGCTGCGAAGGCGAAACCGAGAATTCCCTGTTGTCTTGTCATTTTCATTTTTTTGCTCTCCTGAAATTTGATCCGAGAGTTGCAGGATACTGCGACATCGGCACGCCATGTTTGGCGTCGATACCAATATTGATGGTAGACAATTCACATTCAGTCAAGCAATGTTATTTAGCGAACTTAGATACCGACAAGCTGACACTCCCGCTTGCTCGGTCACTCGACGAAAAACAGGGCCGCATATGATTGGGAAAACCGAATACCGCGAACACGACGCTTTGGGGCTATCTGCCCTTATACGCGACGGGCAGGTCGAGGCGGGCGAAGTGCTGGAAACCGCGATCGCCTGCGCGGAATCGGCAGATCCGGCGGTGCATGCGCTATCCCAAAAGCTCTACGATCATGGGCGCGAGGCCCTTCGCGCCGGCACCGGAGACGGGCCGTTCGCCGGGGTGCCGTTTCTGCTCAAGGACGTCGGCGCGACGCTCAAGGGAACCGTGACCGCCAATGGGTCCCGTTTCTACGCGGACCAGCCACCGGCACAGGCGGATTCGACCCTGACCGCCCGCTACAAACAGGCCGGGCTGGTGATCTTCGGCAAGACGACAACGCCGGAAATGGCGCTGGCGGCCTCAACCGAGGGCAGCTTTACCGGTACCACCCGCAATCCCTGGGCGCTTGACAGAACGTCTGGCGGTTCATCGGGCGGGGCAGCCGCGGCAGTGGCTTCGGGTATTGTACCGGCGGCGCATGCAAGCGACGGCGGCGGCTCGATCCGCATCCCGGCCTCGTGCTGCGGATTGTTCGGCCTGAAACCCACCCGCGCCCGGACCCCGGCTGGGCCCTACGCCGGCGAAGGCTGGGGCAGCCTTTCCGTGAACCACGTCCTGACCCGCAGCGTACGCGATAGTGCGGCGCTGCTGGATGCCACCCAGGGCTATGCCCCGGGCGACCCCTATTGCGCCCCCGCCGTCGAACGCCCCTTTCTTTCAGAGGTCGGCCAGCCACCGGGACGTTTGCGGATCGGTCTCCAGCGGCACCCCATATCCGGCGTTCCAGTTGATCCCGAATGCGCGCGCGCCGTTGAGAAGGCCGCACATCTTTTGGCCACACTCGGTCATGACGTCGAAGATGCGCAGCCGCCTGGAGACTGGGAAGAGCTGGGATCCGCCCTATGGGCCCTCGTGGCCAGCAATGTCTCGGTAACGCTGAAGAAACGCGCGGCACAACTGGGTCGGCCGCTTTCGGAAAACGATGTCGATCCGGTGACCTGGAACGCCGTCGCGCACGCCGCGACGCTTGATGCCGACGCCTATCCCGCGGCGATTTCGGTGATCCACATGCAGGGGCGCCGGATGGCGGAATTCCACGAAACCTATGACGTGATCCTCAGCCCTACGCTGGCCAAACCGCCGGTGCCGCTGGGCCCACAGCGCACCGACAACCCGGATCTGGAGGCCTATGGCCGCGCCCTTGCCGAATTCAGCCCCTTCACCCAACTTTTCAACATGACCGGTCAACCAAGCATGTCGGTGCCGCTTCACTGGTCGCCCGAAAACCTGCCAATCGGAGTGATGTTCAGCGCCAGATTTGGCGAGGAGGCTCTCCTGATCCGCTTGGCATCGCAACTGGAACAGGCCAAACCATGGTTTGATAAAATCGCGATAGTGAACCGATGACCGAACCGTTAGCCGATAAACTTCGCAAAGCCTTTCCGGACCTGACCAAATCCGAAAAGGCGGTCGCAACCTATCTTCTCGCCCATATGCAACAGTTGCCGTACGAGACCGCAGCTTCGATCGCGGACAGTGTCGGCGTCAGCCAGATGACAGTCAGCCGATTCCTCAGGACGCTGGGGTACAAGGGGTTGAGCGATCTGAAAGAGCGGCTGCGCGCCTATATGGCGGCGACGCCGCTGTTGGTATCGGACCGGGTCGACCGCATCCGAACGGATCCGGGGGCAGATGCGCGGCTCTCCAATAATCTGGAACGAGAGTTGCAGGCCACCGTCGCCGTTTACGAATTGCGTCACAGCCCGAGTTGGCGACGCGTGACCAAACAACTGTGTTCGGCAGAGACGGTCTTTGTTGCAGGTTTTCAGACCATCAGTGGCATCGCCTCCGATTTTGCCGGGCGGCTCGAATACGTACGACCCAACGCGGTTTTCCTGCAAAGCAAAAGCGGTACATTCAGCGAGCTCTTTGCCTCCGGCGACAACGACAAGCTGCTGATCCTGTTCGAGATGCGCCGCTATACAAAATTGAGCTTCCAGCTTGCCCGCGCCGCCACTGAAGCCGACGTTCCTCTGGTCATTATCTGCGATACCCATTGCTATTGGGCACATGATTTCACCGAGAACGTGCTGGCGGTAAATACCGAATCCGAGCTGTTTTGGGATTCCCAGACCCCCTTCGCAACGCTGACCAACCTGCTACTTGACGATGTCATTGCGCAACTGGGCGGTCAGGTTGCCGAGCGTATCCAAAAGATGCGCCGCCTGCAGGATCAGTTCGAAGCCTTCGTTGAATAACCTCAGGCCACTCTGTCGGCGATCAGACCTGTGAAATGGCGCGAAACGTCGGAACGAAGTCGAAATCTTCCGCCGCATCCGAAAAGGACAGCTCGAAAATAGCGAGATTGGGGGGGGACAACGAGACCAACGTCGTCGCCAAACTGTTCCCGCAAGCAGCAAGACCGGATAGCCCCATCGGCCCGATCTGCGGGCTTCTGACGTCACTGCAACGGACCTTGGCATCGTCCTGTGTTCGCAGGCTGCTCTTCTCAACCCCATGCGAAAATTCGCGACGACTCCGGTTCTGCGCCTGATTTGCGAGATTGCCGGCCAGGGGGCCGCCAAACTGAAAGAGGGACGGGCACCTCATCCCCGGGGGCTCCAAGCTTTCCCGGGGACGGCGATCGAGAAACACACCTTAGGGAGTGCCGTCTCGGGATGGGCAGATCACATCTGTGCGTAAGTCTGCCAGGGGGCGAATTCCGCATCGCCCACGTCAAGCGCCTCGGAGACCGTCCTCTTGCCCGAGGCCACCTCGAGCATTTCCTGAAAGATCCGGACCCCGGCCTCTGCGACGGTTTCGGTGCCGTCGGCGATGGTGCCGCAGTTGAGGTCCATGTCCTCCTGCATCCGTTGATACATCGGCGTATTGGACGCGATCTTGATCGAAGGGGCGGGCTTGTTGCCATAGCACGACCCGCGCCCGGTGGTGAAACAGACCATGTTGCAGCCCGAGGCCACCTCGCCGGTGATCGACACCGGGTCGTAGCCGGGGCTGTCGACGAAGACGAGCCCCTTGGCGGTGATCTTCTCGCTGTATTTGTAGACCCCGTTCAGATTGGTCGATCCGGCCTTGGCGACGGCCCCCAGCGATTTCTCGAGGATGGTGGTCAGCCCGCCAGCCTTGTTGCCCGGGGTGGGGTTGTTGTTCATTTCCGACCCGTGTTTGGCGGCGTAGACTTCCCACCATTCCAGCAGGTCGACCAGCTTTTTGCCCACCTCGGGCGCGGCGGCGCGGTTGGTCAGCAGATGCTCGGCGCCATAGATTTCTGGCGTTTCGGCCAAGGCGGCGGTTCCGCCATTGCGCACCAGAAGATCGACCGCATGCCCCAGCGCCGGGTTTGAGGTGATGCCGGAATAGCCGTCCGAGCCGCCACATTGCAGCGCGACGGTGAGTTCAGAGGCCGGAACGGTTTCACGCCGGGCGGTGTTGGCATACTCCAGCGCCTGTTCCAGCCATTGCAGACCCAGTTCGACGGTCTTGCGCGTGCCCCCTTCGGCCTGCAGCGTATGGTAGCGGAATTTCGCCGGCGGCGGATTGCCATAGACTTCAAGCATCAGCGGGATCTGGTTGGCTTCGCAGCCCAGCCCCAGCATGAGCACCGAGGCGAAATTGGCATGGGTGGCAAAGCCCCAGATCGTGCGTTGCAGCTTGTAGAAGGCCTCGTCGTCGGTGCCGATGCAACAGCCGGCGCCATGTATGATGGGCACGATCCCGTCGACATTGGGATATTTGGCGAGAAGCCCCCGTTTCTCGGCCTCGCGCGCCAGCAGGCGCGCCGCCGAGGCAGAGCAGTTGACCGAGGTGATGATGCCGACGTAATTGCGCGTCCCGACGGTGCCGTCGGGGCGGCGATAGCCCTGAAAGGTCGCGCGTTGGGCTTCGGGCACCATCTCGGTCGGGGTCGCGTGCTGGCCATAGGCGTGGTCGCGGTCGAACTGCGCCATCTTCACGTTCTGGGTGTGGACGTGTTCACCGGGCGCGATGTCTTGCGTGGCGATGCCGATGATCTGCCCGTATTTGCGCACGGCGTCCCCGGGCTTCAGGGCGGTCAGCGCCGCCTTGTGGCCGCGCGGGATCAGCCCGTTTGACTGCAGGTCAAATGGGGCGAGCGGTGTGCCGTGCTCGATATTGCTGAGCACGATCAAAACATTGTCGGTGTCGTGGAGCTGAAGTGCGATCTTGTCGGACATGGGTTGGCCTTTTCTTGTGGATGTCGGGCGCACCTTCTCTGTCAGCAGGCGACAGGGCGTGCAGCGGGAGGGGGCGGGCGCGATGGCCCGACCTAATGATGTTGTGGGGGGGGCTTAACTGCCGCTGGGCAGCTCTGCCTGAGTTCGGCGGCGGCGCGCCCTGATATGGCGGACGACCGGGGTCAGCAGCATCAGGACGATCAGCACCACCAGAGTGATCGAGATCGCGCTGGAGAACAGGTAGCCATACTCTCCGCCGCTGATCAGGAGCGCGCGCCGGAACGAGGCCTCTGCCATCGGGCCGAGGATCACCGCGAGGACGGCGGGTGCCGTCGGGATGCTCATGCGCTCCATTGCAAAGCCGATCAGGCCAAAGCCCAGCATCAACCAGACGTCGAACATGCTGTTCTGCACCGCATAGACGCCCACTGTCGTCAGGGCGAGGATCATCGGCCCCAGCAGCAGCGGCGGCAGGCGCAGCACATTGACAAAGGCCCGCGCGCCGAGTTTGCCGATCACATACATCAGACCCGAGGTGATCAGCATGGTGAGCATGAAGCCATAGACCGTCGTCGCATTGTCGCGAAACAGCTCGGGGCCGGGTTTCAGTCCATGCACCAGCATCGCGCCAAGGATGACGGCCGCCACCGCGTTGCCCGGCACGCCCAGCGTCAGCGCGGGGATCAGCGTTGCCGCGGTATCGGCGTTATTGGCGCATTCCGGGGCGGCAAGCCCGTCCGGCGCGCCCTTGCCATAGTTCGGGTTCTTGCTGACGCGGCGTTGTTCGTTCCACGCCAGAATCGCCGCCACATTGCCGCCAAGCGCTGGAATCAGGCCGATGAAGAGACCAATCGCCGAGCTGCGGATCCAGACCGGCACAAGGCTGGCCCAGTCGATGCGTTCCTTGACGCCCTTGAAGTTCAGGCGCGAGGTATCGACATCGGATTCGCCCAGCAGCAGCCCAACGGCTGGCGGGATCGCATAGAGGCCGGTGAGCAGCACGATGATGTTGATGCCGCTCAGCAGGTTGAGCTGGTCGAAGGTGAACCGCTCGGTTCCGGTCATGGAGTCGATGCCGACAAGGCCGATGACCAGTCCGAAACAGGCGCTGAGAAACCCCTTTGCCGGGTTGTCGCTGATCAGCACGGCGACGGTCATCATGCCGAACATGGCAAGCCAGAAATAATCGGCGGGGCCGAATTTCAGCGCGACCGCCGCCAGCGGCGGCGCCACCAGCAGCAGCGCGATGGCACTGACCGCGCTGCCGATGGCCGAAGAGGTCAGCGAAATGTCGAGCGCGGCGCGGGCGCGCCCCTGCCGGGCCATCTCGTAGCCGTCAAAGACCGTGGCGATGCCGGCCGGTGTGCCCGGAATGCGCAGCAGAATGGCCGGGATCGAACCGCCGTACATGGCGCCGTTGTAGATCCCCGCGATCATGCCGAGCGCCACCAGCGGCGACATGGCGAAGGTCAGCGGGATCAGCACGGCGATGCCCATAGTCGCGGACAGGCCGGGCAGGGCGCCAACGGCGATGCCGACCGTGGTGCCCAGCACCATGGCAAGCATGACATCAAAGGAAAAGACGAGCGGCAGCGCCGCCCAGATGTTTGCCAGAATATCCATCGTTATCCCACCATTCCGAACAGGGTTTCAGCCGGTAGAGGCACCGAGAGCAGCAGCCGGAACACGGCATAGAGAACCGCGGCAAAGCCCAGCGTCACGAGGATCGCGACCAGCCAGTTCCGATAGCCCAGCGAGATCGACAGCGCCGGCAGCATGATGATCGTCGAGGTGAAGTAGCCCAGCGTTCCGATGCCGAGGGCATAGATCACCACGGCGGTGGCGATGATCGCCAGACGCCGCAGATCGAACGGGGCGGGGCCGGTTTCGGCCGCCCCCCCGCCTTTGACAAGGGCGACGCAACACTGCGCCCCCCAGGTCAGAGAAAGGGCCACGGCAAGGCCGGTTACGGCCACGGGCATCACCTTCGATTGTCCGGCATAGCCCCGCGCTTCTCCGAAGAGATATACGAAAAACGCCGTGACGAAGACTGCCGCCAGAAGCTCCAGCAGGTTCCTGTTCATGAAAGACCTCCCTTGCAACGTTGCATGGCCTACCGGCCCTGCCGTGTCCGAATTCATTATTGGCTGATCCAGGGCTGCTCGGCCCAGAGCGCCTTGTACCCTTCATTCAGGCTTTGCAGCGCCTTCGTGAAGTCTTCTGCGTTCATGTAGTAGAGGGCCAGATCCTGCCCCTTGGCGGCGGCGAGGAACTCGGGATCGTTCATCGCCTTCTCGGTCGCGGCGCTCAGCTTTTCCAGTGCTTCGGCGGGAATGCCGGCCGGTGCGCCAAGGCTGCGGTTGGCGCCCATGACGATGTCATAGCCCTGCTCGCGGAAGGTCGGGATATTCGCCGCGCCTTCCCAGCGTTCCTTGGACATCTGGCCCAGAACGATGAGCGTGCCCTCTTCGGAATCCGAAACCATCTCGGTCACGTTCATAGAGGCCATCTTGATGTGACCGCCCAGAAGGGCCGCGCGCACGTCGGCGTTGCCATTGAAAGGCACGTGGCGGAATTTGACCCCGTGTTCGCGTTCGAGCGACAGCACCGCGAGATGGTCGTCAGAGCCAGCCCCGGCGGTGCCGTAGGTGACCTTGCCCGGGTTTTCCTTGGCATAGGCGATCAACTGGTCGAGGTTCTCAATGCCGGCACTGGGCAGGATTCCGAAGGCGCCGGGATCATAGACGACGTTGGCCACCGGCTGGATGTCTTCCATCGTATAGCGCGCCTTGCGCTGGATCGGGATGGTCAGGATGTTCGGCGCGTTGATGAAGCCGATGGTATAGCCGTCGGGTTTGGCATGGGCCAGCGCGGTAAAACCCACCTCGCCGCCTGCGCCGGGCTTGTTGCTGACGACGATGCTGGCGTCATTGCCAAGGTATTTTTCGAGATAGGGCACGAGCGTGCGTGCCGCCACATCGGTGCCGCCGCCGGCACTGTACGCCACGATCATGGTGATCGCGCGCTCGGGATATTCGGCAAGGGCTGCCGTGGCCGAGAAAATCCCCAGCGTGGCGGCCGCGATGCGGGTCAGATGTTTCTTCATGAAGTCCTCCCTGAGTGTCTTGAATTGCATTGTTTTTTCCTCCCTTGGTTGTGTTTTGCGGATCTTGTGCCGCTACATCAGCGCGCCTGATTGTCTCAGCCGCGCTGTTTCCTCTGTTGAGAAACCGATGTCCTTGAGAATGTCCTCTGTGCCCTTGCCCGGCGCTTCCGGCGGGCGGGGGGCATGGCCCGGGGTACGGTCCAGCCGTGGGGCAGGGGCCGCTTCCAGACAGTGCCCACCTGCACCAGCGTGGCGCGCTCGGCGCTGTGCAGATCGCGGCGCGCCGCCTCCCAGTCGTGAACCGGTGCCACACAGGCATCGGTGCCGGCAAAGATCTGCTGCCACGCCTCTTGCGTCTTTTGCCGAAAAATATTGGCGAATTCCGGCCTCTGCTGTGGCCAGGTTGCTCGGTTGCGCTGGGTGGCAAGCCGACTTTTCTGGCCCGGAGGCCCGGTCCACCGCGCAGACCTGCGCGCCGTTATCGGCCAGCATCTGCCCCGCCAGAGGGCAGGGGCCGATCCCGGAAATTCAAAAACCCGGAGAGAGGAGAGCGCGCCCACCATCTTGCTCACTCGGTCTCAAAACCGAGGTAGCGGACAACGTTCTCGAGCTTTTCGCGTTCGCTCACGAGTGAGTTCTCGATCTTGGTGGTGTCCTCGTACCCCAGCGCGATGCCAGCGACCAGCGACTGGCCTTCCAGCGCACCGATGGTTTTCAGAACCGCGTCCTGATAGGGCACCCAAGCCGCCTGCGGGCAGGTGTGCAGATCGTGATCCCGCGCCGCCAACATGAGCGTTTGCAGGTAAAGCCCGACGTCGGTCCAGTTGCCCTTGGCCAGATAGTCCTCGATCGTCACGAAGATGCCGACCGGGGCGTCAAAGAACGAGAAATTGCGCAGCGCCTGCGACTTGCGGCGGTCCTTGTCCTCGCGCTCGATCCCCAGAAGCGAATACAACCCCCAGCCCACGTTCCTGCGGCGGCTGTTGTGCAGATCGCTCCAGCGTTCGGGATAGTACCCGACATCGTGGTACTTCTTGGCATTGCCGGCGCGGATCTGGTCCAGTACCGCGTCCGTGACGGCCTGTTTCCGCGCGCCGGTGCAGACATAGACATGCCACGGCTGGGTGTTGGTCCCGCTTGGCGCGCGCATGGACACCTCGAGAATTTCCTCGATCACCGCCTTCGGCACCGGGTCCGGCCTGAAGGCGCGGACGGATTTCCGGGATTTGATCGCTTCGGTCACATTCATCAATGTCTTCCTTTTGGGTCTCGGTCTGATCTGTAGGGGGGCCGCCATCGCGTGGATGACAGGGCCGGTCATGCGGTCAGCCCGTCGCGCGCGACGAAGCGGGACACGCGGTCCAGCAACATTTCTGTCGATCCGTCAATCAGTTGCGCCACCCCGGCGGCGATGTGATGGCGCGCGAAGGGCTCTTGTGCCCGCAGCCCGTCCGCCCCCATGGCATGGGTCAGGATGGGGATCTGACGCGCCGCCATCTCGGTGGCGAAGATCTTGGCTTCGGCGGCGATCCGTTGCGCATCCTCGCCTGCGGCAAAGACCTGTTCGGCCTGCCGGACCAGACTTGTCGCAGCGGAAAGCTCTGCCGATGCGCGCGCCAGCGGCCAGCGCCAGGCCTGCGTCTCGGCCAGCGTCTTGCCAAAGACCTCGCGCGTGGTGCCAAAGCCCGCGGCGCGGTGCAGCCCGGCCCGCACCATGCCGCAGCACATGGCAGCGACATAGATCCGTGCGCCGTTGAGCGCGGCCATCGTGTCCTTGAAGGCGGTGCCCGGTTGCAGCACCAGCTGATCGTCGGGGACGAAGCAATCGTCGAAGGCAAATCCGCCGACACCGATGCTGGGCAGGCTGCGAATGTTGGCGGTATCCGTGCGGGTCACGCCCGCACCACTGGCATCAATCACGAAGGCGCCGATGCCCGCCGCATCGCGCGCCGCGCCGGTCTGGGCAAAAACGATGACCGTGGAGGCAAATCGCGCATTGGTAATCCAGCTTTTGGCCCCGTCGATGCGCCAGCCGCCCTCGACCTTGCGCGCCCGGGTTTTCATGGCGCTAAGGTCTGATCCGGCCCCGGGCTCGGTCAGCGCGGTGCAGCCCATTGCGTCCCCCGACAACAGCTGTGGCACGAAACGCGCGACCGCTGTGGCGCTGGCCTTGCCGGCGAGGCGCAGCGCGGCGTTGTGGCTGTTGACCACAGACAGCGCAAAGCCGAGATCGACCGCGGCGAGGGCTTCGCAGACGCGGGATTTACAGACGAACGAATAGCCCTTTCCGCCCAGCGAGACCGGCAGCTCGATCGCCATCAGCCCCAGGTCCGCAGCCCGGCGATAGACCGCATGGTCGACGGCCCCGGCGGCCTCCCAGGTGGGAACGGCGTCGCGCAGCACCTCTGCCGCGAAACCTTGGGCCGCTGCAATCAGCGCCTGTTCGTCCGGCGTCAATGTCAGGTCCGGGGCGTGCCGCATCCGTTCAGGCCTCCGTCGTTTCGCGGGACAAGGCCCGATAGTGGTCAACAAGCTGCTTTTTGTAGAGCTTGCCGTTCTCCTGCCGGGGCAGGGCCGCGACGAAATCGAACGAGCGCGGGCATTTGACCGAGCTGAGATGGGCGCGGCAGAACTCGTTCAGCGCCTGTGCCATGGCCTCGCCCGCATCGGACGGCGTGGCAAGCTGCACGACGGCCTTCACCTCTTCGCCGAACTCTTCGTTGGGCACCCCGATCACGGCCACGTCCTCGATGGAGGGATGCGAGGACAGCGTGTTCTCGATCTCTTGTGGATAGATGTTGACGCCGCCGGAAATGATGGTGTTGGCCAGCCGATCCGTCAGGAACAGAAAACCTTCGTCGTTCAGGTGGCCGATGTCCCCCAGCGTCGTCCAGCCGCGCGCGTTGCGTACCTCGGCGGTCTTTTCCGGCGCATTGAGGTATTCAAACTGGCTGCTGCTTTCGAAATAGACGATGCCGGTCTCGCCCTGGGGCAGCGGTTCGCCGTCGGCGTCGCAGATATGCACCCTGCAGCCCACCGGCCGCCCGACCGATCCCGGATAGGTTCGCCATTCGGTGGTGTCGATGGCGGTATGGCCCAGACCTTCGGACCCGGCATAATACTCACGCAGGATCGGCCCCCACCATGCGATCATCGCCTTTTTCAGATCGTCGGGGCAGGGCGCCGCTGCGTGGATCGCGCAACGATGGCTCGACAGGTCGTGGGCGGATTTTACGGCCTCGGGCAGGCGGCACAGGCGGACGAAATGCGTCGGCACCCATTGGCTGTGCGTGACGCCGCATTGCTCGATGAGTTGCAGGGCGCGTTCGGCATCGAATTTGCGCATGACGACGACGGTGCCGCCGGCGCGCAGGGCCCGCAGCGTCCATTGCAGCGGCGCGGCGTGATACAGCGGCGCGGGCGAGAGATAGCAGATGCTGTCGTCAAGACCGTAGAGGTCGTAAAGCGCCTGATTGGACGCGGCGATGGTGCCAAAGGGGCGGTCGGGCAGGGGCTTGAATATGCCTTTCGGACGCCCCGTGGTGCCCGAAGAATAGAGCATGTCGACGCCTTCGTATTGATCCGGCACCGGATCGCCCGGCTGGCTTTCGAGCAGCCCGGAGATGTCCTCAAAGCCGGTTTCGGCGCCGTCCAGCATCAGCCCGTCAAGGCGCTCGGCCGGTGCGGGCGAGACCTTGGCCAGCGTTGCCGCGAACTTGGTCGAGGTGACGAGAAGCTCTGCGCCGCAGTCTTGCAGGATATAGTCGATCTCCTCGGCAGAGAGATGTGTGGCGATCGTCGTCACATGGGTTCCGATGCGCCAGGCGCCCCAGACCAGCGGCAGATATTCCTTGCGGTTTTCCAGCAGAAAGGCCACCCGGCCGCCGCGCTGAATGCCCCGGGCGCGCAGCAGATGCGCGAACCTGTTGGAGGTCTCTTCGAAGGTGCGGAAACTATAGGCGACCGTGCCATCGTCGAGGATGATGGCCGGCTTGTCCGGATTGCGCGCCGCCGTTCGGCCCGGATGGTATTTGCCGTAGGTCTCGTTCATGTCGCTTTCCTTCAAATGTGTTTTGCAATCGCGCGCACATCGCCCGACCCGGCGCGCCCGCCGATTGCGCCCGTCTTGGCCGTGGCCGGTATCCGTGTTGTCAAAATCGCTGAATCCGCGCCGGGAAATTCGTTGCCCCGATCGTCATGTCCCTAAATCGCCAAGTTCGATTTGCAACTCCTCGTCCCCCAGCGGCGCGAGAATGGCGGCGACATCCTCGGCGCTTGGCTCGCTCAGACTCGGGTGGCGCCACTTGGCCGCCAGATCCTTTTCGATGATGATCGCGCGGAGCCCTTCGAGAAAATCGGTGTTCTCATAGCTTCGGAAGGTGAACCGATATTCCGCCGCCAAGGCTTCGTGGATGCCGCCGCCGTCATAGCGGGCTTGAAGCTCCAGCGCGCAGGCCAACGCCAGCGGGCTGGACTTGGTGATCCGCGCCAGCGCAGCGACGGTGAGCGCGTCATCCGTTTGTTGCAGCCGGGCGATGATTTCGCTCAGAGAGCCCTCGGCGAAACACTGGTCGATGACGTCGCGCGTCGCTGCCAGCCGCGACGAGCCGGGTGCGGTGGCGAACGCCGCGATCTGGCCGACATCGCCGGAGGCCGCCAGCGCGGCGAGCAGGTCGGGCCACTGTGCACGCGGTACTTGGTGATCGGCAAAACCGGCATAGATGGCGTCGGCCGGTCCAAGCCGATAGCCGGTGAGCGCCAGATACCGCCCAAGCCCGCCCGGAGCCTCCGACAGGATACGCGTCGCGCCAGCGTCGGGGACGCGCCCGATGCAGCAGTCGGGCATGCCGAGGCAGGCGGATTCGGACACGATGCGCTGGCGGACGTGGCAGCCCAGCCCGACGCCGCCGCCCATCGTGAACCCCTGCATGAGCGAGATCACGGGTTTGGGATAGGTCGCCAGCATGGCGTCCATCCGGTATTCATCGCGCCAGAACTGCTGTCCGGCGTGAAAGCTCCCGGCGCGCCCGGCGCGGTACAGCATCCGCATGTCGGCCCCGGCGCTGAACGCCTGTTCACCGGCCGCTTCGATCACGACGACGGCAACATCAGGGTCTGAAAGGAAGCGCTCCAGCGCATCGGTCACGTTCAGGCACATGTCATGGGTGAGGGCGTTCATCGCCTCGGGGCGGATCAGGTTGATGCGCCCAAGCCGACCATCGACGTTCGTGGCGATATCTGCCATTGGCCTTCCTCCCTATGTCGCGCGCCGGTGCGCCTCTCCCTGCGCGCCGACGGCCTCATCCCCGGTTTCACCGAAGAGCATGCGCGACCGGCGCGCCCAAGGGCGCTGGTGCCGTCCATATCCTCCGGAGGTGGCCCGTCAGGGCCTTTGCGAAGGGTGCAGCGCGAGATACCGCCCTTCGCCAATTGCTCAGAACCTGCGCCGCACTCTGGCGCCAGAATGGCCCTGATCTTCTCCTCTTTGCTCACCGTAGCGTTGCGTATTGCCAATATCTACATGATAAAAATCCAAGTAGAGTTGCAAAAATTCAGGTGCTGGCGCCGCGGGACCGGAGGCTGCGGGGGTCTTTCATCGGCCCGGCAAGGCGCGTTTCGCGCAGATGTTGTTCGGGGGGCAGCGGGGCACGATCACGGGTGTGCAGGTGTCGGGGCCCGGGGCTCAGGTCGCATTCGGTCGCACAATCGCGCGCAGGCGTGCCATCTCCTGACTGAGTTTGATTTCGAGGATGTCGAAAAGGCTGCTGTTGAGGTGTCCATCGTCGCGGCGGCCCACCAGATAGTATTGGCGCGAGATGCGAACCTCTGGCAGCAGGTGAACCAGACCGGGGGCCAGCGGGAAGGCGAAATCATGCAACAGCCCCACGGCGCGGCCGCTGCAAATCCACTGCCATTGCACCATCGCGGAGGTTGAGCGCAGCATGGGCTCGGTCTCTGGGTATTCCGCCAGAATATTTAGTCCCGGATCGACAAGCAGTTCGGGCATGTAGCTGGTCAGCGGCAGGCCCGCGAGACCGGTGGCGGGATCGTGGTGGCGCAGAAGGCTTTCATGGCCGGCAAAGATCAGGTCGTAAGCGGCCACCGGCCGCACGAGGGCGCGCTTGTTGCTGGGCGCGTGGACGGTGACGGCGATATCGACTTCGCGGCGTTGCAGATCGAAGCTGCGACCTCGGGGAATGATCTCGAGACACAGGTTGGGGTTGGCCGCCTGAATGTCGGCGCAGATCTGCGGCAGCAGGAAATTGGCGCAGCCATCCGGTGCCCCGACGCGAACCTTGCCGCGCAGGTCGCTGTGAGGGTGGGCTTCGCCGGGAACGATGTTCTGCGTGATCGCTTCGATCTTTTGCGTATTGTCGAGCAGCCGCTCGCCGAAATCGGTCAGGACGACGCCACGCGACGAGCGCGCAAAAAGGGCGATGCCCAACATTTTTTCCAGTCGAACGATGCGGCGACTGACCGTCGCGGGATCAAGCAACAACGCATTTGCGGCCTGAGAGATGCCGCCATGGTGGGCGACGACGGCAAACACCCGGAGGTCGTCCCAGTTCATCCAACCTGCCCATGATTTTTTACAATGCGACTGACCAGCTTTCTGTGGCGGCTGTGGATTTTTTGCAAGGGTTGATCTGCAAGGCGTCCGCTGTAGCTGATGGATCGAACCTGCATCGCTACCGATGATCTGCCACTGAACTTTTGCCTAACCGCGATGGGAACCCGGTTGGTGTTTACGCCCGTTGGCGCAGGTTGACCGACCGCTTCAAGAACATGGTGGGAAATGCACGCAAAAACGGGCTGAAGGGATGGCGCGCATGAGTTCGACAAAAGACCTGTGGCCGTATTGCAATACTGCGATGTTTGCACGTTGCAGCGGGCGCTTGCGATGGTGCAAAACGTGCGCCATGAGAATCTGCAGAACAATCAGGGCGGGAATAGGCGGGATCATTCCGGCCGGCCTCGCGATGTTGCTCGCGCTCCAGTTCGCCCTCATGCATCTGCCGTCCTCGACCGCACAGGGTGGCGCGGGGGTCGAGGTTGTCATCTGCGCCGACGGCGGATTTCAGACCATCACGCTGGATCTGTCGGACGGGTCTCCGCAAGAACGTCCCACCGTGGCGCAGGGGGCGAAATGCCCGCTTTGCATAACCGGTGCCGTGCTCTTGTTCGAGCAGCCCGATCACGCCTGCGCGGCGGCGGAGTTTCATCCGGTCCGCTATCCGCTGGTGGCTCGCGTGCGGCACCACCCGGAACGGCCCGTCCAGACCCGCGCCATCCGCGCGCCCCCTTTGAGCGTCTGAACCACGGTTTCGGCACCGATCCGGTGCCCGATCTGCACCCGGCAGGCCATCACCCTGCACGGCGCGCGGATGTTCAACGATACTCAAAGGGAAATGAAATGACCCATACCAAAACGGCACGCGTTGGCGTGACCGCTGTTCTCCTGTCGTCGCTGTCCAGCATTGCCGTGGCGCAGGCGACCCACTCGGAAACTGAGGCCGAGGTCATCGACCTGCCGCCGATCACGGTCGATGTCGAAACCGAGGTCGCCGGCGCGTCCTCCTATGAATTCGTCCCCGGCGGCATGAGCGTCGCCCCCGGCATCGATGGCGGCGAGGCACTGCGCGCGGTGCCCGGCATCAGCGCCGGACGCATGGGCGGTCATGCGCTTGAGATCATCATTCGTGGCCAGCAGCAGAACCAGATCAACATTATCGACGCAGGCTCCTTCACCTATGGCGGCTGTCCGAACCGGATGGACCCACCAACCTCCACCGCTGCCCTGTCCCGTGCCGACCGCGTGGTGGTCGAACGCGGCTACAGCAGCGTAACCAATGGGCCCGGCGGCACCGGCGGCGCCGTGATCCTTGAGCGCGACGCACCCGAACTGACCGCAGACAAGCCTTGGGAAGCCGATTTCCATACCGGTTTCAGCTCGAACTCCGACACCAGCGAGTATGGCGGCACTGTTACCTTTGATCTGGGGCAGGGGTTCTACCTCAAAGGCTCTGCCGACAAACGCTCGGCGGGCAACTATACCGACGGGTCCGGCACTGAAATCCGCAGCGCCTACGACCAGCAAAGCACCGGCCTGACGCTGGGCTATGCGAACAACGGCCTCGATCTAGCCTTTGATATCGAACGCGACCTGGCCGAGGATGTGCTCTTTGCCGGGGCCGGCATGGACAGCCCGCGCTCGGAAACCAATGTCTATCGCCTCCGTGGCGGCATCGATCTCGACATGGGCGTGCTGCGCCGGATCGAGGGCAACCTCTATCGCACCGAGGTCGATCACGTGATGGACAACTACTCGCTGCGGCCGGTGGGTGCGATGGCGATGCGCACGCCCACCACTTCGGACACTACCGGTGGCAAGATCGAGGCGCAGCTGGATTTCGGCACCACCACCGCCAAGATTGGCGTCGACTATCAATCCAACACCCGCAACGCGATGGCCTATGGCGGCATGCCGGCGATGATCCCGATGATCGACGCCTCGAACCCGGCCACGGCGCGGTTCAACATCTGGCCCGATGTCGAGATCGCCCAGACCGGCCTGTATGTCGAAACCGAAACCAAGCTCAGCCAGAAGGCGACCCTGCAACTGGGCCTGCGCTATGATCACGTCAAGGCGAGCGCTGGTGATGCGGCCACGGTGCCCGGCGGCGCGCTGATGGCGCCCAACGCCTATTACACGGCGCAATATGGCACCACCTTCGACAGCGCCCGGACCGAGGACAACATCGGCGGGCTGGCGCGGCTGGAATACGCGCTCAGCGGCGAGACGACCCTGTTTGCCGGTCTGTCCCGCTCGGTCCGCACGGCGGATGCCAATGAGCGCGCCATGGCGCGCAGCAACTGGGTCGGCAACCCCGATATCGCACCGGAAAAACACTACCAGCTTGATTTCGGCGTCGAGACCACGCGCGACAACTGGAGCGTGAACGCCTCGGTCTATGCCGATCATGTCGACGACTTCATCCTGCGCGATGCTTTCTCGGTGCCCGGGGTGACCACCTATCGCAACGTCACGGCGCAATTGGCCGGGGTCGAACTGTCGGGGGCGTGGGAACGCAACGGCTTCATGATCTCGGGCGATGCGACCTATACCTATGGCCAAAACACGAGCGACGACCGCGCTTTGGCGCAGATCCCGCCGCTGAACGGGCAGATCACGGCCTCCTACGGTCAGGATGCCTGGCGCGCGGGGGCGCGGGTGAACTGGGCCACCAGCCAGACCCGGATCGATGCGTCGCGCGATCCCGGCCAGACCCCGGGCTATGCCACGCTTGACCTGTTCGGCAGCTATGAGGTCAGCGAAAACGCCGTGCTTCTGGCCGGGGTCAACAATGTGACCGACGCCACCTATGCCAACCACCTGAGCCGCTCAAACCTGTTTGACCCGACCCTGACCCAGGTGAACGAGCCCGGCCGCAGCGTCTATATCAAGCTCGAGGCGCGGTTCTGACGTGCCTTTCCGGGGGGCGGTGATCCTGCCCCCCACTTGCGACGCAGCGGGCCTTGATGCGATGATCGAAGCCGAACCGGAGGAGTGAGCATGCAGCAGGCACAGGATTTTCTGGACGAAAGCGAGGCGCTGGCGCAGCTGCTGGTCGACCTGCCCGATGCCGAATGGGCGCGCGCAACCCAGTTCAAGGGCTGGAGCGTCAATGATGTGATCGTGCACCTGTATTTCTGGAACCGTGCGGCCGACCTGTCGCTGAGCGACCCTGACGAGTTCGATGCCCGCATCGGCAAGGCACTGCCGGACATGATGAAACGCGGCATGCGCGCGATCGAGAACGCCGCCATAGCCGAGCGCGGCACAGACTTGTTCACGGCATGGCAGGACCAGAATCGCGACATGGCGGCGCGCTGGGCGCAGGTCGATCCCAAGACGCGGGTGAAATGGGCCGGGCCGGACATGTCGGCGCGCTCCTCCATCACCGCGCGGCAGATGGA
Organism: Pseudodonghicola sp.; assembly: GCA_033791545.1. Lineage (GTDB taxonomy): Bacteria > Pseudomonadota > Alphaproteobacteria > Rhodobacterales > Rhodobacteraceae > Antarcticimicrobium. The sequence continues at coordinate 4,448 of JASJGL010000040.1, read as the reverse complement.
GACATGGGCCCACGGGCAAGAGCTTTTTGACCTGCTGGGGGTCGCGCGGCCGGTGGGTGAGAGGATTCGCAATATCGTGGTTCTGGGGGTGAATACATTTGGCTGGTCGCACAAGGCGCAGGGGCTTGAGGTGCCAGAGCAACTGCCGCGCCTGCGCCTGACCGCGCCCTCCGGGGCGATCTGGGACTATGGCGATCCGACATCACCCGACCTGATCGAAGGCGCGGCGGTGGAGTTTGCCCAGGTGGTCACCCAGACCCGCAACATCGCTGATACGACGCTCAAGGTCTCCGGCCCGGTTGCACGGCGCTGGATGGAGACAGCACAGTGCTTTGCCGGGGGACGGGAAACACCGCCTGACCCCGGGACTCGTTTCACCGCGGGTTAAGGCCGTGCGGATCGCTGGCGTCTAAACCGCGGCCCTAGCCCCTGCAGGCGCTTGCGCGTCGCAGATAAAGGCGGCATCGCAGCCGACGGTCTCCAACTGGATCGTCGTGTGGTTGATGCCGAAATCCTCTTCCAACTCGTGGGACAGGTGGTGGATCAGCGCATCGCCGTCCTCCCCCGCCCAGACAAGATGAACCGACAGGGCGGTCCGGGTGGTCGAAAGCGCCCAGATGTGCAGGTCATGAACGTTGCTGATGCCGGGCTGGCTGCTCAGCCAATCGACAAGGGCCTGACGGTCGATGTCCTCGGGCACCCCGTCAAGCTCCAGCCTGAGCGAGTCGCGCAGCAGGCCCCAGGCCGTAACCGCGATCACGAGGCTGACGCCGATCGCCACCACCGGATCAAGCCATGTCCAGCCGGTCAGCAGAATGCCCGCGGCGGCCACCACCACGGCCCCCGATACCACGGCATCCGCGGCCATATGCAGGAACGCGCCCTTGGCATTCAGATCGCCCTTTTGCGAACGCATAAACAACAGCGCCGATCCGGTATTGACCGCGATCCCGATCAGCGCGACCCACAGGATCGTGCCGCCGGGCAGATCGACCGGCGTGCCAAACCTGTGCGCCGCCTCCCAGATCACCAGTACGACGCCAATCAGGATGGCAACGGCGTTGAGCATCGCCGCCAAGATCGTGGCGCGCCCATAGCCAAAGGTATAGGTGCTGCTGCCGACACGTTTGGCCAGAACCGTCGCGCCCCATGCGATCAGCAAGCCCGCCACATCGGTCAGATTGTGCGCGGCATCCGCCAGCAGCGCCAGCGATCCGGTCAGGAACCCCGCCGCACCTTCGAGAATGACATAGCCGCTGTTCAGCCCCACCGCCCAGCGAAAAGCAGGCCCGAGGTCAGTCGGGACGGTGTGCTCGTGGGCGTGATCATGTGGCATCGCTCGGTCCTTCCTCCGGATCGCGCCGGAAAGCTTGGTCGTATCGGTCCCTGTCTTGCAAAGGGTGTCGTCTTTTTGAGGGGGACGTTGCAAGGGGGCAAAACGTACCGGACGGGCGGGGAAGGGGGATCAGACCGGCCCAGACCGGAGCGCCCTGAGCGTGAAATCTGTGCATTTGTCCGACCAGTCCGTCAGGTTTGCGGCGGCTCCTTCATACTGGGGGTCAAGGATGGCGGCCCTCTGCGCGCCGTTTATCAGGCTGCGCAACAGCGCCGCCACGTCTTCGAGCTCGGCGCCCTCGGCGCACGGCAGATCGGAACACAGTGCGACAAAACGTCGATCAAACGCCTCGGCGACCTGCTGGGTCGAGGACAGGAATTTGTCGCGAAATTCGGGAAACTTGGCCTGTTCGGACAGAACCGCGCGGGCCGTCAGCACCCCGTTCTTGCCGAGCACAAGCTGGGTATAGGCCCGCGCCAAGGCCCGAATCGCGCTTTCGGGGGTTTTGGTGTCGAAGGGCTCGTTGAGATGCGCGATCCCGGTTTCGATCGCGTGGTCTGCCACAAGCCGAAACAGGCTCGCCTTGTTCGAAACCGTCTTGTAGATCGTGCGCGTCGACATCCCCGCCTGTTTTGCCACGGCTTCGATGCTGGTGCCGGAATAGCCCTTGGTCAGGAACGCAGCCCGCGCAGCTCCGATCAAAAGAGCGTGCGTTTCCTTTTCCGTGCGCAGCGTCGGGCGGCCTCGGGGCCGCTTTTTCGGGGTCGCTTTCTGGTCGGTCATGTCGGGCTCCTCGTGGATCGCATTATAAAAACGGATGTTTTCTTAAATCAAGGCGAACCGGTTCGGGGCGGGTATGTGCCCGGGCATGTGCCCGTCATGCCGCTTTGTCAGGCTGTGCATTTTTGCATTGACTTGCGCTCTGGAATGATTTTAGAAAATGACTCTTTTCCTAAATGAATCCCAGAGTCCCGAGGTCGATCAATGAACGTGAATAGAACCGCAGTTATCGCTGTGCTCGCCGTTGCTGCGGCTGCCGGCTATCTGGTCTGGACGGTGCGTCAGCCTGCGACCTATCTGGTGCAGGGAGAGGTCGAGGCGACGCGCATCGATCTCTCCGCGATGATCACGGCGCGGGTGTCGCAGACGCCGGTGGGGGTCGGGGACCGCGTCAGCGCCGGCGATATCGTGGTGAATATGGAAAGTGCGCAGCTTGATGCGCAGCTTGCGACCGCTAAGGCCGCATTCGATGTCGCCAAGGCCAATCGCGATCTGGCCTATTCGACCCGCCCGGAAACGATTGCCGCGGCCGAGGCGCAACTTGCGAAAGCCCATGCGGATGTGACCTTGGCACAAAGCAGTTTTGACAGGGTCACCCAATTGCGCAGCGGTTCGGTCGTGTCACAGGCCGGGTTCGATCAATCCGCCAACGCGCTGACCGCCGCAATTCAGGCGCAAGCCGCGGCCAAGGCCAACCTCGATCAGGCGCGCAACGGGGCCAGTGCGGAACAAAAAGCGGTTGCCGATGCCCAAGTGTCGCAAGCCGAGGCCAATGTGATGCAAATTCAGGCAAGCGTTGATGAAAAGACCGTTGTCTCCCCGATTGACGGTGAGGTGACGACGCGCACCTCCGAAGTGGGCAAGCTTTTCAGCGCGGGCGCGCCACTGATCTCGATCGTCGATATTGATCACGCGTGGTTCACCTTTAACCTGCGCGAGGACCTGCTGGACGGGTTGAAGATTGGCCAGCCGCTGGAGGCGCGGGTGCCAGCCCTGGGCAAGGGCGCGACGCCAATAAAAGCAACGATCACCGCCATCAACGTTCAGGGCAGCTATGCCAACTGGCGGGCCACCAAAGCCACCGGCGATTTTGATCTGCGGACCTTTTCGGTGCGCGCCGAACCGGTTGAACAGGTCGAGGGCCTGCGTCCGGGGATGAGCGTTCTTGTCGATTGGCCCGCAACGACCCGCAGCGGTCTGTGATCGCGTGGCCCATCCGCATCTTCCCCCCGGCTTCCGGCGCATCCTGCGGCGGGAATTGCACCAGATTGCAACGCGCCCTGCGCTTGCCTTCATGCTGGTGCCGCTGCCGCTGATCCTGTTCTTCGCGCTGGCTGCGGTCTTTGCGCCGGGGCTGCCGCGTGATTTGCCTGTCGCGGTGGTGAATCTGGATGGCTCGCCCCTGTCGCGGCAGGTCGTGCGCATGGTCGATGCCGCTGCGGATGTCGAGGTTGTCGAACAGCTTACGACGCTCAGCGAAGCGCGTCAGGCGCTGGTGGCGCAGCGCGCCTACGCGATCCTGCTGATCCCGGCCGAGATGGAGCATGATCTGTTACTGGGGCAAAGACCCGAGATCGTGATTTTCTCCAACAGCCAATTGCTGACGGCGGGGGGCATCGTCGCGCGCAGCATGCGCACGTCGGTTGCGACCTTCTCGGCAGGGGTATCGCTGCGCCTGCTCGAGGCGCAGGGCATCGGCACCGACGTGGCGATGGATTTGCTGACGCCGATCCCGGTGCAACAAAGTCCGCTGTTCAACCCCTCGCTCGATTACATCCAGTTCCTGTTGTCGTCGGTCATGCCGACCGTGATGCAGATCTTCATCTGTGCCACGGCGGTCTTGTCGTTCTCGCGCGAACATCATTCGTCGAACGGGATGGCACGGCTGCTGCGGTTGTCGGGCACGCCAACCCGCGCCATTCTGGGCAAGCTGCTTCCCTATACCGTCATGGGCACGCTCGTGATGTTGATTGGCGACGTGGTACTGTTCAGCTTTTTTGGCGCAAGCTTTCGCGGCAATATCTTCGTGTTCTTCCTCAACGGATTCATGTTCATTCTGGCCTGTCAGGCGCTGGGCGCCTTCCTTGCGCTGCTGGCGAAAGACTCGACAAACGGTCTTGGGATGATGGGACTTCTCGTTGCGCCGTCGTTCGGTTTTGCCGGGGTCAGCTTTCCGCGCTTTGGCATGACGCTGTTTGCGCAGGGCTGGGCCGCGATCATACCGCTGACCCCCTATCTTGAGGTGCGCACCGATCAGACATTGCGCGGCGCGCCGTTGGAATACTCGATCCCGTCCCTGCTGTGGTTGCTGGCGCAGCTCGTGGTGTTCGCG
>JASJGL010000039.1:0-3502 GCA_033791545.1 Pseudodonghicola sp. | reverse complement strand
GTCGGCAAGACCTCGCTTTTGCGCTTGATCGCCGCCCTGCCCTGCGCCGCGCGTCTGGAGGGCCGGATCGCGGCACAGGACCATGCCGCCATCGCCCCGCGCGTCGCCATGATGGCGCAGGACGATCAGCTTTTGCCTTGGGCCACGGCGCGGGACAATGTCACGATCTGCGCCCGCCTGCGCGGCGAACGCCCCCAGCCCGACCGGGCGGCGGCGCTGTTGGCGGATGTCGGGCTTGCCGGTCATGAGACCCGCAAACCCTCACAGCTTTCTGCCGGGCAACGCCAGCGCGTCGCCCTCGCCCGCACGCTGTATGAGGATCGCGCCATCGTTCTGCTGGACGAGCCGTTCTCGGCGCTGGACGCGATGACGCGCCACACGATGCAGGATCTGGCCGCCGGGCTTCTGAGCGGTCGCACCGTGGTTCTGATCACCCATGACCCCGCCGAGGCGATCCGACTGGCAGACAGCGCCTGGATCGTGACGCGCACGGGCGTTGATCCATGTCCACTGCCGGCCACGGCCCCACCGCGCGCACCAGAGGCCACAACCACGCTGACCGCACAGGCCGCGCTTTTGCAGCGGATGCGCCGGCACCCTGCACCGGAGGCCGCATGAGAGCCCGCGCAGCCCGTGGCCTGTGGCGCGCCACCGTTCCGCTGCTGGTGACGCTCGCGGTCTGGCAGGCAGTGGTCAGCCTCAGCGGCGTGCCTCGCTTTATCCTGCCCGGCCCCGGACTTGTCGCCCAGTCCTTGTGGAACAATGCCGCGCTGATTTGGCAGAACACGCTTTGGTCCGCGTCCAACCTTGGCCTTGGTCTTGTGATCGGGATCGCCTTGGGCGTTGAAACGGCCTTGCTGCTGGCGCTGTCGCGACGCGCCCGGTGGCTGCTGCGCCCGATGCTCGTGCTGGCACAGGCGGTTCCCGCATTCGCGCTGGCCCCGGTGATAACGCTCTGGCTGGGCTATGGCATGCCGTCCAAGATCGTGACGATCGCCCTTGTGACCTATTTCCCGATTGCCTCGGCGCTGTTCGACCGGCTGATGTGCCTGCCTGCGGGGCTGAACGACCTGTCGCGCCTGTCCGGGGCCGGGCGTTGGCGCGAAACCCTGCTGCTGCGCCTGCCGCATGCGGTGCCGGGGCTGCTCTCGGGGTTGCGGCTGGCGGCGGTCTATGGCCCGCTGGCGGTGCTTATCGGGGAATGGGTCGGGGCCTCGCAAGGCTTGGGGCATCTGATGTTGATGTCGAACGGCCGCGGCCAGACCGCCCTGATGTTCGCGGCTTTGATCGCGCTCTCTGGTCTTTCCCTGAGCCTTTGGATCGCTGTCGAGGCCCTTTCCAGATGGTCAGAAAAGCGGCTTTCGTTTGCCTGAGGTCCCGAAGACGGTGTGGCCCGCGACGGGTGATCCCCGCGCGGGTCGTCCCTGCCCTCAGATGACGACCTTGATCCCGGCGCGACGAAAGGGCTCCAACTGCGCCGGAGTTGAGCTATTATCGGCTACCAGCGTTCCGATCTGGCCAATCTCGCAGAACCGGACCCGGCTGAGCGTGGCTTGCTTGGTGTGATCGACCAGCAAGACCGTCTCGGCCGCGTTTTCAATCATCGCGCCCGCGACATCCGCCTCGAGCAGCTCATAAGAAAACGCGCCCTTTTCCGCGTGCAGCCCGACCGGTGCGATAAAGGCCATGTCGACCTGAAAGCGGCGGATCTCCGACACCGTAAGTTCGCCATAGGTGCCCGGCACATCGTTGACCAGCCGCCCCCCCAGCAGAACCAGATTGATCCCCGCATTGGCCGCCTGCACCGTCGTGGCGATTTCAATCGAATTGGTCACGACCATGATGCCAGAAAGTTTCACCAGTTCCTGCGCAAAGATCGACGTCGTGCTGCCCGCGTCCACGAACAGCGAGGCGCCGGGTTTGATCAGGGACACCGCCTTGCGGGCAATGTCGCGCTTGGCGCGGGTCTGGCTTTGCCTGCGCTTCTCGAATGGCGCCTCGACGCTGGTATCGGGCAGCACAACACCGCCGTGAACGCGCTGGACCAGCCCGGCAAGCTCAAGATCCACCAGATCCCGGCGCACGGTTTCGCGCGAAACGCCCAAGATGCTCACCAGATCCATGGCGCTGACCCGCCCGCTGACCTCAAGCATCGACAGGATGCGTTGGTGGCGATCCTTGGACCACATCGGCTCAGCCCTTCGCCGGACGCGTTTGGCCCCGGCCCATGAGAGCCAACACGGCTTTCATGCCGATCAGGGCGGCACAAACCACGGCCATCACCACGGTTGAAAAGGCCGCCGCCTGTGATGTCAGCCCGGCATCGTCCAGCCGCATGATCGTCACGGCGGCCACGTTCAGTTTCGGTGTGGTCAGGAACACCACCGCCGAAAGCGTCACCATCGAGCGCATGAACAGAAAGAAGAACACCGACACCAGCATCGGCGCGATAAAGGGGGCCACCACATTGACGGCCACCTTGCCCAACCCGGCACCAAGGCTCCCGGCGGCCTCTTCCAGGGCTTGAGGAAGTTGCCGGAACCCGGTCTGCAGGGTCAGAAACGCCTGCGTGTGATAGTGATAGAAGTTGATGATCGCGATCAGCGCCGCCGTTCCATAGAGCAGATACAGCGGCGTCGCCGTCGAATTGAACGTCAGGATATAGGCCAGCCCCAGCACCATCCCCGGCACCGCCGCCGGCATCGCCGCCAGAACCTGAAGCGGCTGCGCCAGCGCGGACGGAACCCGTCGCAGGCCCAGCCCCAGCAGAAACACCGCCAGCGTGCCCCCCGCTGCTGCCATCAGGGAAATGACGATGGTCATCCAAAGCGAGCCATAGCCGCCCGCGAGGGTGATGTTATAATGCCGCGTTGTAAGGTCGAAGTTATAGGGCCAGAGCCGCACGAAACTGGCAAAGACGACGATGGCGATCACGGCGGCGATCAGCACCGCGATCAGAAAGCTGATCGCTGCCATCGGCAGGTCGCGAACCGGCGCAAAGCTGGGAACGAAGGGTTGGCTGTTGGTCCCCTGCTGGCCCTTTTGCCGCTTCATCGCCTGCCGTTCGATGGCATAGGACATAACCGTGGGCAGCAGCAACATGATGCCCACGACCGCGCCCATGTTGAAATTGCGCTGGCCGACGACCTGTGAATAAATCTCGGTGGCCAGAACCGAATAGTCGCCCCCGATGACGGCGGCATTGCCGAAATCGGTGATCGTGATGGTGAACACCACGAACGCGGCATTCAAAAGCCCCAGACGCACCGCCGGCAGGGTCAGATCCCGGAACTGCCGGGACGGGCTGGCGCCCATGATCTCGGCCGCCTCATAGGTGCGGGCATCCAGCAGCACCAGCGCCGCGCCGATGATCATCACCGCCTGCGGCAGCGCATAAAGCGTGTTGGCGATCAACAACCCCCAGAAGCCATAGATATCCATCTCCAGCCCGAAAAAGCGGTTCACCAACCCGTTGCGCCCCAACAGGAAGATCAGGCCCAGC
>JASJGL010000038.1:0-2960 GCA_033791545.1 Pseudodonghicola sp. | reverse complement strand
CTGTAGCGATTGCGTTCAAAGCTGATCAGGCAGGTCGGGGACACCCGCTTGCTCAGTTCGACAAAGCCATCGAAGGCGGGTGGCAATGGCATCAGGGCTGCCTGCTCTGCGGCCCAAGCGTCGGCTACACTCCCAGCCAGGGCTGCATGCGGGATCTCAGTCCACAACGCGACACATCGCTGTTCCAGCCAGTCATTCAGTGCCGCAAGATCGGCGAAGTCCGGCATGGGTTGCCACAGTCGGTGTCGGGCGTCCTGCACGTTCTTCTCGACCAGCCCCTTCTCCCAGCCTGCCGCCGGATTGCAGAACGCTGGCTCAAATACATAGTGGTTAGCCATCGCAAGGAAGCGCATGTTGACCTGCCGGTCCTTCCCGCGACCGACGCGATCGACTGCAGTGCGCGTTCGGCCTGGCCTCGGACCCATGGCGGCCCAGCCTCACTGTCGTAGATGCCACGTTCAGGGATGCCGCCGAAGACACGGAACCCATGCCAATGGGCATCGAACAGCATCTCGTGCGTTTGCAGCAGATACGCCCGGACCAGAAAGGCCCGGCTGTGCGACAGCTTGATGTGGGCAACCTGGAGCTTCGTGCGCTCACCACCCAGAACGGCAAAATCCTCGCTCCAGTCGAATTGGAATGCCTCACCGGGGCGAAACAACAAGGGCACAAAGGTTCCGCGTCCTGTCGTCTGCTGATCTCGCTGCCGATCTTCCCGCCAGTCACGCGCAAACGCCGCAACCCGACCGTAGGACCCATCAAAGCCCAGAACCACCAGATCCGCATGCATCTGCTTCAGCGTGCGCCGCTGCTTGCGTGACTTCCCCGCCTCCGTCTTCAGCCGACCGGCCAACTTCTCAGCGAAGGGATCGAGCTTGCTCTGCCGCTCCGGCGTTGCGAACTGAGGCTCGATAGTGCCTGCGTTCAGATACTTCTTGATGGTGTTGCGCGACATCCCGGTCCGCCGCGCAATCTCGCGCAGGGGTAACTTCTCACGCAAAGCCATACGTCGGATGATGTTCAAAAGTCCCAAGTGTATCACTCCAATGTCCCCCATTGCGAATGTCGCTGGGGGAAGGGTCACATGGGTCAATTCTCAATGGAAATTATCCCGCTACCCGGGTCACTTCTGGGCGGAAATCAACACCCGGGCGCCCTGATCGATGAGGGCGTGAATCAGTTCGATCGGCGCGCCCGAGCCGCCGAAGCCGCCGATCATGACGGATGCGCCATCAGGAATATCGGCGACCGCCCCGGCCAGAGATGAGAATGTTTTGTCCATGCGGAATCCTCCTGCCCGGCAGTGCTAGGCGCAATCTCGGATCGTTTCCAGACATCTCGTTCATATATTGACATTTGTTCAAAATGCCTAATCTCATGGTCGCATGGTGAACAGAACCGACTTCATAGGCTCCCTGGCCAAGGGGTTGAGCGTGCTGGAGGTGTTTGGCGGCGATGCCCCGCGCCTGTCGATCGCAGAGGTGGCCGAGGCGACCGGGCTGGACAGGGCCACCGCGCGGCGCTGCCTGCTGACCCTGCGCGAGCTCGGCTATGCCGATTTCGACGGCAAATTTTTCCAGCTCACCCCGCGGGTGCTGCGGCTGGGCACCGGAGCCTTCGCGGCGATGCCGTTGCCACAGATCGTGCAGCCTTGGCTTGATCAGCTGTCCGAGCGGATCGGGCAATCCAGTTCGGTTTCGATCCTTGATGAGACCGAAATCGTCTATGTCGCCCGCGCGGCACAGCGTCGGGTGATGTCCATCGGGCTTATGCCGGGATCACGCCTGTCGGCGCATTGCACTTCGATGGGGCGCGTGTTGCTCGCGGCGTTGCCGCCGCCGCAGGCCCGCGCGTTGATCGACAGGTCCGACCTGACACCGCGCACGGTCAACAGCGTCACCGCCCCCGACGAGATCATGGACCGGATCGCGCAGGTCCGGACCGACGGCTTTGCCGTCATCGAACAGGAGGTCGAGATCGGTCTGCGCTCGCTCGCGGTGCCAGTGCTGAACGCCCGCGGCCTCGTGGTCGCCGCGCTCAACACCGGCCTGGCCGCCTCCGATGCAGATCTCCTTCGCGACTACCTGCCCGAACTGCTTCGGGTACAGGCCGGGTTGCGCAAGACCCTGACCTGACGCTCGCCGTGGTGCCCGGGCGGACACCTGGCCCGGTGCGGCCCCCCCTACAGCCGCGCCGCCCAAACCCTGTACCGCCCCTGCCCGGTAATTTCGCGGATCAACCCACGCTGAACCAGCCGGTTGAGGTTGCGCTGCACGGCGGCGCGGGAAGCGCCGGTTTCGGCCTCGGCCATCGGGGCGGAGACCTGCGGCCAGGCCTCGAACAGGGTGATCAGCGCCGGCGGGGTCCGTCCCGAAAGATCGGCAATGCTGTCCTGCGCCCGCTGCCGCCACGCGGCCACCCGATCAAGATACAGCAGCGCTGCCAGTGTCGCCCGCTCGGCCCCGCGCAGCCAGGCGGCGAGTTTCTCCTCCGGCGCCCCCTGCCCGCGCAGCGCATCGGCGCCGGTCTGCGCCAGCGGCAAAAACAAGGCCCCCTGCCCCGCCCCTCGCGCCATCAATGCAGCGTGCCGGGCTGCGAGCACCGCTGCCTCCAGATCCACCGCGCCCGCAGGTCCCAATGCGCGCCAGGCATGGAACAACCGCGCCGCAGCGGTGATCGGATGTAGCGCCTGACCGCTGGCCCAGACCTCCGACAGATCGGCCAGCGCATCCTCTATCGCGGCATGGGGCTGACCTTGGCCCATCGATCCGGGCATCCGGTCCAGGAAGGATGCCAATTCGTCTCCGGGTCTCGGGGTGGGCCCCGAGGCCAGCCGCCGCATCGCCCACCCGGCCCGCGCCAGCGCCCGCTCGGTGTCCTGCGTCGAGCCGATCCGCAGCGTAACCCAGAGCGCGATGCGCTCTTGCCCCAGCCGATCACCGGTCCACCAGCTCAGGTCC
>JASJGL010000037.1:0-24238 GCA_033791545.1 Pseudodonghicola sp. | reverse complement strand
GCCGAGGCGATCGAACTGGATATCGAGGAACTGCCGGCGGTCGTGAACATGAAGGCGGCGCTGGAGGAGGGCGCGACCAAGGTCCACGACGATCTGACCAGCAACCTGTGTTATGACTGGGGCTTTGTCGAGGAGAACAAGCCGGCAGTCGAGGCGGCGTTCCAGAAGGCGGCGCATGTCACCACGCTGGAATTGGTCAACAACCGGCTGGTTGCCAACCCGATGGAGCCGCGCGTTGCGGTGGGCGATTTCGACCGCGCCAGCGGCGACAGCACGCTGTACACCACCAGCCAGAACCCGCATGTGATCCGGCTGCTGATGGGCGCTTTTGTATTGGGCATCCCCGAGCACAAGCTGCGGGTGATCTCGCCCGATGTGGGCGGCGGCTTTGGCACCAAGATATTTCACTATGCCGAAGAGGCGTTCTGTACCTTTGCCGCCAAGGCGCTGAACCGGCCAGTGAAATGGACTTCCAGCCGTTCCGAGGCGTTCATCTCGGATGCGCATGGGCGCGATCACGTGACCAAGATCGAACTGGCGCTGGACAGCGACAACAACTTTACCGCGCTGCGCACTGATACGATGGCCAATATGGGGGCCTACCTGTCGACCTTTGCGCCCTCGGTGCCGACGTGGCTGCATGGCACGTTGATGGCGGGGAACTACAAGACGCCGCTGATCTATGTGAACGTCAAGGCGGTGTTCACCAATACGGTGCCGGTCGATGCCTATCGCGGTGCCGGGCGGCCCGAGGCCACCTATCAGCTGGAGCGGGTGATCGACAAGGCGGCGCGCGAGCTGGGCGTCGACCCGATTGCGCTGCGGCGGCAGAACTTCATCACCGAGTTTCCCTATGCCACGCCGGTGGCGGTGGAATATGACACCGGTGATTACCATGCCACGATGGACAAGCTGGAGGAGATGGCGGACTTCAAGGGGTTTGCCAAACGTCGCGAGGAAAGCGCGGCCAAGGGCAAGCTGCGTGGGCTGGGCATGAACTGCTATATCGAGGCCTGCGGCATCGCGCCGAGCAACCTTGTCGGCCAGTTGGGCGCGCGCGCCGGGCTGTATGAAAGCGCCACGGTGCGGGTCAATGCCACCGGCGGGCTGGTGGTGATGACCGGCAGCCACAGCCACGGTCAGGGCCATGAGACCAGCTTTCCGCAGGTGATCGCCGAGATGATCGGCATCGACGAGAGCATGGTGGAGATCGTCCATGGCGACACCGCCAGAACCCCGATGGGCATGGGCACCTATGGTTCGCGTAGCCTTGCGGTGGGCGGCTCGGCGATGTTCAGGGCGACCGAGAAGATCATCGCCAAGGCCAAGAAGATCGCGGCGCATCTGATGGAGGCCGCAGAGGCCGATATCGAGCTTAAGGATGGCGCGTTCAGTGTGGCGGGCACCGACAAGTCGGTGGCTTGGGGCGATGTCTGTCTGGCCGCCTATGTGCCGCACAACTATCCGCTGGAAGAGATCGAGCCGGGGCTGGAGGAAACCGCGTTCTATGACCCGTCGAACTTCACCTATCCCTCGGGTGCCTATGCCTGCGAGGTGGAGGTCGACCCCGAGACCGGCAAGGTCACCATCGAGCGGTTCTCGGCGGCGGATGATTTCGGCAATGTGGTCAACCCGATGATCGTCGAGGGGCAGGTCCATGGCGGGCTGGCCCAGGGCATCGGGCAGGCGCTGCTGGAGGGGGCGGTCTATGACGAGAACGGCCAGCTTCTGAACGCGTCCTACATGGATTACGCCATGCCGCGGGCCAGCGATCTGCCGTTCTATCAGGTGGATCATTCCTGTTGCACGCCCTGCACCCACAACCCGCTGGGGGTGAAGGGCTGTGGCGAGGCCGGGGCCATCGGCAGCCCGCCGGCGGTGGTCAACGCGGTCATCGATGCGCTGCAATCTGCCGGGCGCGATGTCACCCATATCGACATGCCGCTGAGCCCGGCGCGGGTCTGGCAGGCGATGCACGGCTGATCAAGGGCGGGAGCGGGGGGCCAGCCCCCCGCGCGCCCCGGGATATTTCAAGTAAGAGGAAGGGGGGGGACCCGGACCTCTTGAAGGAGAGACGAGATGTATAATTTCGAGTTTGAGAAGCCCACCACGGTGGCCGATGCGGTCACGGCGCTGGGTGCGGAGGAGGCGCAGATTCTGGGCGGGGGGCAGACCCTGATCCCGACGCTGAAGCAGCGCCTGGCGAGCCCCGCAAAGCTGGTGAGCCTGACCGGTATCACCGAGATGCAGGGCGTGAGCGCTGCGGGCGGCACCGTCACCATCGGCGGCGGCACCACCCATGCCACGGTGGCGGCGCAGGCCGGGGCCTATCCGGCGCTGGCGGCGCTGGCGGGCAATATCGGCGACCCGGCAGTGCGCAACCGGGGCACCATCGGCGGCAGCCTCGCCAACAACGACCCTTCGGCCTGTTATCCGGCGGCGGCGCTGGCCTCGGGCGCGACGATCGTGACCAATACGCGCGAGATCGCGGCCGACGATTATTTCCAGGGCATGTTCACCACCGCGCTGGAGGACGGCGAGATCATCACCGCGGTGCGTTTTCCGGTGCCCGAGGCGGCGAACTATCAGAAGTTCGAGCAACCGGCTTCGCGCTTTGCCTTGGTGGGGGTTTTCGTGGCGAAATATGGCGCTGGCGTGCGTGTGGCGGTGACCGGCGCCGCGGAAGAGGGCGTGTTTCGCTGGAGCGAGGCGGAACAGGCGCTGGACCATGATTTCCGCGGTGACGCGTTGATGGATCTGGACATCAATCCGGACAACATGATCGGCGACATGCATGGCAGCAAGGCGTACCGGGCGCATCTGGTCAAGGTGCTGACCAAGCGCGCGGTTGCCGCGATGTGATAAGCGATTGGCTTCGGCCGGGTTGACATGGCTCAATCCGGCCGGGGGTGTTTCGAGTGTAGGATGGTCCTGCACAGATCCAAGGAGGACGCGCGTCGATGGGCGAGGACAAGACCACCTTTATCGATATTCCCGAGGCCGTCGGGGTGTTTGACAGTTTCGAGAGCCTGCAACAGGCGATCTATGACCTGATGATCGCGGGGTTTAGCCGTTATGACATCAGCCTTTTGGGCGGCAAGGCAGAGATGGAGGAAAAGCTCGGTTCCTCGTTCTGGCAGGCCAAGGAGCTGGAGGACAATCCCAAGGCGCCGCGCGCGGCCTTTGTCTCGGAAGAGGCGATGGGTGAGTTGGAGGGCGCCATTGGCGGCGGGTTTTTCTTTCTGGGGTCCTACATTGCCATGTTGGCGATGCTGAACCCGGTGAGCACGCTGGCCGCGTCGATCGCGGCGATCACCATCGGTGGCGGGCCAGCGGCGGTGCTGGGCACGCTGCTGGCGCGGCGGGTCAAAAAGCATCACCGTACCTATTATCAGGAGCAGCTTGAAAACGGTGGAATTTTGGTCTGGGTGCGCGTTGCGGACAAGGAAAAAGAGCGGTTGGCGGTGAAAATCATGAAAGAGCATTCCGGCAAGGATGTTCATGTGCATGATTGGAGCGAATAGGCGCTGTGGTGAAACCGGGGCGGTTCGGGCGGGTTGTGCCGCAGGACCGGCCCCTATCAGATAGGAGAAACCGAAGATGGCAACCGGCAAGAAGGACGAGACGGTCAAGGACGCCAGCAAGGCAATGACCGATCTGATGGCGCAGTATCAAAAGATGGGCACGAACGCGATGTCGTTCATGGGCGGCGACTGGATGGAGCGGATGAGCGACATGGGCGCCGAGATGCTGCAGTTCTATACCCAGCGGATGCAGGAGGATGCGGCGCTGTATCAGAAGTTGATGCAATGTCGGGATCTGAAGGAAATGCATGATATTCATGGCGAATTCCTGCAGCGTGCGATCGACCGCTATACCGAAGAAACCGGCAAGATCTTTGAGTTGGGCGGCGGGGCCTGGACCAAAGGAAAGTGAGACGGCTGCGGTCAGGGCTGGGGTGATGAGCGTTGGTAGATCAACGCGCCCTGCCTGCCGCTAAGGGGCCGTGCAGGGCGCGGTCATGTCGACATCAGATGATCTTGACATCAGATGATCTTGTCAGAAGCCAAAAAAAGCCCCCGCGTGGGCGGGGGCGATTGGACTTCACATCGGGCGTCGCAGTTATTTCTGCGGCAGCGGGCCGACCAGCATGATCATCTGACGGCCTTCCATCTTCGGCATGTTCTCGACCTTGCCGAGTTCTTTGACGTCTTCGGCGACGCGTTCGAGCAGTTCACGACCCAAGTTCAGGTGCGCCATTTCACGACCGCGGAACCGCAGAGTCACCTTCACCTTATCGCCATTCTCAAGGAACTTGATGACGTTGCGCATCTTGACTTCATAGTCATGCGTATCGGTGTTGGGACGGAATTTGACTTCCTTGATCTCGATGATCTTCTGCTTCTTGCGGGCTTCGCTTTCGCGCTTTTGCTGTTCGTACTTGAACTTGCCGAAATCCATGATCTTGCAGACCGGCGGATTTGCGTTGGGCGAAATCTCAACCAGATCAAGGCCAGCCTCTTCAGCAAGCTGCATGCCCCGGGCCGGGGTCACGACGCCGACATTGTCGCCATCGGCGCCAATCAGCCGAATTTCGTTGGAGCGGATCTTTGCGTTGACGCGCGGGCCGGTGTCACGAGTCGGCGGCGCATTGTGTGGTCTGCGAGCTATGGGTTTGTTCCTTCGGTTGTTTTCCAGGAGAATTCGATTTTGCACGATAAACTTGGGGCCTCGGTGTTTCAAGCGGCAAATTGGCGTTCGCAGGGGCATAAATGCGTTGTAATTCCCCCTTGCCGCGGCCCCGAAGAAGGGTCAGGTGACAGGAAGCCAGAGGGTCGCCCGATTGGGCAGGGACCCGTGCGTGTAAAAGGAAGTGATGAATGAACAAACTGCTTTGGGTCGTGATTGCTGCCGGTGCCCTCGGCGCCGGGTATTATGTGTATCAGGAGCAGACCAAGCCCGAGCCGATGGCCGCTGCGCCTGAGGCCAAGCCCGAGGCCGCGCCGGCGATCGTGGCGGAGACCCCGGTGGAAGAGGCCGTGGAAGAGACCGCAGACGAGTCGGTTGAAGAGGTCGCTGCAGGCGTCGTTGAGGACGCGGCAGAGGCGGGCGCAGAGGTCATGGAAAAGGCTGACGATGCCGCCAGCGCCGCCGGGGATATGACGGACGCCGTTGCGGACAAGGCCGGTGAGATGGCCGATGCCGCCGCTGACAAGGTGAGCGAGACGGTGTCTGACGCTGTGTCCGGCGTTGTGTCCGGCGCTGACGTGACGGAGGGTGCGGTCGAAGCGGTGAGCGAAGGCGTTGCCGGGGCCGCAGATAAGGTCGTCGATGAGGTTGTCGAAGGCGTGACCGGAACCGTTGCTGATACTGCTACGGAGACAGCCACCGATGCCGCCACCGACGCCGTTACCGGTGCTGCCACCGATGCCGTTACCGGTACTGCCACCGATGCCGTCTCCGACGCTGTCACTGATACAGCTGCCGGGGATGCGGTCAGTTCTGCTGCGGGCGATGTCGACTGGCTGAGTGTCGCCGGGTTCGACATGGACAAGGTGACCGAGGCGATCGACAATTCGGCGCTGGGAACGACGCAGAAGCTGTTGCTCAAGACCGGGGTCGAGAAGGCCAAGGACAATCCCGAGCTGCTGAGTGTCGCTTTGGGTAAAGTGCGTACGGCGCTGGGGCTGTAAACACAGTCTTTGGTGCCTACACGGAAACCGCCCGGTCTCTCACCTCGTGGCCGGGCGGTTTTTCTGTGTTTGGGGGATGCCGTTTGGCCAGTTAGTCGAGGAAGGCTTTTTCAACCACGTATTGCTGCGGGTTGGAATTGGCGCCCTCAACAAGGCCGTAGCCTTCCATCAACTCTTTGATCTCGATGTTGAAGGCGAGGTTGCCGCAGACCATGGCGCGGTCGGTTTCTGGCGAGAGCGGCGGCACGCCGAGATCCTTGAACACATCGCCCGAGCGCATCAGGTCGGTGATGCGGCCCATCTTGGGGCTTTGTTCGCGGGTGGTGGTGGGGTAATAGCGCAGCTTTTCGTGAAAGCCTTCGCCGATCAGTTCGGCCAGCAGTTCGTCGCTGCGGATGCTGTCGATCAGCTCCTTGCCATATTGCAGCTCACCGACTTCGCGGCAGGTATGGGTGAGGATCACCTCGTCGTAATCCTCGTAAGTTTGCGGGTCGCGCAACAGCGAGGCAAAGGGCGCGATGCCGGTGCCGGTGGCAAAGAACCAGATCCGCTTGCCCGGCAGCAGCGCGTCATGCACCAGCGTGCCGACAGGTTTCGGGCGCAGGATGATTTCGTCGCCCGCTTCGATATGTTGCAGCCGCGAGGTCAGCGGGCCGTCCTGCACCTTGATCGAATAGAATTCCAGTTCCTCGTCCCAAGAGGGGGAGGCGATGGAATAGGCGCGCAGCAAGGGTTTTTGCTTGCCGGTCTTGGGGTCGGGATCGCCCATCAGGCCGATCATGACGAATTCGCCCGAGCGGAAGCGCAGCGAGGCCGGTCGCGACACCCGGAAAGAGAACAGCCGGTCGGTCCAGTGTTTGACGAAGGTCACGGTCTGGGCGTCGGGCAGGGTGAGTGTCTTCGCGGCGGCGGGAACGGGATCTGTGGCGGAATCTGTCACGGGGCGCATCTCGGTCATTGTTTCCTTGCCGGTCTGTATAGCCGGCACCTCTGAGTAATCATTGATTCAGGTCAGGTGAAGGGGAAATCTGTGGGGTCGACCCGCCCGGCAGGGGGCTTCAGGGCGTGGGCGCTGTGCGCGCGCCACGCAAACGGGCCTGATAGTCATGCGCCTGCCAGTCGGCGCGGGCGCGCCATTGCGCCTGCGGCTGGCGGGCAGCGAGGGCGGCGTCGATCTCGACCTCGTCAAAGCCGGCGCGCCGCACCATGGCGTATTGATCGGCCAGAACATGACCCACGGCGCGCAACCGGCCGCGATAGCCCTTGCGGCGCAGCGCGCGCGCGAGGGTGAAGCCGCGCCCGTCGGCAAAGCTGGCAAAGGGCACGCGGATCAGGTCCAGATCGGGCAGGCGGGCGGCCAGATCCGAGGTCAGATCCGCGGTCAGGTCCTCGGGGGCGAGGGTCGCGCTGCGGTGCGCGGGACCGGTCCAGTCGTCGCGGGAAAAGCCGCTGTCAGTGACGATGAGAGTTTTCAGGGCGGTTTCGGTCATGCGTTGGCTCCTGTACGGACGGGTTTGCCGTTGACGAAATGAATCCCGCATTCGTCCTTTTGTTGGCCGCGCCAGCGCCCGGCACGCGGGTTTTCGCCGGGGGCGACGGGCGAGGTGCAGGGCGCGCAGCCGATCGAAGGGTAGCCCTGCGCCACCAGCGGGTGACGCGGCAGGCGGTTTTCCTCGATATAGGTTTTCACGTACTCCGGAGCCCAATGGGCCAGCGGGTTGATCTTGATCCGTCCGCTGTCCTTTTCGATCTCGAAGAAATCGAGCGCGGCGCGGCGACCCGACTGGAACCGTTTGCGCCCGGTGATCCAGCCATCGAACCCCGTGAGCGCGACCTGAAGTGGTCGGGTCTTGCGCAGGGCGCAGCAGGCGTCGGGGTCGCGCCGGTGCAGGTTGGCGTCGGGGTCTGCCTTGGCGCTGTCACCGGCGCGGATGATCTGCAGGTTGCGCAGGCCGAGCCGTTCGCTGAGTTCGGCCTGATAGACCAGCGTTTCGGTGAACAGCATCTCGGTGTCGATGAAGAGCACCGGCACGGCGCGATCAAGGACGGCGGCCATGTGCAGCAGCACCACCGATTCCGCGCCAAAGCTGGAGACCAGCGCGATGTGTCCGGCTTCACTCAGGGCGGCGCGCATCACATCGGTCGCGCCGTGGTGGCGATAGCGGGCGTTGAGGTTTTCGACCTGTTCGGTGCGCGCTTTGAGCGTCGCGAGTGCGGCGCTGTCGGAGCCTCCGGCGGGAGTATTTTTGCCAAGAAGAAGCATGGGGTTATGCGGCCTTGGTACGGGCGCTGTCGTAAAGCGCAGATTTGAACGGCTCGGCGCCAAGGCGGCGGTAGGTTTCGAGGAAGGTTTCGTCCCGCCCGTCGCGCAGGGCGAGATAGGCGCGCATCAGCCGTTCGATCGCGGGCACGATTTCGTCTGCCGGGAACCCCGGGCCGGTGCGGCTGCCCAGCGTGGCGTCGGGGCCGCCGTCGCCGCCCAGCGTGATCTGGTAGTTTTCCACCCCGGCGCGGTCGAGGCCGAGAATGCCGATATGGCCGACGTGGTGGTGGCCGCAGGCATTGATGCAGCCGGAGATCTTGATCTTCATCTCGCCGATGTCGTGTTCCAGCTTGAGGTCCTCGAACCGGGTGGCGATTTCCTGTGCGATGGGGATCGAGCGGGCGGTGGCGAGCGCGCAGTAATCCATGCCGGGGCAGGCGATGATATCAGAGATCAACCCGATATTGGCGGTGGCGAGCCCCTGTGCCTTGAGCGCGGCATGGACTGCGGGCAGATCGGCGCGGTGCACATGCGGCAGGATCACGTTCTGTTCGTGGCTGATGCGCAACTCGTCATAGCCGTAGCGCGCGGCCAGATCGGCCATGGTGCGCATCTGCTCGGCGCTGGCGTCGCCGGGGGTTTCGCCGTGCGCCTTGAGGCTGATCGAGACGATGGCGTGATCGGGGCGCCGGTGCCGGGCGAGGTTGGTATCGGCCCAAGAGCGAAACACCGGGTCGCTCTCATAGGCGGCGTCATAGGGGGCGGTATCGCCGCTGTGAAAGGCGGGCGCGGCGAACTGGGCCTCGATCTCCGCCAGCAGGGCCTGATCCGCGCCGGTGAAGTCTGGGCGGATCTCGGCAAAGCGGGCTTCGACCAATTGGCGGATCTGCTCGATGCCGTGCTCGTGCACGGTGATCTTGATCCGCGCCTTGTACTTGTTGTCGCGCCGGCCCAGCAGGTTGTAGGTGGCGAGCACCGCTTCGAGATAGGGCAGCAGATCGGCGCGCGGCAGGAAGTCGCGCAGCACCTGGCCGATCATCGGGGTGCGGCCCAGACCGCCGCCGATCAGCACCTGTAGCCCCGGTGCGCCGTCTTTCTCGACAAGGCGCAGCCCGATGTCATGGGCCTTGGTCACGGCGCGGTCCTTGGGGCTGCCGGTGATAGCGATCTTGAACTTGCGCCCGAGGAACTGGAATTCAGGGTGGTCGGTGGACCATTGCCGGATCAGCTCGGCCAGCGGGCGCGGATCGGCGATTTCATCGGCGGCGGCCCCGGCGAAGGGATCGGCGGTGGTGTTGCGTATGGTATTGCCCGAGGTCTGGATCGCGTGCAGACCGACCGCCCCCAGCGCGTCGAGCATATCGGGGATGTCGCGCAGTTTCGGCCAGTTGTACTGGATGTTCTGGCGGGTGGTGAAATGGCCATAGCCCTTGTCCCAACGCTCGGCCAGATAGGCGAGCTGACGCATCTGGGCGGAATTCAGCGTGCCATAGGGGATGGCGACGCGCAGCATATAGGCGTGCAGTTGCAGGTAGACCCCGTTCATCAGGCGCAGCGGTTTGAATTCATCCTCGGTCAGGCTGCCGTCGATGCGGCGCGCGACCTGGGCGCGGAACTGGGCGTTGCGGCTGGCCAGAAAAGCGGTGTCGAAATCGGTATAGCGGTACATCGCGGGGTGCTCCTTGGGGCGGACCTAAAGGTCGGTCTGTTTGCCGTGGGCATAGTTCGAGGGGCCGGTGGCGCGGAACGCCTCGCGGAAATGGATCGGTTCGGGGCCGCGCGGGCCGGGGCGGACCTCGGCCAGGTAGGGGCCGACGATGTGACCCTGTTGCCGGTCGGCATGCAGCAGGCGCAGTTGGGCGTGGGCCTCGTCGGTGATCAGCTCGGCCTCGTCCAGCTGGCGCGACCAGCGGTCATCGGCGGTTTGGTAGATGACGTCGCCCGCCAGCAGGTCAGAGGCGGTGACGATCTTGTGGCCAAAGGGGCGGGACATCAGGCGAATTCCTTTTGCGTGGCGGTTTGTGGGGCGGTCAGATCCGGCAGATCGGGCAGGGCCTGTGCGGCGGCGCGGGGGGCGAGCCCGTAGAGCGTGAGAACGGGGCCACTAAGAGCGGCGGCGGCAAGGTCGGTGGGCAGCCGGTCGAGCGTGGTGGCAAGGATGCGCTGATCGGGGCGTGAGGCGTTTTCGATCAGCGTGACCGGCGTGGTGCGCGCGGCCCCGTGCATGAGCAGGCGGCCTTGCACAAAGCGGGCGGAGGACTTGCCCATATAGATCGCTGCCACCTCGCCCGGGCGCGACAGCGCGGCCCAGTCGTGATCGGCAAATCCTGCCATGTCGTGCCCGGTGAGCAGCCGCACAGAGGCATTGCGGCCGCGACGCGTCAGGCTTTGACCGATGGCGGCGACGGCGGCAGAGGCGGCGGTGAGGCCGGGCGCGATCTGCCACGGGATGCGGGCGGCGTCGCAGGCCTCGATTTCTTCGTCGAGGCGACCAAACAGGGTGGGGTCGCCGGATTTCAACCGCACCACACGGGCGCCGCTGCGGGCATGGGAGGTGATCAGCGCGTTGATCTCGGGTTGCGGCATCGAGGGGGCAAAGCCGCGTTTGCCGGTTTCGATCAGGCGGGCATGGGGGCCGGCCTCGGCAAGGATATCAGTGGCGATCAGGCTGTCGTGCAGGATGACATCGGCCTGTGCCAAGGCGCGCAGCGCCTGACGGGTCAGCAGATCGGGATCACCCGGGCCGGCACCGACAAAGGCGACCGTGCCCGGTGCGAAAGCGGTGCGGGGGGCGGGAGGAGATATCGGCTGCATGTCTGGCCCTTCCGGTGTGATTGACTTGACGCCCAATATAGGAAAATATCCCGTTTGAACGCCATATGGGCGGATCAATAAGGACATATGTTTCCCTGAACCAAGAACGGGGAGGGAATGTCCTGCATGTGAGAGAGGTGTGGAATGTCTGTGCGGATTGATGCGCTGGACCGGAAAATATTGGTCGAGCTGCAACGCGACGCGAGCCAGTCACTGGATGTGATCGCGGGCAATGTGGGCAGTTCGAAGACGCCGGTGTGGAACCGGATTCGCAAGCTGCGCGAGGCCGGGGTGATCGGCAAGCAAACGGTGGTTCTGGATGCCGAGTCGCTGGGGTTCGAGGCCTGTTTCTTTGTGCTGATCCGCACCTCGGAGCATGAGGCGGACTGGCAGGGGGCGTTTCTCAAGGCGTTGCAGGACCGGCCCGAGGTGCAGGAGGCGCACCGTTTGGCGGGGGACATTGATTATATCCTCAAGGTGCGGGTGAAGAATGCGCGGGCCTATGATGCGTTCTATCAGGCGCTGATCTCGGAGGTGCGGGTGCATAATGTCACCGCGCTTTTGTCGATGGAGGAGATCAAGTCGACCACGGATCTGCCGTTGGAGGGGTGAGGCCGTGGGCGAGGGGGATTTCGGTGCATGGCGTCTGGTCAATGCAAGCGCGGCTTTGCTAGTCTGGCCGCGATGAGCATGCAACCTGTCCCCTCTCGCCGGATCGCGCTGAGCTTTGCGCTGGTCTTCGTGCTGGGTGTGGTGGCGATGGCGGCGGGGATCTGGCGCTATGGCTATCAGCAAGCGTTGGGGCAGTTGGCGCAGCGGGCCGAGGCGGATCTGGCACTGGCCAGTGACCGGCTGACGACGCGCTTGCAGGTCTATCGCGAGTTGGCGGTGCTGACGGCGGATCATCCGGCCTTACGCGGGCTGGAGGCGCCGGGGCGCCGTGAGGCTGCGCAGGCGATGTTGCTGGAGGTGGCCGACAAGACCGGGGCGTTGGATATCGTTTATGCCGATGCCGGTGGCAGGGTTCTAGCCGCGGCGCAGGGGGTGATCGGGCCTGATTTGGCCGGTGCCGGCTATTTCCGACGCGCGCTGCATGGGGCGTTGGGGGCGGAGCACGGGTTGGTCGGGGTGGCGAGGAGTGGGCCAGAGCAGAGCGGGCCAGATCGGCGGCGGGCCTATTACTTTGCCGCGCCGGCCTTTGGCCCGGACGGGGCGGTGATCGGCGCGCTGGTGGTGGTGGCCGATGTCGAGGATGTGGAGCGCAGTTGGCGTGGCAGCCTGCCGGCGGTGTTCTTTGTCGACGAGCGCAGAGAGGTGTTTATCGCCAACCGCTCGGACCTGTTGTTCTGGCGTCGGGATCCGGGGCAGTTGGGGCTGACACCGCCGGGGGGTGCGGCCTTGCCGTTTGGGACGGCGCAAAGCGGCGGGCATGAGATCTGGCGGCTGGACTGGGGCCAGTACCTGCCGCGTCAGGCGCTGCATCTGACGCGGGATTTGCCGCTGGTCGGGCTGACCGGCGAGATTTTGGTCGATGTGGCCCCGGCGCGGCGGCTGGCGGGGTTGCAGGCGGCGACGGTGGCGGCGATCTGTCTGGCCTTTGGCGCGGTGCTGTTTCTGGTGACCGAGCGGCGCCGCGCACTGGCGCAGGCCAACGCCCGGTTGGAGGTGCGGGTGGCCGACCGGACTCGGGCGCTGTCGCAGACCAACGCGATGTTGCGCCGCGAGGTGGCCGAGCGGCAAGAGGCCGAGGCGGCACTGCAACAGGCGCAGGCTGATCTGGTTCAGGCGGGCAAGTTGAGCGCGCTGGGCCAGATGAGTGCCGGCATCAGCCACGAGTTGAACCAACCGTTGATGGCAATCCAGCAATTCGCCGACAATGGAGCCGCCTTTCTGGACCGGGGACGGGGGGAAAAGGTGGCCGAGAACCTGAGCCGCATCGCCGATATGGCGGCGCGTATGGCGCGGATCATCAAGAACCTGCGGGCCTTTGCCCGCAACGAAAGCGAACCGATGGGCAAGGTGGATCTGGTGCAGGTGATCGACAGCGCGGTGGAGCTGACGGCGGCGCGGCTGCGCGCGGATGCGGTGCAGCTTGACTGGGCGGCGCCAGCGGCTGGGCTCTATGTCTGGGGCGGTGAGGTGCGTCTGGCGCAGGTGTTCGTCAACCTGATCAACAATGCCGCCGACGCGATGGCGGGCGGCGCGGCACGGCGTATCGCGATCACCATCGCGGACGAGGAGGCGCAGCTGGCCGTGCATGTGGCCGACAGCGGGCCGGGGATCGCCGACCCGGACCGGATCTTTGAGCCGTTTTATACCACCAAGGAAGTTAGCGGCGAGGAGGGGATGGGGCTGGGGCTGTCGATCTCTTACGGGCTGGTGCAAAGCTTTGGCGGCAATATCCGCGGGGTCAATGCCGCGACCGGTGGGGCCGTGTTTACCGTCGAGCTGGAGCGGTGTCGGCAGGAGCGTGCGGCATGACCCGGACCGTGCTGTTGGTTGATGACGATGCGGCGGTGCGCGATGCGCTGGGCCAGACGCTGGAACTGGCCGATCTGGAGGCGATCACAGCGGCCTCTTTCGTGGTGGCAAAGGATCATATCACGCCAGAGTTTCCCGGCGTGATCCTGTCCGATATCCGGATGCCCGGGCGCGACGGGTTTCACCTGTTGGACTATGCGCAAAAGATCGATCGGGAATTGCCGGTGATCCTGTTGACCGGCGAGGGCGATATCCCGATGGCGGTGCGCGCCATGGGGCAGGGGGCGTTCGGATTTCTGGAAAAACCCTGTGCTGCCGCCGATCTGTTGGCCGAACTGGAGCGGGCGCTGAAAACGCGGGCGCTGGTGCTGGAGAACCGGCATCTGAAACAGCAGTTGGAGCGCGGCGACCCGGCGGCGCGCCTGATCTTTGGCATCTCGCCGCAGGTGGTGGAGATGCGCGCGCGGGTGCGCAGCGTGGCCCCCACCGGTGCCGAGGTGCTGGTGGTGGGGCCTCCGGGCAGCGGCATCCCGAAGGTGGCCGAGGTGGTGCATCTGATGTCGGGCGTGGCGCACGGCCCCTTCGTCAAACGCCCCGCGGCGGGGCTGGCCCCCGGCGATTTTGCCGCGTTGTGCGAGCAGGCGGCGGGCGGCTCGATCTTTCTGGACGAGGTCTCGGCGATGCCCGAGGCGACCCAATACGCGGCGCTGGAGTTGTTGGAGCAGGGCACGCCGGCGCGGGTGATCGCGGGATCGTCCGCCGATCTGGCGCGCCGGGTCGAAGAGGGCGCGTTCAGCGCCGATCTGTTCTATCGGCTGGACGTGATGCGGGTGCGCATCCCGGCGGTGAGCGAGCGGCGCGAGGATATTCCGGTTCTGTTTCGCCATTATGTCGCCCAGGCGGCGGAACAGGCCGGTATCCCCGCGCCCGAGATCGACCCGGATCATCTGGCTGGGCTGTTGGCGCAGGACTGGCCCGGCAATGCGCGCTCTCTGATGTCGGCGGCGATGCGCTTTGTGCTGGGGATGCCGGAAGAGGCGTCGCCGAGCGGTGGGCTGGGGCTGGCCGAGCAGATGGCGCAGGTGGAACGGTCGCTGTTGATCGCGGCCTTGGGGCGGCAGAACGGGCGCGCGAGCGCCGCTGCAGCCGCGCTGAAGCTGCCGCGCAAGACGTTTTACGACAAGCTGGCCCGCTATGGCATTCGACCGGAGGATTACCGGCGCTAAGCCTGTCCCGTGCGGTGCGACCAGGCTGTGCGGAATTTCGCACAGCTTGGCGAATCGCTGTGCGGAAATCCGCACGGAGGCATCGGGACGGGGGCAGGTTGTCCTGATTCGAATCGCGTAATGCATTGGAATAAAATAAGTTTTTAAAACGCTGAAACGCTGGGCAGCCGATACTTGAGCGCGGTGGAGCAAACCGGTTCACTGTCGCGGACGCATCGATTCTCGGTGCGGCGGGGCGATGGAGCCCCGAACTAGGATCATACTATCGGGAGGAGTAACCGATGAAACTGTTTGGTGTGGCAAGCCTTGCCCTGGCATTGGGCGTTGGGGCCCCGGCGGCCTTTGCGGCCTGCGACGACGGCGAGATCGTTATCAAATTCAGCCATGTGACCAATACTGACAAGCACCCCAAGGGGATTGCGGCGACCTTGCTGCAACAGCGCGTCAATGACGAGATGGACGGCAAGGCCTGCATGGAGGTTTTCCCGAACTCGACGCTTTACAACGACGATCAGGTGTTGGAGGCGATGCTGCAGGGCGATGTGCAGATGGCCGCGCCGAGTCTGTCGAAGTTCGAGCAGTTCACCAAGAAATTCCGCATCTTTGACCTGCCCTTCATGTTCAAGAACATCGAGGCCGTGGATGAGTTCCAGAACTCTGAAGCTGGTCAGGCGATGAAGGAAACCATGGTGCGCCGTGGGCTTCTGGGGCTGCAGTTCTGGCACAATGGTCTGAAGCAGATCTCGGCCAACAAGCCGCTGATCGTGCCTGCGGATGCCAAGGGGCTGAAGTTCCGGGTGCAGAATTCCGACGTGCTGAAGGCGCAGATGAAGGCGATGGGCGCCTCGCCGCAGCCGATGGCGTTTTCCGAGGTCTATGGCGCGCTGCAAACCGGCGTTGTCGACGGGCAGCAGAACTCCTGGTCGAACATCTATGGCCAGAAGTTCTTTGAGGTGCAGGACGGTGTCACCGAAGCCAATATCGGGCTGCTGGACTATATGGTCGTGACCTCGGTCGATTGGTGGGAGAGCCTGCCGGACGACGTGCGCGACCAACTGGCCACCATCCTTCAGGAAGTGACCGAAGCCCGCAACGCGCAGTCGTTCCAGGTCAACGAAGAGGCCAAACAGGCCATCGTCGAGGCCGGTGGTGTCGTGCGTCAGCTGACGCCAGAGCAGCGTCAGGCCTGGGTTGATTTGATGAAGCCGGTTTGGGCTGAATTCACCGATGACGTCGGTCAGGAAAACATTGACGCGGCGCAGGCGATCAACGCCAAGCACTAAGCGCAATAGCGGACGCAGGACCCGGCCCCCAGGACGGAGGCCGGGTCTGTCCTGTCCGCAAGCAAGCACGATTGGCCCGCCGTGTCGGGCAATGGGGGGCAACCATGCCAGACAACCACATTTCGGACTCGGCCCTTGGCCGGATCGTCAACGAGATCGAGGAAACCGCAATCGCGCTGATCCTCGGGCTTATGACGATCATCACCTTTATCAACGTCGTTCTGCGCTATGGCTTCAACACCGGGATCATCTGGGGGCTGGAGGCGACGACCTTCCTGTTCGCCTGGCTGGTGCTGTTCGGGGTGAGCTATGCGGTCAAGGTGACGGCCAATCTGGGGGTCGATGCGCTGATCGGCATCTTTTCAAAGCCGGTGCAACGGGTGCTGGCGCTGATCGCGGCGGCGGTGTTCATCGCCTATAGCTGTCTGGTGCTGAAAGGGGCCTGGGATTACTGGGCCAATTTCGCCAACCTGCCACAGACCACCGGGCGCTGGTTCCCGACCGGGTTGGAAGAGATGAAGCGCACCAGCTATCGCGGCTGGTACGAGGTGGTGGACATTCCGATGCCCGAGTGGCTGCGCTGGCTTGAGCCACTGATGAACGAGGGCGAGGAATACGAAAAGATCCCGCGCTTTATCCCCTATTTCATTCTGCCCTTCGGCATGGCGCTGTTGCTGTTCCGGGTGCTGCAGGCGAGTTGGCGTATCCTCACCGGCCGCGCCGAGAGCCTGATTGTCAGCCACGAGGCCGAAGATGCGGTCGAGGGTGTCGCCCATATGAATCGGGAGAGCTGATCCATGGAAGTTGTTCTTCTTTTCGGAACCATTATTGGTTTGATGCTGATCGGCGTTCCGATTGCGGTTTCGCTTGGCTTTGCATCGATCATGTTCCTGCTGGTGCTGAGCGAAACCTCGCTGGCTGCCATCGCGCAGAGCCTGTTTCAGGCGATGGCGGGGCATTACACGCTGTTGGCGATCCCGTTCTTTGTGCTGGCGTCCAGTTTCATGTCGACCGGCGGGGTGGCGCGACGAATCATCCGGTTCTCGATTGCGCTGGTCGGCCATTTCCCCGGCGGTTTGGCGATTGCCGGAGTGTTTGCCTGCATGCTGTTCGCCGCCCTGTCCGGGTCGAGCCCGGCGACGGTGGTGGCGATTGGCTCTATCGTGATCGCGGGGATGCGTCAGGTCGGCTATACCAAGGATTTCGCCGCCGGCGTCATTGCCAACGCGGGCACGCTGGGCATCCTTATTCCGCCGTCCATCGTGATGGTGGTCTATGCCAGCGCCACGGATGTGTCGGTGGGTCGGATGTTTCTGGCCGGTGTCATTCCAGGCCTGATGGCGGGCGGCATGTTGATGACGACGATCTACCTGATCGCGCGCTTTCGAAATCTGCCGCGCGGGGAATGGAAGGGCTGGGGAGAGGTGCTTGAATCCGGCACCGAGGCTGGCTGGGGCTTGTTTCTGATCGTGATCATTCTGGGCGGCATCTATGGCGGTATCTTCACCCCGACCGAGGCGGCGGCGGTGGCGGCGGTTTATGCGTTCTTTATCGCCAGTTTCGTCTATCGCGACATGGGGCCGCTGGCGCGCCCGGAGGGCGAGCGCAACCTGAGCCTGCTGCAGAAGCCGATAGCGTTGATCACCGTGTTCTTTCACCGCGATACCCGTGACACGCTGTTCGAGGCGGGCAAGTTGACGGTGACGTTGATGTTCATCATCGCCAACGCGCTGATCCTGAAGCATGTGCTGACCGACGAGCAGATCCCGCAACAGATCGCGGCAGTGATGTTGAATGCGGGCTTTGGCGCGGTGATGTTTCTGGTGATCGTCAACGTGATCCTGCTGATCGGCGGTCAGTTCATGGAGCCCTCGGGGTTGATCGTGATTGTGGCGCCGCTGGTGTTTCCGATTGCAATCGAATTGGGCATTGATCCCATTCACCTGGGCATCATCATGGTGGTGAACATGGAAATCGGCATGATCACACCGCCGGTCGGGCTAAACCTTTTTGTCACCTCCGGTGTGGCCGGGATGCCGATGATGCGGGTGGTGCGCGCCTCGCTGCCGTTCTTGGCCGTGCTTTTCGTGTTTCTGATCATGGTGACCTATATCCCGGTGCTGTCGACCTGGCTGCCGACCACCTTTATGGGGCCAGAGATCATCACCAAGTAACAGGGGGTCCCCTACGGGGTGTGAACGAGTGATTTGGAAACGAGTGGACCGCGCGGGCAGAGATGTCCGCGCGGTTTTCGTTTTGAGAGCCTTGAGCGCGCCAGCTTGATCGTACGAGACGATCTTGAGCGCGCCGGCTTGACCTTGAGGGTGATCTTGAACGCGTCGGGCGGTTCAGCTCTGGGGCATTTTCAGGGTGTGGTTGCGGCTGCCCTTTTGATACTGGAGCTGGCTTTCACCAATTGCCACCACCCGGCCGCCGTCGATGCTGTCGCCGACCTTGACCTTTTTGTAGCGGCCACTGGCCAGACGGACCAGTGCGCGGCGGTTTGCGGCGGTGCCATAGATGCCGATCAGATTCACCCGGCGCAGGTTGATCGCGTTATCAAGCGTGGCCTGTCGCGCCACCGAGGCCGAACTCGGGATGCTGGGCGTGACGGTGGCCGGAGCGACAGCGGCGGCGGTCTGGGTGCTGGGGATGCCGATCGAGGCGCGTTCAGAATTGCGTACGGTCTGCTGGAATTCGCGCGGGCGCGCCTTTGGGGGCGGAGCGCTGGCCACGGCCTGGGCGGTGGCCGAGGGCAGGCCCGAGGCGGTGGAAGGGGCGTCGCCATCGGTTGCGGCCGTGGCAGAGGCGACGGCCGCAGCGATGGCGGCGGTCTGCTGTGCGCTGGCGGGCCGGGTGCGGGGGCGCAACCCGCCCAGTTCGGCGCGGCTGCGCCCGCCAAGCTGGGTGCGCTCGCTTTGCTCCACCAGATCGCCGGGGCGCGGGCGGGGCCGGAACCCGGCCAGCCGCAGGCGCAGCACGTCGGCCTCCTGTGCGGCGTCGTCGGCGGGGCTGACCCGCGGCGGGGTGGCGGGCGGCACCACCGGGGGGCGGCCCTGATAGACGGTGATCCCGTCGGGGGTGATGGTGCCCTCGGGCGTCGCCGCCACCAAGCCCTGAGCGTCGAGCGCGAAGGCGGTGCCAGCGGCAGCGGGCGAGGTCACGCCATTGAGCGCGGCATCGGTGGCAAGATCGCCCGGGGCGGGCAGGGCGACGGCATCCTGCGACAGGTCGGTGCGGTCGATCGAGGCGACATAGATGTCGTCCATCCCGATGATCGAGGGGGGGGCCGGCGTGTCCGGGGCGGTGGTCCAGATGCCGGTCGCCGCGTAGAGCGTATCACTGTCGGTCAGATCGTTGGCCAGATCGCCGGTTTGATCACTGGTCGGGTCGCTGGGGACCTCGGGCTCGGGCTCCAACTCGGCTTCCAGATCGGAGTCGGTTTCCGGCATCTGCGCGGCATCGAGCGCGGCAGTGTCGAGCGGGGTCCTGTCAAGCGGGGCGGGTTGGCTGATACCGGAGTCTTTGCGCAGGGCGTCGAGTACTGCGCTGTCGGTCGCGCTGAGCGTGGGTGACGGATCAACGGTCGGGGTCTGCGGCGGTACTGCGCTGACCAGCGGCGGCTGCGTCAGCACGGGGCCGGTGTCGCTGCCACCCTCGGGGCTGCTGTCGATCTCGGGCCCTTGGCCTGCGTCCTTGGGCAAGGCGGAATTGGGCGCGGGATCGGAGACCGGATCTGTGGCGGTCTCTTGCTGATCGGTGGGCGAGGAGAACAGCCGGGCAAACCCACCTTCGGGACCGAAGGTGGCCCAAGCCGCCACGGCCGCAAGGAAGAGCAGGAGCAGCGCCGTGAGGATCAGGCCGAGATGGCGTGGCTTGCCGCCGGTCCGCTGCGCCGGGCGGGCACCGAATACGGTCATGCGCTCGGATTCGTCGCGCGGCGGTTCGCTCACCGGGGTGACGGCGGCAAATCCCTGATCGGCAGGGGGCTGCGCAATCGGCTGCGGCGTGGGGTTCGCGGGCACCGGTTTGACAGGGGTCGGTTTGGGGGGCGCAGGTTTGGGAGGCGTGGGCGTTGCTGGCTTGGGCCCGGGCTTGGTCGGTTTGCTGCGGATCAGGCGGGCCTTGGCGCGGTTCAGAATCGCGGCGCCGCGCGCGGGTTTTCCGGCGGCGGCTTTTGGGTCGCTCGGCGGCGTATCTGCGGTTGTGGTCGTGGCGGTGGGACCGGGCACAGGTTTGGGCACGGCTTTGGAGGCCGGTTTGGATACGATTGGCTTGGGTATGGCTGGCTTGGATATGGCGGCCGCGCCCCCAGATGTGCCCTCTGCCGCCTTGCCCTTTACCGCCTTACTTTTTGTTGCGCCGCCGGTTTCGCCGGTGGAGTGCCCGGCGATGGCGGGGGCAGGGTGCGCCGCGTCGGGCTGGGCGCCGCGCGTGGCCCCGGACAGGGCTGGTGCCGTGCGGTTGGTGTCGTCCTTGCCGCGCCGGCTGGAAAACCCGACGGCGGGCGGGGCTGGTTCGGGCGGGGCCGGTTCGGGGGGAGGCTTTTGCTCCTGATCCGGGGCCGAGGGGGCCTTGGGGCCTGCATCGGGTTGCGTCGCGCCCTCGGGCTTTGCCGTGGCTTTTGGTGCTTGCTCGGGGTCGGGGACCACGGCGGGGCCGGTGACCACCACGGCGACGCCGTCGGGCTCTACCTGGGTGTTGCCGGCATTTTTCGCCGCGCCAAAGTACGGCTCGCCCAGAAACGACTGATCGCCGGGGATGGCGACGAAGCTGACCGGATTGAAATGATGTTCGATCGCAAAGGCTTCCGCCTCGGCCAGGGTGTCGCGGGCCACTGCTGCGACATGGGTCAGTTGCCCCTCGACCGAGATGTCGAAGACCAGATCATTCACCGCATAGGGCGTCGCGCCGTCCAGCGCCGCGCGCACCTTGGTGCGTCGCGCTTCGCCCTCGTCGCGGCCGGTCTCCAGCGTCAGATAGCGAATCTGGTCGTTGGGAATGATCAGTTTGCAGCTCAGCCCCTCGGGCTGGAGACGCAGCGCCTTGTCGCGCAGATCCTTGAGGGCGACCGTGAGATCGGGCACGTCGAGGGTCACGTCGCCGACACGACGCCAGCCACCGGCGGCGCGGTGCAGCAGGGAAATACCCTCGAACGAAAGAGAGAGCGCGAAACCTGGTTTCATACTGACGAAATACTACCCAACCCGTTTCTGGGGGCACAGATTGTGCCCGTGTCGGACCATAAAGCAGGAGATTGCCGAGGAAAAGAAAAACACACGGCGGTATCTTGCCGATGGGGGCGAAGGCGGCGCATTCTGCGACAAAGACCACATAGGAGAGATGCCGTGACAAGACGGATACCCGCCACCGCCCCGCTGTTTTTTGTCCTGTTGGCCCCGTTGTTTTTTGCCCTGTCGGCAACCGGCGCCGGGGCCGAGGCGGCCGCCCGCCACATCAGTGTGACCGGAGAGGGGCGGGTTGAGGCGGCGCCGGATATGGCGACGATCACGCTGGGGGTGACCCATGAGGCCAAGGAGGCGCGTGCGGCGATGCAGGCGACGTCAGAGGCCGTGGCCAAGGTGCTGGACCGGCTGACCGGGATGGGCATCGCGCCGCGTGATCTGCAAACGCGCGATCTGTCGTTGAGCCCGCTTTGGTCCGAGCCGGACCCGTCAGGGGATAAACGTCGGCAGATCACCGGTTTCGTTGCCTCGAACACGGTGTTGGTGCGAGTGCGCGATCTTGCCGGTCTGGGCGGCGTTCTGGATGCGGTGATCGAAGATGGCGTAAACGATTTCAATGGGTTGCGCTTTGGGGTTCAAGAGCCTGATCCACTGATGATGGAGGCGCGCGAGCGTGCGGTGGCCGATGCGATGGCGCAGGCGGCGTTGCTGGCCGGCGCGGCGAACGTGACGCTGGGCCCGATCCAGTCGATTGAGGCGCAGGGCGTCGGGCGGCCGATGCAGATGGCCGAGATGGCCATGCGCGCCAGTTCGGGGGGCGCGCCGATTGCCGCCGGAGAGATCTCGGTCGAGGCGCAGGTGTCGATGGTGTTTGCCATCGCGGAGTGAGCTGACCCGGACCTGCACGGCCTGCGTCAAACCTCAGTGCCTTTGGCCAAGGGGTGTCACAGGCGGGCATGAAAAAGCCCCGACCGCTTGGCCGGGGCTTTTCTGTGTCTCTTGTCGAAAGGCGCGCTCAGGCGGTGGCCTTGGTGAGGGCCTGATCCAGATCGCCGATCAGATCGTTGATATCCTCGATCCCGATCGAGATGCGCACCACATTGGGGCCTGCGCCTGCCGCGATCTGCTGCGCCTCGGTCAGTTGGCGGTGGGTGGTGCTGGCCGGGTGGATGACCAGCGACCGGGTGTCACCCAGATTGGCCACATGGCTGAACAGGTCGAGACTTTCGACGAATTTCACGCAGGCCTCATAGCCACCCTTCAGTGCGATGGTGAACAACCCGCCGGTACCTTTGGGAAACAGCGCCTTCGCGCGGGTATGATAGGGCGAGCTTTGCAGCCCGGCATAGGTCACCGTTTCGACATGCGGGTTGGACTCCAGCCATTCGGCGGCTTTCTGCGCATTCAGGCAGTGCCGTTCCATCCGCAGCGACAGGGTTTCGATCCCCATCAAGGTGTAATGCGCCGCCTGCGGGTTCAGGGTCATGCCCAGATCGCGCAGCCCGATGGCGATGCCGTGGAAGGTAAAGGCGAGCGGCCCGAAGGTTTCGTGGAATTTCAGGCCGTGATAGGCGGGCTCGGGTTGGCTGAGCGAGGGGAACTTGTCGCTGGCTGACCAGTCGAATTTGCCCGAATCAACCACTGCACCGCCCATGACGGTGCCGTTGCCGGTCAGATATTTGGTCATCGAATGCACCACCAGCGTGGCGCCCAGGTCGATTGGCCGGCACAGGTAAGGCGTGGCCGAGGTGTTGTCGATGATCAGCGGAATGCCGGCGGCCTCGGTCACTTTGGCCAGCGCCGGGATGTCGGTGACATAGCCGCCCGGGTTGGCGATGGTCTCGCCAAAGACCGCGCGGGTGTCGTCGTCGATCGCCGCTTTCACCGCCTCGATATCGTCGAAATCGACGAATTTGGCGGACCAGCCGAACCGCGTGATGGTCTGGCTGAACTGGGTCATTGTTCCGCCATAAAGCCGGGTCGAGGCGACAATGTTCTTGCCGGGGCTCATCAACGGGAACAAAGCCATCAGTTGCGCCGCATGACCAGAGGAGCAACAGACCGCGCCGACGCCGCCTTCGAGCGTCGCCATGCGTTCTTGCAGCACGGCGATGGTCGGGTTGGTCAGGCGCGAATAGATATAGCCCACCTCTTGCAGATTGAAGAGGGCGGCGGCGTGTTCGGCATCGCGAAACACATAGGCGGTGGTCTGATAAATCGGCGTCTGTCGCGCGCCGGTGGCGGGGTCTGGCCGGGCTCCGGCGTGGATTTGCAGGGTGTCGAAACCGTATTGCGGCGCGTCGGTCATTGGGGTGTCCCTCCTCGGATGGATCGAATGTCGCGCAAAGGGTTAGGCCATTGCCGCTGGCATGGCAACCACGGCGAAAGGCGGTGAAAGGCGGCGGAACCCCAATTAAACATATGGAAAAGGGGATATGATAAGCCGTCTGGAAGTGACGGTGCGGGCGCGCTTGCTGCGCCCGGCAGCTGCGGACCCGGGGCAGGGGAGGATGGATCGAATACGCCTAAAACATACTGCAAATGTATGTTGACAGCCTCGCGTGTTTCAACATATAGATGCGGTATGTTATTCATTGAGGTGCAACATGGCGATCAAACTCAAAGCTGTCACGGATACCGCGAAACCGGCCAAGAAGCTGGGCGGCAAAGGCGCTGGGAAATCCGCAGCTTCGTCGGCTGAAGCTCTGCCTGAGGATCAAGCTGCCCGCCGCAAGTTGCGGATGGATCGGCTGGAAGCCGCCAACAAGGTCACGGTGACCTTTCAAACCGATGTGCGCAAAGCCCTTGTGGCCCAGGCCAAGGCCGAAGGCATGGATATGGGGCATTTCCTGCAGAAACTGGCAGAGAGCCATATTCTGGAAACGGCGCCGGCTGGCGATCCACTGGCGGCGCAAATCAGCGCGCGTCGGGGTGTGATCGACTATATCATCAAGCTGGCGCAGACGATGGACAAAGAAGGGGCGTTTGAGGCCGATTTTATCCTCAAGGTGATCAAACGTGCCCATGCGGATCCGGAATTTGCCGGCATGTATACGGCTGCTGTGACCGAAGCGGGAAAACCAAAGCTGACCAACCGTGCTGGCGTAGCGCTGAACCAACAGTTCGGCCGGTTGATCAAGCGCGCCGTGGGGGCTCGCAGCAAGCGCGACACCGATGGCAAGATCATGCGGGCGCAGGTGAAGGACGAGGTCATCACCTCCTACACCCAGCTGGAGAAGCCCGCCGCCGCCTGACGAGGCAGTCTTGTGCCAGCAAAAGAGGGCCGTCCCGG
>JASJGL010000036.1:0-87431 GCA_033791545.1 Pseudodonghicola sp. | reverse complement strand
AATATCCAGCACCGATCCCTTAACCGTGCTTTCCACCCGCGCCGGATCGCGGACCGAGGCAAAGAGCCCCACCGCCACCACGGCCGAAAGCACGGCCAACCCACCCAGCGTGCCGCGCCAGCCGATCAGCTCGGCCGCCAGCGCAGTGGGATAGGAGGCCACGAGATTGCCGGCCGAGCCGACCCCCAGCATCAAGGCCCCCAGCGTGGCGAACCGGGCCGGGGGATATTCCCGCGCAAAGATATAGTAGGAGGCCATCAAAGCGGGCGAACAGCCGATCCCGATCAGGAACATGGCGATGGACACATGCGCCGGGCTGCTGGCCAGCGCAAACACGGCCGCCCCGCCACCACAGCCCAGCAACACCAGCACCGAGGCCGTGCGCCGTGGCCCAACCCGATCAAGCGCCCATCCCACTGGGATCTGCATGACGGCAAAGGATACGAACCACAGGCCCGATGCCGTGGCCAAAGCCTCGGGGGTGGTGCCCAGATCGTGTTGCAGAACCTCGCTGAGCACAGCCAGAAACGCACGAAAAAACTGGCTCAGAACATAGGCTAGGCATAGCCAAATCAATCCAACCATGCCCCATTCCTCCCTGATGCACCTGCTGGTTGTGATTGGGTCGCATGTCGGGGCGGGACACACAAGGGCGTGTCTCTATGTTACGGTGTCTGGATCGCGGCGCGCGCCTGACCTACCTGTTCGATGAACGTGGCGGGATTGACACGGCGCGGGCGCAACAAGGAGACGGTGATGGACGAGAATGGATTCTATGATCGTCTGCGCCCCCGCACGGATTTCGCCGAGCTGGTGGTCGAAGATTGCTTTGCCCCGGTGCCCGCCGACTGGCTGGTGGGGGTCGCCGATATCGTCAACTCGACCGGCGAGATCGAGAAAGGCCGCTACAAGACGGTGAACATGGCGGGTGCTGCCGTGATCGCGGCGATGATGAACGCGATGCAGGGGAGGGCCTTTCCCTTTGTCTTTGGCGGCGACGGGGCCTCTTTCGCGGTGCCGCAGCAGGATGCCGCGCTGGCGCGCGAGGCCCTAGCGGCGGTCCGGCGCTGGGCGCAGGATGCCTATGGTCTTGACATGCGCGCGGCCCTTGTGAGCGTGTCCGATATACGTGCGGCGGGCCATGATCTGCGCGTGGCCCGATATGCGACCTCGCAGGGGGTCGATTACGCGATGTTCTCGGGCGGTGGGCTGGCCTGGGCCGAGGCAAGGATGAAAGCGGGCGAGTTTGACGTGCCGCCCGCCCCGGTTGGGACGCAGCCCGATCTCTCCGGTCTGTCCTGCCGCTGGGCCAATCTGCGGGCGCAAAACGGTCGGATCCTGTCGCTGGTGGTGCTGCCCGCACCTGGGGGCGACCTCTCGGCCTTTGCCGCCGTGGCGCATCAGGTGGTGGAAATTGCCGACGCGCTCAACCGCGGTGGCCACCCGGTGCCCGAGACCGGGCCGCAGGCGCATTGGCCGCCCTCCGGGTTTGCCCTCGAAGTCCAGGCGCGCCGCGCGGGGGCCTCGCTGCTGCGCGGCGAAATCGAGTTGTTGGGCAAGTCGCTGGTGGGCTGGTTGCTGTTCAAGACCGGGCTGCGGGTCGGCGGGTTCGATCCGGGCAGCTATGCCGCTCAGGTTAGCGCCAATGCCGATTTTCGAAAGTTCGACGATGGGCTGAAAATGACGCTGGATTGCGATGCCGCCACCTGCGCCCGGATCAAGGCCGTGCTCAAGGCCGCCGCCGCGACCGGGGCGATCCAATACGGGGCGTTCGAACAGGACGATGCGCTGATCACCTGTTTCGTGCCCTCGGCCCTGCATCAGGATCATGTGCATTTCATCGACGGCGCGGCGGGCGGATATGCCCGCGCCGCCAGCCAGATCAAATCCGCCCGGAGCAAGGCTGCCTGATCGCGCCTATTTCCCGCCGCGCAGCCGCCCGACGATTCCGGTCGGAAAGAAATAGACGCTGAGGATGAACAGAACCCCCAGCCACAGCAGCCACCGATCCGGGCTGAGCAGGTCGGGCAGAATCGGAACCCCCTCAAACAGACCCGAGGCCGCGCCCATCAGCGTCTGGAGGTAATTCTGCGCCAGCACGAAAAGCGTCGCGCCGATCACCGCGCCATACATGGTGCCCATGCCACCGATCACTACCATCAGCAGGATGTCGATCATCAACTCCATCGACAGCGTGGTCTCCGGGCCCACATAGCGCAGCCAGACCGCATAGAGCGATCCGGCCAGCGCCGCCACGGCCGCCGACAGACAGGTGGCAGCGACCCGGTAATAAACCACGCGATAGCCGATCGCCTCGGCGCGGAAATCGTTTTCGCGGATCGCCAGCAACACCCGGCCAAAGGGCGAGTTGACCACCCGCAGCAGCAACAGGAACAGCACCAGCGCCCCGGCAAAGACAAAGTAATAGGCCAGCAGCTTGCCGTTCAGCGTCACGCCGAACAGCTTGCCATCAAACGCCTCCGTGCCGAATTTGAACGCCGGGCCCAGTTCGCGCGGCAGTTTGAAGGTCAGCCCGTCCTCGCCCCCGGTCAGCCCCGACAACTGGCTGACCAGCACCGCCACGGCCGAGGCCACGGCGAGCGTGATCATGGCGAAAAAGATCGCCCGCACCCGCAGGCTGAACAAGCCGATCAACAGCGCCAGTGCGGCGGCCACCAACGCCCCTGCGCCGGCCCCGACAAAGATCGCCCCAAAGCCGCGCCCCATATGGCTCAGGGCCAGCGCCACGCCATAGGCGCCGATGCCAAAGAACATGGTATGGGCGAAACTGACGACGCCGCCATAGCCCAGCAGCAGATCATAACTTGCCACCAGCAAGATGAAGACGCAGATGCGCGCGGCGGTATCGACGGTGCGCACGCCGGGAAACAGGAACGGGGCCAGCGCCAGACCAACCAGAATGACGGCCAGCAGAATGGCCAGCACCGTGCTGCGGGGCAGGTCGTCGGACAGGATGGAACGCAGCATGCTCATTTCGCCTTTACCACCGGGATCATGCCCATCGGGCGCCACATCAGGATCGCCACCATCAGGGCGATATTGGAAATCAGCGCCGCCTTGGGCTCCAGAAAGGCGACATAGTTCTGCAACAGCCCGACCAGCAGCGCGCCGATGAAACAGCCCTCGACGCTGCCCAGCCCGCCGATGATCACCACGATGAAGATCAGGATCATCGCCTGATTGCCCATCTGCGCGGTGATCACCTCCTGATAGAGGCCCCACATCACACCCCCGAGCCCGGCCAGCGCCGAACCGGCGATGAAGACGCCGACGAAGACGCGGCGCAGCCGGTATCCCAGCGCCTGCACCATCTCGCCGTTCTGCACCCCGGCGCGCACGATCAGCCCAATCTTGGTGCGCCGCAGCACGAAGCGCATGGCGACAAAGACCACCAGCCCCACCGCCACGGCCACCAGCCGGTATTTCTCAAGTGCCGCCCCGGCAAAGGTGATCGCGCCTTTCAGCGCCTCGGGCCGCGCGATATAGATCTCTTCCGGTCCCCACAAAACGATGATCAGCTGTTCGACCACGATCAGCCCGCCCATGGTCACCAGAATCTGTTTCAGGTGATGGCCATAGACCGGCATCACGATCACCTTCTCAAAGGCCCAGCCGACCGCGCCGGTGGCCGCCATCGCCCCCAGCACGGCAAGCAACACCGCGATCAGGTTCAGCCCCAGACTGGGCGCCGCGGTCATCTGGCCCAGCAGCAACAGGATCGACACGCCGACAAAGGCCCCGATCGAGACAAAGGCGCCATGGCCGAAATTGATCACATCCATCAACCCGAACACCAGCGTCAGCCCCGAGGCCATGATGAAGATCATCATCCCCATCGCCAGCCCCGACACCGTCAGCGTCAGCCAGCTCGAGGTCTCGGGAATTGCCAGCGCGCCCAGCACCACCAGCAGGGGCACCAGCAGCACGGGCATCCAGGGGCCCAGCCGGTCGGCCAGGCTCAACTCCGCCATCTTCGGCGCGTGTTTGGGGGCCGCTGTCATCGCGCGCCCGTCCCCATCATCTTGCCGCACATGTCCGTGTTCATGTCTTTGGCCCCATTCCTCGCCGCAGGCCGGGACAGCGCACCGCCCCCCTGCTTCTTCTTGTTCCAAATACTCACATCCGACCTCCGCCGCGCCCGCATCAGTGGGCCTCCAGGCTCAGCCCCATCAGCTGCTCCTGCAAGGCGGCATTGCTTGCTAGCTCCGCCATGGTGCCAGACCAGATCATCCGCCCGTCATCCATCACATTGGCGGTGTCCCCCAGCGCGCGGGCCACGGCAAAGTTCTGTTCCACCAGCAGGATCGAGGCGCCCTGCGCCTTCAGATCCTTCAGGGCGCGCGCCATGGTCGACACGATGGCCGGGGCGAGCCCCTTGGTCGGCTCGTCGATCAGATACAGCTTGCGCTCCTCGATCATCGCCCGCGCGATCGACAACATCTGTTTCTGCCCGCCCGACAGGTTCCCCGCCTCGGATTTCCAAAAGGTCTTGAGCGGCGGAAAGGCCGAAAACACCCAGTCCAGCCGGGCACTGTCAATCGGGCCAGAGGCGGCGGCGAGCACCATGTTTTCCTCTACCGTCAGGTCGGCAAAGATGCCCATGTTCTCGGGCACGAACCCCACGCCAGAGCGCGCGATCGCCGGTGTCGGTTTGGCGGTAATGTCCTCGCCATCGAACAGGATGCGGCCCTTGTGGGCGCGCCAATGGCCGATGATCGAACGCAGCGTGGTGGTCTTGCCGACCCCGTTGCGGCCCAAAAGCATGGTAACCGCGCCGCGCGGCACCTCCAGATCGACGCCTTGCAGGATGTGATACTGGGCGATGTTGGTGTGGACGCCCTCGAGCTTGAGGATCGGATCAGACATCTTCCAGCTCCTTGCCCATATAGGCCTCCTGCACCACGTCCGAGGCCATGACCTCGGCCGGGGCCCCGTCGGCGGCGAGCGCGCCGTTGTGCAGCACGATGATCCGGTCGGCGAGCGTGCGGATCACGTCCATCTTGTGTTCGACCAGCAAGATGGTGCGATCGCCCTGCGCCTTGAGTTCGGCGATCAGGTCAAGCACGACAGGCGCTTCGTCCACGCTCATCCCGGCGGTGGGCTCGTCGAACATGTAGACGGCGGGGTCCAGCGCGATCAGCAGCGCCACCTCCAGCTTGCGTTGGTTGCCATGCGACAGCTCTGACACCACCTGTGCGCGCTGTTCCAGCAGCCGCACGCGTTTCAGGATCGCCATTGCCGCCTCGGTCAGCTCGACATGGCCGGACGCCATCGACCACAGGTTGAAGCCCTGGCCCGAGCGCGACTGCACCACCAGCCGCACGTTTTCCAGCACGGTCAGATCGGGAAACAGGTTGGTCAGTTGAAAGGCCCGCCCGATCCCTGCCTTGGTGCGTTGCGACACCGAGCGGTTTGATATGTCTTCTCCGCGCAGGAACACCTTGCCTGCGGTGGCGGCGATCTGGCCCGATATCAGGTTGAAATAGGTGGTCTTTCCGGCGCCATTGGGGCCGACGATGGCGGTCAGCTCTCCGGCCTGAAAGGCACAGCTCACGGCATCCACCGCGACATGGCCACCGAAGCGGACCGTCAGATCCTGGGTTCTGAGGATGGGGTCTGTCACTCTGCTTTGTCCTTCTCGTCCCTATGCGCGACCGGGGGCCAGATGTGGCCCAGAGGGTGGCGCGAACGGGCGCGGGCGCGGCGCCGTCGGTGTCCGACGGGCGGGCCTTGGGGGCGGATCGGATCGCCGACCCGCCCCCGGTCGTGCAAAAGGTTACTTGTTACGAACAGGGATCGGCAGGTCGTCGATGCCCAGTTCACGCACCAGTTCCGGGATCGCCCAGTCGACGTCGGGATCGACGCGGATCTTGAAGTGATACATCGACTGCAACGCCTGATGGTCTTCGGGACGGAACACCATCTTGCCCTTGGGGGTCTCCCACTCCATGCCTTCCATGGTGGCGATCAGATCCTCGGTATCGGTGCCGCCAGCCTTCTTGATCGCTTCAACTGCGGCGATGCCTGCCGCCATGCCGCCGGCGGTGAAAAAGTCGGGCGGCGTGCCAAAGCGGGCCATATGTTCCTTGACCAGCCAGTCGTTCACCGGGTTCTGCGGGATTTCGTAATAGTAATAGGTCGCCCCCTCCATACCGGGGAAATCCTTGTAGGCGGCCAGCGCGGCCAGGATGTTGCCGCCGGTTGCGATCTTGATGCCGAACCGGCCCGGATCCATCGCGTTGATCTTGCTCATCGGGTTGCCGCCACCGGCCCAGATCACGAACAGCTTCTTCTCGCCGTCCAGATCCTTCATCGCGTTGAAGATGCGCTCAGCCGCGGCGGTGAAATCGGTGGTGTCGGTGGGCACGTATTCTTCATGCGTCACATCGGTGCCGGTGCCGACCAGCGCCTCCTTGAACGCGGCGATGCCGTCGCGGCCAAAGGCATAGTCTTGCGCCAGCGTGGCGATATGCACGTTCGGGCCAGCCAGTGCGATGGCGTTCGACACCGCGTCCTGGGACGAGTTGCGCCCGGTGCGGAAGATATAGCGGTTCCAGTTCTCGCCGGTGATGGAATCGGCCACTGCCGGCTCCACGATCAGGATCTTTTCGTATTCCTCGGCAACCGGCAGCATGGCCAGCGCCACGCCCGAGCTGACCGGCCCGATGGCAAGATCGACTTCATCGTCGCCATAGGCCTCTTCCAGCAGCGCGCGGCCGTTTTCCGGTTTCAGCTGGGTGTCTTTTTCGAGCACGACGATCTTTTCGCCGTTGATTTCCATGGTGCCGCCGGTGGCATATTCCAGCCCCATCATCAGCCCGTCATGGGATTGCTTGGCATAGGCCTCATAGGGGCCGGTCTTGCCATAGACATGGGCGATCTTGATATCGGCGGCAGCGGTGGTCGCCAGTGCAAGCGCAGACACCATACCCACAATAAATGTGCGTTTCACGTTCTCTCTCCCCTCGTGCGCGCCACGAATTCGGCGCAAAATACTCCCGTGCGTTCACGCTAACGTCAGGACCGTGTTTCGGTCAATTGCGTGTAAATACGCACGGGATTTCAATGTCGTGCCGGGAGGGGCGGGTTCAGCCCTGTTTCCAGCGGGTTGCGAGCGCCCGCGCGGTTTGCGCCAAGATCAGCACGTCAATGCCGACGGCAAGGAATTGCGCCCCCATGTCGGCATAGGTCTGGATCGCGTCGTCGGTGATGCCAAGGATGCCGGGCGCCTTGCCCGCCGCCTTGATCCGGGCAATGGCGTCGGCGATGGCCTTGTGGACCTCTGGCGCGGCGCTGTCGCCCTTGAACCCCATGTCGGTCGACAGATCCGCCGGTCCGATAAAGACGCCGTCCACCCCCTCAACTGCCAGAATGTCATCCAGCGCGGCCAGACCGGCGCGGCTTTCCACCTGCACCAGCAGGCAGATTTCCGCATCGGCGGTGGCGATGTAATCGGTGATCGAGCCAAACATCGTGGCCCGCCCCCCCATGGCCCCGACGCCGCGGGTGCCCTCGGGCGGATAGCGGCAGGCGCGCACCAGCTCGCGGGCCTGATCGCCGCTTTCCACCATCGGCACCAGAACGGTTTGCGCCCCGGCATCCAGCACCTGTTTGATCATCCATGTCTCGCCGATCGGCACCCGCACCACAGGGTGGCTGGGGCTGGCGGCAAGCGCGCTCAACTGGTCGCGGATCGAGCGAATATCGTTGGGGGCGTGTTCGCCGTCGATCACCAGCCAATCAAACCCGGTGGTGCCCATGATCTCGGCGGCTTGGCCGTCGGCAAAGCTCATCCAGCAACCGATCTGTTTTTCACCGGCGGCGAGCGCCTGTTTGAAGCTGTTCTTGGGGACGGGCATGGGAACCTCTTATGCAAAAGTGATATGGACCGAGCCGAACGGCCCGAAATCGGCGGCGATCTGCGCGCCCGGGGGCGCCTCGATCGGGCGAATGAACGAGCCTGACAGCACGATATCCCCCGCCTCGATCTGCTGACCATAGGCCGCCATGCGACGCGAAAGCCAGAGCACGGATGTGACCGGATCGTTCAAGACACCCGCCCCCAGCCCGGTTTCCTCGACCACACCGTCACGGCTGACGATGGCCCCGGTCCAGCGCAGATCCACCGCGTCGGGCGCGTGATGTTCCAGCCCCAGCACAACCCCGGCATTGGCGGCGTTGTCGCTGATGGTGTCGGTGATCACGCGCGCCTTCCCTGTCTCGGGATCGGCGCGCAGGACGCGGGTGTCCAGAATCTCCAACGACGGCGCCACGTATTCGGTCGCCGCCAGCACATCCTCCCGCGTGCAGTCGGCCCCGGCCAGCGGTGCCTTCATCACAAAGGCGATTTCGGCCTCCACCCGTGGCTGGATAAAGCGACCGGCGGGCACGGTGGCCCCGTTCGCAAAGGCCATATCGTCCAGCA
The DNA here is from genome assembly GCA_033791545.1 of Pseudodonghicola sp. Taxonomy (GTDB): domain Bacteria; phylum Pseudomonadota; class Alphaproteobacteria; order Rhodobacterales; family Rhodobacteraceae; genus Antarcticimicrobium. The sequence goes on along the minus strand of JASJGL010000036.1, from coordinate 78,985 downwards.
GCACGCCGCTGTCCGGGGTGTCGATCTTCAACGCGTCCTGCATCGCCCGGCTGGTCAGCCCGATCTTCCAGCCGATCTTGCGCCGCCCCGTGGCCAGCTTGCGCGCGATCAGCCGGGACTGCACCGCATAGGCGTCGTCCAGCGTCATGCCGGGATAGCGCAGCGAAAGCAGGCCGCATTGCTGGCCGCTTTGTTCCGCCTGAAACAGGGTCTCGGCGGCCTCGTCATATTGCGCAGGGGTCATTCGTCTTGAACCGTGTTGATCAGCTTGCCGATGCCCTCGGCCTCGACCTCGATCACGTCGCCGGGGTGCAGGAACCGCGGCGGGTCGAACCGTGCGCCCGCGCCGGTGGGGGTGCCGGTCACGATGATGTCACCCGGCACCAGCGTCGTGAAGGTCGAGATATATTCGATCTGCCGGCGGATCGGGAACAGCATCCGCCCGGTGCGGTCGTCTTGGCGCAGCTCGCCGTTCACCTTGGTGGTCAGGCGCACGTCATCTAGCTGCGCGGGCGAGGTAAAGGGCACCAGCCACGGCCCCATCGCGCCGGAGTTGTCCCAGTTCTTGCCCTGCGTGACGTTGAACTTGGCATGGCGCACCCAGTCGCGCAGCGTGCCCTCGTTGCACAGGGTGATCGCGGCGATGTGCTCATAGGCGTCGGCCTGCGAAATCCGCCGTCCGCCCTTGCCGATCACCACCGCGATTTCGCCCTCGTAATCCAGTTGCGGCGTTTCCGGCGGGCGGATCAGCGGGCGCTCATGGCCGGTGAAGCTGCGCGCAAAGCGGATGAACAGCGACATGTTGGGCGGGGCTTCCTGCCCGTCCTTGTACTCGGCATTGCGGTCGGGAAAGTTGACGCCGACGCAGATGATCTTTTCCGGGTTCGCGATCGGGATGTCATAGCGGAAGCTGCCGTTCGGATGAGTCACCTCCCGATCCCGCGCCGCGATGGCCAGATCGTAAAGCGCCCCGGCCTTGATCACGTCGCGCAGGGTCGGCCATTTCTTGAAGGCAGGCGACAGGGCGATCATCCCCTCGTTGGTCACCGCCCCGTAAAAGGTTTCCCCATCGGCGGTATAGGTCGCGAACTTGCTCATCTGTCCAGCCCTTCAGCGATTTCGGTGATCACGTCATAGGCCATCATCACGTCCTTTTCGGTGGTCTCGAATTGCCCGGCCTGAAACCGGATGACCAGATCGCCATCAACGCGGGTCTGGGTCAGATAGATGCGGCCGTCATCGTTGATCGCGTTGACCAGACGGATGTTGAGGTCGTCGAGATCTGCAACGCCCCCCGGCGCATAGCGGAAGGTAAACAGCGACCACATCGGCGCGGTGATGATCTCGAACGCCGGGTGGGCCGCCAGCCTGTCGTGCAGTTGCACCGACCATTTGACGTGGTTCCTGATCCGCTCTCGCAGCCCTTCGAGACCATAAGCGCGGATCAGGAACCACAGTTTCAGCGCGCGAAAGCGGCGGCCCAGCGGCACCGACCATTCGGAATAGTTGACGACGCCCTCGGCCCCGTGGGTTTTCAGGTACTCCGGGCTGATCGCGAGGGTGCGTACAAGATCCTCGGGATTTCGTACGAAATGGGCCGAGCAATCAAACTGCGCCCCCAGCCATTTGTGCGGATTGAAGACGATGCTGTCGGCGCCTTCGACCCCGCTCCAGTAGTGGCGGAACTCGGGGCAGATCATGGCGCTGCCGGCCCATGCGGCATCGACGTGGGTGTACAGCCCGTACTTCTGCGCTACCGCCAGACAGGCGGCGATCGGGTCGGTCGCCCCGGTGCCGGTGCCGCCGACGCACAGGATCACACCCGCCGGTTTAAACCCGGCGTCCAGATCTGCCTTGATCGCCACCTCCAACGCCGCCGGGTCCATCCCGCGCCAGTCGCCCTTGATCGGGATGCGCACAAGGTTGCCCTGCCCGATGCCGGAAATCCAAATCGCCCGGTCGATCGAGGTATGCACTTCGGATGACGCATAGACCCGCAGCGGCACCTGCCCCGGCAGGCCCTGTTGGTTGCCGGTCCAGTTCAGCGCCTTTTCCCGCATGGTCAGCACGGCGGCGAGCGTCGCGGTCGAGGCGCTGTCCTGAATGACACCGGCGAACCCCTGCGGCAGGTCGAGCGACTGGCGCAGCCAATCCATCATCCGCGTCTCCATCTCGGTCGCAGCCGGAGAGGTCTGCCACAGCATGCATTGCGGCGCGATGGCGGAGACGAGGAATTCCGCCAGCACCGAGGGGGCGGCGGCGTTGGAATTGAAATAGGCAAAGAAACGCGGGTGTTGCCAATGGGTGATGCCGGGCATCACGATCTCTTCGAAATCGCGGAACACCTGTTCCATGTCTTCCGGGGTTTCCGGCGGCGCGGCGGGCAGGGCGTTCAGCACCTCGCCCGGCTTGGTTTGCGCCCGCACCGGACGGTCGCCGACGTTCAGGTGATAGTCCTGCGCCCAGTCCGCGACGCGGCGGCCCCACCCGGCGAATTCAGTCCATTTCATAAGTCGCTCCTGTTCCGAGCCGCCCCGGTTCTGTGCAACGCCCGTTGGTGGCGTGATGGCGGGCGCGAACCTTTGCTACGAAAGCCGGGGTCATGGTGCAATGATCGGCTGCGCTTTCAATTGCGCGGGCACCGGCTCTTGCCCCTCGAACAGGCTGCCCTCTTCGAACCAGCTGCGCGGCGCAGGCGCGCCCCAAAGCGTCTGGCGCTGGGGGTCTTTCAGATCCCATTTGATCGGCTCCAGATCCGGGTCGACGGTCTGGTAGTCCGAGCAATAGATCTCGATCCGGTGGCCGTCGGGATCGCGGATATAAAGAAAGAAGGCGTTGGAAATCCCATGCCGCCCCGGCCCGCGTTCGATGTTGTCGACCCAGCCGGTGGTGGACATCAGGTCGAGCAGGTCGATGATGTTGAGCGGCGTCGGTACCCAGAACGCGGTGTGATGCAGCCGTGGCCCGGTGCCGTTGGTAAAGGCGATGTCATGCACGCCCCCTTTGCGGTGGGTCCATGCGGCCCAAAGATGACCGCTGTCCTCGTCCTCGGTGTATTCCGTCACCCGAAAGCCGATCTCGTTATAAAAGGCGACGCTTGCGTCCACATTGGGTGAAAAGCAGTTGAAATGGTCGATCCGCAGCGGTTTGACCCCGCGATACAGCGCGTATTGCTGGTGGATTGGCGGCAGCCGGTCCATCTTGACGTAGAACTCCAGCGGCGTGCCATGCGGGTCGCGGGTGCGGAAGGTGCGCGACTGGAACGGGCGATCCACCCACTCCACCGGCAGCCCCTTGGCGCGAAAGAACGCCTCGGCCTTGTCGAGATCATCATCCCCGAACAGCTTGAAGCCCAGATCGCGCGCCCGTGGCTCTGACCCCTTGCGCAGCACGATGCAGTGATGGCCGCGTTCCTCCATCGCGCGCAGATAAAGCGTCTCGCTGTCCTCGTCGGTGACCTGAAGGCCCAGCGTGTCGACATAAAAGGCGCGCGATTTCGCCAGATCGCTGACGATCAGTTCCACATGGCTGAGCCGCACGATGTTGAAGGGCGGGCAAAGGTTCGGGGCGGGAATGGGCATCTTTGGGTCCTCTCATAGGCGGTCGGCTCATGGGCGGTCGGTGCGGGGCCTAGGCCCCCAGTCGCGGAATCTTGTGCTGTCCGAGGGCAAAGCCGATGTGCTTTTGTTCCATATAGAACTCGAACGACCAGTCGCCGCCATCGCGCCCGAGGCCCGAGGCCTTGACCCCGCCAAAGGGGGTGGGCAGGTGGCGCACGTTCTCGGAATTCACCCAGATCATGCCCGCCTCCAGCTTGTCGGTAAAGCGTAGCGCGCGGGTCAGATCGTTGGTCCAGACATATCCGGTCAGCCCGTATTGGGTGCCGTTGGCGATGGCGAGCGCCTCGTCCTCGGTCGAAAAGCGGATCGAGGTCAGCACCGGGCCAAAGATCTCTTCCTGCGCGATCCTCATGTCGTTGGTGGCATTGGTGAACAGGGTGGGGCGCACGAACCAGCCCTGATCGCCCACCCGTTCGCCACCTGCGGCAATGGTGGCGCCGTCGGTTCTGGCGGTGTCGAAGTACGAGGTCACCTTGTCGAAATGCACCTTGTGGATCAGCGGGCCGACCTCGGTTTTCGGGTCCAGCGGATGGCCGACGCGGATGGCGTTGACCCGCTCTATCAGCTTTTCCTCGAACGCCTCGGCGATGGTGTCCTGTACCAGCAGCCGCGAGGACGAGGTGCAGCGTTCGCCATTGAGCGAATAGATCATGAAGATCGCCGCATCGAGCGCGCGGTCCAGATCGGCGTCGTCGAACACCACCACCGGGTTCTTGCCGCCCAGTTCGAAATGCACCCGCTTCAGCGTGTCGGCCCCCTGTTTCATGATCATCGAGCCGGTTTTGGATTCCCCGACAAAGGCGATGGCCTTGATCTTTGGGTGCTCCGTCAGCGCGCGACCGGCATCCTCGCCGAAGCCGTTGACCAGATTCCAGACCCCGGCGGGCAGGCCAGACTCATGGGCGATCTCGGCCAGGATACGGGCGGTCAGTGGGCTGAACTCGGCCGGTTTGTGCACCACGGTGCAGCCGGCGGCGAGCGCCGGGGCGATCTTCCAGGTCGACAGCATGAAGGGGGTGTTCCACGGGGTGATGACCCCCACCGGGCCAAGCGGCACCCGAGTGGTCACGTTCATCAGCGTCGGCGAGCGCAGGTTTTGCCCGTCGCGGGCGCTGGCCACCTTGTCGGCGAAAAAGCGAAAGTTTGCCGCCCCGCGCAACGCGGCCTTGGACATGAAGCGCAGCGCCTGACCGGTGTCCCAGCATTCGCACAGGGCGATTTCCTCGGCGCGGGCCTCGATCCCATCGGCGATGCGGATCAGGATTTTCTTGCGCTCTGCCGCGGGCATGTCGCGCCACGCGGGAAAGGCATCGGCGGCGGCCGTGGCGGCGGCGTCGATATCCTCGGGCCCGCCGCGCGCGACCGGGCAGATCAGGCTTTCATCGACCGGCGAGGTGGTGTCGAAGATCGCGCCAGAGGCCGCCGGGCGGCTTTCGCCTGCGATCAGGTTCTGGATGCCATCGTCGCGGAAGCGGGCGAGGTAGCCGTTCAGTTTCTCGATATTCTCGGTGAGCGCGGTCATGGTGTGTCGCCCTTTTGCAAATGGTCGCGGATGGTGCCGGTCTTCGGGGCCAGCTCTGGGTCGATGTCGCGCATCTCCAGCGACAGGGCGAGCGATCGGGTCGCCATCACCGGCGCGAGGGCGTGTTCGGCGGCGGCAAAGATCTGCGCCGTGGCAGCCTTGCGGGTGGGCAGATCGCGGCCGCCGCGCAGGCGCACCGATATGTCGATATAGCCGTGATCGGCGCTGCCGTCCGCGATCGAGACATAATCGGCCCGCAGCGCGCGGACCCGCACCCCCGGCATCGGCAGCACGCCGGTTTCGATGGCGGCGCGGCGCAGCGTGTCACAAAAGGCGGCCATATCGATCCAGCCGTCCACGTTCGCCGAATAATCCACGATCAGATGCGCCATGATCTCCTCCCTGAAGCCATGTAATTAACATGTGAAATAAATAACCATCTGTCAACCCGGGTCAGATTCGCGCATTGCGTCGGGCAGGGTGCTTCTGCAAAAGTGGCCCATGACCAAAGCTTTGCCGAGCACCTCCCGCTCTCTTCCGATCTCGCTGTTGCGGGCGCGCGAAGAGGTGATGGGCCCGATCCGCGCCATGCTGGCCGATGTGGGAATCACCGAACAGCAATGGCGCGTGTTGCGGGTGCTGGAGGAACGCGGTGCGATGGAACCCACCCGGATCGCCGAGCAGGCCTGTCTGTTGTTGCCGAGCCTGACGCGGATCCTGCAAAAGCTGGAGCAGCGCGCGCTGATCCAGCGTCGGCAGGACGAGAGCGACAAGCGCAAGCAGATCGTGCAGATCAGCGCGGCGGGGTCCGAGGTGATTGCGCAAAACCTGGATACCAGCATCGCCCTGACCGCGCAGGTGCGCGACCGGCTGGGGGTCGAGCGCTACGAGATGTTGCTGGACCTGCTCAAGGAATTGAGCGAGGGCGGCGCGGACCCGTCCGGGGACTGAGCGTGCCGCCCTTTCGTGTTTAATACCGCCCCAACCCGACTCTAACCCGGCCCTAACCGGGCTTGTGCAGGTCGGGATAGGCGGCGGCAAAGGCCGGATTTTCGCCGCAAGCCGCCTCAATGGAGCAGATGCGTTTGAGGTCTGATACATCCACCTTCCAGCGATGCGCGTTGTAGAGTTGCGGCATTAGGCAGATATCAACAAGCCCGGGCGTCGCACCACAGGCATAGGGGGCCTGTTCGAACGCGCCGAGCAGCTCTTCGACGGCTTCAAGGCCGGGACGGATGAACCGCTGCATCCAGTCTTCGCGCACATTCTCGCGGTTGCCGGTGATCTCGGCGGCATAGCTGATGACCTGCAGGTTGCAGACCGGGTGGATGTCCAGCGCGATGGCATGGGCCGCCGCCATTTGCTGCGCGCGCGCGCCGGGTTCTTTGGGCAACAGGCCCATGGCGCGGGTGGAGTCGAGATAGTCGAGCATTGCCAGCGATTGCGTCAGGCGCAGCCCGTCAATCTCCAGCACCGGAACCAGACCCTGCGGATTGCGGGCCAAATGCTCGGGGGTCTTGTGCTGTTTTCTGGTCAGATCAACCGGCACCGAGGTATAGGCGATCCCGGCCATGTTCAGGGCGATCCGCATCCGATAGGCGGCAGAGGACCGCCAGAAATCATAGAGCACAACCTCGCTCATATTCGTTCTCCTGTTGTGGCTATCCGTGGCAAGGACATTGGTTTGACGGCTTGTGACCGCTTCAGGGACCAGAGCGCGAAGTCCGTCTCTGGTCCCCTTCGGCGCGTCAGAACCGCGTGCGGTCTGGCAGGCCGTTGGCCCTAGACCTCGCTCAGCTCTTTCGCGTGCATCCAGTCGGCATGTTTGGGGGCCTGTTTGGTTTTTGACCATTCCTCCAGCATTTCCCATTTCACCGCATCCAGCTTGGCCAGCATGGCGTCTTCTTCCGGGTCCGGGCAGGCCAGTTCGACCCGGTGGCCCGAGGGGTCGAAGAAATAGATCGAATGGAAGATCGAGTGATCGGTCACCCCCAGCACCTCGACGCCGTTGGCCTCGAGATGGTCCTTGAACGCGATCAACTCATCGCGGTCCTTGACCTTGAACGCGATGTGCTGAACCCAAGCGGGGGTGTTCGGGTCGCGGCCCATTTCGGGTTTGGTTGGCAGCTCGAAAAACGCCAGCACATTGCCGGCGCCGGCATCGAGAAAGACGTGCATGTAGGGATCAGGGTCGTGCGTCGAGGGCACGTGATCCTCGGCAATCGCCAGCACAAAGTCCATGTTCAGCATCTTGCCATACCATTCCACGGTCTCTTTCGCGTCCTTGCAGCGATAGGCGACGTGGTGAATTTTTTCGATTTTCATGGTTTAGTCCTCCTCGGTGGTAAGCTTGGCTGCGCGCAGGGCTTGGCTCAGCACGCTCCGCTCGCCGATATGGTTGGCCAGGATCAGCACCAGCCGCGCGTTCAGCGCGTTGCTGTCAGCGGTTTCCAGCCCGTCATGGGTGGTCAGAAGCTCGGCATAGAAATCGTCGGCCCCCGCGATGTTCGGGGTCAGGATCAAATCGGACATCGGGATCACTCCTTGCCGGTGGCGCGGCGGATGGCGGCGCGGAACAGGGTTTCATCAAAGCTGGCGCGGCGCGCGGCCACGTGTTGATCGGGGCGGATCAGGTAAACGGCCGAGGTGGCATCGCCCAGATAGCGTTCTTTCAGGGCCTGTGTCGGGTCGTCCTTGACCGAGAGCGCCAGTCGCGTGACCTCGATCCCGTCCTCTTCGATCAGGTCGGGGGCCTCGGCGTCGATGGTCAGCAAGGTGAACTTGTCGCCCAGCTTGGGCAGCAGGAACCCGTCGTTGAGGGGGGCGTCCGGGCAGGGCGAGCCGGGGCGGGTCCGCTCTGGCCCATTCAGCGCATCCGCCGAATTCAGCGGCGAGCCGTCATAGGTGCACGGCAGGCTGAGCCGACCGGAATTCACCAGCGGGCGGGCAAATTCATAATGCTCGCTCAGGTCCAGCACCGCGTCGCGCAACATCCGCGACATTTCCGATTTCGGCGTGATGAAATCGGTCGAGCGGGTCGAGTTCAGGATGTTCTCCTCGGCCCCGTGGACGCGCTCGTCGTTGTAGCTGTCGAGCAGGCTTTCGGGCGCCTTGCCCTGCATCACCAGCTTGAGCTTCCAGATCAGGTTGTCGGTGTCTTGCAGCCCGGAATTCGCACCGCGAGCGCCAAACGGGCTGACCTGATGCGCGGCGTCGCCGGCAAAGATCACCCGGTCGTGGCGGAACTGCTCCATCCGGCGGCACTGGAAGGTATAGATGCTGACCCATTCCAGCTCGAACTCGACATCCTCGCCCAGCATCGCCTTGAGCCGTGGGATCACGTTCTCGGGGCGTTTCTCGCGCTCCTTGTCGATATCCCAGCCCAGTTGCAGATCAATGCGCCAGACCCCGTCAGGCTGCTTGTGCAACAGCGCCGATTGTCCCCGGTTAAAGGGCGGGTCGAACCAGAACCAGCGTTCGGTCGGGAAATCGGCGTCCATCACCACATCAGCGATCAGGAAGTTGTCCTCGAACACGCGGCCAACGAAATCCTTGCCCATCATCGCCCGCATCGGGGATCCGGCGCCATCACAGGCGATCACCCAATCGGCCTCGATATTATAGCTGCCCTCGGGCGTATCGATCTCCAGCGTCACGTGATCGGGGTGGGTGCCGACTGCGGAAACCTTGTTGCGGCCGCGAATCGCGATCGGGGCGCCCTCGGCCTGCAGGGCGTGGACCCGTCGGATCAGGAATTCTTCGAAATAGTATTGCTGCAGGTTGATGAAGGCGGGCCGCTGGTGCCCCTCTTCGGGCAGCAGGTTGAAATCATAGACCTTGCGGTCGTCGAAAAAGACCTTGCCCATGTTCCAGATCACACCCTTGTCGACCATCGGCTGGCCGCACCCGAGCCGATCAAGGATTTCCAGCGGCCGCTTGGCAAAGCAGATCGCGCGCGAGCCAAAGCTGACCTTGTCGTTGTCATCCAGAACAACCACCTCGATGCCCTGTTGGGCAAGGTCGATGGCCGCGGCGAGCCCGACCGGTCCCGCGCCGACCACGATCACCTGATGCCGTACAGGGGTGGTCGCGTCCGCATCGGGATGTCGGGCATAGGGGTAGAGCGGTGTTTCGAAGATCTTGTTCATGGGCTTCCTCCCAGTTTGCGCGTTGGGCGCACCTCCTCCGTTTTCCGGCGCAGGGTGCGCCGAAAACTTGCTTGTATCGTCTCGTAGATCCAGCCGGGGCGACAGGATCTGGATCAAGACCGCCCCGGTGTTTCTGCTGCTTGCGCGCCGGGGCTGTGCCCGTGAACAGGCGAAACGCTCTCCTCGAACGTTTCCCTGTCGGGGCTTAGCCTTGCAGTTGGTCCCACATGTCCAGATCGCGCTGGGCGGTCCAGATCCGCGGGGTCTCGATGCCGCGGGCTTCGTCATAGGCGCGGGCGACGTTGAACGGCAGGCAATGTTCATAGATCGCGTATTCGGCAAATTTGGGATCGCATTCGGCGCGCACCGCGTCCCATGCCTCTTTCAGCGAGCCCCCGCGCGCGGCAACCCGGGCCGCCGGGCGATAGGTGCTTTCGACGAAATCACGGGTGTTCTCGATCGCCGCGTTGACCATGTCCTGACCCACAAGCGCATTGCCGCGGCCCGGTGCGATGGCGTCGACCTCGAACCATTTGATCGCGTCCAGCGTATCGCCCCAATCGGCGAAATGGCCGTCACCGCAATAGCAGGCCGAGTTGTATTCGACGATATCGCCGGTGAACATCACGTTCTGATCCGGCACATGGATCACCGCATCCCCGGCGGTGTGGGCGCGGCCCAGATGCATGATGTCGACCCGGCGCTTGCCCAGATAAACGGACATCGATTCGCTGAATGTCGTGGTCGGGTAGGTCAGGCCGGGAATGCTCTCATGGCCCTCGAACAGGCGCGGGAAGCGTTGGAATTCGCTGTCCCAGTCTTCTTGCCCACGCTCGACCACCATGGCGCGTGCGGCATCCGACATGATGATCTGTTGCGCACCAAAGGCGCTGGCGCCCAGCACCCGCACGGCGTGGTAATGGGTCAGCGCCACATGGGTGATCGGCTTGTCGGTCACCGATCGGACGCATTCGATCACCTTGTTGGCCAGACGTGGGGTCGCCTGTGCCTCGATGATCATCACGGAGTCGTCGCCGATGATGACGCCAGAGTTGGGGTCGCCCTCAGCCGTGAAGGCATAGAGCCCTTCGCCGACCTCGGTGAAGCTGATTTTCTTTTCGCTCATGTCCCCTTGGGACGCGAATGCTTTTGCCATGATCTTTCCCTTTTCTTTTCAATGGACAACGCCGGGGCGTCGTGATTGCTTTGCGCCATGACTGATGTCCGGCGCCTGCTTCCTTTTGGTCTTGTCGTGGCCCTTCTGGTGGCCACAGTCCTGACCCTTTGGGCGATGGGGCGGGGGTTGATTTGCCCCTGCGGCACGATCGAGCTGTGGCACGGCCCCTCTGATCCCGGCCCGAGCAGCCAGTCGCTGTTGGATTGGTACACCCCCAGCCACCTGATGCACGGTATATTGTTTTTCGCCGCGCTCTGGTGGATGGCCCGCGCGCTGCCGCTGCGCTGGCGCTTGGTGATCGCGATGGCGGTCGAATGCCTCTGGGAGATTGCCGAGAACACTCCCTGGGTGATCGAACGATACCGCAGCGCGACCGTCTCGGTCGATTACAACGGCGATGCGGTGATCAACTCCACCGTCGATATTCTGGCCATGCTGCTGGGCTTTGCCTTGGCCCGGCGTCTGCCGGTCTGGGCCAGCGTGGCGATCGTCGTGGGGTTCGAGGCGCTGACCACTGCGCTGATCCGCGACGGGCTGGCGCTGAATATCCTCATGCTGCTCTGGCCGCTGCAATCCGTGCTGGACTGGCAGGCGGGCGGTTAAGCCGGGGATAGTCAGCGCAGCCGTCATCGTCAGCCCCGCGCGAAAGGATCGGACAGCGCTGGCAGAATCGTGCCGATGCTATCCCCGAAGCCGATGGTATAGCCGTCGCCTTTGGCCGCGCCCTTGAGAGTAAGCGTGTCGTTGTCCTCGATAAAGGTGCGGGTTTCACCGCTGTCCAAGGTGATCGGCTCCTTGCCGCCCCAGCTCAGTTCCAACAACGATCCGCGCTCGGATTTTTCGGTGCCTGAAATGGTGCCCGACCCCAGCAGATCGCCGGCATTCATTGGGCAGCCCGAGGTGGTGTGATGCGCCAGTTGTTGCGCGGCGGAATAGTACATTTCCTTGTAGTTGGTGCGCGCAAGCGTGGTGGCGGGTTTGCCTTCGGGGGCGAGCGTCACTTCAAGCTCGATGTCATACAGCATCGGGCCGCAATCCTTGAGGTGGTCCAGCAGTTCGACCTCGCGCGCCGGCGTGTCGGTGCGGAACGGTTCAAGCGCCGCCTTGGTGACGATCCACGGGCTGATCGTGGTCGCCGTCGCCTTGGCCTGAAACGGCCCCAGCGGCTGGTATTCCCAAGCCTGAATGTCGCGCGCCGACCAGTCGTTTAGCAGCACATAGCCAAAGATGTGATCGTCGGCTTCCTGCACGGTGATCGGCCCGTCCGAGGGGGTGCCGACGATGGCGCCCATTTCCAGTTCGATGTCGAAGCGGCGCGAGGGCAGGAAGGCGGGCTTGTCGTGGTCGGGCGATTTGAGCTGGCCCCAAGGGCGGCGCACCTCGGTGCCTGAGACAACGACCGAAGAGGCCCGACCGTTATACCCAATCGGGAGATGCAGCCAGTTCGGCGGCAGCGCGTTTTCCGCCCCCCGGAACATGGTGCCGACGTTGACGGCATGATTCTTGCCAGCATAGAAATCGGTGTATTCCGAGACGGCGAAGGGCATGTGCAGCTCGGCCTCGGCCATCGGCACCAGCAGCGGCTCGACCGCGGCGCGCTCGTCCGAATCTGCGGACAGCAGCGCGGTCAGCCGCGCGCGCAGGGCGGCCCAGACGGCGGGCCCCTCTTCCATCACCTCGTTCCAGAACGGCACGTCGAACAGGGGGAGGTCGCACAGGGTGATCAGGCCCTCGGCCTCGGCTGTGGTCACATCAAGGATGCGATCCCCGATGGCGACGCCGCAATGGGGCTCATCCTCGCCGGTCGAGAACACGCCATAGGGCAGGTTGTTGAGAGGAAAGGGGCAGTCGGGCGCGTTGGCGCTTTCAACCCAGCTTTTCATCAGGGGCATTTCATATTCCTTGTCGGTCGAGGTGTTGGATTGGTCCCACCCTACGCCGCAGCGCAGGGTGGGGGAAACCCGTCAGGCCTCACTTGGTTCCGGGGGTGCCGTCGAATTTCTTTTCGATATCGTTCCAGCAGTCGATGTAATCATCCTGCATCGGGGCGTCTTTTGCGGCAAATCTGGTCAGATGTTGCGGGAACCGGGTCTCGAACATGAAGGACATGGTGTTGTCCAGTTTCTCGGCCTTCAGGTCGGCGTTCGAGGCCCCTTCAAAGGCGGTCTTGTCCGGTCCGTGCGGCAGCATCATGTTGTGCAGGCTCATGCCGCCGGGAACAAAGCCTTTCGGCTTGGCGTCATACTGGCCATAAATGTTGCCCATCAATTCGGACATGATGTTCTTGTGATACCACGGCGGGCGGAAGGTGTTCTCGGCCACCATCCAGCGTTCGCGAAACAGCACGAAATCGATATTCGCGGTGCCCGGCACGCCCGAGGGCGCGGTCAGCACGGTAAAGATCGACGGGTCGGGGTGATCGAACAGGATCGCACCAACCGGGCAATAGGTGCGCAGGTCGTATTTGTAGGGCGCATAGTTGCCATGCCACGCCACCACATCCAGCGGCGACTGGCCGATCTGAGTGCTGTGGAACTGGCCGCACCATTTGATGGTCAGGGTCGAGGGCACCTCGCGGTCCTCGAACGCCGCCACCGGCGCCTTGAAATCGCGCGGGTTGGCCATGGCGTTGGCGCCGATCGGGCCGCGCCCCGGAAGCTCGTATTTCTGGCCGTAATTTTCGCAGACAAAGCCACGGCAGGGCCCTTCGAGCACCTCGACGCGGTAGACCAGCCCGCGCGGCAGGATGGCGATTTCCTTGGGCTCCAGATCAATGATGCCCAGCTCGGTCGCAAAGCGCAGACGGCCTTCCTGCGGCACCACCAGCAGTTCGGAATCAGCCGAATAGAAATACTCGTCCACCATCGACTCGGTGACCAGATAGACATGGCTGGCCATGCCGACCTGGGTGTTGACGTCGCCGGCGGTGGTCATGGTGCGCATGCCGGTAAGCCATGTCAGCTTTTCATCCGTATGCGCGATAGGGTCCCAGCGATACTGGCCAAGGCTGACCACATCGGGGTCCACATTTGGCGCTGATTTCCAATACGGCAGGTCGATCTTGGTGTAGCGGTGCGAATGCTTGACCGAGGGGCGAATGCGATAGGTCCAGGTCCGCTCTGGCGGGTTGGCGGTAAAGGCGGTGCCGGACAGCTGTTCGCCATAAAGACCATAGTTGCATTTCTGCGGGCTGTTCATGCCTTGGGGCAGGGCGCCGGGCAGCGCCTCGGTTTCGAAGTCATTGCCAAAGCCGGGCATATAGCCCTCGGTGGTGCCGGTGGGCGTTGCCGCCTGCACCATCTGATGCGGATCAGTCGGACGATTCATCGCGCGTTCCTCCTCTTGCTGCTTGCTGCGTAGTAGTTGATTTTGTAACTAACAATACGTGATGACCGAAAATTTGACAAAACCCGATGCCGCCGAGGACGATTTCGAGCTGGCCAATTTCCTGCCCTTCCTGCTTAATCAGGCGGCCGAGGAAAGCTCGCTGGCGTTCCAGCAGGTCTACAAAAACCGCTATGGCATGTTGCGGACCGAATGGCGGGTGCTGTTCCATCTCGGCATGTATGGCCAGATGACGGCAAAGGAGATCGGACAGCGTGCCAAGATGCACAAGACCAAGGTCAGCCGCGCCGTCCAGCGATTAGCCGAGCGCCGCTTTCTCGTCCGGACCCGTGATGCGCAGGATCGCCGCTCGGAACATCTGGATCTGACCCCGGCGGGCGAGACCGCCTATCGCGATCTGCGCGGCGTGGCGCGGGACTATGACATCAAGCTGGCACGTCATTTCACCAGCGGCGAGGTGGCCTTGCTGCGGGCCATGCTGCGGCAACTGGCCGGGATCCGCTAAGCCAGCGCTCACCCGTCGCAGATCCTGTCATATCTGCTATATGCAATTGATATCTTGTCTCTCTTTACACGGATTGCCTCATGCCCCTGTCCTGTTCTTCTCACCCCGGTGCCGCCGAACTGTCGGAATGGTTGCTGGCCCGTGGTCTTGATGGCACCGCGCGCGAAGAACTTTTGATCGGTTATTGCGACAAGCTGTTGGAGATTGGCCTGCCGCTCTATCGTTTGCATGTCACCCAGCGTGCGCTACACCCGCGGTTCGGGGGTATCGGGTTCGACTGGCTGCGTGGGGACAGCGGCGTGTCGCAGCAACACTATGCGCATTCGGACATCTCACGTCAGGACTGGCTGCAAAGCCCGCTTTTCCAGGTCGCATCCTCTGACAGGATGGAGGTGCGCGAGCGCCTGAACGCCCCCGGTCATGTCAGCACGTTTCCCTTTCTCAACGATCTGCGTGCGCGCGGCGCGACCGACTATTTCGCCACCGGGCTTTCGTACGAAAAGCCGCCGGAACCCACCAAGCTTGATCCGGCGAATGCGCCCGAGGGGATGCTTGCGTCCTGGACCAGCGATCATTCCGACGGGTTTTCCGAGGCCGACATTGACCTGATTCGCGCCACCCTGCCGCAACTGGGGCTGGCGATGAAATCGATGTCGAACCGACGCATCGCCTATGATCTTCTGGGCACCTATCTGGGGCGTGATGCGGGCAAAAGGGTACTTTCGGGCGAAATCCAGCGCGGCTCGTTTCAGCGTATCGATGCGGTGATCTGCTATTTCGACCTCAGCGGTTTTACCAGCCTCGCCGAGCGCATCCCCGGCCCCGATCTGATCGCCATGCTCAACGCCTATTTCGGGGTGGTGGTTGACGCCATCCACGCGCGCGGAGGCCATGTCCTGAAGTTCATGGGGGATGGGGTGTTGGCAATGTTCGATCTGCCCGAGGATGGGGTCGCGACCCGCGCCGCACTGGACACGGTGGCCGATCTCATCAAGCAGATCGAGGCGCTCAACCGGGATCGGGTGGCGCAGGACCTGCCCGTCACTGGCTTCACCATCGCGCTACATGCGGGTGAGATTTTCTATGGCAATATCGGCGCCGAAACCCGGCTGGATTTCACCGTGATTGGCCCGGCGGTGAATCTGACCGCGCGGCTGGCAGACATGCACCGCACGCTGGGGCAGAATGTGATCCTGTCCGAACCGATCCGCAACGCGGCGCTGGGCGGGCCGCATGATCTTGTTTCGCTGGGGCGCTATATGCTGCGTGGGGTGTCGCAGCCGCAAGAGCTGTTCACGCTCTATACCGGGGCGACGTGAGGCGGCTCAGAACTTGACCGTGACACCCGGCAGATTCAGAGCTTTCATCATGTCGCGCAATTCCTGCCGTGCGGCGATGTTCGAGATATTCAGCTGGCGCACGCCAACATCCTTGAGATCGAGCAGCGTCAGCCCGCGCGGAAACAGCTCGCGAAAGATCACCCGTTCGGAAAACCCGGGCGCGACCCGGAATCCGATGCGGTTCGACAGCATCTTGACCGCGCGCTCCATCTTTTCCTTGTTGACCATGCGCTGGGTGCCGACCCGGTTGCGGATCACCACCCAGTCGATCGGCTTCAGCCCGGCTTGTGCACGCAACTGGCGCGCGTTCCAGACCATTTCGGAATAGACCGAGGGGCCGAGGATCTTTTCACCATTGGGATCGGTGCGCGCGAGCAGGTCGAAATCAATGAAACTGTCATTCAGCGGCGTGATCAGCGTGTCAGCCAGTGAATGCGCCACCTGGCTGAGCCGGGTGTGCGAACCGGGGCAGTCGATCAGGATAAAGTCGTTATCCCCCTCCAGCCCGGAAATCGCCGCCGAGAGACGGTGATCATAGACGTTTTCGCCGGGGTTCAGCGTGGCCGGGTCAATCTCGGGCAGCGCATGCAGTCGAATCTGCGGCAGATCCACTCCACTTTCCTTGATATAGGCCGCGCGGTTCTCCACGTAACGGCCCATGGACCTCTGGCGCAGGTCCAGATCCAGCGCCGCCACCTTGTGGCCCAGCCGGGCCAGCGCGCTGGCAACGTGCATCGAGACGGTGGATTTCCCCGCGCCGCCCTTTTCATTTCCTACTACGATTATATGCGCCATCGTTCCGACCCCGGCCCTTGTTAGGCTCTAAATGCCCTTTTCAGATACTATATATTGGGGCGGCTGCAAGCAAAACCCCAAAGCGGCGTGGGGAGTCGTGGCGCTGTGCCTTCTGCGCCGCGCTGTGTTTTATGCGGGCAGAGACAGTGGCTGAGGCGGTAGAGACCCCTGCCAGAGGCGTCGATGGCAGGGCTCAGATGCAAAAGCGCCGCCGCTGGACCCCAGCGACGGCGATTGCAGTGACGTAAAAGGCGGTTGGATCAGAAACCCAGGCCTTCGTATTTTTTCTTGAACTTCGACACACGGCCGCCGGTGTCCATCAAACGCGAGGAGCCGCCGGTCCAGGCCGGGTGCACCGTCGGATCAATGTCCAGCGCCAGCTGGTCGCCTTCGGCGCCCCAGGTCGACTTCATCTGTACCACGGTGCCATCGGTCATTTTGACGTTGATCAGGTGGTAATCGGGGTGAATATCTTTTCTCATCGCTCCGCTCCTTACGCTTCGGCGCCGGCCGATTTCGGCTTGTAGTTCGACACTTCTGCGATACGGGCCGATTTACCACGACGCGCGCGCAGATAGTACAGTTTGGCGCGGCGAACGCGGCCGCGGCGGACAACTTCGATGCTGTCGATGTTGGTCGAATGCAGCGGGAACACACGCTCCACGCCTTCACCGAAGGAAATCTTACGCACGGTGAACGAACCGGCGATGCCAGTGCCGTTCTTGCGGCTGATGCAGACGCCTTCATAGTTCTGCACACGGGTACGCGACCCTTCGGTCACTTTAAAGCCAACACGGATCGTGTCACCGGCTTTGAAATCGGGAATATCTTTTCCCAAGGCGGCAACTTGTTCCGCCTCCAGCTGTGCGATCAGGTCCATCGCATATACTCCTGAACTGCTCGTGGTTGGTCCACGAAGGTTTGCGCGTCCTCAGAGCTCTCGGTCTTCACCGGGTCCGCTTGTCCCGACAATTCGGGGCGCCCGCCAGAGATCAGGTCGTCTTTACGTAGGGTTTCCCGCAGTCCCGGTTCTGGCGGCGGCGGAGAAGAACCCGCCTATGCCCCGGAAAAACAGCAAAAACACCTGAGTCGGATCGCTCCGGTCAGGCTGTCGTTGTCTAGGGGGATTGGCGGGGCATTGCAAGACATATGCAAGGCGCCCCGCCGCAGCGTTCGACCGGCCCGAGATCGGCCCAAGTTCGGCTCGGGCCCGGCCCTTGTGCGGCCCCTGAAACGACCCCGAAACGGCTTTGATTACTCTGCGCTCAGGTCGGCGAACTTGGCCTCGGGGGCATTACGTTTGACCGATTCGATGCCATTGTCGCGGCTCGATGCGGCCTCATAGTTTTCGCTGGTGCCGATCACCTGACCATTGGTGGCCTTGAGGTTGAACCGGTGTTTGCCGGATTTGGTTTCCTTGCGCTCATAGCGCGCATCGGTGGGGGCGTTCTTGCGCACCGAGGCGATACCGTTTTCGGCGCTGGCCCGGCGTTTATAGCCTTCGCTGGCCAGAATGATCTCGCCGTTGCCCGCTTTCAGACGAAACCGGAATTCGCCCGCCTTGTCTTTAAAAAGTTCGAATTTGCCTGCCATTGCCCGGCCTCCCGTAATGGATACTACTACGTTAACGACTATTCCTCAGGACGGCGGCGGCTGCAACGCTTCCTTGATCAGGGTTTCATTTCCCGGGTTTGGCCCGTTGATAGTCCTGCCACAGATCCGGACGCCGGTCTTGGGTGATGCGTTCCGACATCTCGCGCCGCCATTCGGCGATCTTGCCATGATGGCCGGACATCAACACCTCGGGGATCGCGCGGCCCTTCCATTCGGCAGGGCGGGTATATTGCGGATGTTCCAGCAGCCCGGCGGAAAAGCTTTCTTCCTCGGTCGAGGCCTGATTGCCAAGCACGCCGGGCAGCAGCCGCACGGTGGCATCAATCAGCGCCTGCGCCGCGATCTCGCCGCCGGTCATCACGAAATCGCCCAGCGAAACCTCCTGCACGCCGTGTTCCTCCAGCACCCGCTCATCGACCCCTTCGAAGCGACCGCAGATCAGCGTCACACCATCGGCGCGGGCCAGATCGCGCATCAGCGACTGGTCCATCGGTCGCCCGCGTGGCGAGAGATAGATCAACGGCCAGTTCGGCGCGGTGTCCACCATCGCCTGTTCGATCGCCGGGCCCAGCACATCGGTTCGCAGCACCATACCGGCGCCGCCGCCCGCCGGCGTGTCGTCGACATTGCGATGTTTGCCGATGCCGAACCGGCGCAGGTCCAGCGTTTCCAACTGCCACAGCCCCTCTTGCAGCGCCTTGCCGGTCAGGCTTTCGCCCAGCACGCCGGGAAAGGCGGTCGGGAACAGCGTGATCACCTTGGCCTTCCACACCCCAAAAAGATCAGGTGCGGGGGTGATCAGCTCGCGCGGGGTCAGCGAGGGGCGGATGGTCTTGCGGCCCAGCGATCGGGCGGGGCGGTCGGGGGTATCAGTCACGGGATGTCTCCTGCGCGGCCTTGAGGATTGCCTGTTTTGCGGCTGCGCGCGCGTCGCGGTCGGTGTAATCGCGGTTCGCCGCCAGAAGTGCAAGCAGAACCGCGTCATCGGCGCGGGCGTTGGCGGGTGGCACCGGCGTCAACTCGCGCTGTACCTCTGCCGGAATGCCGCACAGATCCAGCAGCGGCCCGGCCGGGCCCAGCGGCAGTTCGGCACAGGTCTCCAGCCAGACAGGGTGAACGGGGCACGACAGCGCCGCTGCCATGGCATCGGCCGCTGCCGCCAGATCGGCGCCGGGGCGTGTGGTGGCGGCGAAATCATCCCATCCCTTGGTCATGGACGAGGCTTTGACATGTTCCCAATAGGCGCTGCGCAGCCAGCTTTCGGGGCGGCGCAGGGTCAGGCAGACGGCAAGCGGGGCCTCTGGATAGATCTCGGCGGCGATGCGCTCCATTTCCGCGGCCAGCACCGGGGCTGCGGAATAGTCAACTATCCCCTCGCGCCCCGGCAGATGGCCCGCAAGCTCTTCGCTGGACAGGCACAGCACCCGTTTGGGCATCGGCCCGAGCTTCTCCAGCAGGGCGCGGAACCGCTGCGCGAACTTGTCCAGCGTGAACGGATCGCGCCAAGTGGAAAAGCCCCGGGCCGCATGGACCAGATCGCGCATTTCGCCGCGCAACACGATCCGCACCCGCCCTTTCAGCGCCGTGCGGTTGCGCCGCAGCAGCTGTTGCAGGCTCGAGGTGCCGGTCTTGTGAAAGCCGGGGTGGATGATGATCGCTCGCGGCATCAGCCCGCCCCGGCCAAAAGCGCGCGTTTCGCAGTCGCAAGCGCCTCCGCGTCCAGATCGCTGCGGTTGAGCCGCAGCAGTTCGGCGGTGCACTCGGGCGGCGGTGCGGTATTGGCCGGCGGCTGCGGCTCCAGAGTTGCGCGCAAATCCTCCGGCAGCTCCAGCAGGTCGAGCAGCGGGTCGAGCGGCCCCAAAGGACGGGCGGTGCTTTGCTCCAATGTCGCGCGGTGGACCGGGCAGGGGGCAACGACACGGGCGATCTCATCGACCACGGCGTCCAGATCGGCGGCGCTGCGAAACTGCTTGGAAAACGCATCTGCACTCAAGGTCAAGCGCATGGCGCGCAGATGCTGGGCATGAACGCTGGCCAGCCAAGACTTTGGTGCGCGGGTGGAGAAGAAGAACTCCGGCTGCGCCTTGGGGTGCAATTCGGCCAGTATCTCGGCAATCGCCTGCATCAGCGGCGCGGCTGCGGCATAGGTTTCGACCCCGTGCCGGCCCGGCATATTGCCGCACAGATCCTCGGCAGAGGTTACCAGCGGGCGCGGGTCGGTGCTGTCCCACTCAGCCATCACCTCGGCCAACTCATAGTGAAACAACGCCATGTCCAGCGGATCGCGGCTGGCGGACCACGCCCGCGCACTGCGCCCGGCGGGCATCATCCGATCCCGCGGGACAAGCCGCAGATGCCCGGCAAGGGCGCGGCGATTGTGGTGCAGCGCGCGTTGCAGTGTCGTGGTCCCGGTCTTGTGGAACCCGGCATGCAGGATCACCCGCACCGCCCGGCCCCCCAAGCTGGTGCAAAGCCTGCGTGACCGGGGCGGGCGATCATCAGAACAGCCCGTCGGGCGGGTCGGCGATGATGCGTCCGGCCTCCAGATCGACGGTGGGGACCGCCTCGCGGGTGAAGGGCAGCAGCACGGTGGAGTTCGTCCCCGGGGCGATGATCTCCAACAGGTCGCTGGCGCCGTGGTTTTGCACCGATTTGACATGGCCCAGAACCGTACCGCCGGTATCAAACACCTCCACCCCGATCAGGTCGGCGTGATAATATTCGTCGTCTGGCAGCGCGGGCAGCCTTTCGCGCGGCGCAAACAGGCGCATCCCGCGCAGCGCGTCGGCCGCTTCCTTGCTGTCCACCCCGCCAAGGCGCGCGGTCAGCCCGTTCGTGGTGCGCCCGGTCAGCCGCACGGTAAAGCTGCGCGTGCCGTCCTCGGTGCTGAGCGGGGCATAACCCTCGATGTCCTCGGGTACCGCGCAAAAGCTTTTCAGCCGCAGCTCGCCGCGCACGCCAAAGGCTCCGCCGATGGCGCCGACGCAGACCAGTTCGCTCATCGGGAGTCCTCGGAGTTGGGCTTGGGAAATTGGGTCGAAAGGGGGCGCTGCATGTGATCTCGGTCCGTTTAGAAAGAATTGGGGGCGGGCCAGCGTCAATCTGGCCCACCCCCGGCAGTCTTGTCCAGAGCGCGCGCGTTGGCGCGGCGCAGGATCGCTTATTCTGCGGGTTCTGCAGCCGGGGCCTCGGCAGCTTCGGCGGCCTTGGCGGCTTTCTGCTCGGCGCGTTCCTTGGCTTTGGCACCCGGCTCGCCCTTGTTGGGGTTGCTGCGGGTTTTCTTCTCGATGATGCCGGCGGCTTCCAGCATGCGGGAAACGCGGTCGGTGGGCTGGGCGCCCTTGTCGAGCCATGCTTTGACGGCGTCGACGTCCATTTTCACGCGCTCTTCGCTGTCTTTAGGCAGCAGCGGGTTATAGGTGCCCAGCTTTTCGATGAAACGGCCATCGCGCGGCATGCGGCTGTCTGAGGCCACGATGCGGTAAAAGGGACGTTTTTTCGAGCCGCCGCGGGCGAGTCTGATTTTCATTGCCATGGTGGATTCTCCTTTGATGGCGTTGACCGGGAAAGTCCCGGTTATTTCGGGTGTGTCTTGCCCCAAGGGGTCAGTCTTGGTGTCGGCTGATCCAGAGGGTCATTCTTGGTGTTTCTTGTGGTGGCGGATGACTTCATCAATGATGAAGTTCAGGAATGCCTTGGCAAATTCAGGGTCCAGATGGGCCTGTTTCGCAAGGTCTTCAAGCCGTTCGATCTGGGTTGCTTCGCGGGCGGGATCGGACGGGGGAAGGTCGTGTTCGGCTTTCAGTTTCCCGACAGCCTGGGTGTGCTTGAACCGCTCGCCCAAAGTATAGACGAGGATCGCGTCAAGCCGGTCGATGCTTTCGCGATGTTCCATCAGGAGCGCTGCGGCGCGGGCGGCGTCGTCGGTCATGGTCCGGGGTCCTTTTGCGGGGCGGTGGGGTTCAGTCAATGGCCCATCCTTCCGGTTTGAACTTCGGGTCGGTATAGTGGCCGATCTCCATCTCGATCCCATGCGCCAACTGGCTGCCGTCAAGTTTCGCCGGCGCGGGGTGGCGATAGACGGCGTCGCTGCCATCAACGGACTGCGCGTCATTGTCCTTGACCGCGCCAAGCCGTTCGGCGAGCCGGATCGAGTCGAGATTCATGGGGTCGATATAGCTGACGGCGGTGGTCCAGCCCTTTTGCTGGTACAGAAACCGGCGCACCGCATGGGTCGCTTCCAGCGCAAAGCCCTTGCCAGCCTTGTCGGGCCAGATCACCCAGGCGATCTCGGGCTCGGGCCACATCGCCGGTTTCCAGCCCCCGGCCATGCCATAGGTCTCGTCGCTCGCCTTGTCGTGGATCATCCACATGCCATAGCCGCGAATCTGCCAATGGCCGATCTCTGCGGCATAAAGCATCCAGGACTCATAGGGGTTCAGCGGCCCGCCCATGAAACGGGCGCGATAGCTGGTGAAGGTGCTCTTGAAATCCGGGTAATCCCCGGCCTCGGGGCCGCGCAAGATCAGCCGTTTGGTTTCGATCACCGGGATGGAGAGGACACCGGTCATGCCGCGCCCTCCGCCTTGGCCAGCGCCTCGGGCGAGGGGTGGCGATAGGCCATCTCGGTCTCATCGGTGACATTGGTGAATTCACGTTCGTACCGGGCGCCCAGCCGTTCGGCCAGCGCGACAGAGCGCGCGTTGCCCGGAATGATGTTGCTGGTCATCGTGGTGAACCCCATGGGGCCATAGGCGTGACTGCGGGCGGCCTGCGCCGCCTCATAGGCATAGCCCTTGCCCTCGCTGCCCGCGAACATCACCCAGCCCAGTTCCGGCTCGGGCCAGCCTTCGGGGTTCCACAGGCCGACGACCCCGATGATCTGGCCGCCTTCGCGGGTTTCCACCGTCCAGAAGCCATAGCCGTGCAGCGCCCAGTGGCCGATATTGCCAGCAAACCAGCGCCAAGCCTCGTTGCGGGTTTTCGGCCCGCCAAAGCCCCAGCTGCGGCCCTCGTCGGCAAAGAATGCCGCCAGCGTGTCGAAGTCGCGCGCCTCGGGGCCGCGCAGGATCAACCGCTCGGTCTCCACGATGGGAATATCGAGGGAAAGCGCGCTCACGCGTAGGCCTCCATCCCGCCATCGGCGACCCCGTCCGGGGCCGGGTGGCGCCAGACCTGCATGAAACCGTGGCGTTCATGGGTGAAATCGCCGTCATGGTGCGCGCCCAAGCGGGCGGCGACGCGGGCCGAGCCGGTATTGGCCGGTTTCACCAAGCTGATCGCGGTTTGCCAGCCCAGAACGTCATAGGCATAGGCGCGCGCGGCGCTGCCCGCCTCGGTGGCATAGCCTTTGCCCTCGTGCCCGTTGAACAGATCCCAACCGATTTCCGGTTCGGGCCAGCCCTCGGGCTCGAACAGCCCGACCATGCCGATGGCCGCGTCGCTGTCCTTGAGGGTCACGGTCCAGCGGCCAAAGCCCTTGAGCGTCCAATGCCCGATTTCCATCGCCAGCATGCGCCAGCTGCCCTCGGCGTTCAGCGGGCCGCCGACGAAATCGGCGCGCGGGCTGGCATAGAAAGCGGCGAAGGGGCCGAAATCCTGCGGACCCGGGGCGCGCAGGATCAGCCGCTCGGTCTCTAGCGTGGGGATGGCGAGCGCGGTCATCACTTCTTCTTCCCGAACCCGCTCAGCCCGGAGGGCAGGCCCATGCCACCACCAAGGCCGGGAAGCCCGCCGCCGCCGCCCATCTGGCGTGCCGCCTGTTCCAAGGCCTTGGGGTCCATGCCGGCGGCCATGTCTTCGGGCAGGCCGCCCTTGCCGAACATGCCCTTCATGGCCTGCTTCAGCATCTTGCCTTTGCCCATCTTGCCCATCTTCTTCATCATGTCGCCCATCTGGCGGTGCATCTTGAGAAGCTTGTTCAGATCGCTCACATCAAGCCCGGCGCCCTTGGCGATCCGTTTCTTGCGGCTGGCCTGTAACAGCTTGGGGTTGGCGCGTTCCTTTTTGGTCATCGACTGGACCAGGGCGATCTGGCGGCGGATGATCTTGTCGTCGAAACCGGCCTCTTCGACCTGTTTCGCCATTTTGCCCATGCCGGGCATCATCGACATCATGCCTTCCATGCCGCCCATCTTGAGCATCTGTTCCAGCTGCATCTTCAGGTCGTTCATGTTGAACTGACCCTTGACCATGCGACGCATCATCTTTTCGGCCTGCTCGGCCTCGATGGTTTCCTGCGCCTTCTCGACCAGCGCGACGATGTCGCCCATGCCAAGGATACGACCGGCGATCCGGTCGGGCTCGAAGGTTTCCAGCGCGTCGGTCTTTTCACCCAGACCGACAAAGCGGATCGGCTTGCCGGTCACGGCGCGCATCGACAGCGCGGCACCACCGCGCCCGTCGCCATCCATCCGGGTCAGAACAACGCCGGTGACGCCGATCTTGTCGTCGAATTCAGCGGCGACATTGACCGCGTCCTGGCCGGTCAGGCCATCGACCACCAGCAGGGTTTCGCGCGGGTTGGCAACATCGCGCACATCGGCGGCCTGCTGGATCAGCTCTTCGTCGATATGCAGCCGGCCGGCGGTGTCAAGAATGTAGACATCATAGCCACCCAGCAACGCCTGGGTCTTGGCGCGTTTCGCGATGGCGACCGGGTCCTCGCCCTTGACGATCGGCAGGGTGTCGACGCCGATCTGGCTGCCCAGAATCGCGAGCTGTTCCATTGCGGCGGGACGGTTGGTGTCGAGCGAGGCCATCAGCACCCGCTTGCCCTCGCGCTCCTTGAGCCGTTTGGCCAGCTTGGCGGTGGTCGTGGTCTTGCCCGAGCCCTGAAGCCCGACCATCAGGATCGGCGCCGGCGGGTTGTCGATCTTGAGCGCACCGGGGTCGCCCTCGCCGCGCAGCACATCGACCAGCGTGTCATGGACGATCTTGACGACCTGTTGCCCCGGGGTGACCGATTTGGTCACCGCTTGCCCGGTGGCCTGTTCCTGCACCTTTTTCACAAAGTCGCGGGCAACCGGCAGCGATACGTCCGCCTCAAGCAGGGCGACGCGCACCTCGCGCAGGGCGGTCTTGACGTCCTCTTCCGAGAGCGCGCCTTGTTTGGTCAGCCGGTCGAAGACACCGGAGAGGCGTTCGGATAGATTTTCAAACATGGGCCAGCAGGCTCCTTCTCCGGTTGTCATAGGTCGCCCCAAAGATAGGAGCGGGCGGTTCGATTCTCAAATGCCCCCGCCGGGCGAGGGGAAATTCCCAAACAGTTTTGCCCCCACGGGCGAAACTCGCTGGTGGGGGGCGATCCCTGCTAGGCGGGACCGGAAGACACTATGCTCCCGGATGGTTGAGACGGCGGTTACGGGGTTTGCGGGCCGGAGTCAAGTTTGCCAGTGTCAAGTTTGCCGGAGTCGGGTTTGTTGGGGGCAAACGAAAACGGCGCACCCCGGAAAAGGGCGCGCCGGTGTCGGTGCTGGCGCGAGAGGCGCCCGACGGATCAGGCTCAGGCGGCCAGCGCGTCAACCTGCGCTTCGGCGGCCTTCAGCGTCGCTTCGGCGTCAAAGACCATCTGGTCGGCATGAACGAATTGCACGTCGGTGATGCCGAAGAAGCCCAGCATCTGCTTGACCCAGCCAGAGGCAAAGTCGATTTCAGAGCCGAACTTGGTCCCGTCCGAGGTGAAGACGACGATGGCGCGCTTGCCCTTCAGCAGGCCTTCGGGGCCGGTTTCGGTGTACTGAAAGGTCTCTCCCTTGCGGGCCAGATGGTCGAACCAGGACTTGAGCTGGCCCGGCACGCCGAAGTTATAGACCGGCAGGCCGATCAGCAGGACGTCGGCGGCGCGGACCTCGGCCAGCAGCGTATCGGAATAGGCGGCGATTTCGGCCTGTGCGACGTCGCGGCTTTCGGCCGGGGTGAAGACGGCGCCGATCCAGCTGCCGTCGATGGCCGGCACACCGGCAGAGATGTCTCGGGTTACCACCTCGGCATCGGGGTGGGCGGCGGTCAGTTTCGCCTGTGCGCGATCCAGCAGCTTTTGCGAAACCGAAGCCTCGCCCTTGATCGAGCTGTTGATCCTGAGAATATGGGTCATTCCTGAAACTCCCGGTTGGGGTCGTGTGTTGCTTTGTGGAAGAGAGATACGCCTTGCGTCAGCGAACGCAATTGCTCAAAAAGCAGGGGGGCCTGTGATCTGATGCACATAGATCTGATGCACAAAGTCGGAGAAGCGTATGGACAACTGGGACGAGATCCGCACCGCTTTCCAGGTGGCACGGATGGGCACCGTCAGCGGCGCGGCTGAGGTGCTGGGCGTGCACCATGCCACCGTCATTCGCCATATCGATGCGCTCGAGAAACGCTTGGGGGTCAAGCTGTTCCAGCGCCACGCGCGCGGCTATACCCCGACCGAGGCCGGAACCGACCTGTTGCGGGTGGCGCAGGCGACCGAGGATCAGTTCAACCAACTCTCTGGCCGGCTCAAGGGGCAGGGCGACGCGGTGACGGGCGAGTTGGTGGTGACCTCACTGGCCTCGCTGTCGCCGCTGCTGGTGCCGGTGATGAGCGCGTTTCAGGCGGAACATCCGGGCCTGATCCTGCGGTTCCTGACTGGGGAGCGGTTGTTCCGGCTGGAATATGGCGAGGCGCATGTGGCGATCCGCGCGGGCTCGATCCCGGATCAACCCGACAATGTGGTGCAACGGTTCGCGCATCTGCCGGTGGCGTTATATGCCAGCGAATCCTATGTCGTGCGCCACGGCGTGCCGGATACGGTCGAGTCGTTCGGCGATCACCACTTTATCAGCGCAGATGACCCCGACACCCCCGCGCCCTATTACAAATGGCTGCACAGCCATGTGCCGGATACGGCGATCACCTTTCGCGGCAACAGCCGCGAAGCCCTGTCCGAGGCTATTTTTGCCGGCGCGGGCATCGGGTTCATGTCGACATGGGCGGCGGCGCGTCAGCCCGGTCTGGTGCAGGTGATCCCCCCGCGCGAGGAATGGTCCGCGACACTGTGGCTGGTCACCCATGTGGATCTGCACCGGACCAACAAGGTGCAAAGCTTTCTGACCTTTCTCAAGGACCACGCGCAGGGGTGGTGCAAATGAGCGTCGGTGCCGATGCGGACAAGCGATCACGGTTAAGCCCGCATTTGCAGGGGCATCTGGCGATGCTGACGTTTTCGGCACTGGTCGCCGGCTCGTTTTCGCTGGGGGCGCAGGTCGCGAACGAGATTGCGCCGGCTGCGCTCACGGCGGCGCGCTTCGCCATCGCGGCGGTGGTGATCGGTACGCTGGCCGCCACCACCGGCAAGATGACGCGGTCGGCTTTTGCCGCGCCTTGGCGCTATCTGTTGCTGGGCGGGATTTTTGCCGCCTATTTCGTGCTGATGTTCGAAGGGCTGAAGACCGCCGCGCCGATCAGCACCGCGGCGGTCTTTACCCTGACCCCGATCCTGTCCGGGCTGTTCGGCTGGTGGATCCTGCGACAGGTCACCACCGCACGCATGGCAGGGGCGCTGGCCGTGGGGGCGGCGGGGGCGGTCTGGGTGATCTTTGATGGCGACTGGCAGGCGGCAAAGGCCTTCCATATCGGCAAGGGCGAGGCGATCTATTTCGTCGGTTGCATCGCGCATGCGGCCTATACGCCGCTGGTGCGGCGGCTGAACCGGGGAGAGCCGGCGGTGATGTTCACCTTTGGCATGCTGGTGGCCGGGTTTCTGGTGCTGCTGGTCTATGGCTGGTCCGACATTCGCGCCACCAACTGGATGGCGCTGCCGCCCATTGTCTGGATCGGGCTGTTCTATCTGGCGATCTTTACCAGCGCGGTGACCTTCGTTTTGCTGCAATTCGCCACGCTGCGGCTGCCCTCGGCCAAGGTAATGGCCTATACGTACCTGACGCCGTCCTGGGTGATCCTGTGGGAAATCGCCATGGGCCACGGCGCGCCACCCGCGCTGGTGCTGGTGGGGATCGCGATGACGGTGGTGGCCTTGATTCTGTTGTTGGAGCAGGACGGCTGACATGAAACGGTCATCCGCGCCGGATAAGAGGATGACATGACCGAACAAGATATTTGCCTGACCGTTTCGTTTCCGGCCCGAGAGGGGGGCGTCCTTTTGGCCCCTGTCGGGCTTGCCACGCCGCATGCGGCGCCGCTTTCCGTGACGGTACAGGGCGCCGGGGTGCGCCTGATCGCGGACCCGTTGGCGGCGCAACATGCGATGGAGTTGACGCCCAACGCCGAGCGGGTCGAAATCGCGTGGCGCTTCTCCCGCAGCGGCGCGCCCTATCCCGAGACGCTGTTCTCCCCGCGCGACAGTCGCTTTACCCGCAGCGCGGCGGCGTTGAGCACAGAGATGCGCGAGATTGCCGATGGCCGCGATCCGGCGGGGATCAAGGCCCTGGCCGATCATGTCGCGGGGCTGTTTACCTATGGCCACCCGGGCACCCGTTACTATGACGGTCAGGACGAGATTCCGCAGATCTGTTCGCTGACGGTCGGATCCTGTGTCGATATCAACGCCTATTTCATCGCCGCCTGCCGCGCGGCGGGTTATGAGGCGGGCTATGTCACCGGCTATTTTATTCCCGATCAGAAACGCACCCATTGTGATGACATGCATTGCTGGGTGGTGACCCGCACCGAGGGGCTGGTGCAGGAATGGGACATCGCCCATCACCTCAAGCTTGGCACGCGCGAGATCCGGCCGGGGCTGAACCCCAAGCCGGGGGTGCGGGTGCCGATGGCGCATTCGATGGGGCTCAGCTTTGCCGCCGCCGGGCTGCACGATATCAAGTTGCTGGGCGAACCGTGGTGGATCGAGGCGGACGGCACTTTCAGCCGGCCGGATCTGGAGATCCGGTTTCAGGGCTATCGCGCTCTGGCGTATTGAGCTCAGTTTCGAGAAACCGCTCGAAAGCGTCCAGATTCACCGGCTCGAACTGACCGAACCCCTGCATCCAGACGCTGGCAGGACGCAGGGCGTCGGGCTCCAGCTTGCACCATTTGACCCGACCGCGCCGCTCTTGGCTGATCAACCCGGCACGGCTCAGGATGGAAAGATGCTTGGATATGGCCGCCAGCGACATCTCGAACGGCTCGGCCACATCCGTCACCGCCATGTCGTCTTCCAGTAGCATCGACAGGATCGCGCGCCGCGTGGGGTCGGCGAGGGCGGCGAAAACCATGTCGAGCGGATTGATCATGACCCAGCCCCTAGCGCCGGGGGGCGGCAATCGTCAACCATTTGGTTGAATATGCCCATTTGCCGGTTTCACGCCCAGGTATCGGCCCCCAGTGCGGTGCCTGCCTCTTCTTGTTGGTAAAAATAAACACTAAAACAGCATGTTACGCGCATTCTCGGGCGGTCATTCTAGTGATTGACTCTATGCCCCCGCCCGCTTAGCACCATGCTTGAAAACGCGAGGGGTAATCGCCGGTGAGTGATGAGGACCAAAAGCAGCGCATGGCGCAGCTGGAGGCACGGATCGCAGTGGCGAAAAAGGCGCAGGCGCCAACACCCCGTGCGGATGAGCATTATTCTCAGGCGCAACATGCCTGGCGGATGGTGATCGAACTTGTTGCCGGTCTCGGGATCGGCTTTGGCATCGGATACGGGCTGGACAGCCTGTTCGGGACACTCCCGATCTTTCTGGTGCTGTTTACAATGCTGGGCCTTGCCGCCGGAGTGAAGACGATGCTTCGCACGGCGCAAGAACTCCAGGAGCAGAAATTGGCCGAAGAGGCCGGACGAGACGACGAGAGGGACTGAACGTGGCAACCGAAGCGCATGGTGCAGAACACGCCGCCGAGACTGGCGGACTGGTATTCCACCCGATGGATCAGTTCATCGTGAAGCCGCTGTTCGGAGGGGATGCGCTGGCGTGGTACACGCCGTCGAACATCGCCCTGTGGATGGGGCTTTCGATCGTCGCGATTGTCGTGCTGCTGGTCATGGGCACCTCGCGCCGCGCCGTGGTTCCGAACCGGATGCAGTCGGTGGCCGAAATGGCCTATGGCTTTGTTCATAAGATGGTCGTGGATATCTGCGGCAAGGAAGGGGTGAAATTCTTCCCCTATGTGATGACGCTGTTCATGTTCATCGTCACCGCAAACTTTCTTGGCCTTCTGCCGCTGTCGTTTGCCGCCACCTCGCATTTCGCCGTCACGGTGGTGTTGGCGATGCTGGTGTTCCTGAGCGTGACCATCCTTGGCTTCGTCATGAACGGCGCCGCCTTCCTCGGATTGTTCTGGGTGTCGAGCGCACCGCTGCCGCTGCGCCCGATCCTCGCGGTCATCGAATTGATCTCCTACTTCGTTCGCCCCGTCAGCCACTCCATTCGTTTGGCCGGCAACCTGATGGCGGGCCACGCGGTGATCAAGGTGTTCGCGGGCTTTGCCGCCCTCACCATCGTCAGCCCGGTGTCGGTTCTGGCAATCACCGCCATGTACGGTCTGGAGGTCCTTGTGGCCTTCATCCAGGCCTATGTCTTTACCATTCTGACCTGTGTGTATCTGAAGGATGCGCTGCATCCCTCGCACTAAGGTTCGACCCGTATCCAAACAACGCAACTTTCCATCCTAAGGAGTACTCAATATGGAAGGCGATCTCGCACACATCGGCGCAGGCCTCGCAGCAATCGGTTCCGGCGCAGCCGCAATCGGGGTTGGTAACGTTGCCGGCAACTTCCTGTCGGGGGCCCTGCGCAACCCGTCGGCTGCCGCCGGTCAGACCGCGACCCTGTTCATCGGTATCGCATTTGCAGAAGCACTGGGCATCTTCTCGTTCCTGGTTGCTTTGCTGCTGATGTTCGCCGTTTAAGTACCTTCGGAACATCTGATCCTTACGGTCGGGCAGCCCGGGATTGACCCGGCGCTGCCCGAAGTAGGCTAAGTTCCCAAGGAGGACGACATGGCAACTGAGACGCACGACGCAGGTCAAGCCGCTGTCGACATGGCACATGGCGCCGCCGAAAGCGGTCCAGGCATGCCACAGCTGGATTTTGCGACCTTTCCGAACCAGATCTTCTGGCTGGTTGTCACGCTTGTCGTGATTTACCTGATTCTGTCACGGGTGGCGCTGCCGCGCATTGGCGGCATTCTTGCCGAACGTGCCGGGACCATCACCAACGATCTGGCCGCAGCCGAAGACCTCAAGGCGAAAGCTGTTGAGGCCGAAGAGGCATATAATAAGGCCCTGGCCGAAGCCCGGTCCGAGGCGCAGCGGATCTCTGCTGAGGCGCGGGCCGACATTCAGGCCGATCTCGATCTGGCCATCGAAAAGGCCGATGCTGACATCGCGGCAAAAACTGTCGAGTCGGAGAAGGCAATCGCTGCCATTCGTGCCAGCGCGCTGGAAAGCATCGAGGCCGTGGCCAAAGACACCACGGCGGAAATCGTCACGGCGCTGGGCTTCAAGGCCACCGCGGCTGCCGTTACCGGCGCCATCACCGAACGGATGAAAGGGTAAGACAGATGCGTAATTTGACCGCCCTTTTCCTGAGCCTTGGCTTTGCCAGCCCCGCGCTGGCCGCCAGCGGCCCGTTCTTTTCGCTGCACAACACCAACTTCGTGGTGTTGATCGCCTTTATCGTCTTCATCGGGGTCCTGTTCTATTTCAAGGTTCCCGGCATGATTGGCGGGGCGTTGGACAATCGCGCCGTTGGCATCAAGGCCGAGCTGGACGAAGCCCGTGCCCTGCGCGAAGAGGCACAGACACTGCTGGCCTCGTATGAGCGCAAGCAGAAGGACGTGCAGGCACAGGCGGAACGGATCGTGGCACATGCCCGGACCGATGCCGTTGCGGCTGCCGAACAGGCCAAGGCTGATCTGGAGAAATCCATCGTCCGTCGTCTGGCTGCGGCCGAAGACAAGATCGTCTCGGCCCAGACCGCTGCGATCAAGGCGGTTCGCGATCAGGCTGTGACCATCGCGGTGGCGGCTGCCAACGATGTGATTGCCAAACAGATGAGCGCTGCCGAGGGCAACAAGCTGATCGACGGGGCCATCGCAGAGGTGGACGCCAAGCTGCACTGAGCTTCACGCTTAGTTCTGAACAGACAGAAAACCCGGCCACTGGCCGGGTTTTTCTTTTGCGGAACGACGTGTTCGGGTGAGGGGCATGCGCCGAGATCCAGAGCGCAACCTGCATCTTACTGCGGCCCCTATCGCGACACTTACCCTCTGCGGCTGTCGCGCCCAGTTTCGTGTTGCAGCCGCTGTTGTGCGATCGCCTCGTTCCTTTCTGCGCGTTTGTGATCCTCCAGCGCGGACTGGACATAGTCCAGATGCGCCTCGACCGCGGCGCGGGCACTGGCAGGATCGCGGGCCTGCAGCGCGGTGTTGATCGCCCGGTGCTGGTCCAGCAGCGCGGCGCGCGAGGTGCGCTGTTTGAACATCACCTGACGGTTATAAAACACACCCTGCCGCAGCAGGTCGTACATCGAGCGCATCATGTGCAGCATCACAACGTTGTGGCTGGCGTCGATGATGGCCGAGTGAAACTGCGCGTCAAGCTGGGCCTCTTCCTCGGCATTGTTGGAGCGGCCTTGCGCCGCTTCCATCTTGGCAAAGATCGCCTGTATCACCTTCAGATCACTCTCCGAGCCCAGCCGCGCAGCGCGTTCAGCGGCCAACCCCTCCATGTCGCGGCGAAACGAAAGATAGTCGAACACCGCTTCGTCATGGCTACCGAACAACCGGATCAGCGCTGGCGAAAATGCCGACCCGAGGACATCGGCGACATAGATGCCCGACCCCGCCTTGGTGGCGAGCAGTCCTTGCGCCTGAAGCTCGGCCACCGCTTCGCGCAGCGAAGGGCGCGACACTCCGAGCCGATCGGCGAGATCACGTTCGGACGGCAGCCGTTCCCCGGGCCGCAGAATACCGCGCAAGATCAGTTTTTCGATCTGGCGGACAACCGAGGTGGACAGTTTTTCGGGCTGGACCTTTTGAAAGGGCATTGCGATTTCCAGATGAGTATAGGGCGTTATAAGGCCGCGCCGGACATGCCTCAACCGCTATCAAGCGGCACAGCCGCCGCCGTCGCTACCATGATGGCTGTGTGCAAGATCTGGTTAACGGGATCTGTGCCACAGTGGGCGACATGCGATACCATTGTTTGATCTCCTGCCTGGTTCTGATCGGGTGCAACGCGCCCTCGCCGCATTTCCGCGGGCTGGCGCCAACGCGGATTGCGGTTAATGACAGCGTGTTCGATGTGCGCGTGAAGGGGCATCTGGCCGAGGCGATCCGCGTGAACCCGCAATACGCGCCCCGGTTCGGGCCGATCCGGGACCGGGCTGGGCTGGCGATGGCATTGGTCAGTGGCTGTTCGGTGACAAAGGTGCTGGGCGATCAGGCATTGGCGACCGGGCGACTCGCCTGCCCGAAGCGGGTAGCCCCAATCGAGCCGTTGAACACGGCCTGCCGGCTTTTGCCGGAGGCGGGGGCAAAAGCGGGGTATCCGGTTTATCGCTGCATCCCCGCGCCTTCGGCGGTTCGCCGCGCAGGATAGCGCTGAAAACGTCAATATATTGGGGATAACTGCGGCTTCTACGCCAGATACAGCGGTAAACCCGTTGACTCACGGCGGGGCAACCGCCCACATTTCAGGTTCAACTGGAATCAAGATGGCCCGCCCGTGCGCTTTACAAAGCTCAGACTGACCGGCTTCAAAAGCTTTGTTGACCCGACCGACCTGATGATCGCCGAAGGGCTGACCGGGGTTGTCGGGCCAAATGGCTGTGGTAAGTCGAACCTGTTGGAAGCGCTGCGCTGGGTGATGGGCGAAACCCGCGCCAAGGCGATGCGCGGTTCGGGCATGGAAGACGTGATCTTTGCCGGCTCCGGGTCACGGCCAGCGCGCAACTTTGCCGAGGTTTCGCTGTTGATCGACAATTCCGAGCGGCTGGCGCCGACCGGGTTCAACGACAGCGATACGCTTGAGATCCTGCGCCGGATCACCCGCGACGTCGGCAGCGCCTACAAGGCCAGCGGCAAGGATGTGCGCGCCCGCGATGTGCAGATGTTGTTCGCCGATGCCTCGACCGGGGCGCATTCGCCGTCGCTGGTGCGGCAGGGCCAGATTTCCGAACTGATCAACGCCAAACCCACCGCGCGCCGCCGTATTCTGGAAGAGGCGGCGGGGATTTCCGGCCTGTATCAACGTCGCCACGAGGCCGAGCTGAAGCTGCGCGGAACCGAAACCAACCTGACCCGCATCGATGACGTGTTGGAACAGCTTGCGACGCATTTGGGGCAGTTGGCGCGCCAAGCCCGACAGGCGGCGCGCTATCGCGAGATCGGGGAAAGCCTGCGTCTGGCCGAGGGGATGTTGCTTTATCGGCGCTGGCGTGAAGCGGACGAGGCGCGCGCCAGCGCCGAGGCTGTGTTGCGCGAGCGTACCACCGGGGCGGCGCAGGCCGAAAGCGCCGCGCAGCAGGCCATTCGCGCCCGCGCGAGTGCTGACGAGGCGATGCCGCCGCTGCGCGAGGAAGAGGCGATCGCCGCCGCCGTGCTGCAGCGCTTGCAGGTCGAGCGCAACACGCTAAGCGACGAAGAACTCCGCGCGCGCAAGACGATCGAGACACTGACCGCACGGATCGACCAGCTCGCCCGTGATATCGAACGCGAGGCCGGGCTGAACCGCGACGCGGGCGAGACCATTGAACGGCTGGAATGGGAAGCGCGCGAACTGGCCAAGGCGGGCGACGGGCAGGACGACAAGCTGAGCGAGGCGGCGGAGCAATCGCACGAGGCTGCCGCCGTGTTGCAGGAACGCGAGGAAACGCTCAGCCAAGTGACCGAGGATGTAGCGCGTCTGGCCGCCCGGCACCAGTCGGCGCAGCGGCTTGTGGACGACAGCCGCAAGATGCTGACCCGTTCCGAAGACGAAGAGGAAAAGGCCCGTCGGGCCGTGGCCGAGGCCGAACAGGCGTTGCTCGGGGCGGATGAGGCCTTCGAGACGGCTCAGGAGACCGCGGAAGAGGCGCAGGAAGCCGCCGAATCCGCCGAAGAGACTCTGGCCGCCGTGGACGAGATGCGCAACGACACCCAGGCGCGCGAATCCGAGGCCCGCGCGCAGCGCTCCGAGGCCGAGGGCGAGGCCGGTGCCTTGCGCGCCGAGACCACGGCACTGGCCAAGCTGGTGGCGCGCGACACCGCCGAGGGCGGGCAGCTGCTTGACCTGCTGCGGGTGACGCCGGGCTATGAAAAGGCGCTTGGCGCGGCGCTGGCCGATGATCTGCGCGCCCCCGTGGTGGAAGAGGACGGCCCCTCGGGCTGGGCCACGCTGCCGGGCTATGGCGCTGCACAACTGTTGCCCGACGGGATCACGGGGCTGGCCAATTATGTCACCGTGCCCGAGGTGCTGGGCCGCCGCATCAGCCAGATCGGGGTGGTCGAGGCCGAGGACGGGGCGCGGCTGCAACCGCTGTTGCAGCCGGGGCAACGGCTGGTCACGCTGGAGGGCGATCTGTGGCGCTGGGACGGGTTCCGTGCCTGGGCCGAGGATGCGCCCTCTGCCGCTGCGTTGCGGCTGGAGCAGTTGAACCGGCTGGAAGCCCTGAAACAGGAGCTGGAGCAGGTCAGCGCCCGGGCCGAGGGCACCCGCGCCGCCCATGAAAGCCTGAGCCGCAAATTGATTGAGGTGACCGAGGCCGACAAGGCTGCCCGCGATGCCCGCCGCGCCGCCGACCAGCGCGTCGCCGATGCAGCCCGCGCCATGAGCCGTGCCGAGTCCGAGCGCAATCTGGCCGGCGGCCGGTTGGAAAACCTCGGGCTGGCGGTGACGCGCCACAAGGAAGACGCGATGGCCGCCCGCGCACAGCTGCGCGAGGCCGAGGCCGGGCTGACCGAGCTTGGCGATCTGGACAGCGCCCGGGCGCAGGTCGAGGCGATCAAACAGACGGTCGAGGCGGCGCGGATCACCATGTTGACCCGTCGCTCGGCCCATGACGAGCTGCGCCGCGACGGCGAGGCGCGGATCAAGCGCCAGCAAGAGGTGACCAAGGAAATCAGCGGCTGGAAACACCGGCTTGAGACCGCCGAACGCCGCATCGCGGAACTGGTCGAACGCAAGGAAGCCTCGGAGGAAGAACTCGACATCGCCCGCGCGGTGCCCGAGCAGATCGCCGAAAAGCGCGAGGAGCTGACAGAGGCTTCCGAGCAGGCCGAGGCGCGCCGCGCGACTGCCGCCGATGCGCTGGCCACCGGAGAAATCACCCAGCGCGCCGCGATTCAGGCCGAGCGTGATGCCGAGCGTCACGCCTCTGACGCGCGCGAAGGACGTGCCGCCGCCGAGGCGCGGACAGAGGCCGCCCGCGAGATGGTGCAGAGCGCTGCGGAACGCATCGCAGAAGACATGCAGCTGACCCCGAACCAGCTGTTGAACCAGCTTGACGCCGTGCCCGAGGACATGCCCGCCGCCGATGAACTCGAGGCCGACGTGAACCGCTACAAACGGCAGCGAGAGGCCTTGGGGGCGGTCAACCTGCGCGCCGAGGAGGACGCCCGCGAGGTGCAGGAGGAATTCGATACCCTGTCTCGCGAAAAGACCGATCTGGAAGAGGCGATCAAGACCCTGCGCAGCGGGATCGCGGGCCTCAACCGCGAGGGGCGCGAACGGCTGTTGACCGCGTTCGAGCAGGTGAACAGCAATTTCACCATGCTGTTTCGCCACCTGTTCGGCGGTGGCGAGGCGAATCTGGTCATGGTCGAAAGCGACGATCCGCTTGAGGCCGGTCTGGAAATCATGTGCCAGCCACCGGGCAAGAAATTGTCCACCCTGTCGTTGCTGTCGGGCGGTGAACAGACCCTGACCGCGCTGGCGCTGATCTTTGCGGTGTTCCTGGCCAACCCGGCGCCGATCTGTGTGCTCGACGAGGTCGACGCGCCGCTTGACGATGCCAATGTGACCCGGTTTTGCGATCTGCTGGACGAGATGTGCCGCCAGACCGACACGCGGTTCCTGATCATCACTCACCACGCGGTGACCATGAGCCGGATGGATCGCCTTTATGGCGTCACCATGCAGGAACAGGGCGTCAGCCAGCTGGTCTCGGTCGACCTGAAAAAGGCCGAATCGCTGGTGGCGTGACAGGACGCAGGCGCAGGATTGCACCTGCGCAATCCCGGTGCGATAGGATCGGGCATGATCCACATTCCGCTTTGGTTGAGTCTGCTGCTATGCCCCGCCGCGTTGTCGGCGCAGGGCTGGGATTGGCCGTCAGAGGATTTCGACGGGTTCTATCAGGACGCACCGCCCCGGTACTTTACCCCGGGCACGCCGCAATTTGCCCCGGACGGGTCCGTGCGGCGGCCCTCAGAGCCTCCCGCTGGCGCGCCGGCGCAATTCGGGGCCTTCACCCTGCTTCCTGACGGGCGCTTGTGCATTTCCACAGGGGATGGGAATGGGAATGGGGATGGACGCTGCGACGTGTATCTGCGCGATGGCCAGATGCACATGCTGGTCACCAAGGGCGGCGCGCGGTTTCCGTTCAGGTTTGAACTGGGGGTGGGGAACTGATCCCACCCGATCCCTCCCTCCGTTAAAGGGAAGGGGGCAGGTGCAAAGCGGCGGTCTCGAGCGACTAAAGCCGGTTCAGCAGCGCCGTGGTGGGCCAGGCATCGGCGGGCAGGCCCAACCGCTTTTGTTCCGCCTGCGTTGCGGCCCGCGTGCCGGCCCCAAGGATGCCATCGATCTTGCCGACATCATATCCCTGTGCCTTCAGCCGGCGCTGCAATTCCTTCATCTGTGCCCCGGTCAGCCCCGGCTCTGGGTTGCGCGCGTCATAGACCCGCGCGCCCTCCAGCCGGTTGGCGAAATAGGCGGCGGTCAGCACGTAGGTAAAGCTTTGGTTCCATTCGAAATAGACCTGAAAATTCGGATAGGCGATAAACGCCGGCCCGTTGCGCCCCTGCGGCAGGATGATCGAGGCGGACAGCGTGTCCTTGGCCAGCTTGCCCTCGCGCGGACGCACGCCCATCCGCGCCCACTGCGCCACGCTCAGGGTCTGGCCGGGGCCGGTCAGCGACCAGTCGAGCGCCTCGGGCAGGCGCACCTCCTGCAGCCACGGCTCGCCCGCGCGCCAGCCCAGACTGGAGAGCATCTTGGCCCCGGACATCAACGCATCAGGGGCCGAGGTTTTCAGCCGCACATGCCCGTCGCCATCCCCGTCGATGCCGTTTTCCAGAATGTCGCGCGGCAGCATCTGCACCATGCCGATCTCGCCCGCCCAAGCCCCGGTGGTGCGTGCCGGGTCGAAATCGCCATGTTTGTAAAGCTCCAGCGCGGCAAAGATCTGGGGTCGGAAGATCTGCGGGCGGCGGCAGTCATGCGCCAGCGTGGTCAGCGCGTTCAAGGTGTTGAAATCGCCCTGGAACCCGCCGTAATCGGTTTCAAACGCCCAGAACGCCAGCAGCACCCCGCGCGACACGCCATAGTCGCGTTCGATCTGGTCAAACGTGGTGGCGTATTTGCGCGCCATGGCGCGGCCCTTGTCGATCCGGTTTTGCGAGATCAGATGGCGGGAAAAGTCGATGAACGGCTTTTGGAACACCCCCTGCGCCCGGTCGGCGCGCAGCACCTTGGGGTCCTGCCGCACCGGGCGGAAAAAGGCGTCGATCGTCGCAGCGTCAAAGCCCTTGGCCGCCGCTTCGGATTTCAGCCCGTCGACAAAGGCGGGAAACGGGCCGCCGCATTGCGCATGGGCGATGGGCGCGGCAAGGCACAGGGCAATCAAAGGGGCAAAAAGGCGCATGAAATCAATATCCTTGTCACATCAGCCGTTACCATAGCGGCAGCAACAGCGCACAGGCAACAACCAGAAACAGGAAAACCAGCCACACCCGCCAAAGCAGCCGCGCGGCGGCCTCGATCTGGGGCGCGCCGATGCGCTGGCGTCCAGCCCGGTTGACCCAAGGCAGATCGCGCATCTGTCCGTCATAGCTGCGCGGTCCGGCCAGTGCGACATCCAGCGCGCGCGCCATCGCCGCCTCGGGCCAGCCGGCATTGGGCGAACGGTGCCGTCGCGCATCCGCCGTGATCGCAGGCCAATGGCGCATCTGTCCGGTGAACAGCGCGATCAACAGGCCGGTCAGCCGCGCCGGGATCAGGTTCAGCAGATCGTCGGCGCGGGCGGCGGCCTTGCCGAACTGTTCATAGCGCGGATTGCGATAGCCGATCATGCTGTCGGCGGTGTTGATCGCCTTGTACAGAATCAGCCCCGGACACCCCAGAATCAGGAACCAGAAGGCCGGCGCGATCACCCCGTCCGAGAGGTTTTCCGCCGCGCTTTCGATGGCGGCGCGGGCGACCCGGCTCTCGTCCATGTCGCGGGTGTCGCGGCTGACAATCCGGGCCACCATGTTGCGCCCGGCCTGCAGGGACTGGCGCAGCCCGGTGGCCACCGCGCGCACATGCTCGACCAGCGCGCGTTGTGCCAGCAGGATCGCGGCGACAAGGGTCTCGGCCACCGGCCCCAGCCCGGCAATAAGCTGGCCCAGCGTCAGCGCCCCGAGCGCGAGCAGCGCGAGCGCCAGTGCCCCTTTGATCACCCGCGCCTCACCCCGGTTCAGCCAGCGGTCCAGCGCGGTGACCGCGCGCCCCATCAGCACCGCCGGATGCGGCAGCCGCGACCAAAGCCAGTCCGGCTCGCCCAAAAGCGCATCGAGGATCAGCGCGGCGGCAAGAAGCGCGGTGGTGCTCACAGCGCCGCCTCCAGCCGGTCCCAGCCCGTCGCGGGCGGCAGGCCCAGCCGCAGAAGATGCGGCGAATAGGGAAAGACACGCGTCCAGATATGGTGTCGGGCCAGCCGCTCTTGCCAGAGGGCGGCATCGTCCAGATGGTACAGGCGGAACAGATCAGTGCCGCCCGCAGGCGTGGCGCCGTGCCCGGTCATCAGATCCTCCAGCCGGGCGGCATCGCGCGCCAGCCGCGTCCGGGTCTGACCTGTCCAGACGGTATCGCGCAGCGCCGCCGCCCCGATCCGCAAGGCGGGGCCAGAGACCGGCCACGGCCCCAGCATCTCGGCCAGCCGTGCAAGGGTGTCGGGGGCGGCGATGGCAAAGCCCAGCCGCAGCCCGGCTAGCCCCCAGAACTTGCCAAAGCTTTTCAGCACCACGACACCGGGTCGGGTGGCCAGGGCAACAAGACTCTGTTCCGGGCAAATATCGCAAAAGCTTTCGTCGATGATGGTAAGCGGCGCGTCAGCCTCCTCCGCGTGGCGCAGCCGGCCGTCGGGATTGTTGGGATGCACCAAGACCCGCGCCTCGGCGGGGCCATCTTCCGCCCGCGCCCAGCCCATCACGGCAAAGGCGGCGGCGTGTTCGTTATAGGTGGGCGCGTCGATCCGCACCCGCCCCGGCGCGGCCAGCGCGGGCAGCCGCGCGATCAGCGCCGAGGCCCCGGGCGCGGCCAGCACCCCGGCCCCCGCAGGCACCCGCCAAAAGACGCGCGCGGCCTGCGTCAGCGCCTCTTGCGCGGCGCGGTCGGGCAGATCGGCCCAGGCCGCAGTAGGGATCTGCGGCAGCGGATAGGGCATCGGGTTGATGCCGGTCGACAGATCCAGCCAGTCGCCGCGCGCGCCCCCGAAACGGGTGATGGCGCCATCAAGCCCACCGCCGTGATCGCGGCCGGGTTGGGCCTTGGGTCGGGCCGTTGCAGAGGTGTCGGGCGGGGCAGGGTGCGGCATTGGACAAACCCGGTCTGAAAGGGGGGGATGTGCCGCTTCAACCGGATTTTTCGCCTCGGCACAAGGCGACGGTCTGCGGGCGGCTTGGAGAATATGGCAAAACAGGGTAACGTTTAAGCTCATCGCGGTATGAGGAACGCGCGCGGCGGGCCGCGCCCACGCGCAGGACAAGACAAGTGATCCAATGGATATTCTCATCGTCGAAGGCGATCCGGACCTTGGCGACCTCTGGGCGCGACATCTGCGCCGTCAGGGCAGTACGGTGAGTCTGGTCAGCAGCCAGAGCGCGGCGATCCTCGCGTTGCAGTCGGGGCGGTTCGATATCATCGTGCTGGACCTGATGCTGGGCGAGGGCAGCGCGCTGGCGGTGGCCGATTTCGCCAGCTATCGCAGCCCGGAAACGCGGGTGGTGTTTGTCACCGATACCAGCTTTTTCTCTGATGGGTCGATCTTTGCCCTTAGCGCCAACGCCTGCGCCTATGTCCGCAGCAGCACAACGCCTGAGGATCTGGCGGCGATCGTGGAACATCACGGCAAACCGCGGTGACATGTTGGAAAGGGCGCGCGCGCGTATGTGAACCGCGCTGGGGTTCGCGTCGATGGATCCAGTTTCACAGCAAGGGGCCGGGGATGCACCGTCTGTTCCTGATTTTCATCCTGCTGATCCTGTCCTCCGGCGTCCGGGCCGAGCGGGTGGCGCTGGTGATCGGCAATTCCGCCTATTCCACGGTCGCCCCGCTGGACAATCCCCGCAATGATTCCGCCGCTGTGGCGGCAGCTCTGACGCGGCAGGGGTTCGCGGTCATGCGCGGCGACAATCTGGGCCGGATCGGCATGCGCGATGCCCTGCGCCGGTTCCGCGACATGGCGGATCGGGCCGATATCGCGCTGGTCTATTACGCCGGCCACGGGATCGAGATCGGCGGCGTCAATTACCTTGTCCCGGTCGATGCCCGGCTGGAGGATGAGCGCGACGCGCCGCTGGAGATGGTCGATCTGGATCTTGTGCTGCGCCAGATCTCGGGGGCGCATGTGATGAAGATGGTGGTGCTGGACGCCTGCCGGAACAATCCGTTTGTCATCCGGATGCAGCAATCGGGATCAAGCCGCGCCATCGGTCAGGGGCTGGCCGATCTGCGCAGCAATCAGAGCGATACGCTGGTGGCCTATGCCGCCGCTGCGGGCGCGATCACCCCGGACGGGGCC
This sequence comes from Pseudodonghicola sp., assembly GCA_033791545.1. Taxonomy (GTDB): domain Bacteria; phylum Pseudomonadota; class Alphaproteobacteria; order Rhodobacterales; family Rhodobacteraceae; genus Antarcticimicrobium. The sequence goes on along the minus strand of JASJGL010000036.1, from coordinate 37,013 downwards.
GAGGGCGGCAATTCCCCCTTCACGGCGGCGTTTCTCGCCGCGCTGGACGGGCCGCCTGCGGATGTGCGCCGGGTGTTGGGCCGGGTCCGCGACGGGATGCGCAAGTCGGTGCCGGGGGCCGCGCCGTTTGTCTATTCCTCGCTGGGGGGCGGGGCCTATGTGATCAACCCGCAAAGCGCGGGCGTCCAGCCCCAACCGCCTGCGCCTGACACATTCGCCGCGCAGGCCGCTGCGGGGGTATCCTTGGCCGAGGATTTCGTGCGTATCGACCGGGCCGGGACGGTGGCCGACTGGGACGGGTTTTTGATCCACCATCAGGGGCAGAGCGAGCATCCGCTGTACGGCTTTGCGCTGGAGCGGCGCGAGGCGCTGCGCAAGCTCCCCCGCCCCGAGCCGCAGGACACAGAACAAGGGGCGGTGCAGGTTGAACCGCCGGGCGAGACGCGGGGAGAGCCGATGCCAGCCCCCGCCCCGGTCTTGCCAACGACGGCAGAGGTCGCCCGTGACATCCAGCGCGCGCTGCGCGCCAGCGGCTGCTACCGGGGCGGCATTGACGGTATTCTCGGGCGCAATTCGCGGCGCGGGCTGGCCGCCTTTGGCGATGCGGCGGGGATCGAGGTGCCGACCGCCACGTCGGGCGATACCGTTGGTCTGATCGCGCTCCGCAGCCTGCTGGCGCGCCACGCCGGGACCGCATGCAAACAGGCCCCGGTGGTGGCCCGTCAGCGTGCGCAAACCGTCAAGGCCCCTGCGCCCAAAGCCGCGCAAAAGACCCCTGCGAAGCCCCCTGCGGTGCGTGGTTCAGAGGCCGCGTCCTCACCACAGGGCACCGGTACCAATCTTATCGGCGCCCGAACACGCAAAGACACCACCAAGCTGGCGCCGGTCATTTCTTCGGATTGCATCGGGCCACGACGCAAGCTGTTCGACTGCGATTAGGCCCGGGTCTTGTAGGGTTTCATCCCCTCGCGCGCCAGTTCGTCGGCGCGCTCGTTCTCCGGGTGGCCAGCATGGCCCTTGACCCATTCCCATGTCACCTTGTGCTGGTGCTGCGCCGCGTCCAGCCGCTGCCACAGCTCGACGTTCTTCACCGGCTTTTTTGCCGCGTTCTTCCAGCCGTTCTTTTTCCAGCCAAAGATCCAGCCGGTGATGCCGTTCTTCACATAGTTGCTGTCGGTGATGATGGTGAGTTCGGTGGGGCGCGTCAGGCTTTCCAGCGCGTTGATCGCGGCCAACAGCTCCATCCGGTTGTTGGTGGTGGCTGCTTCGCCGCCCTTGAGCTCGCGTTGTTTGACGATCTTGCCGTCCTCGATCGCGCGCAGCAGCACGCCCCAGCCGCCCGGACCGGGGTTTCCGGAACAGGCCCCGTCGGTATAGGCGATCAGCTTAGCCATGGGCGATCACCGAAATCCAAGGCGCGGTGGAGCCGTCCAGCCCTTCGCCGCTGCCATGTCTGATATCGCCGGGCGTGAAGCCTGCCTTGTGCAGATGGTCCATCAATTCGTCCTCGGTGTAATAGGTGTAGAGTCGGCCAATGCGGTCGCGGGCTTCTCCCGTACCCAGTTTCAGCCCGATCAGAAAGACCCCGCCGGGTTTGAGCGCACGGTGTAGCGCGGCCAGATGGCGGGGAAAATCGGCGCGCGGGGCGTGCAGCAGGCTGAAATTGGCCCAGATGCCGTCATAGGTGGCGGTGCCCGTGATGTCGTCGAAGGTGGCCTGCCGGGCGCTGACGCCGGGATGTCTGGCCGCCATCTCCACCATCGCGGCAGAGGCGTCGACCGCCTCGACCGTCAAGCCGGCCTCGGCCATCTTCGCCGCCGCCGCGCCCGGTCCGCAGCCAAGATCCAGCACCCGACCCGCCACCGGGCAGGCGGCGATGAACGCCGCCAAGCGTGGGTCTGTCGTGTTATAGGCGTCGGTCATCCCGGCGTAATCCGCCGCGCGTTCGTCGTAGATGCGGATCGTCTCGGGATCGCTCACAGCCAGACCCCCACGGCGAGGCAGGCAATCACCACCGCGGTGAACCGCAGCCGCAGTTGCAACCACCAAGATGGGGCGAGGCCCCAATGGGCAAAGGCGGCATCAAGCAGCAGCAGACCGCCAAAGCCAAAGATCAGGTTCATGCCCGCCGCCACCGGCCCGCCGCCGGTCATGAAAAAGGCCCAAAGCGCAGGCAGCACCGCCAGCACATAGCCGGTCGTTCCCTGGCCGCCACGTGCGCGGGCGGCAAAGCCCCAAAGAACGCCGGACATGAAGCTGAGAACCACCGAGCCATAGAACAGCTGGACATAGGGGCCGACGAACCGCGGCCCCAGTCGGGTCGCGCCCCAAGCCCCGAGATCGGTACTCAGATAGGTCGCGGCGCCCCAGAGGAACGGGATCAGCCCGGCGAGGCCAAGCAGCAGCGGAAAGGTGGGAATGCGGTTCAAACTCGGCCCCGGTCAGGCTGGCGCGCGCAATACGCGCGGCACCTTGAATTCTACATTTTCGACGGCGGTTTGTACGGTTTCCACCGTCACCTCATAGCGGGCGCGAAAGGCGTCGATCACCTCGTTCACCAGCACCTCGGGGGCCGAGGCCCCGGCGGTGATGCCGATACTGGTGATCCCCTCCAGCGCGCGCCAGTCGATGTTGTCGGCCCGCTGCACCAGTTGCGAGTATTGGCAGCCGGCCTTGGCGCCGACCTCGACCAGACGGCGCGAATTCGACGAGTTCGGCGCGCCCACCACCAGCATGGCGTCGCAGTTCTGCGCCATCGCCTTGACCGCCTCTTGCCGGTTGGTGGTGGCGTAACAGATGTCTTCCTTGTGTGGCCCGACGATGGCCGGGAACCGGGCGCGCAGGGCGGCGACGATATCGGCGGTGTCATCAATGCTGAGCGTGGTCTGGGTGACATAGGCGAGCCTGTCGGGATTGCGCACCTCGATCTTCGCCACATCCTCGGGGGTTTCGACCAGCACCACCTCGCCGTCGGGAAGCTGGCCCATGGTGCCGATGGTTTCGGGGTGGCCGGCGTGGCCGATCATGACCATCTGCAACCCATTCTCGAAATGCCGTTGCGCCTCGATATGCACCTTGGAGACCAGCGGGCAGGTGGCATCGACATAGATCATCTGCCGCTGCGCCGCCTCGGCCGGGACCGATTTCGGAACGCCATGGGCCGAGAAGATTACTGGCCGATCCTCGGGGCAATCCTCCAGATCCTCGACAAAGACCGCCCCCTTGTCGCGCAGCCCGTCGACGACGAATTTGTTGTGCACGATTTCGTGGCGCACATAGACCGGCGCGCCCCATTTCTGCAGCGCCATTTCGACGATCTTGATGGCGCGGTCGACGCCGGCGCAGAACCCGCGCGGCGCGGCCAGATACAGGGTGAGGGGCGGTTTGCTCATGTCGCGGTCTCCTTGGCCCGACAGGTAAGGTGTCTGGCCGCGATGGTCCAGCCCGCGGGCTGGTCACGCAGCCGGGATCGGACCTTCCGGCGAGGGAGGCGGGCAGCAGGGCTGTCCAAACATCGAAAGGAGGGAAGGATCTGCCCGCGCTGTCTCAGGCCGGGGCCAAAGACAGCCTAAGCCAAGACGATGTCGCCGTCCTAGCCTATAGAAACAGCAGATGGCTTGATGCTGTGATCAAGCAACATGATGCGATCAACGCCCAAGCGGGGGGCTGAGCGCCATACCTGACCCCAATCTGGCATGGCGCTCAGCCAAAAGGCCGCTCAGTCGGTCGCGTAGGCGACGTTGCGTGGCAGCACTTGGGTTTCGCGTGGCGGACGCCCGATCACGTCTTTCAACTCCTCCAGTTCGATAAAGTTATCGGCCTGACGGCGCAGATCGTCCGAGATCATCGGCGGTTGGCTGCGGATGGTCGAGACCACAGACACCCGAACCCCTTGGCGTTGCAGGCTGGCCACCAGCGGACGAAAGTCGCCATCGCCAGAGAACAGCACGATATGGTCAACGCGCGGCGCCAGTTCCATGGCATCGACTGCAAGTTCGATATCCATGTTGCCCTTGACCTTACGCCGCCCCATGCTGTCGGTGTATTCCTTGGCCGGTTTGGTGACCATGGTGAAGCCGTTATAATGCAGCCAGTCGACCAAGGGGCGAATCGGAGAATACTCGTCATTTTCAAGGAGGGCGGTATAGTAGAATGCGCGCAGCAACTTGCCGCGCCGCATAAATTCCTGCCGGAGCAGTTTGTAGTCGATGTCGAACCCCAGGGCCTTGGCCGCAGCGTATAAATTCGAGCCATCGATGAACAGCGCAAGCCGTTCGTCTTTGTAAAACATCAAATGTCCTTCCAATATGCTCAATTCGCCGTGGCGTTCCGTATGTGAGTGATTAAATTTGGCGAAAAGATATGCCTAAAATAAGAGAATCCCAGTGTGCCGCAAGGTCCGAGTCTGCATGAATGAGCGCTCAAATTGACCGGATTCCGGTCAAATGCCTTGATCGCGCTTGGGGCAAACCTGCCGTCGCGGGTTGGCACCCCTGTGCAGACCCTGATCGCGGCGGTGGCCGCAATGCCCGCGCAAGGGCTTTCTGTGCGCGCTGTCAGCCGTTTTTTTGCCACCCCCTGCTTTCCGACCGGGTCCGGGCCTGACTATGTCAATGCGGTGGTCCGGGTGGAGACGGATCACGATCCGGCCGCCTGTCTGGCGGCGCTGCATGCGATCGAGGCCGGGTTTGGCCGCGAACGGCAACAGCGGTGGGGGATGCGGACGCTGGATCTGGATTTGCTGGCGGCGGGCGGGACCATTGCGCCCGATCCCGCGACCCAGAGCCGCTGGCGTGGCCTGTCGCCCGAGGAGCAGCGTCGCATCGCGCCAGAGCAGTTGATTCTGCCGCATCCGCGCTTGCAGGACCGAGGATTCGTGCTGGTGCCGCTGGCCGATATCGCGCCGGACTGGGTGCATCCGATTCTGGGGCGGACGGTCCGGGACATGCTGGCGGCGCTGTCCGCACAAGATTTGGCCGAGATCTGCCCGATTTGACCCTTTGTTTTCTGCAGATCGGCCGCGTTCCTGCCTTGTCAAGGTAAAGATTCGCGGTTACAAACCGCCGTTCCGGACCCAGAACTGTATTGGAGATCTCCTCATGGCCCGCGTGACGGTTGAAGACTGCGTTGACAAGGTACCAAACCGGTTTGAGCTGGTGATGTTGGCCGCGCATCGTGCGCGCGAGATTGCTGCGGGTACGCCCATCACGGTAGAGCGCGATAACGACAAGAACCCGGTTGTCGCCCTGCGTGAAATCGCCGACGAGACCCAAAGTGCCGATGATCTGCGCGAACGCCTGATCGAGTCGAACCAGACTCAGATCGAAGTGGACGAGCCGGAAGAAGATCAGATGGCCCTGCTTATGGGTGCCGAAGCCGACAAACCGGCCGAGGACGACATGAACGAGGAAATGCTGCTGCGCAAACTGATGGAGGCCCAAGGCCAGGGCTGAGCGCGGATATGAGGACGCGGACCGAATGATTTCAGCCGAAGATCTGATTGCGCTGGTCCGCAATTATAATCCGAAAACCAATGCCGATCGTATTACTGCCGCCTATGACTATGGGCGGCAGATGCACGAGGGGCAGTTCCGCCATTCCGGCGAGCCATATTTTTCCCACCCGGTCGCTGTCGCCGCGATCCTGACCGAACAGCGGCTGGATGATGCGACAATCATCACCGCGCTGCTGCATGACACCATCGAGGACACCAAGGCCAGCTATACCGAGGTGACCGAGAAATTCGGCCGCGAGGTGGCCGAACTGGTCGATGGCGTGACCAAGCTGACCAATCTTCAGCTGTCCAGCCGCGAGACCAAGCAGGCCGAGAATTTCCGAAAGCTGTTCATGGCGATGTCCAAGGACATGCGGGTGATTCTGGTCAAGCTTGCCGATCGGCTGCACAATATGCGCACCATCAAGGCGATGCGGCCGGAAAAGCAGGAGCAGAAGGCCCGCGAGACGATGGATATCTTCGCGCCGCTGGCAGGCCGCATGGGCATGCAGTGGATGCGTGAGGAACTCGAAGACCTGGCCTTTCGCGTGCTCAACCCCGAAGGGCGGCAATCGATCATCCGCCGCTTTATCACCTTGCAGCGCGAAACTGGTGACGTGATCCATCGCATCACTGGCGACATGCGGCTGGAGCTGGAAAAGGCCGAGATCGAGGCCGAGGTGTTCGGGCGGGCCAAGAAACCCTATTCGATCTGGCGCAAGATGCAGGAAAAGGATCAGGGGTTTTCCCGGCTGTCCGACATCTATGGCTTTCGCGTCATCACCGGCAGCGAGGAGGATTGCTATCGCGCGCTGGGCATCATTCACCAGCGCTGGCGTGCGGTGCCGGGCCGGTTCAAGGATTATATCAGCCAGCCGAAATCGAACGGCTATCGCTCGATCCATACCACGGTGTCGGGGCGCGACGGCAAACGGGTCGAGGTTCAGATTCGCACCCGCCAGATGCATGACGTGGCCGAAACCGGTGTCGCGGCGCATTGGTCCTATCGCGATGGGGTGCGCTCGGAAAACCCGTTTGCGGTTGATCCGGCGAAATGGATTTCCTCGCTGACCGAACAGTTCGACTCGGAAGAGGATCACGACGAATTTCTCGAAGCGGTCAAGCTCGAGATGTATTCCGATCAGGTGTTCTGCTTTACCCCCAAGGGGGATGTGGTCAAGCTGCCCCGCGGGGCGACGCCGATCGATTATGGCTATGCCATCCACACCCGCATCGGCCATGCCTGCGTCGGGGCCAAGGTGGACGGTATCCGGGTGCCGCTCTGGACCCGGCTGAAGAACGGCCAGTCGGTCGAGATCATCACCGCTGAGGGGCAGATGCCACAGGTGAGCTGGCTGGAGATCGCCACCACCGGCAAGGCCCGTTCGGCGATCCGCCGCGCGCTGCGCGAGCTGGACCGCGGGCGCTTTATCAAGCTGGGGCAAGAGCTGGCCCGCTCGGCCTTTGAACATGTGGGGCGCAAGGCCACCGACAAGGCACTGGACGCCGCGGCGCGTAATCTTCGGCTGAAGCATCGCGACGAGCTGCTGGCACGGCTGGGGAGCGCGGAAATCACCGCCCATGACGTGGTGCAGGCGGTCTATCCCGAACTGGTCCGGGACGAGGGCGAACACATTCCCCCGCGCCGGGCGGTGATCGGTCTGCAACCGGGGCAGAGCTTTGAGCGCGCACCCTGCTGCCAGCCGCTGCCGGGCGAGCGCATTGTCGGGATCACCTCGCGCGGCAAGGGCGTGGTGGTGCATACGATCGATTGCGACCGGCTGAGCGAGTTCGAGGATCAGCCGGCCCGCTGGGTCGACCTGCATTGGCATTCGGGCACCCACCCGGCGGTTTATAGCGTGACGCTGGAGCTGACCATCGGCAACGATGCCGGGGTGCTGGGACGTATTTGCACATTGATCGGAGAGAAAAAGGCCAATATCAACAATCTGGTATTTGTGGATCGCAAACCGGACTTCTATCGCCTTATGCTGGATCTGGAATTGCGGGATGTGGAACAGCTCCACTCACTGATGCTGATGCTCGAGGCCGAAAGCGATGTCGCCTCGGTGGAACGTTACCGCGAAAAGCCACCGGCCCACGTCGTGTTGGGCTAAGAACCGCGGCAGGAGAAAAGGACGACGACGTTGGTATTCAAACGCCGGGATCGCCGCTCGCTCCTGAAAATCATTGTCGAGTTTTTTTACCCCCGCGGTGGCTGGTACCGCGCCTTTCTCTATGTGAAACACCGGATCCGCCGCCTGCCGGATACGCCCGAGCGGATCGCGCGGGGAATCTGGGCCGGAGTGTTCACCACCTTTACCCCGTTCTACGGCATGCATTTTGTCGTTGCATTCCTGATCGCGCGATTGATGCGGGGCAATATTCTGGCCGCGCTCAGCGCCACGTTCTTCGGCAATCCGCTGACCTATGTGCCGATCGGGGTGATCTCGCTCAAGACCGGGCATTTTCTGCTGGGCACCACCTTTGACGAAAAGCGTCATACCGGGTTCCTGCGCAAGTTCGCCTATGCGGGGAGCGATCTGAAGGACAATCTCATCGCGCTGTTCACCAATCGGGATGCCGACTGGAACGGGCTGATGGGGTTCTATCACGACATCTTCTACCCCTATATGATCGGCGGTCTGATCCCCGGTGTGGTGGCCGGAACCATAGCCTATTTCCTCAGCGTGCCGCTGATCCGCGCCTATCAGCATCGCCGCCGTGGCCGGATCAAGGCCAAGTTCGACGCGATCAAGAAAAAAGCCCGCGCAGAGGCTGACCTTGGCCGAAAGGCGGATTAATGTTCGCGCGCAATCTCTGGCAAGGAGTCTCTCGATGACCGATCCCCGTCTGCGGCTGGGCGTGAATATCGACCATGTGGCCACCGTTCGTAACGCGCGCGGTGGCGCCTATCCTGATCCGCTGCGCGCCGCGAAACTGGCCGAGGCGGCGGGTGCCGATGGCATTACCGCGCATCTGCGCGAAGATCGCCGCCACATATCGGATACCGATATCGAGGGGCTGGTGGCCGGGTTGAGCGTGCCGCTGAATTTCGAGATGGCCGCCACGGATGAAATGCAGGCCATCGCGCTGCGCCACAAACCGCATGCGGTCTGTCTGGTGCCGGAAAAACGCGAGGAGCGGACCACCGAAGGCGGGCTTGAGGTCGCGCATGACGAAGCCAAGCTGGCCCGGTTCATCGCGCCGCTGCGGGCGGCGGGCTGTCGGGTATCTTTGTTCATCGGGGCGGACAGGCCGCAGATCGAGGCCGCCGCGCGGATCGGCGCCGAGGTGATCGAACTGCACACCGGGGCCTATTGCGATTTCCACGCCGAAGGACGTCTTGAGGCCCGCGACGCAGAGTTGCAGCGTCTGCGTGAGATGGCTACTCTGGCCGGGTCTCTGGGGTTGGAGGTCCATGCGGGCCACGGGCTGACCTATGACACGGTGCAGCCGATTGCCGCATTCCCCGAGGTGCGCGAGCTGAACATCGGGCATTTTCTGATCGGCGAGGCGATCTTTCGCGGGCTGGAGCCTGCGATCCGCGAAATGCGCCGCCTGATGGACGAGACACGGTCCTGAGGTCGGCGCTATGATTCTTGGCATCGGCACAGATCTGGCCAATATCGACCGGGTGGCCCGCGCGCTGGACCGCTTTGGCGACCGGTTTCGCAACCGTGTCTTTACCGAGGTCGAACAGCGCAAGGCCGAGCGGCGGCGCGACGTGGCCGGCACCTATGCCAAGCGCTGGGCCGCGAAAGAGGCCTGTTCCAAGGCGCTGGGCACCGGGCTGCGCATGGGCATCGCCTGGAAAGATATGGCCGTCAGCAACATGCACAGCGGCCAGCCGGTGATGCAGGTCACCGGCTGGGCCGCCGAGCGGCTGGCACAGATGACCCCGCCGGGGCACGAGGCGATCATCCACGTGACCCTGACCGACGATCACCCCTGGGCGCAGGCCTTTGTCGTGATCGAGGCGCGGCCAATTGTCGGGGCCGGGGTGCCACCATCGGCGCCTGCTTGACTTACCCCGATCAGCCCCGCAAGAAGCGGTCAACCCCAACCTGAACGGAGGCCCGCATGGCCAGCACTGAAAAGACCGGACACGCGATCTGGGAGACGATCAAGACCATCGTTTATGCCCTGCTGATCGCCGGCGTGTTTCGGACCCTGTTCTTTCAGCCGTTCTGGATTCCGTCGGGCTCGATGAAGGAAACCCTGCTGATCGGGGATTTCCTGTTCGTCAACAAGATGGCCTATGGCTATTCCTATGCCTCCTGTCCCAGCATCAAGCTGCCGGTGATCGGCATCAATATAGATGCCAAGGATCTCTGTGGCTTTCTCAAGGGCGACAACACCCGTGTCTGGGGCGACGAGCCTGAGCGCGGCGATGTGGTGGTGTTCCGTCACCCGGTCAGCGGCGCCGATTACATCAAGCGTCTGATCGGCCTGCCGGGCGACCAGATTCAGGTGATCGACGGTGTGCTGCAGATCAATGGCGCGGCGGTCAAACTGGAAAAGGCCGGCGTATTCGAGGAACTCTCGGCGCCGCAGGGTCCGCAGGGCTATCGCCCGCGGTGTGAAAACGGCCCGGTGGGCGAGGGCGGCATCTGCGAGAAGTCCCGTCAGATCGAAACGCTGCCGAACGGTGTGCGCCACAGTATCGTGAATATCGGCGATCAAAGATCGGACCACACCGGCGTCTATACCGTGCCCGAGGGCTATTACTTTTTCATGGGCGACAATCGCGACAATTCCAGCGACAGCCGTTTGCCGCAGGCCGCCGGTGGCGTCGGTTTCGTGCCCTATGAAAACATCGTAGGCCGGGCTGATCGCATCATGTTCTCGTCTGGTGGGCGCTCGATGCTGTATTTCTGGACTTGGCGCGGTGACCGGTTCTTCAAGGGGATCGAGTGAGACTGTCAGCTGACATAAAGGCGTTTGAGACGCGCATCGGCCACACGTTCAAACGGCCAGAACTACTGGTGCGCGCGCTGACCCATGGGTCGGTCTCGTCGACGACGCGCGCGGACAATCAGCGGCTGGAGTTTCTGGGCGACCGGGTGCTGGGGCTGGTGATGGCCGAGGCGCTGTTGCTGGACGACACCAGCGCGTCCGAAGGCCAGCTTGCGCCGCGCTTCAATGCGCTGGTCCGCAAGGAAGCCTGCGCCGAGGTCGCGCGCGAGATTGATCTGGGCGCGGTGCTCAAGCTGGGGCGCTCGGAAATGCTGTCGGGCGGGCGGCGCAAGCTGGCGCTGTTGGGCGACGCGATGGAGGCGGTGATTGCCGCCGTCTATCGCGATGCCGGTTTTGAGCCGGCGCGCGACATGATCCTGCGGCTTTGGGGACGGCGCATCCAAAGCGTCGAAGAGGATGCGCGCGACGCCAAGACCGCATTGCAAGAATGGGCGCAGGCGCGGCGTCAGTCCCCGCCGCAATATGTTGAGGTGAGCCGTACCGGCCCCGATCACGCCCCGGTCTTTACCATCGCGGCTCGGCTGCAAAGCGGCGAAGAGGCAACAGCCTCTGCCGGGTCCAAACGTCAGGCCGAACAGACGGCCGCCAAGACGCTGCTGGAGCGGCTCGACAACGCCTGAGTCGCGTTTCCTGTAGACCTGTCGCGCCGTCCTTAGTCGGGGCGCGGCAACAGCGCCGTTGGGGCATCGGGGTCGCGGCTGTAGTCCAGCGGCACCCGGTCGGTGGCCCGCGTGTGGCGCTTGAATTCATAGCGCATCTCGCCGCCTTCCTGTTCCGCCGCGACGATCAGGCACTGATACAGGTGTTGGCTGCCGTCATAAAGATCGACCAGTCCGCGCAGATGCGCCGCCTCGGCCGCCTCGACGGAAAACCCGTCCTTCCATTGCCGCAGCACAGGGTGAAAGGCATCGTCGGCCAGCACCCGCAACCGGCTGGTCTTTTTCAGCCCGGCCAGACGCGCCGCATCCAGTCCGTCGCGCAGTTCTTTTGATATGTAAGTCGTCATGTCGCGATCCCCCCGAGGCAAGATCGACTTTGCGGTGCGGTCGGAAAAAGGCAAGCACGCAAAGTCGATGGCGTGGTCTTGCCGCGATTTTCCGCGCGCGCTGTTGCGTCCGTGGATCACCTGGCCTGTGAGGCGGTGGCGCCTGCGCTGTTCAACGCGCTTTGGGGGCGCGATTAGCGGCGGAAATAGGTCTGCCAGAGCCAGATCACCAGCATCGCGCCCAGCACCGCGCCGACGAACCCCGACAGCGCCCCCATCATGGTCAGCAGCGCGCGCAGGATCAGCCCGCCAAGCAGCGCGCCGATGATGCCGATCAGCATCGTGGTGGGGATGTCGGCCTCGATCTTCATCATGCGCGTCGCCAGAAACCCGGCGGCCGCGCCGATGATGATAAGCGCGATGATACCCATGCCCATAGCCTTACCTCCGCCAGTGGAACGGCACGATGATCAGCGCCCCGACCGAGGAGACGATGGCGTTCATCCCCGGTGAGTGGAAGCCGATCCCGAACATGATCCGAATGAAATAGAACAGAAAGGCCCCGCCGATGCAGATGATGATGGATTGCAGGATACCATTGCGGGTGAACCCGGTCTTTTCGGCGCCATAGCCGACAATCCCGGCGATCACGACCGTGCCCATCAGCGTCAAGAACATCCCAGCGGTCTCCCTTCTGCGCGGGTCAAAGCCGCGTTCCCTTGGCCACCGCACGACCGCGCAGGAACACATCACTATCCTGCGCCCCTTTGCCCGCCCGTTGCAAGCGGGTCAGCTGTACCGCGCCGCGGCCACAGGCGACGGTGAGCGCATCATCCAAAACCTCGCCCGGTGCGCCGCTGCCGGGGGCTAGGCGCGAGGCCAGCAGTTTGACCCTTGCGCCGTCGATTTCGCACCATGCGCCGGGAAAGGGGGAAAGACCGCGGATCTTGCGGTCGACCTGTTCCGCGGACCGGGTCCAGTCCACCCGCGCCTCGGATTTGTCGATCTTCTCGGCATAGGTCACGCCGGTCTCGGGCTGCGGCTGTGGCACCAGCGTGTCGATCTGCTCCAGCGCGCGCAGGATCAGCGCGGCGCCCATATCCGACAGCCGGTCATGCAGCTCTGCCGTGGTTTCTTCGGTGCCGATGGCTGTGGTGTCGCGCAGCAGTACCGGGCCGGTATCCAGCCCGGCCTCCATCTGCATGATACAGATCCCGGTTTCGGCGTCGCCGGCCATGATTGCACGGTGAATTGGGGCCGCGCCGCGCCAGCGCGGCAGCAGGCTGGCATGGATGTTGAGACAGCTTTTCGCCGGGGCATCGAGCACCGCGCGCGGCAGGATCAGCCCATAGGCCACCACCACGGCGATATCGGCGTTGAGCGCGGCGAATTCGGCCTGCACCGCATCGCTTTTCAGACTGGTGGGGTGGCGGACGGGCAGACCCATTTCCTCGGCGCGCGCCTGTACCGGGCTGGGGCGGTCCTTTTTGCCACGACCGGCCGGGCGCGGCGGCTGGCAATAGACACAGGCGATCTCATGCCCGGCCCGCACCAGCGCGTCGAGCACCGGGACCGAGAAATCGGGGGTTCCCATGAAGATGATGCGCATCGTTCGTCCTTTGCCCTGCCGCCGGGTGTCATCGCCGCGCACCTTAGTCATGGTGCGCCCGGTGTCCAGCATGGGCCGCGCAGGGGGGCTTAGCTTGGAGAAGAGTCCGAGGTCTGCTGGGGAGGTTTTACCGCGCCCTGCCCACGGGGAAAGATACCGTTGCTGGTGAATTCCATCACCGGCACGTCGTCTTGATTCAGAACCGTCACCGTGTTCTTGACGATGCCGATCTCGGGGCGGCTTTTGGACGGGTGCAGCGCAATCACCTCCATCCGCACCGACAGCACATCGCCGGGATAGACCGGTTTGAGCCACCTGAGCGAATCGAGGCCGGGCGAACCCAGCGACCGACCGCTCTTGTCCATGTTCTCGACCATCATCGCCATGGTCATGGCGCAGGTATGCCAGCCGCTGGCGCAGAGCCCGCCGAACAGCGAGTGTTTCGCCGCCTCTTCGTCAAGGTGGAAGAACTGCGCGTCATATTTGCTGGCAAATTCGATGACCTCTTCCTTGGTCACCTCATAGGCGCCAAAGGTCTGCACCTGCCCGACCTCGAAACTTTCGAACGGGATGAATTTCAGTGTGTCCTCGGCCATATGCGCCCTCCGTGACTGCATTCTCAGACCTAAAAAGGGGAGAGGCCCCGACCGGTTGCAATGCTCAAAGCGTCAGGAGACGGGGGAACGCCGCGTCACTTGGTAGCGATCCAAACGGTTATCCCGCGAGTTTGCGGGCCTTGCGCAACAGCATGTCGCGCTTCACCTTGCTCAGCCGGTCGAAATACATCCGCCCCGCCAGATGGTCGATCTGGTGCTGGACGGACGTGGCCCAAAGACCGACGAAATCGCGATCCTCGACCGCGCCCTGATCGTTGAGAAAACGCACGGTCACCGCGCGGGGGCGCTCGACCTTGGCCGACACGCCGGGCAGGTTCGGGCTGGCCTCTTCATGCGGGCGCAATTGCACCGAGGCATGCAGAACCACCGGGTTGGCCATGCGCACGGCCTGTCCGCGCGTCTCGGAGGCATCAACGACCGCCAGCCGCAGCATCACGCCGATCTGTGGCGCTGCAAGGCCGACGCCGGGCATCGCCTCCATGGTGTCGATCATGTCGCCCCAGATCGTGCGGATCTCGTCGGTGATCACCTCAACCGCGGCGGCGGCGGTGCGCAGCCGCTTGTCGGGCCACGGCAGGCAGGGGCGGGTGGTCATCTTAACCCCGCGCCATGTCGCGTTTGAGCTTTTGCATCTTGCGGGTGATCATCTGCCGTTTCATCGGGCCGAGATAATCGATAAAAAGCTTTCCGTTCAGGTGGTCGATCTCATGCTGCACGCAGGTCGCCCAAAGCCCGTGAAAGGTTTCCTTGCAGGCTTTGCCGTTGCGGTCGATCCAGGCCACGTCAACCTCGGCCGGGCGGGTCACGTCGGCATATTGTTCGGGGATCGACAGGCAGCCTTCTTCATAGCTGTTGGTCTCATCCGACGAGGCCAGAACTTCGGGGTTGAACATGATCAACGGACGCGGCTCCGCGCCGTTTTCCTTGACGCAATCCAGCACGATCAGCCGCTCGAGCACGCCGACCTGCGGCGCGGCCAGGCCGATGCCGGGCGCCTCGTACATGGTTTCCAGCATGTCGTCGGCCAGCCTGCGCCGGTCGTCGGACAGATCGTCCACCGGGGCGCACAGTTTTTTTAGGCGTGGGTCGGGGTGTATAATGATCGAGCGTTTCATGGCCCTGATTTAGGCGATGAACCCGCCCACCGCAACGCCCCCCTTGCGCCCGGCGGCATTCTGGTTAGCCTCCGGCGCGATCAAACGGAGATGCGCGATGAATTTTGACGAGATTATCGACCGCCGCGGCACCCATTGCGCGAAATGGGACATGATGGAATCGATCTATGGCGTGTCGCCTGACACCGGCTTGGCGATGTGGGTGGCCGATACCGATTTCCGCGCGCCCCCGGTGGTGCTGGACCGGATGCACGCGATGATCACGCACGGGGTCTTTGGCTATACCAACAACAGTGCCGAGTATAACGGCGCGATCTGCTGGTGGATGGAAAACCGCCACGGCTGGACGGTTGATCCCGACTGGATCTTTACCACCACCGGGCTGGTTAATGGCGTTGGCATGTGCCTTGACACCTTTACCGTGCCGGGCGACGGCATCGTCCTGTTCACGCCGATCTATCACGCCTTTGCCAAGGTGATCGGCAATGCCGGGCGCAAGGTGGTCGAATGCGCGATGCCGATCGAGAACGGTCTGTATCAGATGGATTTTGACGCCTGGGATGCGCAGATGACCGGGGCCGAAAAGATGGTGATCCTGTGTTCGCCGCATAACCCCGGCGGTCGGGTCTGGACCCGGGAGGAATTGCAAGGCGTGGCCGATTTCTGCAAACGCCACGACCTGCTGCTGATCTCGGATGAAATCCACCATGATCTGGTCTTTCCCGGCCAGACCCATATTCCGATGGCGCTGGTGGACCCCTCGATCACGGATCGGCTGATAATGCTGACCGCGCCGTCCAAGACCTTCAACGTGGCCGGGTTGCACACAGGCAACGTCATCATTCCCGATGACGGCTTGCGGGCCAAGTTCGCCGCGCGGATGGCGGCGTTGAACCTGTCGGGCAATTCGGTGGGGCAAGAGGTGGCGGCGGCGGCCTATTCGCCCGAGGGCGCGACCTGGGTCGATGAGTTGATGCTCTATCTCGACAGCAACCGAAAGATCTTTGATGCCGCGATCAACGCGATACCGGGGCTGAAATCCATGCCACTCGAGGCCACCTTCCTTGCTTGGGTCGATTTCTCCGGCACCGGCATGGCGCGCGAGGAGTTCACCGCGCGGGTTGAACAACAGGCCGGGATCGCCGCCAATCACGGCCCGACCTTCGGGCTGGGTGGTGACAGCTTCATGCGGTTCAACCTTGGCACCCAGCGGGCGCGGATCGAAGACGCCTGCGCGCGGCTCACATCAGCGTTCTCGGACCTGCAATAGGGCGCGTGGACCCCGATCATCGCCGCCTCAGCGAACCGCGTCCGGGCGTCGGGCGCGGCCCCTGTGCCCTTTTACTGGTCAACCCCTGCGAAATCCTCTATCGCAACGCCATTGTAACCAGGGGAATCCCATGACCACACGCGCCGGTTTCGTCGCCCTGATCGGAGAGCCCAACGCGGGCAAGTCCACGCTGACCAACGCCATGGTCGGTGCCAAGGTGTCGATCGTCACCCACAAGGTGCAGACCACGCGCGCCCGCATCCGCGGCGTTGCGATGGAAGGCGAGGCGCAGATCGTCTTCGTCGATACGCCGGGCCTGTTCCGCCCGCGCCGCCGGCTTGACCGCGCCATGGTCGCGGCCGCATGGGGCGGGGCGGCAGATGCCGATGTCGTCGTGCTGATGGTCGAGGCGCATCGCGGCGTCACCGAGGGGGTCGAACGCATCCTTGAGGGGCTGCAGGATATCGGCAAGGGCCGCACCGTGGCGCTTGCCATCAACAAGATCGACCGGGTCAAGGCCGAGACGCTGCTGGCGCTGACCAAGGACATGAACGACCGCTATCCCTTTGCCGAGACCTTCATGATCTCGGCCGAAAAGGGGCACGGGGTGCCCGCCCTGCGTCACTGGCTGGCGGGAAAGCTGCCTGAAGGGCCTTGGCTGTATCCCGAGGATCAGATCGCCGATCTGCCGATGCGGATGATCGCCGCCGAGATGACGCGCGAGAAGCTGACGCTGCGACTGCATCAGGAACTGCCCTATCAGATGACGGTCGAGACCGAGGCCTGGGAAGAGCGCAAGGATGGCTCGGCCCGGATCGACCAGATCATCTATGTCATGCGCGATGGTCACAAGGGCATCGTTCTGGGACACAAGGGCGAGACCATCAAGGCCGTCTCCAAGGCCGCACGGGAAGAGCTGGAAGAGTTTCTGGGGCGCAAGGTGCACCTGTTCCTGCAGGTCAAGGTGCGCCCGAACTGGCTGGAAGAGGCCGAGCGCTATTCCGAGATGGGGCTGAATTTCAAGGACGGCAATACGTGAGGGGTGGGCTGGTCAGCTCCTTCTGGGTGCAGGCCTATCTGACCCGCCTGCGCCTGCGCGAGATCCCGGCCTTTGTCACCGCCCATGGCGATGACACCGCCGGTGCGGTGCTGATCAAGCTCAATACATTGGACGGTCAGGCCCGCCTGTTTCAGCGCGGGTTCGATCTAACCTCGGGTGACCGCCGTTGGGTGGAGCTGTCGCAGGGGGCCGAGGCAGAGGTCGACGCCGCCATCGCCCGCCAGCGCGGGTTTGATCCCGACATCTGGGTGATCGAGGTCGAGGATCGCAAGGGCCGTCACCTGCTGGACGAAGACGGGTTGAACTGAGGCCGAAGCCTGTGGTGAACCGCGACATGGGGGCTGCCCGCCCCCAGCGCCCTTGCGGGCGGCCCCCCGGGGAGTATTTTCAACAAGAAGAAGGGGCCCCTCCGGGCCTCGGCAGCGACGGGCGGGCGTAGGGCATGGAATGGCGCGATCAGGGCATCTTGCTGAGCATGCGACGCCATGGCGAATCAGCTGCGATCATCGATGTTTTCACGCAATCTCATGGCCGCCATGCCGGTGTGGTTCACGGCGGCGCCAGTCGCAGGCAGGCACCGATCCTGCAACCGGGGGCGCAGCTTGACCTGACCTGGCGGGCGCGTCTTGAGGACCATTTGGGCACCTATCGGGTCGAGCCGCTGCGCAGCCGGGCGGCGGCGGCGCTGTCGGGGCGGCTGGCGCTGGCTGGGTTGAACGCGGTCACGGCGCTGCTGTCCTTTGCGCTGGCCGAGCGCGAGGTGCACGCACCGCTATACCGTCGCAGCGAACAACTGCTGGATCTGATGGGGCAGGACGAGATCTGGCCGCTGGCCTATCTGCAATGGGAACTGGCATTGCTGGAAGATCTGGGTTTCGGCCTTGATCTGTCTCGCTGCGCCGCCACCGGGGTCAACGACGAGTTGATCTATGTCTCGCCCAAATCCGGCCGCGCGGTGTCGCGCCATGGGGCCGGCGATTGGGTCGACCGGATGTTGCCGCTGCCGCCCTGTCTGCGCGGCGAGGGGCTGGCGCCCGATGCCGAGGTCGCCGAGGGGCTGCGCACCACCGGCTATTTCCTGCAGCACCGGCTTGCCCCGGCCTTGGGCAACCTCCCGCTGCCGGAGGCGCGGGCGCGCTTTCTTGAGACTTTCAGTCGGCGGCTGTGAACACCATCTCGCGCCCCTCCGCGTTGCGCAGGATCAGCGTGTTGCCCGCCACCTCGGCCTCGCTCATCGCGCCGAGGGTTTTGAAAAACCCAGCCTCGGCCGCTTGTGCAGGACAGGCGCGGCGGGTCGAGATCACTTGGCCGACGTCGAACCAGGGGTAAGGCGTGGTCATCACCCCGGAATAGCGGTTGCAGGGGGCCTCGCCTGCGATCTGGCCGGGCGCGGGAAAGCTGAGCGTTGCTGTCGCCGCAACGGGGGCGCCATCAAGCTCCGTCAGATGCCAGATCTGCGCCGCGCCGCCATAGCCAGCGACGGTTTCGTTTTTTGTACACATGTCGAGCCCCAGCAGGGCGATTAGAAACAGCAATCGCATGGGAGACAGGATGCCACGCCACTGCCGCTTGCACAAACCCGCAAGTGCAGGTGTAATACATGCGAATTTCAGCAGATGAAGGTGCGTGATGACAGACGACAGGGCGATCCGCGAGGGCGAGGAAAAACTGCATTTCGATCCCGATGACCGGGTGCAGGCCGGGGTGACCTTTGTCGGCCATATCCGGTCCGACTGGACCCCTGGGAGTGCGCCGCGCAATCTGACGCAAGCGCGTGCCGAGGGCGGCGGCAATGCCCGGATCGAGCTTGACCCGGTCTATGCGCGGGGGCTTGCCGGGCTGGAGTTGGGGCAGGCGATCTGGGTGCTGTACTGGATGGACCGGGGCCGGCGCGATCTGATCGTGCAGGCGCCGCATCACCGGCCCGACCCTTGCGGGGTGTTTTCCCTGCGCTCGCCAGTACGGCCCAATCCGATCGCCATGGCGGCGGTGCGCATCACCGCGCTGGATGCGGTGACCGGGGTGATCGGCATCGATGCCATAGATGCCTTTGACATGACGCCGGTGGTGGATATCAAGCCCTGGCACGCGGGCATCGACATCCCGCCAGAGATCTAGGGGGGGGCGGCCCGGAGGCCACGATGATTACAGTGCCATCTCTGTGAAGAGATCAGGCGTGATCAGATGTCATTTGCGCCTGTCGGCCGTGGTTCGTACTGACTGCGATCTCGTCCTCATCTCAGAAAGAACGTGATGTCAGTCTTGGAACCGCACTCCCGAAACCGGGTTCTTCTCTCGATCCTTCTTGCCGGCCTGATCGGAGAAATCGCTTTTGAATTCTACGCCTGGGTGATTTCGCCGCTGCTGTTTGGTGTTGCCCTGCAGCCCTCGAACCTCGTGATCGCGATGACCGCAAAACTGACCGGCGTGCAGATCTCACACGCCGTCGCGTTTCCGGCGCACTTCCTTATCGGGTCATTGGGGTTCGGGGTCTTTGTCTATCTGGTGCGTTTGGGGATGCCTGCGCGCGTCTGGCGCACCGGCTTTGTCGCGGGTCTTGTCCTGTGGTTTGTGGCCCAAGGTCTGCTTGCCCCCTTCATCGGGCGCAGTTTCATGATGGGGTTCGGGACCTATACCCAATCGTCGTTTATCGGGCATGTCGGCATGACGCTGTTGATGGCGCATCTTCTGGTGGCGTTTTTGACGGGAAAGCCCGGCGCGACGGGCGCTTTGGTGAGGGTGTCGGCTGTATCAGCAGACGACGGGCGCGCCTGATCCTGACCCAAAAAAACGCAAGAGGGCGCCGCCGTTTGGCCGCACCCTCTTTTCTGGTCGCATATGGTCCGGGGCTCCGCCCGTTCGGCGCTGAAAATGGTCCACCGGACAATTTTCCGGGCGCGCCTCACCCCAGCAGACGTCGCGCGATCACCTGCGCCTGAATCTCGGCCGCCCCCTCGAAGATATTGAGGATACGTGCATCGCACAAAACGCGGCTGATCTTGTACTCTAGCGCAAAGCCGTTGCCGCCGTGGATCTGCAAGCCGTTGTCCGCCGCAGCCCAAGCCACCCGCGCGCCCAACAGCTTGGCCATCCCGGCCTCGAGGTCGCAGCGCTTGCCGTGGTCTTTCTGCCAGGCACTGAAATAGGTCAGCTGGCGCGCGACCATGATCTCGACTGCCATCATCGCCAGCTTGTCGGCAACGCGGGGGAAGGCGATCAGCGATTTGCCGAACTGCTTGCGGTCCTGCGCGTATTGCATGGCGATATCCAGCGCCGATTGCGCTACACCGATGGCCCGCGCGGCGGTCTGGATGCGGGCGGATTCGAAGGTCTCCATCAGCTGTTTGAAGCCTTTGCCCTCTTCCTGACCCAGCAGGTTCTCGCCCTTTACCTTGAAGCCGTCAAAGCCCAGTTCGTATTCCTTCATGCCGCGATAGCCCAACACTTCGATCTCGCCGCCGGTCATGCCTTCGGTCGGGAACGGGGTGTCCTCGGTGCCCGGCGTCTTTTCCGCCAGAAACATCGACAGCCCCTTGTAGTTGCTGGTGTCGGGATCGGTGCGCGCCAGCAGGGTCATCACGTTGGCCCGCGCCGCATGGGTGATCCATGTCTTGTTGCCGGTCACCACATAGTCGCCGTTGTCGTCCTTGATCGCGCGGGTGCGCAGCGACCCCAGATCAGACCCGGTATTGGGCTCGGTGAAGACGGCGGTGGGCAGGATCTCACCGCTGGCGATCTTCGGCAGCCACTGTTCCTTTTGCGCGTCGGTGCCCCCGGCGAGGATCAGCTCGGCCGCGATCTCGGAGCGGGTGCCAAGGCTGCCGACGCCGATATAGCCGCGCGACAGCTCTTCCGAGACCACGACCATCGAGGCCTTGGACAGGCCTAGTCCGCCGAGGTTCTCCGGAATGGTCAGGCCGAACACGCCCATCTCGGCCAGATCGTCGATGATTTCCATCGGGATCAGCTCATCCTTGAGGTGCCAGTCATGGGCAAAAGGTTCGACCTTTTCGACCGCAAAGCGGCGGAACTGATCGCGGATCATCTCCAGCTCTTCGTCCAGCCCGGTGGCGCCGACCGTGGTTTCGGCGGCGCGCTCTTGCATCAGCTCGACCAGACGGTGGCGGGCGGCGGGGCAGTTGCCCCCGGTGGCAAGGCGGATGATGGCGTCGCTGTCCAGCCCGGCGCAATCTGCGGCGCTCAGCCCAAGATCGTTCAGACGGACGATTTCACCTTGGCTCATTGGGATGCCGCCACGGATCTGGGCCAGATATTCGCCAAAGGCGATCTGGTGGATCAGTTTCTCGACCTCGCCGAACCGGCCCTGTTCTTGCAGCCGTGTGGCCCAAGCCTGCATCTGGCGCAGCGCTTCGACATATGTGGCCAGCCACGACAGCCCATGCGCGGCGGTCTGGTTGGCCTCCAGCGCCGCGCCAGAGACGCGATCGCCTTCGCTGACTAGGTCGCGCAGCTTTGCCTTGGCGGTTTCCAGCACGGCCTCGATAGGTGCGATCGCACCGGAGGTCAGGGTCAGCAGGTCGGGCAGAAGGGCGGTCTGTGTCATTGTCGTCGGGTCCTGTCCATCATGGGCCATGAATCATATCCTCCGTAGCGTCGCTTGTCCCTAATCATTTCGCAGGTGCAGCGCAACAAAAATACGCCCAAAGCCCCGTTGTGGTTCAATAGTTGCGCGATGAATTTTGCAGTGCAGCGCATCTGCGCAGCGCCTATGAGGGGCGCATGAACACGCTGTTTTCCTTGATGGACCCGCTGTATTTCGGTCTTGCCTGCGCCATCGCGCTGATGGGCGGGCTGGTCAAAGGTATGGTGGGCTTTGCCCTGCCGCTGATCCTGATCTCGGGCATGGGCACCTTCCTGACGCCTGAACTGGCGCTCGCCGGGCTGATCCTGCCGACGGTGGTGACCAATGGCATTCAGGCGTTGCGGCAGGGACCGGCGGCGGCGCTCGCCTCGATTCGCCACTTCCGGGTGTTCCTGATCGTGGGCGGGATGTTCCTGCTGTTCAGCGCGCAGATGGTCTCGGTGCTGCCCCTGCAGGTGATGTTGCTGATCCTCGGCTGTATGATCTCGGCCTTTTGCCTGATGCAGCTTGTGGGGCTGCATTTCCACATGGCCAAGCCCTCGGCGTGGATCGAGGCGGCGGTGGCGGCCTTTGCCGGCTTGATCGGTGGCGTCTCGGGGGTTTGGGGGCCGCCGACGGTGGCCTATCTGACTGCGCTGGGCACGCCCAAGGCCGAGCAGATCCGGGTGCAGGGGGTGATCTATGGCCTCGGCGCGGTGGCGCTGATGGTCGGGCATGTGGGCTCGGGCGTGCTGAACCCGGTGACGGTGTGGTTCTCGCTGGCGCTGCTGGTGCCGGTGCTCTTCGGCATGTGGCTGGGCGGGCGTATTCATGACAGTATCGACCAAAAGATGTTCCGCAAGCTGACGCTGGCCATCCTGCTGATCGCCGGGCTGAACCTGATCCGCCGGGCCTTGATGGGGTGATCCCGGCGGGGGCCGAGACAGAGAAAGGGCGCAGACATGACGATGACATGGGACCGCTTGTTGAACCCGGGGCTGTTGCAAAGCCCCAAGACCCCGGAGGCGCCGGGGCGCCCCTCCTATTTGCAGGACTATGATCGCATCCTGTTCTCGCAGCCGTTTCGTCGGCTGGCGCAAAAGACCCAGGTGCATCCGCTGTATCAACACGACCACCTGCACCACCGGATGATCCACAGCATGGAGACCTCCAGCGTTGGCCGCTCGCTGGGGATTCAGACCGGCCAGCGGTTGGTGGACGCCGGGCTGTTGCCCGAGGGGCAGCAGCATCGCCTGTCCGGCGTGGTGCAGGCGGCCTGCCTGATGCACGATATCGGCAACCCGCCGTTCGGGCATTCCGGCGAGGCCAGCATCGGGGAATGGTTCGCGGACCTGTTCGCCTCTGACCCGGCGCTGGCCGCCGAGATCGGCACGCGGCACTGCGAGTTCACCGAATTCGAAGGTAACGCCCAGGGCTTTCGCATCGCCGCGCGGTTGGAAATGGGGCGGCGCGCGGGGGCGATGCGGCTGTCTTACGCGACGCTGGGGGCCTTCATGAAATACCCCTGCACGGCGCAGGTGGGCGGGGTGTCGGGCGCCTATGTCGGGCGGAAGAAATTCGGCGTCTTCGCCGCCGAGGAAGAGCTTTTTGCCGAGACCGCCGCAGCGTTGGGCCTGCCGCAAGAGCGGCAGGGCGCGGACCGCTGGTGGCACCGCCATCCGCTGGCCTTTCTGGTCGAGGCCGCCGATGACATCTGTTACCGCGTGCTCGATCTGGAGGACGCCGCCACCATCGCAGACCTGCCCGCGGATCAGGTGATCGCGCTGTTGGAGCAGATCGGCGGCGCTCCCAGCCGTCCGGATGATCCGGGCATGACGATCCATGAAATCGTCGCGGCGCGTCGCGCGGTGGCGATCGGACAGGCGATCGGCGCGGCGGTTGAGGCCTTCATGGATCACTATGATGCCATCATGACCGGAGAGTTCAGCGACGGGTTGATGGAGGTCTCAAACAAAGCCTCCGCCTTTGCCGCGTTGAAAGACATCTCCAACGCCCGCATTTTCACCGCGCGGCGCAAGACCGAGCTGGAGATCGCGGGGCGCCAAGTGCTGCATGACCTGCTGGACCAGTTTCACGCGCTGTTCACGGCGCTCAAGGCCGTGGGCTGGAATCCGGAGGCGCTCAAGGGGGTCTATTGGGAGAAACTTCTGCGCGCCACCGATCTGGACCTGCGCGGGGTGCATGATGACTATACCGCGCTGCACGCGCTGGCCGATTTCGTCTCGGGCATGACGGACCGCTATGCGGTGCGTATGCGCGACATGATCGCGGGCCGGGTGGGCTGAATTGGCTTAAGTGACCTAGCGCGCCGCGCCGAAAACAAAAAACGTAAAGAAAAACCGCAAAAGAAAAGCCCCGGTGTTTACACCGGGGCTTCGCGTTTCGTCCTGAAGGATCAGGCTTAGCCGATCGCGACGGCTTTCACGTCGTCGTCGATATAGGGCACATATTGTTCGAAATTGGCGGCGAACATCTGCACCAGCTTGGCGGCCTGCGCGTCATAGGCAGCGGTATCTGCCCAAGTCTGGCGCGGGTCGAGCAGTTGGGTGTCGACACCCGGCACTGCAACGGGAACCTCAAAGCCGAAGTTTTCGTCCTTGCGGAACTCGGCCTCGTTCAGCGAGCCTTCCAGCGCCGCCGTCAGCAGCGCGCGGGTGGCCTTGATCGGCATGCGCGACCCGATGCCAAAGGCACCGCCGGTCCAGCCGGTGTTGACCAGCCAGCAGGTTGCGCCGTGCTCGGCGATCTTTGCTTGCAGCAGCTTGCCATAGCTTTCCGGCCGACGCGGCATGAAGGGCGCGCCAAAGCAGGTCGAAAAGGTGGGTTCGGGTTCGACCACACCCCGTTCGGTACCCGGTGTCTTCGAGGTGAAGCCGGACAGGAAGTGATACATCGCCTGCGCCGGGGTCAGCCGCGAGATCGGCGGCAGCACGCCATAGGCGTCACAGGTCAGCAGGATGATGTTCTTGGGGTGGCCCCCCAGCGAATTTTCCGAGGCGTTGGAGATATAGCCCAGCGGATAGGCGCAGCGCATGTTCTCGGTCAGGCTGCTGTCTTTGAAATCCAGATCAAAGGTTTCTGCGTCGAACACCATGTTCTCGATCACGGTGCCAAACTTTGTCGTGGTGGCATAGATTTCCGGCTCGGCCTCGGCCGACAGGTTGATCGTCTTGGCATAGCAGCCGCCTTCAAAGTTGAAGGTGCCGTTGTCCGACCAGCCGTGTTCGTCGTCGCCGATCAGGATCCGTGCGGGATCCGCCGACAGGGTGGTCTTGCCGGTGCCCGACAGGCCAAAGAAGATGGCGGTGTCGACCGGGTTGCCAACCGCGTGGTTGGCCGAGCAGTGCATCGGCATCACGCCTTTTTCCGGCAGCAGGTAGTTCAGCAGGGTAAAGACGGATTTCTTGTTCTCGCCGGCGTATTCGGTGTTGCCGATCAGGATCAGTTTCTTGTCGAAGTTCAGCGCGATCACCGTGTCGCTGCGGCAGTCGTGGCGCTCGGGGTCGGCCTTGAAGCTGGGGCAGTTGATGATGGTGAAATCAGCAAGGAAGCTTTCCAGTTCGGCGCGCTCGGGACGGCGCAGCAGATGCCGGATGAACAACCCGTGCCACGCCAGTTCGGTCACCATGCGCACATTGATCGCATAGGCCGGGTCAGCGCCGCCGACCAGATCCTGCACATAGAAGTCGCGTCCCTTCATATGCTCCAGCATGTCGGCTTCAAGCCGGTCGAACCCTTCGGGCGACATGGCGGCGTTGTTTTCCCACCAGATGCTATCGACAACGCTGTCGGTCTTGACCACGTGCTTGTCCTTGGGGGACCGGCCGGTGAATTTGCCGGTGGTGACCAGCAATGCGCCACCGTTGCCCAGGGTGCCTTCGCCGTTTTTCAGCGCGGCCTCGACCAGAGCAGGTTCCATGAGGTTGTAATGCACGTTGCCCAGACCATTGATACCTTGGTCTTCGAGGCGGAATTTCGGGTTGACCCGTCCGGTTGTCATGCGTTCGTTCTCCTGTGGCGGCGGCTGGCGTCGCGTATCGTTCTATCGCTGTGCTGCGGGGCGATCCCGGGCCAAATTGCCCGATGACGCGGGTTCTAGCATGACGTTTCCTGAGGTGAACAGGACGCTTTCGCACAGTTAGCGCAACCAAAGCGAGGTTTAGCGCAACCAGTCGATTGCCACCGGGCAACCTGAGGCAATTCAACCATGCTTAAGGAAATTCTGCTCTCATCCGGGCGCTTTGTTCTCCTGATTCGCAGTTAAGGATTGATTCGGAACGCGAAAAAAGGGCAGAATAAGGGAAAAAATATGGCAGCCACGAGCAGATAGGTGCACCCCAATGTCAAAGATCGCGCTGGTTGACGACGACAGGAATATCCTGACGTCCGTTTCAATGACCCTTGAGGCCGAGGGATTCGAGGTCGAAACCTACCACGACGGGCAGCAGGCGCTGGACGCCTTCAACAAGAAACTGCCCGATATGGCCGTGCTCGACATCAAGATGCCGCGCATGGACGGCATGGATCTGTTGCAGCGATTGCGGCAGAAAACCCAGATGCCGGTGATCTTTCTCACTTCCAAGGATGATGAGATCGACGAGGTTCTGGGCCTGCGCATGGGCGCGGACGATTACGTCAAGAAACCGTTTTCCCAGCGTCTGCTGGTCGAACGCATCCGCGCGCTGCTGCGCCGGCAAGAGGCGGTCGAAGGCGACATAGCGGGCACCAGTCCCGAGGCCAAGGTGATGGAGCGGGGCCATCTGAGCATGGATCCGCTGCGCCATTCGGTGGTCTGGAAGGGCCGGGATGTCTCGCTGACGGTGACAGAGTTCCTGTTGCTTCAGGCGCTGGCGCAACGCCCCGGTTTCGTGAAAAGCCGCGATCAACTCATGGATGTCGCCTATGACGATCAGGTCTATGTGGATGACCGGACCATCGACAGCCACATCAAACGGCTGCGCAAGAAGATGCGCAGTGCGGATTCCGATTTCTCGGCGATCGAGACGCTGTACGGGATCGGCTACCGGTACAATGAAGACTGACAATGCAGACCAGTAAGGTCCGTTTCGGATCTTGGAGAAAGGGCTGACGTGCGCGACACTGGCGTCTCTCACTTGCATCACGGCGGCGATGTCGTGCTGGGCGATGATTGGGTCGCCCCGCGCGAGACCATGGCCGAAGAAATGCGCGCAAATCGCGACAGGCGCGGTTTCTTTTCGCTGCGCGGCTCACCGCTGACGCGCAAGATCATCGTCTTCAACCTGATTGCGCTGATCATTCTGGTTGCCGGGCTGCTCTATCTCAACACGTCACGCGATGATCTGGTGGCGCAACGCGCCAGTGCGCTGGCGGGCGAGGCACGGCTGGTCGCCAATGTGTTCGAAGCCCAGATCCCCACGCTCGGGCCAGTCAATATGGCCACGGGTGATGGCGTCGACGTTGCCGAAACGCTTGCCGCGCTGACCCTGCGCGCCGGGATTGAGGTGGTGGTGTTCGATCCGGCCAAACAGGTCGTCGGCAAGACCTTGGGCACCGGTGCAGGCCTGCCGCCCCCCGATGCCGCGACAGAGCCGGGCCGCACCCTGATCAGCGACGGCCTTTCGGCGGTATGGAATGCGGCTGCCTCGCTGTTTGCATCGCAAAAGGCGGCCCCGGTTGTCACTACGCAAGCTGATCGGCTGGTTCCTTTGCTGTCCCCGGCGCTGGACGGGGGCGCCACGCGCATCACCGCCCTGCGGGACGGCGCCAACTCGACCGAACTGGTTGCCGTGACGCCGATTCTGCAGGCTGGACAGGTGATCGGTGCCGTGGCCGTCCTTAGCCCGGCAGGTGAGATCGACGCGCTGGTGCGCGGCGACCGGGAGCGGGTTCTGCAAATGTTCATCATCGCGCTTCTGGTGTCGGTGGGGCTGTCGCTTGTGCTGGCCTCGACCATCGCCAACCCGCTGGCCGATCTGGCCGAGGCCGCCGAACTGGGCCGCGACCGCAACGCCCGCAAGATGAGCCCGGGCCGGGTGCGCATTCCCGACCTGACCGCGCGCCCGGACGAGATCGGGCGGCTGTCGCGCGCCCTGCGTGGCATGGTCGGTGCGCTGTATCACCGGATCGACGGCAACGAACAATTCGCCGCCGATGTGGCGCATGAAATCAAGAACCCGCTGGCAAGCCTGCAATCTGCGGTTGGCACCCTGCGCATGATCAAGCGCGAGGACCAGCGCGACAAGCTTCTGGATGTGATCGAACATGACGTGCGCCGGCTCGACCGGCTGGTCAGCGACATCTCGAACGCCTCGCGGCTGGACGCCGAACTGGTCAAGGAAGAGCAGGAACGCTTTGATCTGCTGGCCATGCTGAGCAACCTCAATCAATATCTGGGCGAGGACGCCCGCGCCAAGGGGATCGACTATATCACCGACCTGCCATCAGAGCCGATCCGGATCGACGGGCTCGAGGCGCGTCTGGCGCAAGTCTTTGTTAACCTGATCACCAACGCGGTCTCCTTCTGCGAAGAGGGCGACGCGATCCGGGTCTGGGCCCGCAAGCGACAGAATCGTGTGCTGGTGGTGGTCGAGGATACCGGCCCCGGCATCCCGGAAGAGGCGCTGAGCAAGATTTTCAAACGCTTCTACTCGGAACGTCCCGAAGAACATTTCGGCAATAACTCCGGTCTTGGGCTGGCGATCTCGAAACAGATCGTCGAGGCCCATGGCGGCGTGATCTGGGCCGAGAATATCCGCCCGACCGAGGCTGATATCACCTCTGACCCGCTGGGCGCGCGCTTTGTCGTGGGTCTGCCGGTCTGATACGTGGCCGACCCGAGAGCCCCCGACTCCCCGCCTGACGTGATCCTGCATGCCTCTTGCGTGGCAATCGCTGGGCGCGGGTTGCTGATCGCCGGGGCCTCGGGGCGAGGCAAGTCCGCACTGGCGCTGCAGATGATGGCGCTGGGGGCGGAACTGGTCAGCGATGACCGGGTGGTGCTGCACCGCGCCGGGGACGCGATCCTTGCGTCGGCTCCGCCTGCGATTGCCGGTCTGATCGAGGCGCGTGGACTTGGCCTGCTGCAGATGCAGCCCGCCGGACCGACGCCGGTCTTTGCCCTGCTCGATCTCGACCGGGACGAACCCGACCGGCTGCCGCAACCACGCCAAAGTGATTTGTTGGGGCGATCCGTGACCTTGCTTTACCGGGTTGATGCCCCACATTTTCCGGCAGCACTTGTGCACTATCTCAGGACCGGGCAAAGAACCATATGACCTCAGCGATACAACCCGCGCCCGTGCGCCTTGTTCTGGTCACCGGCCCCTCGGGCGCCGGTCGGACCACTGCAATCCATGCGTTGGAGGATCTGGGGTTCGAGGCGATCGACAACTTGCCGCTACGGCTGGTGCCGCTGCTGCTGGACGGGCCGAAACCACCGCGTCCGCTGGCTCTGGGCATCGACCCGCGCAACCGCGATTTCTCGACCGACGGGCTGATTGATCTGATCGACGCACTGTCAAAGCGTGGCGATATCGAAGCCACCACGCTGTATCTTGATTGCCGTGACGGCGTTCTGATCCACCGATTTTCGGAAACCCGCCGGCGTCACCCGCTGGCCCCGGCCGAAAGCCCCGAGATCGGCATCCGCCGCGAGCTGGATCTGCTGGCCTCGGTACGCGAGCGGGCCGAGGTGCTGATCGACACCTCCGACCTCAATCCGCACCAGCTGCGCGCGGAGGTCGAACGCGGCTTTGCGCGTGACGGCGAGGGGCGTCTGGCCGTGACGGTCCAGTCCTTTTCCTACAAGCGCGGATTGCCGCGCGGCATCGACATGGCGTTCGACTGCCGGTTTCTGACCAACCCCTATTGGGTGCCCGAACTGCGCAGCTTTGATGGGCGTGATCCTCGCGTCGCCGCCCATGTCGCGGCCGATCCCCGGTTCCAGCCCTTCTTTGATCGGGTGCTCGATCTGACCCGGCTGCTGCTGCCGGCCTATGTGGAAGAAGGCAAATCGCATTTCTCGATCGCCTTCGGCTGTACCGGCGGGCAACACCGTTCGGTCGCACTTGCTGAATCCTTGGGCAAGGCCCTTGCGGAAGATGGGCGGCAGGTGTCAATTAGGCACCGCGAGCTGGACAGCCAGCATAACGGGTAGGGGCCGTATGATCGGGATCGTGATCGTTGCACATGGTGGACTCGCGAGAGAGTATCTGGCTGCCGTGGAGCATGTGATCGGCCCGCAGCCGGGGCTGGTCGCGGTGTCTATAGAACCCGACCATGACCGCGACGCCAAACAGAACGAGATCGTCGCTGCCGCCGACTCGGTTGACACCGGTGACGGTGTTATTCTGGTCACCGACCTGTTTGGTGGCTCGCCCTCCAACCTCAGCCTGCGCGCCTGCGCGCCGAATGATCGCCGCATTCTTTACGGCGCCAACCTGCCGATGCTGATCAAACTGGCGAAAAGCCGCCACCTTCCAGTGGGCGAGGCAGTGCGCTGCGCCATGGAGGCAGGTCGGAAATATATCAACAGCCGCAACATCGGCCCAAGCCAAGCCTGACGGATGCAAATGACCCAACGCACACTGAAAATCGTCAACGAAAAGGGCCTGCACGCCCGGGCCTCGGCCAAACTGGTCGAGGTGGTCGAAGGCTTCGATGCACAGGCTGAGGTCACGCGCGACGGATTGACCGCCTCGGGGGACAGCATAATGGGGCTTTTGATGTTGGCAGCGTCCAAGGGAACGACTATTGACGTCGAAACGTCGGGTCCGGATGCCGAAGCTTTGGCAGACGCGCTCGAGTCGCTGATCGCCGATAAATTCGGTGAGGATTACTGAGCGTCGCCGGCACGCGCTGCGATGAACGGGAAGCATAATTTGGTCGATACCGCGCATAATAGCAATTCGGGACTTTCGGGGGAGACAGACCCGACCCCGCAGGGCGAGGTCTATGATCGTCGCACCTTGACCTATGCCAATTCGTTCGATGACCCTTGGACCTCCTTTGCGATCAAGGTCATCGAATGGCTCACGGGCAAGCCCAGCATCCTGCGCATGGTCAAAAAGTTCGAAAAGCTGAACGCCGACTTTCGCGGTCAGAAATTCTGGCGCGGCGCGCTTGACGTGATGGGGGTGGAACTGCAAACCCCGATCGAGCAACTGGCCAACATTCCAACGGACGGGCCGGTTGTGGTGGTGGCGAACCACCCGCACGGCATGGTCGACGGGATGATCATGGCCGACCTGATCGGTCGGGTGCGCAGCGATTATCGTATCCTCACCCGCTCGGTTCTGACCGGTCTTGACGAGGCGGCGACCTCTTTCATGATCCCGGTGCCGTTTCCCCATGACCCCGACGCGCAGCGCAAGATGGTCGAGATGCGCGCGAACGCCATGAAACAGCTGGCCTCGGGTGGTGTGGTGGCACTGTTCCCCTCTGGCGTGGTGATGTCCGCCGACAGCTGGGCCGGCCCGCCGGTCGAGCGGGAATGGCACGTGTTCACCGCCAAGATGATCCGGAAATCCGGGGCGCGGGTGGTGCCGATCTATTTCCCGGGCCGCAACTCCCGCGCCTATCAGATTGCCTGTCAGATTTCACCGATCCTGCGCCAGGGGCTGTTGCTGCATGAAATCGTGCGCGCCTGCCACAAGCCGCAACGACCGGTGGTGGGCAAGCCGCTGACCGATGAACAGATGGCGCGGCTGCAAACCGACCCGCGCGGCTTCATGGCGTGGCTGCGCGAGCACACGCTGGCGCTCGACTCCCCCTCTTCCTGAGGCCTGCCTCGCAGAGCCTCCCCAGTCTGTTCCAGTCCTTTTCTGGCCGGAAATACTCAGGGCACGAGGCCGCGTCTGAAAAGGACGTAGAACCTAGAACGAAGGCCTAAGACAAACAGCGCCAGTCCCCGCCGCTCATTCGGTCCGCGCAGGAGCGCGCCAAGTGAGGGCGCAGTTCAGTCTGCGGGCTGCGCGTCGGCGAGGTCCATCAATCGGCGGATATGGCGGGCGAAGGCCCATGTAGCCGGAATCCCGATCACGCAGCCCAGCGCGAAGGACCAGAGCGTGGATAAAACCGGCCCGCCGATCCAGTTCAGGACCAATGCGGCAAAGAACACGTTGACGCCCATGGCCCCCGCGCCGAGCGGGTAGAGCGCAAGCGCGATCCGGCGCGTCGACCAGCCGCGCGTGCTCATCGCCGCGACACCAGCCGCTGTACGGCGACCATTGCTGCAATCAGCGCAATGCAGGCCATGGCATACCAGAATTCGGCGGTGGCGGATTGCGCCTGCGGAATTGGGCGGTCAAATCCCTCGGCCCATGTGGGGGCCGCGAGAAGGACGAAAAAGCAGCTGAGTTTGCGCATGTCAGGTCTCCTGGGTGAGTCTGCGATAGATGTCGGGCAGGGCGCGGGTCAGGCGTTCGGGGTCGGGCAACAAGGTGAAGCCGCCGCGTCCGAATATGCGCGGGAACCAGTCCTGTCCGTCTTCGTCGATAATGACGCCATGCAGGCTTAGCCCGGCAAGTCGGGCTTCGCGAACGGCCATATGGCTGTCTTCGATACCGTGCTGGCCTTCGTAATGGTCCAGATCGTTCGGCTTACCATCGGTCAGCACGATCAACAGCTTGCGCGCCGAAGGCTCGGCTGTCAGCTGCGCAGTGACATGGCGGATGGCGGCCCCGAGCCTGGTATAATGGCCGGGTTTCAACGCGCCGATATTGGCGGTGATCGCGGCGTTCATGGGGGTCTCGAACTCTTTGCACCGTGTCAGGAACACACGGTCTCGGCGCAACGAGGAAAAGCCCCAGATGCCCAGCCTGTCGCCAGCGGCGTCGATGCCTGCGGCCAGGGCTGCCATCGTTTCGCGGGCGACCTCGATCACCGAGGTGTCGCCAATGGCGGCCTCGGTTGAGCGCGAGGTGTCGATCAGGAAGGCCACGGACAGGTCGCGTTCGGTTTGCCGTGCGCTTTGCCAGATCCGGTCTGATCCGCGCCCGGTGGCGACCAGATCGGCCCGGGCGGTCAGCAGCGCGTCAAGATCTAGTTCGGAGCCGTCCACCTGACGCGGCTGCAGGATACGACGCGGGCGCAGCGCCTCGAACTGCCGGCGCACCTCGCGGATGCGGCGCTCGTCGGCGCGGTAGGGGTGGGCGCTGTCGGGCTGCGCGGGCGCATCCAGCACCCGACAATGGCCATCCATATAGCTGCGGGAGCGGTGGTTCCATTCGGGATAGGTATGTTCCCCGGCCAGCGCCTCGTGGTCGGCATCCGCCGGCGACAGGTCAAGGTGCAACCTTAGGCGTGTGGCCGCCTTGCGATCATGTTTTGACAGGGTGATGCTGTCCTGATCGTCGGCGGCCTTCTGCGCGTTTTCGTCGTCGTCATCGTCGACGCTGCGGTTGATGTTCATCGACTCGACCCAGGACAGGATCGATTCGAACCGGTGGATGATGAAGCTGTCCTTGCGGTTCTGCTGATCCTGATCCTTGCGCGCGCCCAGCTTGCGGCTGGTCAGCGCGGCACTGGGCGGCGGCGGCGCGGGGTCCGCCTGTTCCTCGGTCGCGGCCGAGCCGGTTGTGGGGCTGGCAAAACGCAGCCAGATCGGCACCGGGGCAAAGGGTTTGTAGCCGCGCGGCGCGGCCTCGGTCGCCATGCTTGGCGTGCCGCCGCACAGTTGGTCGCGGATCACGGTTTCAAAGACAGCTTCTTGCGCCGGACGTATCAGGTCGGGGCGCGCGGCGGCACAAAGCCGCGCCATTTCGGCGTAATCCTTCTGCAGGCCGGGGCACAGCGCATAGGCGGCATCGGCTGCTGCGGCATTGGCCCGGATCTGCGCGCCATCCAACGCCGGGCCTTCGCCGCTCAGGTCAAGCTCCGAGGGTGAGCTGACGGCAGCCAAGGCCGTGAGCCAGAAATAGGCTGCGCGGTTCAGCCGGGTCTCGGGGAAGGCGGCGATGATCGGCGGCAGCGAAAGCCTTTCGCCATCATATTGTGCCACCCATTCGCGATCTTGTTCCGCGCCCAGCTTGCGGCGCAGCGGCTGGCGGTGCCGGACGACGGTCGCCGCGGCCTCGGCCAGTTCGACCCCGGCAGCGCCCCCCAGCGCGCGAAACAGCATCGCGAGGCTTGGCCGAACCGAGGCGAGGGCAACCCCCGCCTGCGGATAGGTGACGCCCTTGCCGATCCCGCTGGCCATATCGTGCCAGAGGTTTCCAACGGTCTCTTCGGGCTCCATGAGATCGGAAAGGCGCATCTGTTTCACCCGTAGATTGTCGAGATCAGGTCGCGCAGCGCCACACCCACGTCGGGTTCATCGCTGAGCGGTTGCACGATGGCGGCCTCAAGCGCCTGATCGATCCCCATGCCCCCGGCCATCAGCGTGGCGGCATAGATCAGCAGCCGGGTCGAAACGCCTTCTTCCAGATCCATCCCCGACAGCGACCTGATCCGGCCCGCAAGGCGCACCAGAGGCGCCACGCGCCCCGGCTCCAGCCCGCTTTCGCGCGCCACGACGGCGATCTCCGCCGCTTCGCCCGGAAAGTCGAAGGCGATCGACAGGAACCGCTGCCGCGTCGAGGGTTTTAGCCGTTTCAGTACATTCTGGTAGCCCGGATTGTACGAAGCGACGAGCATGAACCCCTTGGGCGCGACCAGTTCTTCGCCGGTGCGGTCGATCATCAGCGTGCGCCGGGTGTCGGTGAGCGGGTGCAGAACTACGGTCACGTCCTTGCGGGCCTCCACGACCTCGTCGAGATAGCAGATGCCGCCTTCGCGCACCGCGCGGGTTAGGGGCCCGTCGACCCAGATGGTCTCGCCGCCTTTCAACAGGTAGCGCCCGATCAGGTCTGCCGCCGACAGGTCGTCATGGCACGCCACGGTATAAAGCGGCTTGCCCAGCCGGGCCGCCATGTGCTCGACAAAGCGGGTTTTGCCGCAGCCGGTTGGCCCCTTCAAAAGAAGGGGCAAACCGTTGGTATAGGCCGTCTCGAACAGCGCGCATTCCTCGGCAGCGGGCTGGTAGAACGGCAGCGTCGGGGTGTTGTGCATGTTCATTTCAGCCCCCTATTGCAGGGTTGGCGGCACCGGGGGTGATGATCTCACGTTTGTGCACCACCAGCTGCGAGTAGATGAAGAGCAGCGCACCGGTCACGACCGCAATACCCGCGCCAAAACGCATCAAGTAGAACAGCGACAGCGCGTCTTGCACGTCCATGTAGTAGTCGCCCACCACGCGCTGCATGTGCGTCTGGATGGTGCCGGCAAAGGTCAGCACGAAGGTCATGAAGGCCATGCCGCCGGTCATCAGCCAGAAAGAGGCCATGTTGAGCACCTGATTATAAGGCGCGCGCCCGCGCAGCATCGGCATCGCGTAGGTGAAGACTGCAAGGTTCAGCGCCACATAGGCCCCGTAAAAGGACAGGTGCCCGTGGGCCGCGGTGATCTGCGTGCCGTGACTGTAGAAGTTGACGCCGTGCAGCGTGTGCAGGAAACCCCAGACGCCTGCGCCGAAGAAGGCTACCGTCGATGAGCCCAGCGACCACAGCAGCGCCGCCTTGTTGGGGTGGTTCTTGCGGCCCTTCCAGACCATGACAAAGGCGAAGGACATCATCAGGAAGAACGGGACCACCTCGAAGGTTCCGAAGATCGACCCCAACCACTGCCAATACCCCGGCAGACCGATCCAGTAGAAGTGGTGCCCGGTGCCGAGGATACCGGAGAACAGCGCCGTGGCGACGATGACGTACAGCCATTTCTCGACCACCTCGCGGTCCACGCCGGTCAGTTTCAGCAGCAGGAAGGCAAGGATCGCGGCCATCACCAGTTCCCAGGTCGCTTCGACCCAGAGGTGGACAACGAACCACCAGTACATTTTGTCCAGAGACAGGTTCTCGGGGTTGATGAAGGCAAAGACCCAGAGCAGCGACAGCAGCCACAGCCCCATCAGCAGGACGTTGGTGATCGCCGTCTTCTTGCCCGCCAGCACGGTCATCGAGATGTTGAACAGGAAGATCAGCGCGGCGACGAGAATGCCGAACTTGACCCAAAGTGGCTGTTCAAGGAACTCGCGCCCGCCGTGGATGCCGACAAGATACGATCCGACCGCCCCCAACGTGCCAACGACAAGGAGGATGAGTTGCAGATAGGCCAGCTTGACCGAGTAGAGCTCGCGCTCTGATTCCTCTGGAACCAGAAAATAGGCAGCCCCGAAGAAGCCCAGCAAGAGCCAGACGATCAGCGCGTTGGTGTGGATCATGCGGATGATGTTGAACGGCAGAAGCTCTGACAGGAAGTTGGGCGAGACATAGATCCAGCCCGCGAGCAGACCGCCCAGCACCTGGATGCCGAACAGGCCCATCGCGCAGACGAAATAGGCCAGCGCCACCTTTTGTGATTGGTATTTCATGTGTCGTGTCCTTTCTTAGCCGGCATCGTTGGGCGGCCAGCCCTGTGTGTCGGTCTGATCGGCCCAGCGCAGGAATTCGGCCAACCCGCGCATCTCTTCTTCGGTGATTTCGAAATGAGGCATCTGGCGGCGGCCCTCGATGCCCGAGGGCTGCGAGCTCATCCAGCCGTCAAGGATCTCGTAGGCGCCTTCGGGGTCGTCCTGCACGCCCCAACGGGTCATGACGTTGCCGAGTTCGGGCGCGAAATAGGCGCCTTCGCCGTGCAGCGTGTGGCAGTTGATGCAGGAATGCCGCTCCCACACGCGCTTGCCCAGCACCACCTCTTCGGACAGCGGCATACCGGCGGTTGATGTCGTCACCACGTAGCGGTGGCTTTGCACGGTCAACGCAATGAAGACGACCACGAAGAAGATCGACCCCCCGTAGAAAACGTTGCGCGCCCGTGACTTGGTCAGGAATTCAGCCATGTCTGGCCTCCATGTCATTCAGGTCGGCCACGCTTAACGCGCTCCAGAATGCCAAAGTTTGCGCTAGGACAACGTTTGGGACGGAAAGGTATGGATGATCATATTCATGAAAGGATATGCCATGCGCGGACCATGCTTCGATGACCCCGATCTGCCCTTGTCAGACCTGATGGCCGTTTGGCCGCAGACGGTGCATGTGTTCCTGCGGCACCGAATGTTGTGCGTCGGGTGCCTGATCGCGCCGTTTCATACGATCACGGACGCCTGCGTCGAATATCACCTTGATCAGGATGCCTTTACTTCCGAGCTACGTCAGGCGATCGAGGCAACCCGGAACGCGACCTGAGGTGGCAAGCCTTAGCCTTGGCTTAGAAGAACCAGCGCGTGCGGGTCGCAGACCTTGATCCGCTTGCGTTTGCTTTCCAC
>JASJGL010000035.1:0-25487 GCA_033791545.1 Pseudodonghicola sp. | reverse complement strand
CTGCATGTGCCCTCGGCGCTGATGGCGATCAACGCCTGGATGATGATGCTGGTCGCCTCGCTGATCTGGCTGGTGCGCCGCCATCATGTCAGCGCGCTGGCCGCCCGGGCCGCCGGGCCGGTGGGCGCGGTGATGACGCTGATCGCGCTGGTCACCGGCGCGATCTGGGGCCAGCCGATGTGGGGTACCTGGTGGGCCTGGGATCCACGGCTGACCTCGTTCCTGATCCTGTTCCTGTTCTATCTGGGTTACATGGCGCTTTGGGCCGCGATTGACGACCCCGACACCGCTGCCGATCTGACCTCTGTGCTGTGTCTGGTCGGATCGGTGTTCGCTGTGTTGAGCCGCTATGCGGTGAACTTCTGGAATCAGGGGCTGCATCAGGGCGCCTCGCTCAGCATGGACGCCAAGGAAAACGTGGACGACGTGTTCTATCTGCCGCTGCTGGTCTGTATCGCCGGCTTCGTGCTGTTGTTCATTGCGCTGGTGTTCTACCGCACCGGGACGGAAATTCGTGCGCGCCGAATCCGGGCGCTATTGGCAAGAGAGAGGGCAGGGGCATGATGCCGGATCTGGGAAAATACACCGATACGGTGCTCACGGCCTATGCCGCGTCGATCCTGCTGTTGGCGCTTCTGGTGGCGCTCAGCCTGTGGCGTGGCCGTCGGATGCGCGCCGAAATGGAACAGCTCGAGGCAAGGATGCGCCGCAATGGCTAAGATCTCTCCCCTGATGATTATTCCGCCGGTGATCTTTGCCGGGTTCGTGGCGCTGGCCGCTGTGGGCATGTTCCGCGAAGACCCCGAGGCGCTGCCCTCGGCGCTTATCGGGCAACAGGCACCTGCGGTGCAACTGACCGGTTTTCCGGGGCGCGAGGGGTTTGACGACGCCGACCTGCGCGATGGCAAGATCAAGCTGGTGAACTTCTGGGCCAGCTGGTGCGCGCCCTGCCGGGTGGAACACCCGAATTTGACGGCGCTGGCTGCGGAGGGGATCTCGATCCTCGGGGTGAACTACAAGGACAAGTCGGAAAACGGCAAGAAGTTCCTGTCGGATCTGGGCGATCCCTATGCCGCCATCGGCAGCGATGCACAGGGGCGCATGGCGCTGAACTGGGGCGTCTACGGCGTGCCCGAAACCTATGTGATCGACGGCGAGGGCACGATCCTGATGCGCTTTGCCGGACCGGTGACCCAGCGCGTGATAGAGACCCGCCTGCGCCCTGCTTTGGAAGCGGCGGCGAAGGCGGAGTAGAGCCTTACACCACCTGACAGAACATTATTTGCGCAGATTTGCCCGGCCACAGGCCGGGCCGCGCCCGCCAATCCGCGATTGCCTGCAATCGCCTGTCGGAAGGGCATTGCAAGGCAATGCTCGAAAGACCCTCCCCCGGGAGGGCGCCTTGTCGATGTGATGATCCGAATGGTCATTTGACAGAACGACACTGTTTCACTTCGCTCAAAGGTAGAGGCACCGAACCCAAGGTCGGGAGCGCTCCTTCTCACGTCTCAGGTTCGCAATTTCCAGTCACCAAAGAAAAAGCCCCGCACAAGGCGGGGCTTTCCTGTTTCCGGCTCTGGTCGGTCTTACGACTTGGCCAGGTTGCGCAGCACATAGTGCAGCACGCCGCCGTGTTCGACGTATTCGATCTCGATCGCGGTATCGATCCGGCACTTGATCTGGATCGTTTTCGTGCTGCCGTCGCCATAGGTGATGGTGCAGGGCACGTCTTGCAGCGGCTGGATGGTGTCCAGCCCCGAAATCGCCACCGTTTCATCGCCGGTCAGCTTCAGCGACTTGCGGGTGTCGCCGCCGGTGAACTCGAACGGGATCACGCCCATGCCCACCAGGTTGGAGCGGTGGATACGCTCAAAGCTTTCGGCGATCACGGCCTTGACGCCCAGCAGTGCGGTGCCTTTGGCCGCCCAGTCGCGCGAAGAGCCCGCGCCATACTGTTCGCCGCCGAACACCACCAGCGGGGTGCCTGCCGCCTGATAGGCCATCGCCGCGTCAAAGATCGAGGTCTGTTCGCCATCGGGGCCTTTGGTATAGCCGCCCTCGACGTCGTCCAGCATCTCGTTCTTGATACGGATATTGGCAAAGGTGCCGCGCATCATGATCTCGTGGTTGCCCCGGCGCGAGCCATAGGAGTTGAATTCGCGCGGTTCCACCTGACGCTCCAGCAGATACTTGCCGGCGGGCGAGGTGGTGGCAAACGAGCCGGCGGGCGAGATGTGGTCGGTGGTGACCATGTCACCAAGGATCAACAGCGGTTTGGCGCCGTCGATATTGGTGATCTTGCCCGGTTCGGTGCTCATCCCTTGGAAATAGGGCGGGTTCTGAACATAGGTCGAGGTTGGCGGCCAGTCATAGGTTTCGCTGTCGGTCGTTTCGACCGCTTGCCATTTCTCGTCGCCTTTGAACACGTCCGCATATTTCGACAGGAAGGCTTCGCGGGTCACGGTTTCGTGCACCAGATCCGAGATTTCCTTGTTGGTCGGCCAGATGTCTTTCAGATAGACATCCTTGCCGTCCTTGTCCTGACCCAGCGGTTCGGTGGTGAGGTCGATATTCATATCGCCCGCGATGGCATAGGCCACCACCAGCGGCGGGCTGGCCAGATAGTTGGCGCGCACGTCGGGCGAAATCCGCCCTTCGAAGTTGCGGTTGCCCGACAGCACCGAGGTGGCAACCAGATCGCCCTTGGCGATGGCCTCGGACAGCTCTTTCTGGATCGGGCCAGAGTTGCCGATGCAGGTGGTGCAGCCATAGCCCACGAGGTTGAAGCCGATGGCGTCCAGATCCTCTTGCAGATTGGCGGCTTCAAGATAGGCCGACACCACTTGCGAGCCCGGTGCGAGCGAGGTTTTGACCCAAGGCTTGCGGGTCAGACCCAGCGCACGCGCCTTGCGCGCCACCAGACCGGCCCCGATCATCACATAGGGGTTCGAGGTGTTGGTGCAGGAGGTGATCGAGGCAATCACCACCGAGCCGTCGCGCAGCTTGTACTCTTCACCCTCGACTTCGATCGACTTGCGCACGTCGTTCTGAGAGGTGTTGTGATCCCCCTCAGAGGTCATGTCGCTGGCCGCATCAGAGCAATCAACGCCGCGATAGTCGCAGACCACCTTGTAGAAGGCATTCGCCGATTTGGTCAGCGGAGTATAGTCTTGCGGACGTTTGGGGCCAGAGATCGCAGGCACGATGGTGCCCATGTCCAGCTCCAGCGTGTCGGTATAGACCGGGTCATAATCGGCCGTGCGCCACAGCCCGTTTTCCTTGGCATAGGCTTCGACCAAGGCGACGCGGTTCTCGTCCCGCCCGGTTTGGCGCATGTACCGCAGGGTTTCGGCGTCGACCGGGAAGAAGCCACAGGTGGCGCCGTATTCCGGGGCCATGTTGGCGATGGTCGCGCGATCGGCCAGCGGCAGGTGATCCAGACCGGGGCCATAGAATTCCACGAACTTGCCGACAACGCCCTTGGCGCGCAGCATTTCGACCACTTTCAGCACCAGATCGGTGCCGGTGGTGCCCTCGAGCATGGCACCGGTCAGCTTGAAGCCGACGACCTCGGGGATCAGCATCGAGATCGGCTGGCCCAGCATCGCCGCTTCGGCTTCGATACCGCCCACGCCCCAGCCCAGAACGGCCATGCCGTTTACCATGGTGGTGTGGCTGTCGGTGCCCACCAGCGTGTCGGGATAGGCCACTTCGTCGCCATTCTGGTCGGTATCGGTCCAGACGGTCTGGGCCAGATATTCCAGGTTCACCTGGTGGCAGATGCCGGTGCCCGGCGGCACAACGCGGAAGTTGTTAAATGCGCCCTGGCCCCATTTCAGGAACTGGTAGCGTTCCATGTTGCGCTCGTATTCGCGGTCCACGTTCATCTGGAAGGCGCGCGGGTTGCCGAATTCGTCGATCATGACCGAGTGGTCAATCACCAGATCGACCGGGTTCAGCGGGTTGATCTTTTGCGCATCGCCGCCCAGGGCCTTGATGCCGTCGCGCATCGCGGCCAGATCGACCACGGCGGGAACGCCGGTGAAATCCTGCATCAGCACGCGGGCCGGACGATAGGCGATCTCGCGCGGGTTCTTGCCGCCCTTGGTCGCCCAGTCGGCAAAGGCCTTGATGTCGTCAACCGAGACGGTCTTGCCGTCTTCGAACCGCAACATGTTTTCCAGCACGACCTTCAGCGCCGCAGGCAGTTTCGAGAAATCACCCAGACCGGCTTCGGTCGCGGCGGGGATGGAGTAGTAGGAAACGGACTGGCCATTCACGCTGATTGTCTTGCGTGTCTTGGCTGTGTCCTGTCCGACGGTGATGGGCATATCTGGCCTCCTCAGAGAGTCGTGGATCACAGGAAATAGCTGGGCGCGTTTTGCATCAGCACGGCGCTGCGTTCAATAGCGATCATGGGTGCTGCGGCGTTTTAGTATACCATTGCACACAGATTATTCGTAACAGATGCGCCGACGCCGCCGTCTTTCAAGAAACATTGATTGGCGGTTGAGCGGGGCAGGGGGTAAACCCAAGGGAACGAATAAAGGAAACCCACAGGCGATGAAACGACCAACAGCGATCGGCACCGCACTCGTGATGATGCTCTGGACCGGGCTGGCCGCCCCTGCCGTGGCGCAGGACCGTGGCCCGATGGTGGTCGAGATGTTTACCTCGCAGGGCTGTTCCGCTTGCCCGCCCGCGGATGCGCTGTTGCGCGAACTTGCCGAGCGCGAGGATGTGCTGCCGCTGGCGCAGCATGTCGAATACTGGGATTACATCGGCTGGCAGGATTCCTTTGCCGATCCGGCCAATACGCTGCGGCAAAAGGGCTATGCCCGCGCCGCCGGGCGCGACATGATCTATACCCCGCAGATGATCGTGATGGGGCAGGAGGACGTGGTCGGGGCCCATGCGATGCAACTGGCCGAGTTGATCATGCAGCATATGAAGCTGGCGCCGCAGGTGCTGCTGACGGCCCATCGTGAAGAGGGGCAGCTGCATGTCGGGGTGCGCCCCGCCGCGGCATCGGTGGCGGGGCCGCTGGAGGTGTTGATGGTGCGCTATGCGCCGCTGCGCCGGGTCGAGATCACCCGCGGCGAAAATGCCGGCCGGACGCTCGATTACGCCAATGTGGTCGAAGGCTGGACGCTGCTTGGAGAATGGGACGGGCAGGGCCCGCTGGACTTGAGCGCGAATGTGCCGGTCGATGCGGGGCATCGCGATGCGATCGTGGTGCAGAGGGTCGGTTTCGGCCCGATTCTGGCCGCCGCCAAGGTGCGCTGAGAACTCAGGAGACGTCGGGGGTTTGGGGGCCGTAGGGCTTCCAGCGACGGTGGATCCAGAACCACTGATCCATATGCTCCCGCACCAGCGCCTCGAGCCCGGCATTGACCTGCAACGTCATCTGCACCGGGTCGCCATGGGCGATCTCATCCTGCATCACGATCTCGAAATCCAGCCCGTTGGGCTGGCGCACCGCGTAAACCGGGATCAACGCGGCGGCGTATTTCAGAGCCAGTTCCGCCGGCACGATCGAGGTGACCGCAGGTTGGCCGAAAAAGTCCAGATTCTGTCCGCCATGGGCGTGCAGGTCGCCGACGATGGCGATGATTCCGCGCTGTTTCAGGTGCCGCACCATCTGTGCCATGCCGCGTCGGCCCTGTTCGAACATCGGGGTGCCAATGTTCGAGATAGTGCGCACATAATGCGCGTTGAAATAGGGGTTCGCCATCCGGCGATACAGCGCGCCCATCTCGTACCCGCGTGCGATCAGATTGGCGCGGGCGGCATCGTAATTGCCGAAATGCCCGGTGATCAAGACCACCGCGCGCCCCTCGGCGCGGGCAGCCTCCAGCGCGGCAAGGCCGGGGCCGTGGATCGGGGCCCGGTGCGCGCGTTCGATAAAGGGCGCGCCGGAATACATCTCCATCAGCGTGCGCCCGGCATTGTTCGGCACCGCCCGGCACAACCGGCGCACCTCGGCCTCGGGCAGGTCGGGCAGGACCAGTTTCAGGTTGTCGCGGATGCGGCGGGAGAATCCGACCAGCGGTGCCAGCCGGCTGACCAGCCATCCCATCGCCGGCACCCGCCAGCGATAGGGAATCGCCCGGAACACCCCGATCAGCCCGCGCAGCACGAGGTTGCTGGCGAAATAGCCCGCGCGGTCGGCAAAAGACAGGGTGGAGGGATCTGCGGGCATGGGCGGGCGTCCGGGGGTTCGTTAGGGGTGGAAAGTTTCGCGATGCCAGACATAAAGCCCCGCCAAGGCGATCACAAGCGCACCGCAGATGGTCCAGAGATCGGGCAGTTCGGCAAAGAACAGCATCCCCCAGAGGGCGGCAAAGATCAGCCCGACATAGGAATAGGGGGCAAGCATCGCCGCTTCGCCATTGGAGAAGGCGCGGATCAGGAACATCTGGCCGAGGGTGCCAAACCCCGCCACGGACAGAAACAGCAACAGCGCCGGCCCGTCGGGGGTCTGCCATTGGCTCGGCACAATCAGGCTGAGCAGCACCGTGCCCACCAGCCCGGTATAAAACAGTGAGGTCCAAGGGTCTTCTTTCGGGCCCAGACGCCGGGTCAGCAGCGCATAGCCGGAATAACAGACCGCCGCTCCCAGCGGCAGCAGCGCGGCGGGGGCGAAGACATCGCTGCCGGGCCGGATCACGATCAGCGCGCCACACATCGCCGCCACGATCCCGGCGATGCGGCGCGGACCCAGCGCCTCGCCCAGAAACAGCGCCGCCCCCAACGTGATCAGAACCGGATTGACCGACATCAAGGCCGCCGCATCGCTGAGCGGGATCAGGCTGAGCCCGGTGAAAAAGAACCCGGTGGCCCCCATCAACAGCAC
Source organism: Pseudodonghicola sp. (assembly GCA_033791545.1). Taxonomy (GTDB): domain Bacteria; phylum Pseudomonadota; class Alphaproteobacteria; order Rhodobacterales; family Rhodobacteraceae; genus Antarcticimicrobium. Next base: position 18,631 of record JASJGL010000035.1, on the reverse strand, counting down.
CGAGCGCAGGATTTGCTGCACCGGGTAGCGGGTGCGGGCAACGCTGCGCAGGCGCGGGGCGATCAGCACCAGCACCAGCAACATCTGTCCGGCGTAGCGCACCCAAAGCGCCGGCAATACCCCTACACGCGGTGCCAGCGCCTTGACGCTGGCATCCATCAGCGAAAAGCACAGGATCGCGAGCATCATCATCACGATCGCCCGGTTCCGTTGGGCCAGCACCTCGACCGCGTTCACGCGGGGTGGTCCGCTGTGGCGGGAAAGGATTGGGCGCAGGCCGCCGGGATGGGGAAAAGATCGCTCATGCCTGCGGTGATAGGGGGGAACGATGGGGCTGTCCATCCGGACCGCCCCTATCGCTCAATAGCAATCGCTCAGTAGTTGTAGGTCAGACCGCTGCGGATCGCCTCGCGCAGCGATGCCTCGGCCCAGCTTCCGGCCCCGCCACGGGCCTTGATCTCGCGCCATTGGGCGATGGCGGCGTCGGTGTCGCCATCGGCGACGAACCCTTGTCCCATATAGGAGCGCGCCAGCAGGTTGTCGGGATTGGCGGCGAGCGCGCGCTCGTAAAAGCTGCGCGCCAGCACCCGGTGGCCCATCTTGCGATGGGTGAAGCCCCAATAGGTCAGCACCCGGTCGGCGCCTTGATCGGGCATCGCGCGCAGAACGCCCTGCGCATCGGTGTAGCGGCCAGCATAGGCCAGTTCGCGCACCGCGCGATACAGCGTGTCGGCATCCAGCGCGCCCTCCTTGGGGTCGACACAGGTTTCTGTCTCGGGGTCCCAGACCTGCACACCCTCGCATGTCCCGGTGGTCTCGGTCGGTTTGGGCGGGGTGCTGTCGCTGCCGCCCATGCCAGCGGCCAAGGCGAGGCCGGGCAGGGTGAGGGTCAGGGCGAGGCCGAGAGAGAGGCCGAGAACGGGGGCGCGGCGCATGGGTGAAAACTCCAATGAGGAAATGTACGAAAAGCCGGTAAAAATGTACGCAAAGAGAAATGCGACAGAACGAAATGCAGGCAAGGCCAACGGGCCGCCGCAGCCGGCCGCCCGGGAAGAGACCCCCGGTCGTGCGGGATCAGCTGTTGATCTGCGCGACGCAGATTTGTTGCGCAGAGTCCCAGACCGTGCCCGGCGCGCAGGACTGCGCCTGATGCTCGCGATCAGAGCACATGGCATAGGACAGCGCGGGCAGCGCGATCAGGGATGCAGCGATGAAAAAGGTCTTGATCGTCATGTCAAATCTCCCGAATGGGTCAAACATGACTTAAGGTAACCCGGCGCGGCCCGTGGTCAAAGAAAAACCGCGCCGCCGGACGGACCGGGGCGCGGTTTGATTGTTGAACGCGGGCGCGGCAGGTTTACGCGCCGAACACCCGTTTGAAGATCGTGTCGACATGTTTGGTGTGATAGTCCATGTCGAACTTCGCGTTGATCGCATCGACCCCAAGGGCGGCCACGACGTCTTTGTCGGCCAGCAGCTGTTCGCGGAAATCAACCCGGTCTTCCCAGACCTTGAGCGCGTTGCGCTGCACCATCGCATAGGCCTCCTCGCGCGACACGCCGGCCTGCGTCAGCGCCAGAAGCACCCGTTGGCTCATCACCAGACCCGGATATTTGTTCATGTTGTCCAACATGTTGTCCGGAAAGATCAGCATCTTCTCGACCACACCGGCCAGACGGTTGAGCGCGAAGTCCAGCGTGATCGTCGCATCCGGGGCGATGCCACGCTCGACCGAGCTGTGCGAAATGTCGCGCTCGTGCCAAAGCGCCACGTTCTCCATCGCGGGGATCACGGTCATGCGCACGAGACGCGCAAGCCCGGTGAGATTCTCGGTCAGCACCGGGTTCTTCTTGTGCGGCATCGCCGAGGAGCCCTTTTGCCCCATCGAGAAGAATTCCGCGCCTTCCAGCACCTCGGTGCGCTGCATGTGGCGGATTTCGATGGCGACGTTTTCGACCGACGAGGCGATGACGCCGAGGGTGGCAAAGAACATCGCATGGCGGTCGCGCGGGATCACCTGAGTCGAAATCGGCTCTGGGCGCAGGCCAAGTTTTTCGCAAACGTGCTCTTCAACCGCCGGGTCGATGTTGGCGAATGTGCCCACCGCGCCGGAAATCGCGCCTGTGGCCACTTCCCACCGGGCCTTTTCCAGCCGGTTTTTGTTGCGGTCCATCTCGGCATAGAAGCGGGCAAAGGTCAGCCCCATGGTGGTGGGCTCGGCGTGGATCCCGTGCGAACGACCGACGCGCACGGTGTTTTTGTGCTCCATGGCGCGGGTCTTGAGCGCCGCCAGAACCCGGTCCATATCGGCCAGCAGGATGTCGGTGGCACGCACCAGTTGCACGTTCAGCGTGGTATCGAGCACGTCGGACGAGGTCATGCCCTGATGCACGAAACGGGCCTCGTCGCTGCCCACATGTTCGGCCAGATGGGTGAGAAAGGCGATCACGTCATGCTTGGTGACTGCTTCGATCTCGTCGATGCGGGCGACATCGAATTCCGCGTCCTTGGCCTTCCATACGGCCTCGGCGTTTTCCTTCGGGATCACCCCCAATTCGGCCTGAGCGTCGCAGGCGTGGGCCTCGATCTCGTACCAGATCTTGAACTTGGTCTCGGGCGACCAAATGGCGACCATCTCGGGGCGGGAATAGCGGGGGATCATTGGCAGCAACACCTTTATATGATTAGGCGGGTATATGATTAAACGGGGATCAGCGCGCGTCATAGACCGCCACGCCCGCAACGACAAGGCAGGAGCGCGCCGGTCAGGCAAACGTCAGGGGGGTACTGGCGGATCTGGGGCGGTGCGTGGGAGAGGGAAGATGACGATCGCACCGCGCCACTTGCACGATTTTCTGGGCACATGGTCGCTGGACCGGCGCATAGAAGAGGCGGGCGGGCAGACCGCTCATTTCATTGGCCAAGCCTGCTGGTCACCGCAGGGGGAGGGCGCGCTTTATGCCGAGGTTGGGCAACTGACGCTGGACGGTCACGCGCCGATGCAGGCCGAGCGGCGCTATCGCTGGGGGGCGGATATGACCGTCTGGTTCGAGGATGGGCGGTTCTTTCACGCCGTTCCGCCGCAGGGCGGAGACAGCGCGCATTGGTGCGCCCCCGACCAATACGAGGTACGCTATGAGTTTGGCGATTGGCCCAAGTTCCGCGTCACCTGGCAGGTGCGCGGCCCGCGCAAATCCTATCGCATGACCGGCCTCTATCAGCCACTCTCGACAGGGTGACGATAGTGTACGTCACCCTTGTCCCCGAGAAAGCGGCCAAGCGTGGGGCCAAGTCGGGCATGGTCGTTCACGCGTGGCTCGTTCAGGCGTGGGCGGCGTGGTCCAGAAAAACCCTGTTCCGGCAATAGTCTGGTGCCGCGTCAAGATGCGCGCATTGCAACTGCAAAGCGGCGCACCCCTGTTGATGGGTGCAGGCTGAGCATCGCAAGGCCATCGAGCGAACCTGATTCGCCCCCCGGCGCGGATCTTGCGTGATCTCTGCGTCCAGATCGACGCCAAGCCGGTCGGCCATGCCGAGCATCAGATCGGTGCTGGCGGAAATTTGACGAAAAATGTTCATGTCCTTCTCCCTCCGCAGAATGCGGCTCCGGGTTCAGGCTCTCACCATCGGTCCCGGTGCGCTTTGATTTGCGTCAAGTGGCGGCGGGACGGTGGGGAAACCTCACCCCTCGGGTTCGACCAGCTTGCTGTCCACCTGCGCGCCGTGGCTGAGCGTGCGGTGCACCGGGCATTTGTCGGCGATCTGCAGCAGTCTTGCGCGCTGCTCGGCGTCCAGATCGCCGCAAAGCCGGATCTCCCGGGTGAAGCGGTCGATCTTGCCGGGCGCGCCGTCGCCGGCATCGGCGGCATGTTGCTTGTCATGGCTGATGTCGACGCTGACACCGGTGAGCGGCCAGCCCTTGCGCCGGGCATACATGCGGATGGTCATCGAGGTGCAGGCCCCCAGCCCGGCGGCCAGCAGCCCATAGGGGGATAGCCCGCGCTCGGTGCCACCAACCGCAAGCGGCTCATCGGCCAGGAGGTGGAGCGGCCCGGACTGCACGTCCTGAAGAAAGCCGTCGGGATCGGCCTCACTCACCCGCACCACGCCCTCGGGGGTGTCGGGGCGGGGGGCCGGTTCCGGCAGGTCGATATAGCGGCGCGCCCATGCGGCGATCACCTCGGCGGCATATTCGGCATCCTCGCCGCGGTTGATCAGATGGTCGGCGGTGTCGAGCGTGACAAAGCTTTTGGGGTGCTTCTTGGCGAGGAAAATCTTGGTGGCATTGTCGATGCCGACCACTTCGTCGCGCGGCGCGTGCATGATCAGCAGCGCCGCTTTCATCTCGTGCAGGGCCTTGTCCAGTTTGGCCCCCTGCACGTCTTCGACAAAGGCGCGCGAGATACAGAAGGCGCGCCCGCCCAGATCGACCGATGCGACTCCTTTCTCTTCGATTTCGGGCAGGGCATGGGCGAAATTTTCGGTGATATGCGCAGGGTCGTGGGGGGCCCCCAGCGTGACCACGGCGCGCACGCTGTGGATCTGGTTGGCGGCGCTGATCACCGCCGCGCCGCCCAGAGAATGGCCGATCAGCAGCGTGGGCGCCATGCCGCGCGCCTTGAGATACTCGGCCGCTTTCAGCAGGTCCGCGACGTTGGAGCTGTAGTTGGTATTGGCGAACTCTCCCTCGGAATGGCCCAGCCCGGTGAAATCAAAGCGCAGCACCGCGATGCCCATCGCCGCCAGCCGCGCCGCGATTCGGCGGGCTGCGGGGATATCTTTGGAGCAGGTAAAACAGTGGGCAAACAGCGCTGTGGCCAGATGCGGCCCATCCGGCAGATCAAGCCGCGCGGCAAGTTCGGTTCCGTCATGGCCGGGGAAGGTGACGCGTTCGCTGGGCATGGGTTGTCCTTTCTTGCCGTACGGGTCTAAGGCTGGGCATCCGGGCGGGGATTGGCAAGCCCCGGCAACGGGAAAGTGACAAGAGGACCGCGAGCAGGTGACAACGGGATTGCGCAAGATCGGCTGGGGCGTGGCGCTGGCCGCGTTGGCCGGGGTCGTGCTGGGCTATGGCGGGGTGTTGCATCCGGCGGGCGATAGTCTGGCGGTGTTCCGGGTGCCGCTGGCGGGGCTGGCGGGGCTGATGCTGCTGCTGTTGCGCCGCCCGCGGCGTAGGGTGCTGCTTGGGCTGGCTGTGGTCGTGCTGGCGCTGGTGCCCCGGTTCTGGGCTTTGGTGCCGGGGTCGGCGCCAGCACCCGCCGTGCTGACGATCTATCAAAAGAACCTGTTGTTCAACCGGCCCGACCCAAAGCCGCTGGTGGCCGATATTCTTGCCCGGTCCCCCGATATCGTGACCTTGCAGGAGGTCAGCGAGCAGAATCGCCCGGTGCTGGAGGCGCTGCGGCAGGAATACCCCTATCAGCAGTATTGCGATTACCGCGCGGTGGGCGGACCCGCCGTGCTGTCGCGCTGGCCCGCCGTGCCGGGCAGCGCGCTTTGTGCCTATGGTCTGAGCGCGCTGCAGGTCGAGACTCCGGCTGGCCCGGTCTGGGTGGTGGCGCTGCATCTGCGCTGGCCCTGGCCCTATGGGCAGGCGGCGCAGCTCGACGGGCTGGAGCCGGTGCTGAGCGCCCTGAGTGGTCCAAAGGTGATTGGCGGCGATTTCAATTCTGTCGCCTGGTCGCATGCGGTGACCCGGGTGGCGCGTGCCAGCGGAACCCGGCGCGTGGGCCGCGAAGCGGTCAGTTTCGCCTTGCCCTATGGCGGCTTCGGGGTGGGGATTGATCATGTTCTGGCCAGCGGCGCACAGCCGGGCACGATCCAGGTTCTGGAGCGGCTGGGCTCGGATCACCGGGGCGTTCTGGCGCAGGTGTCGGTCGCACCCTGAGGTGGCGCGCCCTCATTTGCGACCAAAACCCGGATTTCGCACAAAGTCCTTGCCTGCGACGTATGGTCAGATCGGTTTGGGGCCGACAGAGGTCGGGCAGGATGCTAATCTGGGCGAATGAGCAAGATCCTGCAGACCCGCATTCCCTATGACATCGCCGCGCACCGCCGGTTGCCGGGCATTCAGCCCTTGGCGGTGAAGGACTGGCTGATTCGCGACGAGGCCTTTGCCGAGCAGATGGGCTATCGCGACCAGTTGCTGGCCGGGCGGCGGCGGGCGGTTCTGGCCATGGACGAGTCCGCGCGCGAGGCCGCCGAAGAGTTGTTGGATCTGGTGCTGGGGCTGGCTTATCCCGGTGCAACGGGCGAGGTGACGCGACCCGACGGGGTCACGGTGCCGATCCGGCGAGATGATCCGATGGGCGCCTTGGGGCGGTTGGTGCAAGAGGATCTGTGCCTGTTGCAAAAGCGCGAGGGCGACGACGAACATGTGCTGACCGCCGCCGCGCTGTGTTTTCCGGCAAGCTGGATGCTGGCGGAAAAGGTGATGCGCCCGTTGACGGCGATCCATGTCCCGGTGGCCGAGTATGACGCCAATATTGCGGCGCGGGTGCAACGGCTGTTCGACGGGGTGCAGCCGGACCGGCCGTTGTGGCGGTTCAATGCGCTATGGTACGGCGATCCCGATCTGCACCAGCCGCGCAGCGCGACCGAGCGGCGCCCGGAAGGCGGCAAAGGGAGCACCGATTTCCTGCGCAGCGAACGGCAATCTGTGCTGCGGCTGCCGCGCACGCGCGCGGTGGTGTTTTCAATCCATACCTTTGTTCTGGCGCGGGCCGATGCGCCGACGGGAGTCGAGGGGCTGGACCGCGTTGAGAGCTGAGGGATCACTGCGGGGCGGGACCAGACGGCCCAGTTCCCCCGCTTAGTCGACCGGTTCAGAGCGGCAGATAGGACATCGCGTTGGCCAACAGGCCCGATCCGCTGGTCGAGGCGACAAAGGCGGTGAGCGCCAGCACATGGGTGTTGAGGCGGAAATCCTCGCCCTTGACCAGATTGATCGCCGCCATTGAGAGCGCCACCGGCCCGGAGAGAAACACCAGCATTCCGGTCATGCCCCAAGTGGTCAGGCGGCGGATGTCGGTCTCGGCCTTCTGCTCGGGCGTGACCGGGGTGATCATGTCGGCCATATCGTCGCGAAAGGCGAGCGCCAGCGATTCTTCTTCGCCGATCAGGGAAATCCCGATTTGGTTGTCAAACACGATATCGGACTCGATGATTTCGGCCTGTTGCGACAGGTCTGCTTCCATCTCGTCGACCGGGGCAAAGCGGTTGGATTTGGGGCCTTGGAAATGTGCGCGGCTGTGCACACGACGCGGCGTGACGTTGGCAAAGGCCCCGAGGAATTGTTCGACGCTCAGGATGGTTTCAGGGGCCATCCATTCGATCTGTTGGACAGGATAGGCATCGACCATCCGGTACAGCATGACCACCATCAAAAGCTCGGTGATATCGCGGTCCTCTTCGCCCGGCGCCACGGGCATGAGAGAGAATTCCAGCCGGTGCATGGGTTTGGAGGGGTGTTTGCCCATACGCTCGGAGGCGACGATGCGGCCGGCATAAGGGGCGGTTTCGACGGACAGTTTTACGATGTACTGGCTGGTGACAATGCGAGCCTGTTCGATGTTCAGCACACTTTGACGGTCGACCAGATGGCCATAGTCCTGCAACGTGGTGGCAACGATCCGGCAGAACCGTTCGATCGCGCCCTCGGTCGCTCCCAGATAGACCAGTCCGCCGTGATACCAGTTTTCGTGTGTCACTGCGTGGAACCTCCGTTGTCCGTCGCGTGGTTCTCCAAATTTAGCGTCGGATCAGGGAGAAATTGTGTCAAAAACGGATAGATACCAAGGCAGAGATCCGATCTGGATGGTGGAAAATGCACGTGAATTCAGTCCGTTGCGGGGATATATTCGGAATTGGGGCGGAAATGCGGCGCCACCCGGGCGACTCTGGGGTCGGGGCCGGGCGCTCAACCGTCGATGCGGGCCGCCATGATCGCGATCGCCTGCTGGTAGACGCTGGCGGCGTTCCATTGCCGGATCACCTCGAAATTGGGCTCGCCCGGTTGATAGCCGCGCCCCGGCTTCCAGCCTTTCTGGCGCAGGAAATTGGCGGTGGAGGCCAGCGCGTCTGTCATGTCGTAGAAATCGACGCGCCCGTCCCCGGTGGCATCGACCCCAAAGGCCAGCGCATTGCCGGGGAGAAACTGGGTATGACCCAGTTCGCCATGTCTGGCGCCTTGCGTGGCCTCCGTGAGAGTCCCTTGGTCCACCAGTTTCAAGGCGGCGATGGCATGGGGCGTGAAAAAATCGGCACGGCGGCAATCATAGGCCAGCGTCGTGATCGCCGAGACCACCGGGCTGTCGCCCATGAAATGGCCAAAGGCGGTTTCCATCCCGTGTAGCGCGATCAGGATCCCGGCGGGCACGCCATAGATCCGCTCCAGCGCGGCATAGAACTCGGGATTGCGCGCCTTGCGCTTGCGGCCCTGCGCCACGATCGTGTCGGCGCCGCGCAGCTGCATGAATTTCTCAAGGCTGTAGCGAAAGCTTTTCTGGTTGCGGTCGGCGGCGATGGTCCGGGTGGCGTATTGCGCCTGTGACAGGGCTTGCAGCCCGCGCTCTCTGACTCCGGCGCGCCGCGCCTCGGTGGCGAAATCACGTTTCCAGGCGGCAAACCCGGCGCCGGTATTGCCGCAGGGGGCGGCGGTCAGCGGCAGCGGGGCAAGGGCGGCGAGGAGGAGGGCAAGGGCAAAGGATTTCATGGCGCTCATAGATGCAGTGTGGATCAAGGCCACCAGCTTGCCCGGTGCCGCGCGTTGAGGCAATCGTGAAATAGAGCGCGTGCGCAGTCCCCGATCTCCGGGGGGTCTCCAAGCGGGGCGTCCAGCAATGAAAAAGGGCGCCGCGAGGGCGCCCTTTCATAGCTGTTTGTCCGCAAGGACAGATCAGCAGCTGTAGTACATGCCGTATTCAACCGGGTGCGGCGTGTGTTCGTAGGTTTGCACCTCTTCCATCTTGAGCGCGATATAGCCCTCGATCTGGCTTTTGGTGAACACATCGCCCTGCAGCAGGAAGTCGTGATCGGCAGCCAGACAGTCCAGCGCTTCGCGCAGTGAACCGCAGACGGTGGGGATGTCGGCCAGTTCCTCGGCGGGCAGGTCGTAGAGGTTCTTGTCCATGGCCTCGCCCGGGTCGATCTTGTTGCGGATCCCGTCCAGGCCGGCCATCAGCAGTGCCGCAAAGCACAGGTAGGGGTTGGCGCTGGGATCGGGGAAGCGGGCTTCGACGCGCTTGGCTTTCGGGCTTTCGGTCCACGGAATACGCACGCAGCCCGAGCGGTTGCGGGCCGAATAGGCGCGCAGAACCGGGGCTTCGAAGCCGGGGATCAGACGCTTGTAGGAGTTGGTGCCCGGGTTGGTAAAGGCGTTCAGCGTCTTGGCATGCTTGAGAATGCCACCGATGAACCACAGCGCCTCGTCCGACAGATCGGCGTATTTGTCGCCGGCAAACAGCGGCTTGCCGTCTTTCCAGATCGACATGTTCACGTGCATGCCGCTGCCGTTGTCGCCAGCGATCGGCTTGGGCATGAAGGTGGCCGATTTGCCATAGGCGTGGGCCACGTTGTGGATCACGTATTTGTATTTCTGCAACTCGTCGGCCTGTTTGGTCAGGCTGCCAAAGATCAGGCCCAGCTCATGCTGACAGGAGGCCACTTCGTGGTGGTGCTTGTCGACCTTCATGCCGAGGCGCTTCATCGTGGACAGCATTTCCGAGCGCAGATCCTGCGCCTCGTCCACCGGGTTCACCGGGAAATAGCCGCCCTTGACGCCGGGACGATGGCCCATGTTGCCCATCTCGTACTCGGTGTCGGTGTTCCACGACGCATCGGTCGCATCGACCTGATAGGACACCTTGTTGATCGAGTTTTCGTAGCGCACATCGTCGAACAGGAAGAATTCCGCCTCGGGGCCCATATAGGCCACATCGCCGATACCGGAGGAAATCAGATAGGCTTCGGCCTTTTCCGCGGTGCCGCGCGGGTCGCGGTCATAGGCTTCGCCGGTGTCGGGTTCGACCACCGAGCAATGCACGCAGATGGTCTTTTCCGCATAGAACGGATCGACATAGGCGCTTTCGGTGTCGGGCATCAGTTTCATGTCCGAGGCTTCGATCGACTTCCAGCCGGCGATCGAGGAGCCGTCAAACATGAATCCTTCTTCAAGGAAATCCTCGTCGACCAGATCTGCCACCACGGTGACGTGCTGCAACTTGCCGCGCGGGTCGGTGAAGCGGATATCGACGTATTCCGCTTCTTCGTCCTTGATCAACTGGAGAACTGCATCCTTGCTCATTCTGCAATGTCCTTTTCTGTAGTATCGTTCGTGTTTCGGTATGGGTTCAGAGCGCGTCCGAGCCGGTCTCGCCGGTCCGGATACGAATGGCTTGTTCGACGGTGCTGACAAAGATTTTTCCGTCGCCGATCTTGTCGGTCTTGGCGGCTGCGATGATGGCGTCGATCGCGCCGTCGACCTGATCGTCGTCCAGCACCACCTCGACCTTCACCTTGGGGAGGAAGTCGACAACATATTCAGCGCCGCGATAGAGTTCGGTATGACCTTTCTGGCGGCCAAAGCCTTTGACCTCGATCACGCTCAACCCCTGGACGCCGACGTCCTGGAGGGCCTCTTTGACTTCGTCGAGCTTGAACGGCTTGATAATAGCTTCGATCTTTTTCATCGCTGTCTCCTCGCAACCTTGTCTCGACGGGTCAGATCATTTCTAAATATCGGCTACAATCGGATACCGGTTTGCGGCGGTGAGGGTCACCGAGGAAAAATCCTGTACGATTAAATTTTGAGCGCAAAGGCTAGAAATCATGCAGTTTAGAATCTTCGGGAGAAAGCCATGATCAGTTTACTGACGGCCGCCCAGATGCGCGCAGTCGAACAGGCCGCCATAGCGTCGGGCGATGTGACCGGGCTGGAGTTGATGGAGCGGGCCGGGCGCGGCGTTGTCGCGGCGATGTTCGATGTCTGGCCGGAACTGCAGGTTGCGCCGCTGCGCGCCATTATCCTGTGCGGGCCGGGCAACAATGGCGGCGATGGGTTCGTGGTGGCGCGGCTGTTGCATGTGCTGGGCTGGGAGGTCGAGGTATTCTTGTATGGCGATGCCGGGGCGCTCCCCGCAGATGCAAAGACGAATTACGACCGCTGGCGGGCGCTTGGCCCTGTGTCTCCCTATGTTGATGCAACGGCGGGCGGTTTTGCGCCCGATCTGTCCGGGGAAAGCACGCTGCTGGTCGATGCGTTGTTCGGCACCGGGCTGTCGCGCCCGGTGGAGGCGTTCAACGCCTTTGGTCGGGCGACGCAGTCGGCGGCAGGACGCGGACGGGGCGCGCGGGTCGTCGCGATCGACATCCCTAGCGGGGTCTGCGCCGACTCGGGCAAGCGTTTGACGGGGGGCGATCCAAACCGGGAGGACGTCGAGATTCGCGCCGACCTGACCGTTTCCTTCCATGCGGAAAAGCTGGGTCATCAGCTTGCGGATGGTCCGCGCCTCTGTGGCAAGGTCGTGGTCAAGAGCATCGGGTTGGAGCGCCTTGCGAAAACGCCCGCAGCCGCGACGGCGGACAGCGACAGCGGGGCGGTTCATCTGGTGGTGCGCAGCGGGCTGGGCGGCTTGGGCAAGGACCAGCAAACGCACAAATATGCCCAGGGACATGCGCTGGTCCTGTCGGGCGGTGCGGGGCGGACCGGGGCCGCGCGGTTGGCGGCGCGCGGGGCGCTCAGGGTTGGTGCGGGGTTGGTGACATTGGGGGTGCCGCCAGCGGCACAGCAGGAAGTCGCCTGTCAGATCACCGCCCTGATGCTGCGGCGGGTGGCAGATGCTTCGCCGCTGTCCACGGTGTTGGAAGACGCGCGGCTGACGGCGTTGTGTTTGGGGCCGGGGTTGGGTCTGGAGGATCGGGCGCGAGGGCTGGTCGCCACGGCGCTGGAGAGCCGGAGGGCGGTCGTTCTGGACGCCGACGCGCTGACGTTGATCGGGCGCGATCCGGACTTATTCGGCGCGCTGCACGCAGGCTGTGTGCTGACCCCGCATGGTGGCGAGTTCGCGCGGCTGTTTCCCGACATTGCCGCGCGGCTGGCCGCGCCGGCGGACCGCGGTCCGGCCTATTCCAAGGTGGATGCAACGCGGGAGGCCGCCGCGCGCGCGGGCTGCGTGGTGCTGTTCAAGGGGCCGGACACGGTGATCGCGGCCCCCGACGGGCGCTGCGCGGTCAATTCCGCCAGTTATGAGCGGGCCGCGCCCTGGCTGGCGACGGCGGGGTCGGGCGATGTGCTGGCCGGTCTCATCGCCGGATTGCTGGCGCGCGGCTTTGACCCGATACAGGCGGCGCAGACGGCGGCCTGGCTGCATGTGGAGGCGGCGCGCGCCTTTGGTCCCGGCCTGATCGCGGAAGACCTGCCCGAGGCGCTGCCGACCGTGTTTCGATCCCTCGGGCTCTAGGGGGCAACAACGGTCAAGGGAGGCGCGGTTTTTCCTCGCATCGTTTGTGAAGCTTTGCTAAGAGGCGCTGATCGCACGGCTGAGGCCGTGCCGCGTGCGGGTGTGGCGGAATTGGTAGACGCACCAGATTTAGGTTCTGGCGCCTAGGCGTGGGGGTTCGAGTCCCTTCACCCGCACCACAGTATCCCATTGAAATAAAACAAAACCCTTGCGCTACGGGGCCTTTGTTTGCGTCAAGGTTATAACTTTGGGTACAGGCGCGGGGGCATCACGCCCGGCTTGTGATTCCGAAAGACTTGCGCGGGATCATGGGCAAGAGCGGCCTGCACCAGATCGCGCTCGCGGAACAGAAAGCCGGGGCAGGGGCTTTGGGCGTTGATTTGGCCAGTGTGGGTCCTTTGGGCAGCCTGCGAGGGCCGGTGATATGCCTTGGGCGACTCCCGCTCACCGATAGGTTCAGCAACGCTCTGAAGTGGTCTCGAATTTTCCATGCACAGACACTGGTGAGAAGGAGTGGACAGCCCGTTAGAAGCTGCGTCTTTGCTGCGGTCGATGGGCCATTCTTCTGTTGCGCCGCTGATCCTGGCCTGACAGGCTTAGACATGGAGGCACAGGGTATGGCAACGGTTTCGTCTCGCGTGGGTGGTAATCTGGGCAGCGGATTTGATGACGCGGCCTGGGTCGATGTGCTTGATGCCGTGGACAAAACCTATGCCGAGTTGGTCGATTACCAAGAGCAACTCGAGGCGCGCAACGCAGAATTGTCGAGCTTGCGGACGTTCCTTGGATCAATCATGAGTTCGATCTCGGATTACCTCGTGGTGACGGATAAGGACGGGGTCGTTGCCGATGTCAGCCGGTCCTTTTGCGACGCGATTGGTCGCGACAAAGACGCTTTGTTGGGGCGCCCGATCGTCAGCTTTTTCGAGGGCGAGATGTGCCAGCGCATGACGGATGTCATGACCGATCTGGCGAAGAACAAACTGGAAAGAACGTTTGAGGCCGATCTGGTGACCAGCGCCGGGGCGAGCCCGGTGGATTTTCGCGTGGCGCCGCGTCTGGATCGGCGCAAACGGCTGAGCGGGATCATCCTGACCGGGCGGCCATTGGGCGAATTGCGCCGCGCCTATCAGGAGCTTGAACAAAGCCACGAGAGTTTGAAACAGGCTCAGACCCAACTTGTGCGCACCGAGAAACTGGCCTCTCTCGGGCGGCTTCTGGCCGGGGTGGCGCATGAGTTGAACAACCCGATTTCCTTTGTTTACGCCAATACGCACAGTCTGCAGAAATACCTTGATCGGTTCGAGGCCTATTTCGAACGGGTGCAGGACGGCGCAAGCCGCGAGGAGTTGGTGGCGCTGCGGTCGCAATTGCGTCTTGAACGCGATCTGAAAAACCTGCGCGTGGCGATTGAAGGCGCACGGGATGGATCGGAACGCGTGCGCGATATCGTCGAGGATCTGCGTCGATTGTCGTCGGACGGCTCGGGCGAGGTGACGGTCTTTGACTTGCGCCAGACGGCGATGATCGGTGCGGACTGGGTCAAGCGCGGCCTGAAGAACGAGATGAAGATCACCGTGGAGGGCGAAAGCCACTGTTTGGCTATGGGGCGTCAGGGGCATGTGCAGCAGGTGATCATGAACCTGATGCAGAACGCTGCCGATGCGATGCAGGGCGTGGCGGCCCCGGAAATCCGTGTGAAATTGTCCTATCAGGATGAGTTCGCGGTGCTGCAGGTCTGTGACAATGGCCCCGGTGTGCCGGAAGACCTGCGGGCAGCGATTTTCGATCCGTTTTTCTCGACCAAGGAGGTGGGGCAGGGCACGGGGCTGGGCCTTTCGATTTCTCTCAAGATTGCCGAGGAACATGGTGGGTCTCTCACCTATCTGTCCGATGGTGCGCCGGGGGCCTGTTTCCGACTGATGCTCAAGCGGGGGGATGTGTCGTGAATATCCTATGGCTGCAATCGGCGGGCTGCGGCGGGTGCACCATGTCGCTGCTCTGCGCGGAAAGCCCGAACCTGTTCGATTTGTTCGCCTCGGCGGGGTTGGAATTCCTCTGGCATCCCTCGCTTTCCGAGGCCTCTGGGGCAGAGGTGCGCCGCCTGTTGGAGGCAGTCGAGAGCGGCGCGCAAAAGCTGGATATCCTTTGTGTTGAAGGTTCAATCGTGCATGGCCCCAAAAACACCGGGCGCTATCACATGTTGGCGGGCACCGGGCGCTCGATGCTGGATTGGGTGCAAAGCCTAGCCCCCAAGGCCGAGCATGTCATCGCAGTCGGCACCTGTGCCACCTATGGCGGTGTGACGTCGGCGGGCGACAATCCGTCGGATGCGACGGGGCTGCAATATGACGGGCGACATGCGGGGGCCGCCTTGCCCGCGTCGTTTCGGGCGCGATCCGGTTTGCCGGTGATCAATATCTCGGGCTGCCCGATACATCCCGATTGGGTGGCCGAAACCCTGTTGTTGCTGTCGCAGGGGGAATTGGGTGCCGACGATCTGGACGTCTACGCCCGCCCGCGCTTTTACACCGACACGCTGGTGCATCACGCTTGTCCCAAGAACGAGTTCTACGAATACAAGGCCTCGGCAGAGGAACTGTCGCAGATCGGCTGCATGATGGAGCATCTGGGCTGCATCGGAACGCAGGCGGTCGGCGATTGCAACATCCGGCTCTGGAATGGCGAGGGAAGCTGCACCCGCGCGGGCTATCCCTGCATCAACTGCACCGCCCCCGAATTCGAAGAGCCCGGCCACGGATTTACCCAGACGCCAAAATTCGCGGGGATCCCGGTCGGGTTGCCTACAGATATGCCCAAGGCCTGGTTCATGGCGCTGGCCTCTTTGTCCAAACGCGCCACGCCTGCGCGGGTGGCCAAGAACGCCACGTCGGATCGGATCATCGTGCCCCCCTCAGTGAAAAGCCGTAAACATGACTGACGCCACCACGCTGCTTGTTGGACCGTTCAACCGGGTGGAGGGGGATCTGGAAATACGGCTTGAGGTCGCGGGTGGGCGCGTCTGCGCCGCCTATGCCAATTCGCCCTTGTTTCGCGGCTTCGAGATGATCCTGCAAGGCAAGGGGCCGATGGATGCCTTGACCATTACGCCGCGCATTTGCGGCATCTGCTCGATCAGCCAGTCGATGGCGGCGGCCCATGCGCTGGCCGATATGGCTGGAATATCCCCCGCACCCGAGGGGGCCAAGGTGGCGCAGCTTTTGCATATGGTCGAAAATGTGTCCGACCACCTGATGCATTTCAACCTGTTCTTCATGCCCGACTTTGCGCGCCCCATTTATGGCGACCGCCCGTGGTTCGATCAGGCCGTGACCCGCTTTACCGCGCTCAAGGGCAGTGCGCTGAAACGCGCAACCGAGGCGCGCACGCAGCTGATGCATATCGTCGGGCTTCTGGGCGGGAAATGGCCCCATACCCTAGCCATTCAGCCCGGTGGCGTCACCTATGCGCCAACAGCGCGGGACAAGGTGCGTATCGGTGCCGATCTGGCTGTGTTTCGCTCCTATCTCGAAGAGGTCATGTTCGGCGCGCCGCTTGAGGCCTTTGTTGAACTGACACAGATCGAACAGCTGTCAGGCTGGAGCAGTGGCGATCTGGCGCTGTTCCTGTCCATTTCCGAAGATCTGTCTCTCGATACCTCTGGCATCGGGGCCGGGAAATACCTGTCCTTCGGTGCCTATCCCCTGCCAAGCGGGCCGTTGTTTCAACGCGGTATCCTGTATGATGGCGTCGCGGGGCCGCTCGATCAGCGTGACATTGTCGAAGAGATTCCCAGTTCGTGGATGCTGGGCGCAGATGCGCATCCTTCGCAAGGCATGACGATGCCCGATGAGGACATGCGCGAAGACGCCTATAGTTGGTGCAAGGCGCCGCGACTGGGTGGTGTACCCTATGAAACCGGCGCGCTTGCGCGGCAGGCGATCGATGGTCATCCGTTGGCGATGGCCTTGGCGCGCGAGGGATCGGTGCGCGCGCGTGTGGTTGGGCGCTTGTTGGAACTGGCGCGCAGCCAGATCGAGATGGAGCGCCTCTTGGCCTCGATCAGCGTGCGTGAACCGTTCATGCGTCAGGTCAAATTGCCGAAAGAGGGCGCGGGTGTCGGCAAGGTCGAGGCGGCACGCGGTGCGTTGGGGCCTTGGATCAAGGTCGAAAACGGGGTGATCTCTTCGTATCAGATCATCGCGCCGACGACTTGGAATTTCTCGCCACGCGATCGCCATGGCGTGCCGGGCCCGCTTGAGGCGGCGCTGGTGGGCGCGAGCGTGCGCGCGGGCGAAGACACGCCGGTTTCGGTGCAGCATATCGTGCGCTCGTTTGATCCCTGCATGGTTTGCACGGTGCACTGACATGGCGCGCGGCGTCGAAATCCGGGTGCGTGGGCAGGTGCAGGGCGTCGGGTTTCGCCCCTTTGTCTGGCGCTTGGCACGCGACATGGGGCTGACTGGGGATGTGTGCAATGACGCGCAGGGCGTCTTGATCCGCCTGTTCGGCGACGCTTCGGGGTTCGAGGCCCGCTTGCGCGCAGAATTGCCACCGCTTGCGCGCATTGACGCGGTCGAGGTTTGCAACATCTCGGGCGCGGCGGATGGGTTTTCCATTGGTGCCTCGAAAGGGGGTGCTGCGCGCACACGCGTGACGCCGGATGCGGCCACATGTGACGCCTGCGTGGCCGAGGTGTTCAGCCCAGAGCAACGTCGCGCAGGCTATGCCTTTACCAATTGCACCCATTGCGGGCCGCGTTTCACCATCGTTGAAAGCCTGCCTTATGACCGCGCCAATACGACGATGGCGCCGTTCAAGATGTGCGCGGCGTGCCAAGCCGAATATGAAACCCCCGAGGACCGCCGCTTTCATGCCCAGCCCATCGCCTGCGCCGCGTGCGGCCCGAAGATCTGGCTTGAACCTGCAAGCGGGAGTGATCCGATCGAGGCGGCGACCGCATTGTTACGGGCTGGAAAGATCCTCGCGATCAAGGGGCTTGGCGGCTTTCATCTGGCCTGCGATGCGTTGAATGTGCGGACTGTCGCAACCCTTCGCGCCCGCAAGCACCGGCCTGCCAAACCCTTTGCCTTGATGGGCACGGTGGAGATGATCGAGGCGTGCTGTGCGCCAAGCGTTGACGAACTGACCCTCTTGCGAGACCCGGCGGCACCGATTGTCTTGCTCGATGCCGCTCATTTACCCGAGGGTATCGCGCCGGGGCAGGCGACGCTGGGGTGGATGCTGCCCTATACCCCTTTGCATCATCTGTTGATCGCGCGGTTTGGCGGGCCTTTGGTGATGACCTCGGGAAACCTGTCGGGCGAGCCGCAGGTGATCGGCAATGCCGAGGCGCGCGACAAGCTTGCGCAGTTCGCCGACGCTTTCGTGATGCATGACCGCGAGATTGCGCGGCGACTGGATGACTCGGTCGAACGGATCGCGCCGCAGGGGCCGATGGTGCTGCGCCGCGCGCGCGGGCGGGTTCCAGGAACCTTGCCCTTGCCGCAAGGGTTCGAAAGCGCGCCCCAGATCGCGGCCTATGGCGGGCAGATGAAAGGGGCGATCTGTCTGGTGAAAGAGGGGCAGGCGCTTTTGGGGCATCATTTGGGGGATCTGGATGATGCCCTCAGCTATGACGCCTTTCTCAAAGCGGATGCGGATTACGCGGCGCTGTTTGATCATGACCCGGATCGGGTGGCCTGTGATCTGCACCCGGATTTCCGCGCCTCGCAACATGCCCGCAGCAAAGGGCTGCCGGTGGAGGAGGTGCAGCACCACCATGCCCATATGGTGGCTTGCATGGGGGAAAACCTTTGGCCGCTTAATGGCGGCAAGGTTGTCGGGATCGTGTTGGATGGCCTTGGTCTTGGCGCGGATGGAACGATCTGGGGCGGTGAGGTTCTGCTGGGCGACTATCGGAGTTTCGAGCGCCGGGCGTGGCTGAAACCGGCCCCCTTGATCGGTGGGGATATGGCGCAAAAAGAACCGTGGCGAAATGCGCTGATGCGGCTGGATCAGGCGGGTCTAGGGGATTTCGCCGATAAGTTCTGGCCAGATGCGCCGCTGGGGATGCTGCGCCAAGTGGCGGAAAAGGGTCTCAATGCGCCGATGTCCTCGTCAGCGGGGCGGCTGTTTGACGCCTTTGCGGCCGTGACCTGCTTTGATGGCCC
>JASJGL010000034.1:0-17076 GCA_033791545.1 Pseudodonghicola sp. | reverse complement strand
ACCGTCTCGCCCCGCGTCGCATCCCCGGCAAGCCCCGACAGGGCATCCTCGGGCAAGGGCTGCGCCCGCGTCATCCACCACCCCGCCGCAGCACCAAGCACCGCGACGAGGAACAATCCGCGAAAATAGCGCATGCGCCCGGCCTGACCGGATCAGTTCGGCGCGCGGTGGACGTCGTGGCAGGCCTTGCAGGCACCGCCCAGTTTGCCCAACGCTGGCCCCAGTGCCTCTTGCCCGGTGGCCGCGACCAGTTGCATCCCCGCGGCCGCTTCGCCGAAGCCGCCCCATTTGGTCAGGAAATCGTCATGATCATCCCAGATCGAGGGCATCGCGCGGGTGCCGTCAATGCTCATGTTATCGGACCCTTCAACCCAAAGCGGAGTGGGGTCGATATGCGATACCGCGACCAGCGTATCAGCGGCGCGTTGCGCGGCCTCGGCGTCATAGGCGATCTTGCCCTGCGCCATGCCGCCCAGAATGCCGACATTCAGCGCCATGATCCGAAACTGGCCCTGCCGGGCCTTCAGATTGGCCGAAAAATCCTGTGCGACGGCGATAGAGCCGATCATGGCCGCGGCTGCGGCAAGGGTGAAAACCATTTTCATCGTCATATTTCCCTTTTTGGTTCGTCAGATTTGGTGTGGTGACTTTGTTTTGGCGACAATGTCATAGTCTAGCTTGCACAGGCTATGAAACAACCAGACTAAAAACAGATCACGCCCACGTGAACCCGGACCCGGTCAATAGATCGGCCGCATCCGGGGGCCGCTGGGTGCTATGCTCAGCGCATCGGGCCAGCCGATCCAGCGTTCGACGGCAACCAGCGCCAGACAAATCCCGATCACGACCAAGACCAGAATCACTCGCTGTTTTGACGGCGGGTTTTGCACCCACCGCCGCATGCGCAGCAGCCAGAAAAAATTCACGGCGTGAACCGGACCTTGCCAATATAGGGCAGGTTGCGATTCCTCTGGGCGAAATCAACGCCATAGCCGACGACAAATTCATCGGGGATCTCGAACCCGATCCAGTCGGCGGCGATGTCCACCTCTCGGCGCGACGGCTTGTCGAGCAGCGCGATGGTCTTCAGGCGCGCGGGTTTGCGGCTTTGCAGCAGGGTGATGACGTGGTTCAGGGTAAAGCCGGTATCGACGATATCCTCGACCACCAGCACATCGCGCCCCTCGATGGCCGAGCGCAGATCCTTCAGGATGCGCACCTCGCGGCTGCTTTCCTGCGCGTCGCCATAGGAGGAGGCCTCGATGAAATCGACCTCGATCGGCAGATCAAGCTCGCGCACCAGATCGGCGATGAACACGAAAGACCCGCGCAGCAGCCCCACTACCACCAGCTTGTCGGTGTCCTTGAATTCAGCCGTGATTTCACGGCTCAGCGTTTCGATCCGGGCAGCGATGGCCTTGGCCGAGATCATTTCGTCGATGACATATGGACGCTGTGTCATGGGTCCCCCTTGAACTTCGCGCCCAAGCATAGGACATGGGACGCCACTGTCACCCAAGAAACACCGACCGAAACACCGACCCAGGAACACCGCGTCAGGATGCCGACCCACTCCGAGACCCGCCGCATGCCGTATACGGCCCGCGAAATGTACGATTTGGTTGCCGATGTGGCCAGATACCCCGAATTCCTGCCCTGGACTGCGGCGGCGCGCATTCGCTCGCGTACCCCCATTGCAGATGCGGGCGAGGGGGCGGGCGAGTTGATGGAGGCCGATCTGGTGATTTCCTTCAAGGTGTTCCGCGAACGCTTCGGCAGCCGCGTCAAGCTCTGGCCCGAGACCGGGTTGATCGACACCGAATATCTGGATGGTCCGTTCCGCTATATGAAATCGCAATGGCGGTTCGTGGATCGCGACGACGGCTGCGATGTGATCTTTTTCGTCGATTTCGAATTCAAAAGCGTGGTGCTGCAAAAACTGATCGGCGTGGTGTTCAACGAGGCGATGCAGCGAATCGTGCGCGCTTTTGAAGGTCGCGCAAAGGCGCTGTACGGCTGAACTGTGCGCCCGGCGCATTCGAGCGCCGGGGCGGCGAAATCAGATCAGGACAGCGCCCCAAGCAGCAGCGCCAGCGCGTGATCGCGGGCGGCCGCGCGCACATTGGCCCGGCCCAGCGCGCCGAACTCGACCGTTTCGACAAAGGTCGCGTGGTCCGCTTTGGCCAGCCCGAAACAGACCCGCCCCTCGGGCTTGTGCTCGGAGCCGCCGGGACCGGCGATGCCGGTGATCGACACCGTCAAGGTCGCGGCGGAGTGGCGCAACGCCCCCTCGGCCATCTCGCGCGCGACCTGTTCCGATACCGCGCCGTGATCCGCAAGCGTCTCTGCCTGCACGCCCAGCATGTCCTGTTTGGCACCATTGGAATAGGTGACAAAGCCACGGTCCACCACATCGGAGGAGCCGGCGACATCGGTCAGCGCGGCGGCGACCATGCCGCCGGTACAGCTTTCGGCGGTGGCGATCCTGATGCCCTTGGCGCGGGCGGCCTCAAGCAGCGCAGCGACAGTCATCGCAGCATCACCCCGTGATAGAGCGCGGCAAGGATCACCGTGCAGATCCCGGCGAACAGCCCGGCCCAAAGATCATCCAGCATGACGCCAGCCGGATCATGGCGCTGATCGGCGCGCCCCACCAGCCAAGGTTTCCAGATGTCGAACAGCCGGAACAGCAGGAACGCCGCCACCGCGCCGGGCCAGACCATCGCCGCATCGCGCATCCAGAACCCCATGGCGGGAAAGATCAGCGCCAGCCATTGACCGGCGACCTCGTCGATCACGATTTCGGACGGGTCATCGCCCGGACGATCTCGCAGCTCGGCCCCGATGGTATAGAACCCCAGCGCCGTGACCGCGACGAAGGCGACGACAAGCGGCACGAAGCCCAGCCAATGTTCGATCGCCCAGCCCAGCAGAACCGCAGCGAGAGAGCCCCAAGTCCCCGGCGCGGGGCGCATCAGGCCGATGAAACCGACGGTATTGATGGCACGCAGCATGGGCTATCCTTTGATCAGGGCAGCGGTTGCAAACGCGGCGATACCTTCGCCCCGCCCGGTAAATCCGAGCCGTTCAGAAGTGGTCGCCTTGACCGAGATGCGGTCGGCGGAGAGGTTGAGAATCTGCGACAACGCTTGTGCCATGGCCGCGGCATGGGGGCCGATCTTGGGCAATTCGCAGACCAGTGTGCAGTCGATGTTCGAGATCCGAAAGCCCATGTCGCACGCCAGATCGCCCGCATGGCGCAGGAATATGGCGCTGTCGGCCCCTTTCCACTGCGGGTCCGAGGGCGGGAAGTGGCGCCCGATATCGCCCTGCGCCAGCGCGCCATAGATCGCGTCGGTGATCGCGTGCAGGCCGACATCCGCGTCGGAATGGCCCTGAAGCCCGCGCGCATGCGGCACCGCCACGCCGCACAGCATCACGTGATCGCCCGGCCCGAACCGGTGCACGTCATATCCGTTGCCCAGTCTTACATCCATCTTTTGTCCCAATATGCGTTCGGCCCGGGCAAAATCCTCGGGTCGGGTGATTTTCAGATTGTCCGCCTCGCCCGGAACGATGACAACCCGAAGACCGGCGGCGCGGGCAACCTCGACATCGTCCGCTGCGCCGCCGGGATGTGTGGTGTGGTGCGCGACGTGGGCGGCGCGGATCGCATCCAGATGGAACCCCTGCGGGGTCTGCGCCGTGAACAGGCCGCCCCGATCCTGTGTGCCGGTGACCTCATCATCGGCCCCGGTCCAAAGCGCGTCGGTCACCGCCAACCCCGGTGCGGCGGCGGGCGCGTCGTCCAGCGCATGGATCACGGCGGCGATCAGTGCTTGCGAGACGCAGGGGCGGGCGATGTCATGGATCAACACGCGGTCGACGCCGATCCCGTCCAGCGCGGCAAGCCCGTTGCGCACCGATGCGGCGCGATCTGGTCCGCCAGTGGCCAGGATCAGCCGAGGATCGCAAGAAAATTTCGCCCATGCCTCGGTGTCCTCGGGCGAAAGCACCAGCACGATGGGCCCGATCTCTGGCGCATGGTGAAAGGCGTCGAGCGTCCACTCGGCCAGGGTTTTACCGGCCAGCAGGCGCCATTGTTTGGGCAGGCCACCCCCGGCCCGTTGACCGCGCCCGGCCGCCACAAGTAAGGCCGCTGTGTTCATCCGATGGCTCCGAATTTCGCCGCCCGCCGGGCTGCGCCGCCCTATTTAGGCGGTGACGCGGGGCGAGGCAATCACCCCGCAGGCTGATGATTAAATATTAGGCATGTGACAATTTGTTGGGCTTTGAAGTCGCCGAACTGATTGTTAACTTGTCGTGACTTCCCTAGATAGGCGGTAACTGCACAAGGATTGGGCATTTGACCGTTCGCCTGAAAACACAAACCCTTACGCCCCCGGTGGCTCTGGCCCCGATGGCCGGAATCACGGATCGGCCGTTCCGCGATCTGGTGCGCCGCTTTGGTGCCGGGCTGGTGGTGAGCGAGATGGTCGCGAGCCAGGAGATGGTGCAAGCCAAGCCCGGCGTGCGCGAACGCGCCGAACTGGGCATGGATGTGGAAAACACCGCCGTGCAGCTTGCCGGGCGCGAGGCCCACTGGATGGCCGAAGCGGCGCGTCAGGTGGCCGACCGGGGTGCCGCGCTGATTGACATCAACATGGGCTGTCCGGCCAAGAAGGTGACAAGCGCCAGCGGGGCAGGGGCCAGTGGCTCCGCCTTGATGAAAGATCTCGACCATGCGCTGACGTTGATCGAGGCCGTGGTCGGCGCGGTCGATCTGCCGGTCACGCTCAAGACCCGGTTGGGCTGGGACGACGATCTGCGTAATGCGCCGGAACTGGCCCGGCGCGCCGAGGCGGCCGGGATTGCCATGATCACCATTCACGGTCGCACCCGCTGTCAGTTCTATCGTGGCCGCTCCGATTGGTCGGCCATCGCCGGGGTCAAGCAGGCGGTCGCCATTCCGGTTCTGGCCAATGGCGATATTTGCGGCCCCGAGGACGCGCGGCAGGCGCTGGCGCAGTCGGGGGCCGATGGCGTGATGCTGGGCCGTGGCGCGCAGGGCAAGCCCTGGCTGCTGGCGCAGATCGCCCATGAAATCTGGGGCGCGCCCGCACCACAGGTGCCGCAGGGTGCGGCTTTGGCCGATCTGGTCGCGGGCCATTACGAGGCGATGCTGGGGTTTTATGGTCGTGACCTTGGCCTGCGCGTCGCGCGCAAGCATCTGGGCTGGTACATGGACGAGGCCGGGACCGTTCAAAGTCTGCGCCGCGCCGTGCTGACCGCGCGCGATCCCGATACCGTTCTGGGCCTGCTGCCCAGGGCGCTGACACAGGCGCTGGCCGGGGCCGCCCCCGATCAAGACACAGACGCACGTAACAACGGACAGGTGGCAGCATGACCACGGACCAGACCATCTGGGCCTCGCTGCCCGTTCCCGCGATCCTGATCGACGAGAACAACCTCATTTTGGATGTGAACGCCGCTGGCGAGGGGTTTCTCAACGCCTCGAGTAAATCGGTCTCCGGTCTGCCGGTCTGGGATCAGATTACCATCGGCGCGCAGATCGAGGATGCTTTCGAGCGGGCACGGACAAAGGGCACGCCGCTGTTTGTCAACGATATCGACGTGGGCACCGGCAGCCGCGCGCCGTTGCAATGCGCGTTGCATATCGCACCGCTGTCGGGGCATCCCGGACAGATGATCATGATGATCTCGCCGCGCGAACTGGCAGGGCGCATGACCCAGAACCATTCGGTGAAATCGGCGGCGCAATCGGCCATCGGCATGGCCGAGATGCTGGCGCATGAGATCAAGAATCCGCTGGCCGGGATCACCGGGGCGGCACAGCTTTTGAGCATGAGCCTCAGCCAGCAAGATCTGGAGCTGACGGACCTGATCGTGGAAGAAAGCCGCCGGATCGTGAAACTGCTTGGACAGGTCGAGCAGTTCGGCAATCTCTGCGAGCCAGACAAGAAGCCGGTGAACATCCATGATGTGCTGGACCGGGCGCGGCGCTCTGCGCTGCTGGGGTTTGGCGCCCACATGAAGATCATCGAGGATTACGACCCCTCGCTGCCGCTGGCCTGGGGCGATCCGGACCAGATGTTGCAGGTGGTGCTGAACCTTCTCAAGAACGCCTCGGAAGCCGCTGATTCAAAAGGTGGAACCATAAGGCTGCACACCTATTTCGAGCATTCCTTCCGGTTGCGGCGCAGTGACGGCTCGGGCCAGTCGCTGCCGCTGCAGGTCGAGATCATCGATGATGGTCCGGGCCTGCCCGAGAATATCAAGGGTGACATTTTCGACCCGTTCGTGTCCGGACATGAAAACGGCACGGGGCTAGGGCTGGCGCTGGTCAGCAAGATCATCTCGGACCACGGGGGATGGATTTCGGTCACTTCGGTTCCGGGTCGCACGGTATTTCGCCTGTCGCTGCCACGGGTGCCGAAGGACCATGAAAGTAAGGAGAACAACTGATGGACGGTACAGTTCTGGTTGCAGATGACGACCGCACGATCCGAACAGTTCTGACCCAGGCGCTGACCCGCGCAGGGTGCAAGGTGCACGCGACCAGTTCGCTGACCACGCTGATGCGCTGGGTCGGCGAGGGCAAGGGCGACGTGGTGATCTCCGATGTGGTCATGCCCGACGGCAACGGGTTGGAGATGCTGCCCAAGATCGCACAGGATCGGCCCGGGCTGCCGGTGATCGTGATCTCGGCACAAAACACCATCATGACCGCGATTCAGGCGGCCGAGGCCGAGGCCTATGATTACCTGCCGAAACCCTTTGACCTGCCGGACCTGATGAAGCGGACCGCCCGCGCGTTGGAACAAAAGCGCCGCGCCCCCTCGCAGGACACGAACGGGGAAGAGAACGTGGATCGCCCGGACGAGCTGCCGCTGGTCGGACGCACCCCGGTGATGCAAGCGCTGTACCGGCTGGTGGCGCGGGTGATGAACACCGACCTGCCGGTGCTGATCACTGGCGAAAGCGGCACCGGAAAATCGCTGATCGCGCGCGCGATCCATGATTTCTCGGACCGGCGCACATTGCCCTTCATCACCGTCTCGGGCGGCGATCTCCAGGAACTGGAAGGGCCGGCGCGGGTTCTGGCGCGGGTCAAGGGCGGCACGCTGCTGATCGACGAGATCGGCGATCTGGAGGACGAAATTCAGGCCCGCATCGTGCGGATGATGGATGCGCCCGGCGATCACGTGCCGCGCTTCATGGCCACCAGTCAGGGCAATCTGACCACGGCAATGGAAGAGGGGCGGCTGCGTCAGGATCTGTATTACCGGTTGAGCGGCACCAATATCCATGTGCCGGCGCTGCGCGAACGGGTCGATGACATCCCGCTGATGGTCGAACATTTCCTGAACCGGGCAGAGCGTGACGGCGCCCCGGTGCGGCACCTGAGCGATGAGGCCGAAGCCTTGGTGCGGGCCTATTCCTGGCCCGGCAACGTGCGTCAACTGGAGAACGCGGTGCGGCGTCTGGTGCTGACCGGGCGCGCCGAAGAGATCACCCGCTCCGAGGTGGAAGCGGTGCTGGGACGTCAGCCCGAGATGGAGCCGGTGCTGGACAATGGCGGCTCGGAAAAGTTGAACGCTTCGGTGGCGCGCCACCTGCGGCGCTATTTCGACCTGCATGGCGACATGCTGCCGCCTCCTGGCCTTTATGCCCGGATCCTGCGCGAGGTCGAACAGCCGCTGATCGAAATCGCGCTGGATGCCACCGGTGGAAATCAGGCGAAATGCGCCGATTTGCTGGGGATCAACCGGAATACTTTGCGCAAGAAGATCACCGACCTCGATATTCAGGTGACACGGCGCCGCAAGTTGATGTAAATACGTCACAGACCCGTGGCGGTCCGGTGTCAGTACTGATCTGAGGCTGGAACTGACCACAGGATTTGGCGGTCAGCCGCGCAAGCGGCACACATTGATGAGGGCGGCAGGTGTCAAGCCGGTCACAAAACGGGTTGTTTGCGACGCTGAACAGGTGGCGGCGGACCCGGCGTGCGCGCAATATCGGCGCTTTGGGGCTGGTGCTGCTGGGCCCGACGCTGGCGTTCGCGACCTTTATGGTGCTGGGCCCATTCGATCTGGGCTCTAGCGCGCCGGGGCTGCGCTTTATCCTTCTGGCTGATCTGGTCTATGTGCTGTTGGTTGCTGCGCTGGTGCTGGGCCAGCTTGGCCGCTTGATCGTGGCACGCCGGGCCAAATCGGCGGGATCCCGCCTGCATTTGCGGTTGATCGGCGTGTTCACCTTTCTGGCGCTGATGCCTACGGTCATTGTGGCGGTTTTCGCCGGTCTGACGGTGAACATCGGGCTTGAAGGCTGGTTCTCGGATCGGGTGCGTCAGGTTGTCGGTAGCTCGCTCGCGGCCGCCGAGGCCTATGAGGAAGAACACCGCGATGGGTTGGCCGAGGACGCCCGTGCGCTGGCACGGTTTCTGGACAACGGGCGCAAGGTCGTCTTTTTCATCAACGATGCCGAATTGCGCCAGATGCTGGCACAGGGGCAAAGCCAGATCCAACGCGGGCTGCGCGAGGCCTATGTGATCGACGGCACCGGAGAGATCCGGGCGCGCGGCGAGCGGTCGTACCTGTTCGATTTCGAACGTCCGAACGCAGATCAGATCGCCGAGGCCACCAAGACCGGCATGGTGATCATTCAGGATTGGGACAACAACGAATTCCGTGCCTTGGTGCGGCTGGACAGCTTTGTCGACAGGTTCCTGTTTGTCAGCCGTCAGGTCGACGGCAAGATCCTGAATCTTCTCGATAACACCAAGGAAACCGTCGTGCTGTATCAGCAGTTGGAGCGCGAGCGGGGCAGGGTGTTGTTTGAGTTCGGCCTGCTCTACGTGGGCTTTGCCGTGATCCTGATTCTGGCGGCGGTCTGGCTGGGGCTTTGGTTCGCCGAACGCTTGTCGCGCCCGGTTGGTCGGCTGACCACAGCGGCGCAACGGGTGGGCACCGGTGATCTGGACGTGCATGTGGTCGAGGAAGAGGGCGACGACGAGATCGCCATGCTGGGCCGCTATTTCAACCAGATGATCCGCCAGCTTAAGGGCCAGCGCGAGTCCTTGCTGGACAACACCCGCCAGATCGAAGCTCGACGGCGGCTGTTCGATTCGGTGCTCAGCTCGGTGACCTCCGGCGTGGTCGGGCTCGATCCCGAGGGGCGGGTCACCTTCATCAACCGCTCGGCCGAGCGGCTGCTGGGCTGGTCCGGGGGCGAAACCACCATGGCGCTGGAGGTGGCGGTGCCGGAGTTCGGGGCGCTGTTCGAGAGCGTCACCGTGGCGCCAACCGGGATCGCTCAGGGCGAGGTCAAGGTCACGCGGCAGGGCCGGCTGGAACATCTGCTGGTGCGGATGGCAACGCGGACCAACGCGGATGGCGGGTTGGAAGGCTATGTTGTGGCGTTTGACGACGTGACCGATCTGGTCAGCGCGCAGCGCACGGCGGCCTGGGGCGACGTGGCGCGCCGCATCGCCCATGAGATCAAGAACCCGCTCACCCCGATCCAGCTTAGCGCCGAGCGGATCAAGCGCAAATTCGCGCCCCGTCTTGGCGAGGAAGAGAGCGACCAGTTGGAGGCGATGACCGATGTGATCGTGCGCCAGACCAACGATCTGCGTCGTATCGTCGACGAGTTTTCCAAGTTCGCCCGCATGCCCGAACCTGATCGCACCACCGGAGATGTGGTGAAGATCGTGCGCGACGCCGTGTTGTTGCAGCAGACTGGGCAACCGGATGTGGCGATCAAGGCCGATCTGCCCGATGTCCCGGCCATGGCCGAGGTGGACGCCACCATGCTGTCGCAGGCGCTGACCAACCTGATCAAGAATGCCGGCGAGGCGATCGAAAGCCTGAAACGGCGCGGCGCGCCCGAAAGCTTTGCGCCGGAAATCCGCGTGCATCTGAGCCAGACGCCCGAGGGCTGCACCATCACCATCGCCGACAATGGCATCGGCTTGCCAGAGGATCGGGCGCGGTTGTTCGAACCCTATGTGACCACCCGCGACGAGGGCACCGGGCTGGGCCTGCCCATCGTCAAGAAGATCATCGAGGAACATGGCGGCAGCCTGAGCTTGCAGGACGCACCGCTGTTTGAGGGGCAAGAGCATTTCGGTGCCATGGCGGTGATCCGACTGCCCGTTTCCGCATCTGCCGCCGGGACCGCGTCCCCGAAAAATCGCCCGCCTAAGAGGAAAAAGAGTAATTTTATAGCAGGTTTGACATGAGTGATATTCTGATTGTTGATGATGAACGCGATATTCGGGAGCTGATTTCCGACATTCTTGAGGACGAGGGCTTTGCCACCCGGCGGGCCGGGAATTCTGACGAATGCATGGCCGCTATCAATGCCGAGGCCCCGGCGCTGTTGATCCTTGATATCTGGCTCAAGGACAGCCGGATGGACGGGATCGACATCCTCAAGACCGTCAAGCGCGACAACCCTGATGTGCCCGTGGTGATCATTTCCGGCCACGGCAATATCGAGATCGCCGTGGCGGCGATCAAACAGGGTGCTTATGATTTTATCGAAAAACCCTTTAATATTGACCAGTTGATGGTGGTGATCCGCCGCGCGATGGAGGCCTCGCGCCTGCGCAGCGAGAACAGCACGCTCAAACGCCGCGAGGTGAGCAACGCCGAGATGATCGGGCAAAGTGCCGCCTTCCGCGCGCTGCAAGGCCAGCTTGAGAAAGTGACCAAGTCGAACGGGCGGGTGATGCTGAGCGGCCCCGCCGGATCGGGCAAGGAGGTCGCGGCGCGCTATATTCATGCCAATTCAAATCGCGCCGGGGCGCCGTTTGTCAGTGTCAACTGCGCCTCGATCGCCCCTGAGCGGATGGAAGAGGTCTTGTTCGGACGCGAGACCCCGGAGCGTGGGGTCGAACCGGGCCTGTTGGAAGAGGCGCACGGCGGCGTAATCTTCTTTGACGAGGTCGCCGACATGCCGCAGGGCACGCAATCGAAGATCCTGCGCGTTCTGGTCGATCAACAGTTTCAGCGGGTCGGGGGGGCCGACAAGGTGCGGGTCGATCTGCGGGTGATCTCCAGCACCAACCGGAATCTGGAGCATGAAATCAACGAGGGCCGGTTCCGCCAGGAGCTGTATCACCGGCTGAATGTGGTGCCGATCGAGGTGCCGTCGCTGGAAGAGCGGCGCGAGGATATTCCGGTTCTGGCCGAGTATTTCATCGAAACCTGCCACGCGACGCAGGGCCTGCCACGCCGCGAGCTGACCGATGAGGCGGTGGCCTTGATGCAGACCCTGGTCTGGCCGGGCAACGTGCGCCAGCTCAAGAACTTGATCGAACGGGTGTTGATTCTGGGCGATGGAACCGGCCCGATCGAGCCGCGTGAACTGCCCAACGATGAGGAAAAGAGCGCGGATGACGGGCGCGTCGTGCTGTCCGGGGCGCTGGCGACACTGCCGCTGCGCGAGGCGCGCGAGGCATTCGAACGGGAATACCTGCTGACCCAGATCAACCGCTTTGGCGGCAATATCAGCCGCACCGCCAGTTTCGTGGGCATGGAACGCAGCGCCTTGCACCGCAAACTGAAATCGCTGGGCGTGGTCACCTCAAGCAAGGCGGGCGCTCGGGTGGCGCGGGTGGACGAACAGACCGACTAGCGGCGACCCTGTCCCGGCCCCGGCGCGCCTGCCCTCGCGGGGGCGCTCATGAATAGGGGGCGGTCTCGGCTAGCGCGCCACGATCTGCCAGCTGCCGTCTTGGTTGCGAATCACACAGGTGTTTTGGGTCAACCGGGGCAGTACAGTGGTCACGCCCGGCGGTGTTGCCTGGCGCACCTCGACCGGGCAAATCGGCAGGCTGACCGGATCATAGCCTTTTTCATTCATGCACAGCTGCATCACCCTTGCGCGCAGCCCGGAATTGACATCGACCGAATAGATCGCCCCGTCGACCCAATGACCCGGCCGGGTCCAGCATTCGCCCGCGGCGTTGCAG
Source organism: Pseudodonghicola sp. (assembly GCA_033791545.1). Taxonomy (GTDB): domain Bacteria; phylum Pseudomonadota; class Alphaproteobacteria; order Rhodobacterales; family Rhodobacteraceae; genus Antarcticimicrobium. The sequence goes on along the minus strand of JASJGL010000034.1, from coordinate 5,072 downwards.
TGCCGCACGCCGGGGACAAAGGTGGGTGGCTGTTGCCGGATCTGGGTGGCCACGGGGGCCTGTTTCAGCGCTTGCACCTCACAGCGGGTGGTGTCGGTTTGCATCCGCGCTACGGAAACGCCGGGACGATAATACAGAGACATCGGCGCGCAGGCGGCCAGCAACGCCAGACAGATCAAAGGGGCAATCGGTTTCATGGGCCACATGATGCCGCAGGGCCGGGGGCGGTACAATTGAATTGACCGGTCCCAGAGCATCTGTCATGCAAAAACTTCTGACAAATACTCGAGGTGAAACACCTCTGGGGGCAGGGATGCAAAGACGATGAAGGTCATCATTTGCGGCGCGGGGCAGGTCGGCTGGCAGATCGCCCGCCATTTGTCGAGCGAACACAACGACGTCACGGTCGTGGACAACAACCCTGATCTGGTGCGCCGGGCCACCGATACGCTTGATGTGCAGGGGGTCGCCGGATTCGCTAGCTATCCCGATGTGCTGGAGCGCGCCGGAGCCAAGGATGCCGACATGCTGATCGCAGCGACCTATTCCGACGAGGTCAATATGGTCACCTGTCAGGTGGCGCATTCGGTGTTTTCGATCCAGCGCAAGATCGCGCGGCTGCGGGCGCAATCCTATCTGACAGCGATCTATTCCGACCTGTATCGCCGCGACCATCTACCGATCGACGTGGTCATTAGCCCCGAGCGCGAGGTCGCGGCGGCGGCGATGCAACGGCTCTCGGCCCCGGCGGCCTTTGATACGGAAACCTTCATGGACGGGCGGGCGCAGCTGCTTGGCATTACGATCGAGGACAATTGTCCCATCGTGAATACGCCGCTGCGCCAGCTCACGGATCTATTTTCGACCCTGCGTGCCATCGTGGTCGGGGTGCGGCGCGACGGCAGGCTTTTTGCCCCGGAAGCGAACGATCAGCTTTTTATCGGCGATAATTGCTATGTCTTCGCCCATGCCGACGACGTGAATCGCACGATGGAGGTCTTTGGCAAAACCCAAAAGACCCAGGACCGGGTGGTGATCGTCGGCGGTGGCAATGTCGGGCTGGAGGTGGCGCGCGCGCTGGAACGGCGCAAGTCGCGCACCCGCGCCAAGGTGATCGAGCGCGACCGCGCCCAGGCCGAACGCGCGGCGGAAGAGCTGGAGCGCACCATCGTTCTGCATGGCGACGGGCTGGATGCGGCCCTGCTGAAAGAGGCCGGGATCGAGCGCGCCGATGCCATGCTGGCGGTGACCGACGATGACAAGACCAATATGCTATCGGCGGTGCGGGCCAAGGCCGAAGGCTGCCCGCTGGCCATCGCGCTGATCAACGACCCGACCTTGGTTCCGCTGATGGAGCCGCTGGGCATTGACGCCTATATCAACCCGCGCGCCACGACGGTCAGCTCGATCCTGCGCCATATCCGCCACGGGCGGGTGCGTCAGGTCTATTCCATCGGCGATGCCGAGGCCGAGATGATCGAGGCCGAGGTTCTGTCCACCTCTCCGATGTCGGGGAAAAAGCTGCGCGACATCGACTTTCCCGAAGGCGTGCTGGTGGGAGCCATCCGCAAGGGCGGTAAGATGCTGCGCCCCTCCGGAGAGCTGCGGATCGAAGAGGGGGACGTGTTGGCGATCTTTGCCATGGCTGCCGACGTGCCCGAGGTCGAGCGGCTTTTGCAGGTCTCGATCGACTTTTTCTGATCATGGTTGAGCGCAGCAAACCCAGCCTTGTGATGCGGCTGCCGCTATTCCTGATGATCTGGGGCGTCGCAGCGCTGTCGATGTGGCTGCCTGCGATCCATGCCGAGATCCGCAGAAATCACGCGGTCTCGCAATCGTTTTTCTTTGCCGGCCTTCTCGGGCTGGTGGGGGTGACGCTGATCGCACTGGCCATGGGCGGTGACCGACGCTCGCGCCATGGCAGTCTGGGACAGTTGCTGGTGCTGTTGGGCACATTCGCGGTGCTGCCGCTGTTCTTGGCGCTGCCGTTCTACGAGGCGTTGCAGACCACGACGTTTCTCAATGCCTATTTCGATATGGTCAGCGCGCTGACCACCACCGGGGCCAATCTGTTCGACGATCCCACACGGCTTGATGCCTCGCTGCATTTGTGGCGCGCTCAGGTGGGCTGGATGGGCGGGTTGGTGATGTGGATCGCCGCCTCGGCCATCCTGGCGCCGCTGGCGTTGGGCGGATTCGAAATCACCGCAAGGGGTCAGCCGGGCCGCGCCGCTCCGCAGCCGGACAAGACCACCGGCGCCGATCCGCGCCGCAGACTTTTGAAAATCACCGTCACGCTCACCCCGGTCTATGCCGGGCTGACCGTCGTCGCCTGGGTCATGCAGCTGATCGCGGGCGAGACCTCTTTGACCGCCCTGTGTCACGCGATGTCGGTGATGGCGACCTCGGGGATTTCGCCAGTGGGCGGGATGAGCGGTGCCGCAAGCGGCATCGCGGGCGAGATGATCCTGTTCCTCTTCATGTTCTTCGCCCTGTCGCGGCTGACGTTTTCCTCGGACACGGCCACGCTCAGTCGGGCCAATCTGATGACCGACCCAGAGTTTCGCACCGGGCTGATGCTGATCCTCGGCATTCCGCTGCTGTTGTTCCTGCGGCACTGGCTGGCGGCGCTGGACGTACGCGCCGATGCCGACCCATTGCTGGCGTTCGAGGCGCTTTGGGGGGCGCTGTTCACGGTGCTGTCCTTCCTGACCACCACCGGGTTCGAAAGCGTCTATTGGGACGAGGCCGGGCAATGGTCGGGACTGAACACGCCGGGTCTGATCCTGCTCGGGCTGGCGGTGATCGGCGGCGGTGTTGCGACCACGGCGGGCGGGGTCAAATTGCTGCGGGTCTATGCGCTGTATCTCAATGGTCTGCGCGAGATGGAGCGGCTGGTCTATCCCAGTTCGGTCAGCGGCGAGGGGCGGCGCAACCGGCGGATCCAGAAAGACGGCGGCTTTGTCGCCTGGATCTTTTTCATGATGTTTGTGCTATCGCTGACGCTGGTCAGCGTTACCCTGTCGGCTCTGGGGCTGAATTTCGATCAGGCCATCGTTCTGAGCGTTGCCACCCTGTCCACCACTGGTCCGCTGATCGATTTGGCGGGCGACACGCCGATCCGGCTGGTTGAACTGGGGGGCTGGGCCAAGATGGTGCTTTGCGCCACGATGGTATTGGGGCGGCTGGAAACTTTGGCGATCATTGCGCTGATCACCCCTGATCTGTGGCGAAACTGAAGATATCGGGGCATGGCCGCAGCGCGCGGATGCTTTTTCTGGTGGAAACTCCCGCAACCGCACTCCATACTCGGTGGGAAGGGGCGCGTTGGTCCGCAGCGCGTTGCAAGAACAAAAGCGAGATACCAAACAAATGGCTTCGGACAGACAAAATCTTCAGGATGCATTCCTGAATCACGTCAGAAAAACCAAGGTTCCGGTTACGATCTTTCTGATCAATGGCGTCAAATTGCAGGGCGTCATCACTTGGTTTGACAATTTCTGCGTTCTGCTGCGCCGTGACGGTCAATCGCAACTGGTCTATAAACATGCGATTTCCACCATCATGCCGGCCCAGCCGATCAGCCTGTATGAGGGCGAAGACGCCAATTGATGGACCACGATAGGGAAGACACCCGCGCCTGGGTGCTGCATCCCGACATAAAATCCGAGATGGACCGCCGGGCACCTGAACCGGCGCTCGAAGAGGCGATTGCGCTTGCCGCCGCCTTGCCCGGGCTTGAGCTGGCGGGAAGCGATATCGTTCGGCTGCCGCGGGCGCAGCCCGGACATCTGTTCGGTTCGGGCAAGATCGCGGAATTGGGCGCAAAGTTCGAGGCCGCAGAGGTCGAGCTGGTCTTGATCGACGGCCCGGTAAGCCCGGTGCAACAGCGCAATCTGGAAAAGGATTGGGGCGTCAAGATCCTTGATCGGACCGGATTGATCCTGGAAATTTTCAGCGACCGCGCCCGCACCCGCGAAGGGGTGTTGCAGGTCGAGATGGCTGCGCTGTCCTATCAGCGCACCCGGCTGGTCCGGGCCTGGACCCACTTGGAGCGTCAGCGCGGTGGGCTGGGCTTTGTCGGTGGCCCCGGCGAAACCCAGATCGAGGCTGACCGTCGCGCCATTGACGACCAGTTGGTGCGCCTGCGCCGACAGCTCGACAAGGTGGTCAAGACCCGCGAGCTGCATCGTAAGGCCCGCGCCAAGGTGCCTTATCCGATCGTGGCGCTGGTGGGCTATACCAACGCCGGCAAAACGACGCTGTTCAACCGGCTCACCGGGGCCGATGTGATGGCCAAGGATATGCTCTTTGCCACGCTGGACCCGACCATGCGGCGGGTCGAACTGCCCGATGGGCCCGAGGTGATCCTGTCGGACACGGTGGGGTTCATCTCGGACCTGCCGACCGAATTGGTCGCCGCCTTCCGCGCCACGCTGGAAGAGGTTCTGGCCGCCGATCTGATCGTGCATGTGCGTGACATCAGCCATGCCGGGACCGAAGAACAGGCCGCCGATGTGGAGGCGATCCTGACCTCTTTAGGGGTGACAGAGGCGCGGCCAAGGCTGGAGGTCTGGAACAAGATCGACCTGCTCGCCCCGGCGGACCGCGAAGCGGTGCAGGCGCGTGCCGACCGCAATGACGGTGTCTTTGCGCTGTCAGCCTGGACGGGCGAGGGGATGGAGCCGCTTTTGGTCGCCATCGCCGAGGCCTTGCAGGGCGTACGCCATGAGAGCCAGTTGCACCTTGCCTTTTCCGAAGGCCGCCAACGCGCCTGGTTGTTTGATCATGACCTGGTGCAGGCCGAAACGCAGACCGAGGACGGGTTTGACGTCACGGTGATCTGGACCGCCCGGCAAGAGGCGCAGTACCGCGCGCTTTGATCCGGCGGCGGGCTGTCCTGTGCGACGCTCTGGCGGCTGACCCGGGTCCGGGTCAGCGCTGCGGCGATCTCCCCCCCTTGAGAGAACGCGCGGAGTCAGCGCGGGATCAGCCGCGTGATGCCCTCGGACGCGGCGCGGGCCAGATCGACATCCAGCGACATCGGGATATATTCCCCCCGCCGCCAGAGC
>JASJGL010000033.1:0-26705 GCA_033791545.1 Pseudodonghicola sp. | reverse complement strand
ATGCCGGATCGCACGGTCAATCTGGGATTGATCCCTGCCCGATCCACCATCGGGGGATGTCTGCGCCACTATCTTCATGGGGGGAGTGTGGCCTTTTACCGTGGGGCGGGTCAATCCAGCCGAACCGCCGGCCCCGAGGTCACATCCTGCACCGAGAACCCCGCCCGGTGCAGCCCATAGTCGGCCACCACAGTAAGCACCGCAAGGGTCAGGAACGCCAGATACATGCTCTTCATCGGTCTTCTCCCCGTCTGGCGGTCTTAGTCTGCCGCGTGGTGGGTTGGATCATGGGCGGGCTTTCCGGTCACCTCTTCGTACCAAAGCCCATGGTGTTCCTTGGCCCATTGCTCATCGACCTGCCCCGACCCCATGGCATCAAACGCCCCCTCCATGCCAATGCTGCCCAGATAGATATGCGCAAGGATCATCGCGATGAACAGAAAGGCGACGATGGCATGCCAGATCTGGGCCAGTTGCATTTCCTGATGCGGCAGCAACGACGTGGGCAGGTCGCCCAGCCCCAACAGCTGCGGCAGACCAAGGGAGTTCAGCGTCTCGAAGGTTCCGGCGAACAGGGAGATCTGGAACGGGAACAACAGCGACAGCCCCGACACCGAGATCGACACCCCCAGCACCAGCACGCCCCAGAAGATCAGCTTTTGACCGGCATTGAATTTCTTGGCCGGCGGATGAACACCCTTGGAGAACATCCCGCCCGCCTGCGCCAGCCATTTCAGATCGTGCCGGTTGGGGATGTTATGCACCAGCCAGAACAGGGTGACCAACACCAGCCCCAGCATGAAGGCCCAGGAGACATTGTTGTGCACCCATTTCCCGGCGTGGGCGAGCGGGGCATAACTTTCTTTGCCGAGCAGCGGAATGATCGCCATGCGCCCGAACAGCAAGGACAGCCCGGTGATGCCAAGCAGCACGAAAGATCCGGCCAACAGCCAATGCGCGAAGCGTTCGATCGCGGAAAACCGCAGGATCGGGATGCCGGTCTTTTCGCCGTCGATCCGGATCCGCCCCCGCAGCAGGTAGAACAGCAGCAGCGCGACCAGCACCCCCAGCAGCAGATAGCCACCATAGGTTGCCAGCGGCCCCTCGCGAAACGCCAGCCAGCGCATGCCGCTGTCCTGAATGACCACCGCAGCCGCCGGGGCGCGCGAGGACACGATCACATCGGCAGTGCCATAGCGCAAGGCGCGCCACAGCTCCGGGTCCGACACGCCGCCCAAGGTGCCCAGTTGGCCGGTGATCGGTGCGGCGTGTGAGGGATCCCCCGTCGCCCCGCGCCGGAAATCATCCTCCACCGCTTCGCCGCGCTGGCGGGCCAGAATATCCTCAAGCGTCTGCGCCCCGCCGGTCGCCGCACGCGGATCGCTCGGCACCGCCTGCTGCGCGGTCACCGCGCCGGAGTGCAGCAGCACCAGCATCAGCGCCGCGATGAAAGCCAACAGTTTGTGGGTCATGATCGCCATAGCCGATTTTCCCATGCAGTCAAAGCATTGGCCCGCGGTGTCGATCACCGCGGGCACAGAGTATAGCCCATGCGCCCGCACTCAGACGCATGGAAAAGGTCGGGATCAGTTCGCCTTTTTCTCGTAGGCGGTGCCCCATCCCCAAGCCCCCGAGCCAAACCCGCGGGCCACGACGCGTTCGCGATAAATCGCCGAAACCATGTCGCCATCCCCGGCCAGCAGTGCCTTGGTCGAACACATCTCGGCGCAGAGCGGCAGCTTGCCCTCGGCGATCCGGTTGCGGCCATATTTGGCAAACTCGGCGCTGGAATTGTCCTCTTCCGGGCCACCGGCACAGAAGGTGCATTTGTCCATCTTGCCGCGCGATCCGAAATTGCCCGCCTGCGGATATTGCGGTGCGCCAAAGGGACAGGCGTAAAAGCAATAGCCGCAGCCGATGCACAGATCCTTGGAGTGCAGGACGATCCCATCCTCGGTCTGGTAAAAGCAATCCACCGGACAGACGGCCATGCAGGGCGCGTCGGAACAGTGCATGCAGGCGATCGAGATCGAGCGTTCGCCGGGAGAGCCGTCGTTGATGGTAACCACCCGGCGACGGTTGATGCCCCAAGGCACCTCGTTTTCGTTCTTGCAGGCGGTGACGCAGGCGTTGCACTCGATGCAGCGCTCGGCGTCGCAGAGGAATTTCACTCGTGCCATTGTGTCGACTCCTTATGCTGCGCTGATCTTGCAGAGAGTGGCCTTGGTCTCCTGCATCTGGGTGACCACGTCATACCCATAGGTCTGGGCGGTGTTGGTGGATTCGCCCAGAACATAGGGGTCGGCCCCCTCCGGATACTTGTCCCGCAAATCCTTGCCTTGGAAATGGCCGCCAAAGTGGAAGGGCATGAAGGCAACCCCCGGCCCCACCCGTTCGGTGACCATCGCCATCACCTTGACCTTGCCGCCCTCGGGCCCCTCGACCCAGACCTGCGCCCCGGCGCGCACCCCCAGATTGTTGGCATCGCGCGTGTTGATCTCGACGAACATGTCTTGCTGCAACTCGGCCAGCCACGGGTTCGACCGGGTCTCGTCGCCGCCGCCCTCGTATTCCACCAAGCGCCCCGAGGTCAGGATGATCGGGTAATCCTGGCTGAAGTCCTGCTTTTGGATCGAGGCGTAAAGCGTTGGCAGGCGATAGAATTTGCGATCCTCATAGGTCGGGTAATCCGCTACCAGATCGCGCCGGTTGGTATAGAGCGGTTCGCGGTGCACCGGCACCGGGTCCGGGAAGGTCCAGACCACCGCGCGGGCCTTGGCATTGCCGAAGGGCGCGCATTCATGCTTGATCGCCACCCGCTGGATGCCGCCGGAAAGATCGGTTTTCCAGTTGGTCTTGGGACCGGCCACCGCATCAATCGCGGCCCGTTCGTCATCGGTCAGGTCCCCGTCCCAGCCCAGATCCATCAGCATCTGCATGGTGAACTCGGGATAGCCGTCCTGAATTTCAGAGCCCTGGCTGTAAACGCCTTCGGCCAGCAGATTGTCGCCATCCCGCTCCACGCCAAAGCGCGCCCGGAAGGTCAGCCCCCCCTTCGAGACCGGCTTGGACATGTCATATAGGTTCGGCGTGCCCGGATGGTTCATCTCCGGGGTGCCCCAGCACGGCCAGGGCAGGCCATAGTAATCGCCATCGGCCGGGCCGCCCACGGCCTGCAATGAGGTCCTGTCAAAGGTGTGCTGGTTGGCCATGTGCAGCTTCAGCCGCTCTGGCGACTGGCCAGTATAGCCGACCGTCCACATGCCGGTGTTGATCTCGCGCAGCACGCTTTCGATGTTCGGCGTCTCGTCGTCTTCCATTTCGATATTGCGGAAAAGACGATCGGCAAAGCCGAACTTGTTGGCGAACTTGGCGATGATCACATGATCCGGTTTGGATTCGAACAGCGGTGCCACCACCTGCTCGCGCCATTGCACCGACCGGTTCGAGGCCGTGACCGAACCGCGAGTCTCGAACTGGGTCGCGGCCGGCAGCAGATAAACCCCGTCGGTCCGGTCATGCAGCACTGCCGAAACCGTCGGATAGGGATCGACGACAACCAGCATGTCGAGCTTTTCCATCGCCGTCTTCATTTCCGTCATGCGGGTCTGGGAGTTGGGCGCATGCCCCCACAGAACCATCGCGCGGACATTGTCGGGCTGGTCGATATTCTCCTTGTCTTCCAGCACCCCGTCGATCCAGCGCGACACCGGAATGCCGGTGCGGGTCATCAAGTTGGTTTCCTTGCCCTCGGCATCCTTCTCGATCTGGAACTGGCCTTTCAGCCAGTCCATATCCTCGCCCCAGACCCGGCCCCAATGGGCCCAGGCACCGTCGGCCAATCCGTAATAGCCCGGCAGCGTATGGCTCAGCACGCCCAGATCGGTCGCGCCCTGCACGTTGTCATGGCCGCGAAAGATGTTGGTGCCGCCGCCAGAGACGCCCATGTTGCCCAGCGCCAGTTGCAGGATGCAATAGGCCCGGGTGTTGCTGTTGCCGTTGCTGTGCTGGGTGCCGCCCATGCACCAGATCACGGTGCCGGGGCGATTGTTGGCCAGGGTGCGCGCCACCCGCTCCAACTGGCTACCGGGCACGCCGGTAACGCGCTCGGTCTCTTCCGGGGTCCACTTCTTCACCTCGTCGCGGATCTGGTCCATGCCCCAGACACGGGTGCGGATGAATTCCCTGTCTTCCCAGCCGTTTTCAAAGATGTGCCACAACAGCCCCCAGACCAGCGCCACGTCGCTGCCGGGCCGGAACCGCACATATTCGTCGGCATGCGCGGCGGTGCGGGTGAAGCGCGGATCGCAGACGATCAGCGGCGCGTTGTTCTCTTCCTTGGCCTTGAGCAGGTGCAGCAGCGACACCGGGTGCGCTTCGGCCGGGTTGCCGCCGATCACGAAGATCGCCTGCGATTTGTGAATATCGTTGTAGCTGTTGGTCATGGCGCCGTAGCCCCATGTGTTCGCCACGCCCGCCACGGTGGTCGAGTGGCAGATCCGCGCCTGGTGGTCGACGTTGTTGGTGCCCCAATAGGCGGCGAACTTGCGGAACAGATAGGCCTGTTCGTTGCTGTGCTTGGCCGAGCCCAGCCAATAGACGCTGTCCGGGCCGCTCTCGTCGCGGATCTGCAGCATCTGATCGCCGATCTCGTCGATCGCCTGTTCCCAGCTGATCCGCTTCCAGACGCCGCCCTCTTTCTTCATCGGGTATTTCAGGCGCCGCTCGCCATGCGCATGTTCGCGCACCGCCGCCCCCTTGGCGCAATGGCTGCCCAGGTTGAACGGGCTGTCATAGCCGGGCTCCTGCCCGATCCAGACGCCGTTATCGACCTCGGCCATCACCGTACAACCGACCGAGCAATGTGTACAAACCGATTTCACCATATCCACGGCGCGGGTGGCTGCCGTCTGCGCATCGGCGCGGGTGACGGTTCCCCCCGTCACGCCCAGCGCGGTGAGCCCGCCAATGGCCAGCCCCGAGCCCCGAAGGAAGGCCCGGCGATCAACGGATTTTTCGGCAACTGCGGCCAAAAGCGGTGTGCGATGGGCACTGCGTGACCCTCCGCCTGTCTTTTTCCTGAGCATCATTCTCTCCCTTGCTTGCACGGTGCCGGGCACCGCAGCGCTTGCTTGGCCCCCGGTTTTCCGGGGGGATCTGGCTTCAGAACCGGGCCGTCTCGTAATAGGCGCGGGTCTGTGGGGTATCTTGCAGGCCACTTGTCTTGGCCCCGGCTTCGCCTGCCGCTGCCGCCTCGCTGCCGCTGGCCGCCACGGCCACGACGGCGGCAGGGGCCGACCTGGCGGCAAGCTTGAGAAAATCGCGGCGGTTGGTCTTGTCGCTGTTGGAGGTCTCAGCCATCTTGATGTTCCTTCCTCGTTGTCCAACGGGCGTTTGCCACCCGCGCCTGCCTGCGGCCCAAAGGGCCCGCCGGCCTGTTGTCACTGTCCGGCCATGCGAAAGGCCTCGCGCTCGATCTCCATGAAAAGCCGCCCGATGCGGCCCACCGGCGCATAGAAGATCGAGGTTTTGGCCGCTTCGAGATCGGAAAAGAAATGCCCGGCCCAAGGGCCAATATGGCGGTTGAAGAACGCGCGTTGCTGCGCCAGCGTCTCGGGCGTGCCAAAGCGGCCCTCGATCAACCCGGCCATCATCTCCAGCACGCTCGCGATGTTGTCCTCTGGCTCATAGACATTCGGGGCGCGCTGGATGGCGCGCGCCGCCATGTCTGTGCGCAGCGCCGCCAGCGGTTTTTCATTCAGGAATCCGGTCATGTAATAACTGGCATAGGGCACCAGTTCGCCCCGCCCCATCCCGATGAAGAGATCGTTGAATTCCCCCTCGACACCTTTTTCGGTGGTCTTTCCGGCCAGTTTGGCCAGCGTGGAGATCGCCTGCCCCATCGGCGCGTCGTCACCGCTCAACCGGGCGGTCTGATCCAGCAAGCCGCGCGACGGCGGCCCGGCCAGCAGCGCCGACAGGAAATCATAGAGATCCGCGCGCAGCTTGTCCTCTTCGGCAATCATCTGTTCGGTCTGGGCGGCCTGGGTCATCTGGGGCGGTCTCCTCGATCAGCTTTCGAACGCAAAGCGCATGTGGCGGCGGGCGGGTGTTGTCGGGGCGGGCTGTTCGCCCATCTCTTCGACTGGCACCTCCTGCTCGACAGTCTCACGCAGGCGGGGGGCGGCATCATCCGGGGTCGGCGTGGCGATGGCATCGAGATCGGCCCCGTCATCGGCCCCCTCGGCGGGGATCGTCGGATCGGCCTCTGCCGCCTCGGCGGTCGCATCCTGCACCAATGTGCGGACATGTTCATACATACCGCGCCCGACCTCGTAAGCCGTGCGCATATCCGGCACCACCATGGCCGCGTCGGTGAAATCATCGCTGTAGTCGGTCAGCCCGTCGAGATTGGCCAGCACCGGATTGGAGGTCCAGAGCCGCCGCAGCGCCCGGCGCCGCAGCCGCTCGGGCACGGCCTGTTGCATGAAGGCTGAGAAATCATCGCCGCTCTCCAGCGTGTCGGGATCGGGCAGGCCCAAGTCCCGCAGCAGATCTTCGTCGGGCCTGTCGGCCTCGGCACCGGCGCGCTCGGCCTCAACGCCGGCCTGCTCGGCGGCAAGCCGTGCGGTCGCTTCGGCCTCCGCCTCGGCCCGGACGGCGGCGCGGCGGCGCGACCAGAAATCCCCGGTGTCCCGCTCCAGCCCCATCAGCCGTCCCCCCGGTTGATCCCGCGTGGCGCGCGGTAAACATCGCTGATCTGACGAATGCGCGGGTCGCCCTTGCCATCCTCGACCAGATCAACCCGCTGGCGGTCGCGCTTGCGCTTGATGAAAACCTCTTCGACATGATGTTCGGCCACGAAATCGCGCACCCAGCCGATCAGCCCGAGCGGCATCGGCACCAGTTCCACCAGCCCCTCGCCGCTTTCGGCGTAACCCTGCCCCTCATAGGCCGAGACCGTCACCAGTTCGGGCCGCCACGGCATCTGCGCCTCGGGGTCGGTCTGATCCCCCAAAACGACATAAAGACCCGGCGTCTTGGCCGAGAGGGCGACCAGATAGGCCTCGGTATCCGAGGAATACAGGGTCAGGGTCAGGGTCGCGGCGTGATATTCCGCCGCCTCCCCCTCGCGGCGCAATTCGCGCCAATCGGCAGGGCCCGCCCCGGGAAGGACAGCAACGACTTTCCACGACCATTTCTGCCACCGGGTCACCCCCGGCGTTTTCCGAACGACGATACCCAAAGGCATGGATTCGCAGATAACCGCCATTCGTCCTGACGCTCCCCCTCATTCGACGTGCCGCAGCGCGCCGCTCTCTCTCCCTCAATTGACGACAGCCCATCCCGGCCGCCAACAGGAAACTTGGCGAATCGCTGCTTTTCGCTTCAAACGCCCGAACGGCAGGACAAATTGTCCACTTTGGGCAGTGCCCCAGATTGTCGCATAGACGAATTGTCCCAACCGCCCAAAACCATGTTTTTTTGTCGCCTATTATTCCGGCGAAATTCGACGAATCACCCCATTTCTGCTTTACGGGCTGTGACGTTTCGTGCCTAGCATCGCGCCGCACCAGCGCATCGCCGTCACAGCCAAGGCGCAGCACCGGGGAGAGGGGCACATGACTAAGCAACTGATTTTATGTGATTGTCTTGGCAGTCAACCCGTGGATCGCGCGGCCTTGAGCCATGCGACCGGCCTGCCCTGCTCCCGCGTCCACACCGCCTTGTGCACCCGCGAAATCGACAGCGCCGCCAAGGCGATCAGCGATGGCGACGTTATCATTGCCTGCGCGCAGGAAGCGCCACGGTTTGAGGAACTGGCCGCCGAACTGGAGCGCCCCGCGCCGCTTTGTGTCGACATCCGGGATCGCGCCGGCTGGGGCGAGGGTGGCAACAGCACGGCCAAAATGTCCGCCCTGATCGCCGAGGCGCGGCTGGCCCCGCCGCCGGTCAAGACCATCGACGTCACCTCTGACGGGCTCTGCCTGATCATCGGCCCGGCCCGTGTCGCCCTGCCCGCGGCCGAACGGTTGGCCGATACGCTGGCGGTGACCGTGTTGCTGCTCGATGGCGCCGAGGATCTGCCGCTGTCGCGCCGCTATGAGGTGATCACAGGTGATCTCAAGCGGGCGCAGGGCAGTTTCGGAAATTTCACCCTGCGGCTGGACCGGCTGCGGATCGTGGAGCCCGGCGGGCGCGGTGACTTCACCCTTTCGCCACCGCGCGACGGGGCAGAAACGCTTTGCGATCTGATCCTTGATCTGTCCGGGACCACGCCGCTGTTCCCCGCCCCGCACAAGCGCGACGGTTATCTGCGCGCAGATCCGGGCAGCGCCACGGCGATCGCGGAGGCGGTGTTTGAAATCGCGCAGATGGTCGGGACGTTTGAAAAGACGCTTTACCTGACGCTGGAGGAGCATCTGTGCGCCCATTCGCGCGCCGGTCAGGTCGGCTGCACGCGCTGTCTCGACATCTGCCCGACCGGGGCGTTCTCGCCTGGGGGCGACAGTGTCACCGTCGATCCGATGATCTGCGCCGGCTGCGGCGCCTGTTCCTCGCTCTGTCCCTCGGGCGCGATCAAATATGACGCGCCGCCAGTCGCGCATCTGATCACCCGCATCCGCACCCTGTCCGAGGCCTTTCGCGCCGCAGGGGGCAGCACCCCACGCCTGCTGGTGCATGACGAAGACCATGGCAGCGAGATGATCGCGCTGGCGGCCCGGTTCGGGCGCGGTTTGCCCGCCGATGTAATCCCGCTGGCGGTGCCCGCGCTGGCCGGGTTCGGCCATGCCGAGATATTGGCCGCGCTGGCCTCGGGCTTTGCCGGGGTCGACATCCTGCCAAACCCGCGCAGCGAGCGTGCCCCGATCAATTACGAGATCGAGATGGCCGCCGCCATGGGCGCCGGGGATCGCGTCGCGCTGCTGGACGTGGACACACCCGACGCCATGAGCGATGCGCTTTATGCCCAAACCGCCAGTGCAGCCGCCAGCGCCACGGGTATTGCCCCCGTCCTGCTGATGGGGGACCGCCGTCAGGTTGCGCGGTTGGCCGCCAGAACGCTGATGCCGCAACAGGGCACCCCGGTTCCGCTGCCGGCGGGCGCGCCCTATGGCGCGGTACTGGTGGACGGCGACAAATGCACGCTGTGCCTGTCCTGCGTCTCGCTGTGCCCCTCCGGGGCGCTGCTGGACAACCCCGACCTGCCGCAATTGCGGTTTCAGGAGGACGCCTGCCTGCAATGCGGGATCTGTGCCACCATCTGCCCGGAAAGCGCCATCACGCTGGAGCCGCGGTTCGATCCCACCGACGCGGCGATGTCGCAGCGGGTCCTGAACGAGGAAGAGCCGTTTTGCTGCACCGAATGTGGCGCTGCCTTTGGCGTGAAATCGACCGTTGAAAAGATCGTCGCAACGCTCGCTGGCAAGCACGCCATGTTCTCAGGCAACGGGACGGAACGCCTGATCCAGATGTGCGACGATTGCCGCATCAAGGCGCAGTACCACAAGGACAACAACCCCATGGCCTCGCGCGAGCGTCCCCGCGTGCGCACCACAGAGGACTATTTCGGCCAGCGCCGCGATCATTGAGGCGCCCTGACAGGCCAGCGACAACGCCGCCCCGCGCGGCACTCATCACCACCAGCCACAGGAGTCTCCGATGGATGACAAACTCAACATGTCGATGCGAAAGTTCCTGAAACAAGTCGGGGTCACCTCGCAACAGGCGATTGAAGAGGCCATGCGCAAGGCCGGGCCAGAGGCCGCGGGCAAGGCGCATCCGATCCGCATGGTTCTGACCATCGAAGGATTGGACATGGAGCATGTGGTCGAAGGTGAAATCGAGGGCCCGGCAGCATGAGCGCAACCCGCGAAGACGTTCTGGGGGCCCTGCGCGGGATCATCGACCCGGTCGGCGGCAAAGATATCGTCACCGCCGGCATGGTGCGGGCGCTGAACGTTGAAGACGGCACCGTGCGCTTCGTGCTGGAGACCGACCCGGCCCGCGCCGCCCGGATGGAACCGACCCTTGCCGAGGCCGAGGCCAAGGTAAAGGCGCTGCCGGGGGTGGCGCAGGTTTCGGCCGTGCTGACCGCCCATGCCAGTGCGCCCAAGCCTCCGGATCTGAAGATCGGTGGCCACCCCAAGCCCGGCGGCCCGGAAAAGGTTCCCGGGGTCGAGCGGATCATCGCCATCGCCTCGGGCAAGGGCGGGGTCGGGAAATCCACCGTCTCGGCCAACCTCGCCTGCGCGCTGGCCGCCGAGGGACGCAGGGTGGGGCTGCTGGACGCCGATATTTACGGGCCGTCACAGCCGCGTATGCTGGGGGTGTCGGGGCGGCCCGCCTCGCCCGATGGCAAGACCATCCTGCCGCTGCGCAACCACGGGGTCACCTTGATGTCGCTGGGTCTGCTGACGCAGGAGAACGAGGCCGTGGTCTGGCGCGGACCGATGTTGATGGGCGCGTTGCAACAGATGCTGTTTCAGGTGCAATGGGGCGCGCTTGACGTGCTGATCGTCGATCTGCCACCGGGCACCGGCGACGTGCAGATGACGCTGGCGCAGAAAACCCATCTGGACGGCGCGATCATGGTGTCGACCCCGCAGGATGTGGCGCTTCTGGATGCGCGCAAGGGGATCGACATGTTCAACAAGCTCAAGACCCCGATCTTTGGTCTGATCGAGAACATGAGCCTGCATGTCTGTTCCAACTGCGGCCATGTCGAACATATCTTTGGTCATGGCGGCGTGGCGGCCGAGGCCGAAAAGATGGGCGTGCCGCTGTTGGCCGAACTGCCGCTGGACATCGACATCCGCACCACCTCTGACGGCGGTGCGCCGATCGTGGTGTCGCAACCGGACTCGGCCCCCGCGCAGGCGTTTCGCACGCTGGCCCGCAACCTGATCGCCGAGGGGCGGGCATGATCCTTCTGACGCCGCAATTTCCGCCGCTGATGAAGGGGTTGGCGGCCGGTCCTGCGAATCCCTTCACCATCGCCTGTACCGAGGCCGCGCGCGGCACCGATGCCGGGCTCTTGCCCTGGTCGCTGACCGAGGAGCGGCTGCGCGCGGCGCTGGTGCTGGCCCCGGAAGAGCCGCTGCACAGCGCCATGGCCGCCTTTTGCGCCTGTGGTGTCGGGTTGCAGAACGCCATCGGTGCGCTGGCGCCGCCGGAAACCGCCGTGCATCTGGAATGGACCGGCGGCATTCGCCTGAACGGCGGGCATTGCGGCGGGCTGCATGTGAGCGCGAGCCCGCGTGACCCGGCGGCCACGC
Source organism: Pseudodonghicola sp. (assembly GCA_033791545.1). Lineage (GTDB taxonomy): Bacteria > Pseudomonadota > Alphaproteobacteria > Rhodobacterales > Rhodobacteraceae > Antarcticimicrobium. The sequence goes on along the minus strand of JASJGL010000033.1, from coordinate 15,426 downwards.
CCGACTGGATGGTGATCGGGCTGGACCTGACGCTGACCCTGCCCGATGCGGATGATCTTGAGCCGGGGCAAACGCCGGACTGGACCGCACTGACGCAGGAGGGATGCGGCGAAATAGATCCCCTCGCCCTGCTGGAAGCCTGGGCGCGCCACAGTCTGGTCTGGCTGCATGAACTGGACAGCGCCAAGGGCCGCGCCGCCCTGTACCGGGAATGGAAGGGGCTGGTGTGGAAACTGGGCGAGACGGTCACCGTACCGCTGTCTGACGAGCGGCCACAGGGCACATTTCTGGGCGTGGACGAGGATTTCGGCATGGTGCTGAAACCAGACTCCGGCGATACCCGCCTGATCCCGCTGAGCACCCTTCTGGAAAAGGTTTGATCCCATGTTGCTGGCCCGAGCCATCCATTTTGACGAAAGTGACCGCAACGTGTTCCACCTGCCCGCCCGCACCGGGGAATGGGCGATCAGCGGCGGATTTGAATTCTCCAACTGGAGCGAGGCAGATCTGACCGGCAAGGCACGGCAGGCCTTTGCCAATGGCTGGCTTGGCGTTGAAACCTTCGGAAGGGTCACATTTGTCGCTGTCACCCAAATCGAGCCACCCGAGCTCGATGCGCTGGCCGATCAACTGGCCCGGCATTTCGTCGAAATCTATGGCGCACCTGCGCTCGAGGCCGCCTTGCCGGTCGCCCATGACGAGTTGAAACACATGGCCGAGCTTTGCGCCGAGCATGACGCCAACACGGTGTTGACCGTGCGGCGCGAGCTGACCGGCGCCGGGGTGCGCGAGGAGTATCGCTTTATCGAGGCGACCGAGGCCGGGTTGGATCAATTCGCCATCCACGGCTCGCTCGACGACTGACGCCTTTAGGATAACGCCCTGCACATGACGCCTGACAAGCAAAACGGGCGCCCGCCGGGGTCCGGCGCGCGCCCTTTGACCGGGTGATCCGGGATCAATCGACCGTGGCGTTGAAGGTAAACAGCTTTTCACCGTTCAGCGTATAGCCGTCGATCAACTCCTTAGCGCGATCGCTGACCAGCCAGGCTTCGAGCGTGTTGGCCAGATCGTTTTTCGCATGCGGGTGTTTCGTGGGGTTCACCGGCATATAGGCATATTGGTTGAACAGGATCGGGTCGCCCTCATAGACCAGCTTCAGATCGCCCTTGTTGGCGAACTTCAGCCAGCTGGCGCGATCCGACATGAGATAGGCGTTCATCCCCGAGGCGGTGTTCAGCGCCGCGCCCATGCCCTGACCGACCGCGCGGTACCAATCGCCCTGCGGCGCGATCCCCGCTGCGTCCCACAGGCGCAGCTCCATCTTGTGGGTGCCGCTGTTGTCGCCGCGGCTGACAAAGGCGGCCTGCGCCTCGGCAATGGCGCTCAGCGCGCCGGTCGCCTTGTCGGCCTGGGCGACCCCGGCCGGATCATCGGAGGGGCCGACAAAAATGAAATCATTATACATGATCTCGCGGCGGTGGGTGCCGTTGCCCTCGGCAAGCCAGGCCAGTTCGGCAGCCTTGGCATGCACCAGCACCGCATCCACATCGCCCTGTGCGCCAAGCTTGAGCGCCTGACCGGTGCCCACGATCAGCAGTTGCACGGTGATGCCGGTGTCTTTCTTAATCTCGGGAAGCAGCACGTCGGCAAGGCCAGAGTTGGCGAACGAAGTCGTCACCGACATCTTCATGTCCTGCGCTTGGGCGGCGACGGCGAAGACCGCGGAAAAGGCCGCGGCGAGAAGGGTCTTGAACGTCATATCACGATATCTCCCTGTAAATAGGCATAGGCTTGGTTGCTTTGCGGCGCGTCGAAAAAGGCCGCGCTGGAGGCCTGTTCGACAAGTCTCCCGTCATGCAGAAACACCACCTCATCGGCCAGACGTCTGGCCTGTCCGATATCGTGGGTCGACATCACGATCCGCGTGCCGCCGGCACGGATATGGGTCAGGATCTCTTCGATCTCCCGGGTCGAACGGCCGTCGAGATTGGCCGAAGGCTCGTCCAGAAACAGCAGCGCCGGCTCTGTGATCAGCGCCCGCGCCAGCGCCATTTTCTGCTTTTCGCCGCCGGACAGGGTGTTGGCGTCCTTTTTCAGGCGCACCCGCAGGCCGACGGTTTCGGCGCAGGCCGCCGCGCGCTCGCGCGCCTCGCCCCGCCGCACCCCCTTGAGCCGCAGCGGATAGGCGATACTGTCAAGCACGGAACGACGCATCAGGATCGGCGTCTGAAACACAAAAGCCTGCCGCGCGCGCAGCGCCCCGGCGCTCTCGGCCCAGTGGATCTGCCCCGAGGACACCCGCTCCAACCCATGCAGCGCGCGCAGCAGCGTGGTCTTGCCGGCGCCGTTCGGCCCCATCGCCATGGTCAGGCCCACGTCGTGCAGGCGCAACGAAATCGGGCCGACGATGACCCGCCCGCCCCGGCGCAGCTCGACCTTGTCGAGCACCATCATCGGGTTCACCATCTTGATCCCCTTTCGGTGCGCGACAGCATATGCAGCGTCAAGTTTACCGCGATGGCCAGCCCGATCAGCACAAAGCCCAGCGCCAGCGCCATGTCGAATTCGCCTTTACCCGTCTCCAGCGCGATGGCGGTGGTCAGCACCCGGGTGGCATGGTCGATATTGCCGCCCACGATCATGATCGCCCCGACCTCGCCGATGCCGCGGCCAAACCCGGCAAGAGAGGCCGTCATCAGCGCCCGCCGCCCATCCCAAAGCAAGGTGGCGATGCGCTGGCGGTGCGTGGTCTCAAGCGAGATCAGCAGATCATGGTAATCGGCCCACAGCTCGCGGATGGCCTGATGCGCGATCGAGGCGATGATCGGCGTGATGATGATGACCTGCGCGATCACCATCGCGGTCGGCGTGAACAGCAGCCCCAGCACCCCGAGCGGCCCGGACCGGGAAAACAGCACATAGACGAACAGGCCGACCACCACCGGTGGCAGCCCCATCAGCGCGTTGAGCAGCGCGATGACCATGCGCCGCGCCGGAAAGCGGTTGATCGCCAGCCACGCCCCCAGCGGCAAGCCGATGGCCGAGCCGATCACCGCCGCGCCAAGACTGACCTGCAACGACAGCAGGGTGATCTCCACAAGGTCGGCATTCAGCGTCACCACCAATTTGGCCGCGCGCGCCAATCCCTGAAGAATGTCATTCATTACAGAGTGTTCCGTCTCGTTCTGCAGCAGATTACATGCGTGGCGGGGCATCGAAACGGACAAATTGAGGGTTCAGCGCAAAGGGGGCGGACAAATTGTCCCCGCCCGGTCCGCTCAGCCCGCAGGCACCGCCCGCCGTGCCATGCACCAGTCAAACACCGCCTGCGCCTCGCCGGGCAGCGGCTCGGCCAGATCCTCGGCAAAGAGGCGGAATTGCGCCACATTGTCCCGGTTGACCGCTGTCAGCACCGGGATCCCTGCGGCCAGCGCCTCGCCGATCAGGGGGCGGAATCCGCGGCCCTCGATCTCCTGCTTGCCGTATTTGTTGACGATCAGCAGTTCCGGCCCCTCGGCCAGCGCATTTGCCACCAGCCCGACCGCGCGTTCCAACCCGCCCGGGTCCAGCCGACAGCCGCGCGACAACGCCCCGAGGCTCTGGCTGATGCGCACCACCGTGTCACGCGACAGGATATGCAGGTCCATCTCGCATCTGCGGGCCGCATCAGTGTCGGGGTCGGTGTCGATGTTGACCTGCACCGCCCCGGCCAGATGCACCCCTTGCGCGCGCAGCCGCTCGGCCACCTGCCGGATCACCAGATCCGCGGCCCCCTGCCCGTCTGCCACCACATAGCCAAGCATCGCGCACCCCTTGCAACTCTCCAGTTCGGCATACAAGATGCCCGCCGAGCAGGAAAGAGACCCCGCCTTAAAAAGGAGCCGCCGCGTGACGCTGCCCGACCTTCCTCTGCTGCCCGATCCCACGGACCAAAGGCTGACCCGGCGGATCACCGGCACGGATCACACCGGCGCGGCGACCGAGATCTCGGTCGTCGAGGAACGCCCGCTGACGATCTATCTGAACCGACAAGAGATCGTCACCGCCATGACGATCGGTGATCATCCCGAGTATCTGGCACTGGGATTTCTGCGCAATCAGGGCATGCTGCGCCCCGATGACGAGGTGACGGGCGTCGATTTCGACGAGGAGATCGAAACCGTGGTGGTACGCACCACCCGGCAGACCTCCTATGAGGAAAAGGTACAGAAAAAGACCCGCACCAGCGGCTGCGCGGTCGGTACCGTCTTTGGTGACATGATGGAGGGGCTGGAGGGGCTGACCCTGCCGCAGGCCGAGGTCCGCACAAGCTGGCTTTATGCGCTGGCCAAGCAGATCAACACCACGCCGTCGCTGTATCTTGAGGCCGGCGCGATCCATGGCACCGTGCTGTGCCAGCGCGACACCCCCTTGGTTTACATGGAGGATGTCGGGCGCCACAACGCGGTGGACAAGATCGCCGGGTTCATGTTCCGCCACGGGGTGCGGGCCGATGACAAGATCCTCTATACCACCGGGCGGCTGACCTCTGAGATGGTGATCAAATGCGCGCTGATGGGCATCCCGGTGCTGGCCTCGCGCTCGGGCTTCACCGCCTGGGGGGTGGAAATCGCGCGGCAGGTCGGGCTGACCCTGATCGGGCGGATGCGCGGGCAGCGGTTCGTCTGCCTGTCGGGCGAAGACCGGCTGCTGCGCGATGTCGACCCCGGCGAGGTGCCGGAAGAGGCCGGAAAACATCGGCGCAAGGGGGCAGAGGCATGAGCAGAAGCGTGACCGAAATCGCGGGCGTCATTCTGGCCGGTGGCAAGGCCACCCGCATGGGCGGCGGCGACAAGGGGCTGCGCGACTTGGGCGGCACCCGACTGATCGACCACGTCCTGACGCGACTGGCACCACAATGTGATCGTCTGGCGATCAACGCCAACGGTGCAGCCGAACGCTTTGCCGAATTCGCGCTGCCGGTGCTGCCGGACAGCCTGCCCGATCATCCCGGACCGCTGGCTGGGGTTCTGGCCGGGCTCGACTGGGCCGCAGCCGAGGGGATCGACACAATTGTCACTGCCGCTGCCGACACCCCGTTCTTTCCGCGCGATCTGGTCGAACGGCTGCGCGCTGCGGCGGGCCCCGAGGGGTTGGCGCTGGCGGGATCGCGCGACACCGAGGGCAAACTGTGGCGCCACCCGACCTTTGGCCTTTGGCCGGTCGCCCTGCGGGGGGATCTGCGTGCGGCGCTGGAGGGCGGGCTGCGCAAGATCGTGCTTTGGACCGATGCGCATCAGGCCGGGCTGGCGGAGTTTCCGACGCAGCCCTTCGATCCGTTCTTCAACGTCAACCGCCCGGAAGACCTGACCGAGGCGGCGCATCTGCTGGAGGCGCTGTGAAGATCTATGGCGTCACCGGCTGGAAGAACGCCGGCAAAACCGGGTTGATGGAACGGCTGGTGGGTGAGTTCACCGGGCGCGGGCTGCGCGTTTCTACCGTCAAACATGCCCATCACAGCACCGATGTCGACCAGCCCGGGCGCGACAGCCACCGCCACCGCGAAGCCGGCGCGCAGGAGGTCATGCTGGCCTCGCCGCATCGCTGGGCCTTGATGCACGAGCTGCGCGGGGCCGATGAGCCGGTGCTTGAGGACCTGCTGGCGCGGCTCTCGCCGGTCGATCTGGTGCTGGTCGAAGGTTTCAAGCGCGATCATCACTCCAAGATCGAAGCGCATCGCGCCGAGACCGGCAAACCCTTGCTGGCCGCCGAAAACCCGAGCGTGCGCGCCGTAGCCGCCGATACACCGCAGCCGGGCTGCACCCTGCCGGTCTTTGATCTTGACGACACCGGGGCGATTGCCGATTTCATCCTGCGCGAGGTCGGGTTGTGAGCTTTGACACCGTCGTCGTCACCGATTGGTCAGGGGCCTCCAGCCCCTCACCCGCGCGGCCCTCAAAGGATGCGATCTGGATCGGTATGGCGCGGGACGGCGAGGTGACGACCAGCTACCACCGCACCCGCGATGCGGCGACCGAAGCGCTTTGCACCCTGTTCACAACGGAAATCGACGCCGGGCGACGGGTGCTTGCCGGGTTCGATTTTCCCTTTGCCTATCCGCGCGGCTTTGCCCGCGCCCTGACCGGCACCGACGATCCCCTCGCGCTTTGGGCCGAGATCGCGGCGCGGATCGAAGACGGGCCCGACAATGCCAACAACCGGCTGGACGCGGCAGCAGAGATCAACCGGCGCTTCCCCGGCTCCGGCCCGTTCTGGGCCAACCCGCTGGGCCGCGACATTCCCGACTTGCCACGCACCAAGGCCGACCATGCCAACCCCTTCGCCGACAAACGCGCTTGCGATGCCGCCAAGGGGGCGCAGCCGGTCTGGAAACTGGCGGGCGCGGGGTCGGTCGGCTCGCAGGCGCTGCTGGGCATTGCCCGGCTGCAGGCGCTGCGCAAACGGTTCGGCGCGGCGCTTTCCGTGCGCCCGTTCGAGACCGCGCAGACCCCGATCACGCTGGTCGAGGTGTTCCCCTCGCTGATCGCGAAAACCGTCGCGGAACTGGCCGAGCCGGAGGAGATCAAGGATCGCACGCAGGTCCGCATCTTGGCCGCCGCGCTGCGAGCGTTGTCGCCGGAACAACTCGACGCGATGACGCGCGACGGTGATCTGGAAGAGGGCTGGATCCTCGGGCTGGGTCATGAGGCCAAGATCGAGGCTGCCGCCCACAAGGGGCTTGCACCCGCGATCCTGCCGCCCCGGCTGCGCAATGATTGTTTCGCCATGCCGCAGGGAGTGGAGTGGGTGCCGGTGGAGGTGGCGCTGGACAAATTACGCGCCGCGCTGCACCCGGTGACCGCGCGCCAGAGCCTGCCCAGCGCGCAGGCCGCCGGGCGCATCCTTGCCGCCGCCTGCATCGCGCGCCGATCCAACCCGCCGCGCCCGAATTCCGCCGTCGATGGCTATGGCTTTGCCCATGCCGCGACCGGCGCGGGGGTTCAGCGCCTGCCTCTGGTCGCGGGGCGCGCGGCGGCGGGCCAGCCGTTTGACGGCGCAGTGCCATTGGGGGCCGCGATCCGCATCCTCACCGGCGCGATCCTGCCGCAAGGCGTCGATACCGTGGTACTGGAGGAAGACACCGCGCTGGACGGCGGCACGGTGATCTTTGACGGCCCGCTCAAACCCCACGCCAACACCCGCGAGGCCGGCGAGGACGTGGTCGAGGGGGCGCAGGCCCTGCCCGCCGGTCATCGTCTGCGTGCCCCCGATCTGGCATTGCTGTCGGCGCTTGGCATCCCCGAGGTCGAGGTGTTCCGCCCGCTGCGGGTCGGTGTCCTCTCGACCGGTGACGAGATCGTGCCCAGCCCGGCCAGCCCTGCCGCGCCGCATCAGATCTGGGATGCCAACCGACCCATGCTGCTGTCGCTGGCAAAGGGCTGGGGCTGCGAGGCGGTTGACCTTGGCCATGTGCGCGACGACCCGGACCAGATCGAGATCCGCCTGAACGACGGCGCGGACAGGGCCGATGTGGTTCTGACCTCGGGCGGAGCCTCGGCGGGGGACGAGGACCACGTCTCGGCCTTGCTGCGGCGCAAGGGCACACTGTCAAGCTGGCGCATCGCGGTGAAACCGGGGCGCCCGCTGGCGCTGGCGATGTGGCAGGGAACGCCGGTTTTCGGCCTGCCCGGAAATCCGGTCGCGGCGCTGGTCTGTGCGCTGGTGTTTGCCCGCCCGGCCCTGTCGCTGATGGCCGGGGCCGGGTGGCAGCGCCCGCAGGGCTTTACCGTGCCTGCGGCGTTTTCCAAGACCAAGAAACCGGGGCGGCGGGAATTCCTGCGCGCGCGGCTGACAAAGGCGGGCACGGCGGAGGTGTTCCAATCCGAAGGCTCTGGCAGGATCAGCGGGTTGAGCTGGGCCACCGGGTTGGTGGAGCTGCCCGACGACGCACTGACGATCACGCCCGGCACGCCGGTGCGGTTCATCCCCTACGCCGCCTTCGGGCTGGTCTGACGCGGCTAGCGGCGCTCGATCAGATAGATCTGCGCCTCGCCCTCCTGCCCGCTTTCGCGCAGCACGTTCCCGGATTCATTGCAATAATGCGGCACATCCACCACCGCCGCCGGGTCGGTGGCGACAAGGCGCAGGATCTGCCCCGGAGCCATCCCCATCAGCCGCTTGCGTGCCTTGAGCACAGGCAGCGGGCACAACAGGCCGCGCGCGTCGAGTTCGTGATCCCATGTCATGGCGACAGAGTTAATCCGAGCCCTGCGCGCTGTCCATCCGTATCGCACCGGACGCACGCCAGAAACGGAAACGCCCCCTCCTCCAACTTTTTCCACCGCCCGCGCCGCCCGCTTTCGGCAATCCGTTTGACTCGCTCTGCGCAGCGCGCTACCCCACGCACATCCGTTGGGGTGCCGTCATGGCTGAGAGGCGAAAGCTGACCCATCGAACCTGATCCGGGTCATTCCGGCGGAGGGAACGGAGCAAAGCTGTGGCCATCCACGGCCCAAGACTTTCCGTATCGCGACGCTTTTGGCCCTTGTTCTGAATGGGGGCGTATATGGCTTTTCAGGCGTTGACGATTGCAGGATCCGACAGTGGCGGCGGCGCCGGGATTCAGGCCGATCTCAAGACATTCAGCGCATTGGGCGTCTATGGCGCCAGCGTGCTGACCGCGATCACCGCGCAAAACACTCGTGCCGTCACGGCGGTGGCGGCGGTCGCGCCGCAGATGATCCGCGCCCAGATGGATGCGGTCTTTGACGATCTGGATATCGGCGCGATCAAGATCGGCATGCTAGGCGAGCCGGAAGCGATTGATGCCGTCGCCGCTAGGCTGGTGCGATGCAGGGCTCCGGTGGTGCTGGACCCGGTGATGGTGGCAAAATCGGGCGATGCACTGTTGGCCGATGACGCGGTTGCAAGCCTGCGCGCCCGACTGCTGCCGATGGCCGATCTGCTCACCCCGAACCTGCCCGAGGCGGCGCGGCTGCTGGATCTGCCCGAGGCCACGGATGAGGCCGCGATGCTGGAGCAGGGCCGCGCGTTGCTGGCCTTGGGGCCGCGCGCGGTTCTGATGAAGGGCGGCCATGGCGACGGGGCGCATTGTGTCGATCTGCTGGTCACGCCCGACGCCGTGCTGCGGCTGTCAGCCCCGCGTCACGCCACGCGCAACACCCACGGCACCGGCTGCACCCTGTCGGCTGCGATCGCGGCGGGGCTCGCACGCGGCGCGCCCCTGCCCGAGGCGGTGCGCGCTGCGCATGCCTATCTGCAAGGGGCCATTGCGGCGGCGGACCGGCTGAACATCGGCAGCGGGCATGGCCCGGTTCATCATTTTCACGCGGAGTGGTCCAATGAGTGACGTCACAATTATCGGCGCAGGGGTCGCGGGCCTCTGGGCGGCGCGGTCCTGTCTTGCCCGCGGTCTGCGCCCCCGGGTGATTGACCGGGTCGGACCGCCGGGGCCGCATGGCTGTTCATGGTGGGCTGGCGGCATGCTGGCGCCCGAGTGTGAAAGCGCCACGGCAGAGCCCCCGATCGTGACCCACGGGCGCCAAGCCATAGGGCTTTGGTCGGGGGTGACCCATGTGACCAAACAGGGCACGCTGGCCCTTGCACCGGAACGGGACCGGGGCGAGCTCGACCGTTTTGCCGCGCGCACCGAGGGCAACACCGCCTGTGATGCGGCGGCGATCGCGGCGCTGGAACCCGAACTGGCCGGGCAGCACCGGCGCGGGGTGTTCTTTGCCGCCGAGGCGCATCTCGATCCGCGACAGGCCTTGGCCGATCTGATCCTGACATTGGCCGATGCTGGGGTCGAGGTGGAAACCGGCGCGGTCGAGCCCAAAGACCTGAGCGGCCCGGTCTTGGATTGCCGCGGTCTGGCGGCGCAGGGCGATGTGCCGGGGCTGCGCGGTGTACGCGGCGAAATGGTCGTGCTGCACTCGGATGAAATCCACCTGTCGCGCCCGATCCGCCTGCTGCATCCACGGCACCCGCTTTACGTGGTGCCACGGGCGAACGGGATATTCATGCTGGGCGCGACGCAGATCGAAAGCGGCGCGCGCGGCCCGATGACCGCGCGCTCGGCGTTGGAATTGCTGTCGGCGGCCTATGCGCTGGACCGGCGCTTTGCCGAGGCCGAGGTCGTCGAAATGGGCGCAGATCTGCGCCCGGCCTTTGCCGACAATGTGCCGCGCGTGCTGCGCCGGGGGCGCGTGCTGCACCTGAACGGGTTGTTCCGGCACGGCTATCTGATGTCGCCAGCTTTGGCTGAACAGGCAGCAGAGGTTCTTGCAACAGGTCACATGGGGGATTTGGTTCATGAAGATTGAAGTCAACGGCGAACAGCGGGCCGTGACCGCGACGCATCTGGCTGCGGCCCTCGCCGAACTGGGCTGGGGCGAGGCGCGCGTGGCAACCGCGCTCAACGGCAGCTTTGTTCCCGCGGCACTGCGCGACACAACCGCGTTGTCGCCCGGGGACCGGCTTGAGGTTCTGACCGCGATGCAGGGGGGCTGATCATGCGCGATTTTTACGGCGAGACCCTGAAAACGCCCATGATGCTGGGCACGGCACGCTTCCCCTCTCCGGCCCTGATGGAGGCCGCGTTCCGCGCAAGTGGGGCCTCGGTCGCCACCGTGTCGCTGCGCCGTGAACGCGGCGCGGGACAGGCGTTTTGGGAGATGGTGCGCGGCCTTGGCGTGCATCTGCTGCCCAACACCGCCGGCTGCCATTCCGCGCGCGAGGCGATCACAACCGCCCAGATGGCGCGCGAATATTTCGGCACCGACTGGATCAAGCTGGAAGTGATCGGACATGGCGACACACTGCAGCCAGATCCCTTTGGCCTTTTGGAGGCCGCCGAGGCGCTCTGTGCGGATGGTTTCAAGGTGTTTCCCTATACTACCGAAGATCAGGTTCTGGCGGCGCGGCTGATCGATGCCGGCTGCCGGGTGCTGATGCCCTGGGGCGCGCCCATCGGGTCGGGGATGGGGCTGAACAACATCCACGGGCTGCGCACCCTGCGCGCGGCCTTTCCCGATGTGGCCATGGTGGTGGATGCCGGCCTTGGCCTGCCCAGCCACGCGGCACAGGCGATGGAACTGGGGTTCGACGCGATCCTGCTGAACACCGCCGTGGCCGAGGCCGAGGATCCCCCGTCCATGGCGCGCGCCTTTGCGCTGGCGGCCGAGGCGGGCGCATTGGCGCGTACCTCCGGGCCGATGATCGCGCGCGATATGGCCATGCCCTCGACCCCGGTCATCGGAAAGGCCTGGCTATGACCCTGCCCCGGTTTTATCCCGTGCTCGACAGCGCCGATTGGGTGGCGCGCGCCGTTCCCCTTGGGGTGCGGCTGGTGCAACTGCGCATCAAGGATCGCCCAAAGGCAGCCCTGAGCGCCGAAATCAGCAAAGCGCTGACCCTGTGCCGCCGCCACGGCGCAGCCCTTGTGGTGAATGATCATTGGCAATTGGCGATCGAACTTGGCGCGGATTGGCTGCATCTGGGGCAGGAAGATCTGGACAGTGCCGACATCGCCGCGATCCGCCGCGCCGGCCTGAAACTGGGGATTTCCACCCATGATCACGCCGAACTTGACCGCGCGTTGGCCCTGACCCCCGACTATATCGCCTTGGGTCCGGTCTATCCGACCATCCTGAAAAAGATGAAATGGACCGAGCAGGGCCTTGATCGACTGACCGAGTGGAAAAGCCTGATTGGCGACATCCCACTTTGCGCCATTGGTGGCATGTCGGTCGAGCGGGCACCGGGCGCCTTCAAAGCCGGGGCGGATACGGTGGCCGCAGTGACGGATATCACCCTGAACCCGGATCCTGATGCCCGCATCCGCGACTGGCTGGCGGTGACACAATGAGCCGCTATGCCCGACAGATCGCCCTGCCCGAGGTCGGTGAGGACGGCCAAAGCCGCCTGCGCACGGCCCGGGTTCTGGTCGCAGGCGCGGGCGGGCTGGGGGTGCCGGTGCTGCAATATCTTGTCGGCGCCGGGGTCGGGAAGATCACCCTGATAGACGGCGATCTTGTGGGCGAAAGCAACCTGCACCGCCAGCCCCTGTACCGGATGCAGGATATCGCACGCCCCAAGGCCGAGGCCGCCGCCGAGGCGCTGGCCGCACTGAACCCCGACGTCGTGGTGCAGCCCTTGGTCGACTGGCTCACCCCCGCCAATGCGCCCGCTCTGGCGGCGCAGGCCGATGTGGTGTTGGATTGCGCCGATACCTTTGCCGTCAGCTTCACCCTGTCTGATGTTGCCCATGCGTCGGGCACGCCGTTCATATCGGCCTCGGCGCAGGGGTTGCGGGGCTATGTCGGCGGGTTTTGCCACAGCGCGCCGTCGCTGCGCGCCGTGTTCCCCGATCTGCCGCACGCGGCCCCGACCTGCGAAACCGCAGGCGTTCTGGGGCCGGTGGTGGCCGCGATCGGGGCGATACAGGCGCAAATGGCGCTGGCCGTCCTGCTTGATCTGGCCCCCTCGCCGCTGGGCCGGATGATGGTGCTGGGCGCCGCCAACTGGCGCACATCGGACTTCCGCTTTGAGGGCGCCCCCGAACCCGACCGCCCGGCCCCGTTCATCGCCGCGGACCAGATCACCCCGGACGACATGGTGATTGATCTGCGCAGCGAACGGCCCGCCCCTTTTCGCGCGGGTGCCTTGCACCTCGCCACCGACGCCTTGCCCGATCTGGCCTTGCCCGACCTTGGCACACGGATCGTGCTGGCCTGTCAAACAGGTCTGCGCGCCCATAACGCCGGGACCACCCTGCGCCACCGCTGGGCCGGGGACATCGCGCTTTTGGCGCTGCCCGGCACCTGACCCTTTCCCCCAACACACACCACACGACGGAGACAGACGTGAAAAAGATACTCGCAACATGCGCAATGACCCTGCTGGCCACCCCGGCACTGGCACAGGACCACATGACCGTCATGCTGGACTGGTTCATCAATCCCGATCACGGGCCCATCATTCTGGCCGAAGAGCTGGGCTTTTTCGCTGATGCCGGGCTTGAGGTCGAGTTGGTCACCCCCGCCGACCCCAGTGATCCGCCGCGCATGGTGGCGGCAGGCAACGTCGATCTTGCACTCAGCTATCAGCCCGAGTTGCATCTCAACCGCCGCGAAGGGCTGGATGTGGTCCGCGTCGGCACATTGATCGAGACCCCGCTCACCTGCCTCGTGGTGCGCGCCGACGGGCCGGTGCAGTCGGTCGCTGATCTGGCCGGGCGCAAGGTCGGCTTTTCCGTGGCCGGGGTGCAGGAAATGCTGCTGTCGGCCATGTTGGCCCATAGCGGCCTCTCCCCCGAGGACGTCGAACAGATCAATATCGGCTGGTCGATCTCGCCCGCGCTGATGTCGGGACAGGTCGATGGTGTGATCGGGGCCTTTCGCAATTTCGAATTGAACCAGATGCAGCTCGAAGGCCACGAGGGGCGCTGTTTCTACCCCGAGGCCGAAGGCGTGCCCGCCTATGATGAGCTGATCTATATCGCCCGCGCCGAGGGGCTGGACCGCGAGTTGATCTCCCGCTTCCTGCTCGCGACCGAGCGCGCGGCCGCCTACATCGTGAACGATCCCGAAGCCGCCGGCAAAGCCTTCTTCGCCACCAGTGCCGAGTTGCGCAACGAGCTGAACATCCGCGCCTGGGCCGATACCTGGCCACGCTTTGCCAGCCGCCCCGCCGCCGTCGATCAGGGCCGCTACGCGCGGTTCGAGGCGTTTCTGCTTGCGCAGGGCGCAGTCGAGGCCGCCATCCCGGCGGCTGATCTGGTCCGCGACGTCACCGCCGACATTACTGCCGACGCCACCGCCGACGTCGCGCAATGAGCGAGCCAAACTATGGCCGTGCCTTCGCGCTCTGGCGTGCGGGCGCGGCGCAGGACTGGAGTCGCTACACCCAGCACGCCTTTGTCGAAGGGCTGCGTGACGGATCGCTGCGCCGGGACAATTATCTGCACTACCTGCGTCAGGATTACGTGTTCCTGATCCATTTCGCCCGCGCTTGGGCGCTGGCGGCGGCCAAGGCCAAAACGCTGGACGAAATGGCCGCGGCCAGCGCCACGGTGCACGCGCTGGTTCATGAGGAAATGCCGCTGCACGTACAAACCTGCGCCGCGCAGGGCATCGACCGCGCCACGCTGGAGGCAACACCCGAGGCCCCGGAAAACCTTGCCTATACCCGCTATGTGCTGGAGGCGGGCTATTCCGGCGATTTTCTCGATCTGCTGGCGGCGCTGGCCCCCTGTGTGCTGGGCTATGGCGCAATCGGCGCCCGGCTGGCGGGCAACAGCGGCGCCTATGCGGACTGGTGCGCAACCTATGGCGGGGACACGTATCAGGCCCTGTGCCGGAGTGTCGGGGCGCTGATCGACGACGCGATTGTGCGCCGTCTCGGCCCCGGCTGGGCAGATCTGCCACGCGCCGCCGAACTTCAGGCGCGGTTTAGCACGGCAACGCGGCTGGAAATCGGATTCTGGGACATGGCCGCTCGCCCGGTGGCGGCATGATCGCCCCGGCCATTCATATGGCGGGGGCGTTGCACGCCGGCGGGCGGTGCCTGATCGAGGCGTTCGATCTGACCCTCCCCGCTGGCCGGTGGAGCGCGCTTCTGGGGCCCTCCGGCGTCGGCAAGACCTCGCTTTTGCGCTTGATCGCCGCCCTGCCCTGTGCCGCGCGTCTGGAGGGCCGGATCACGGCACAGGACGAAGCCGCCATCGCCCCGCGCGTTGCCATGATGGCGCAGGACGATCAGCTTTTGCCCTGGGCCACGGCGCGGGACAATGTCACGATCTGCGCCCGCCTGCGCGGCGAACGCCCCCAGCCAGCCCGGGCGGCGGCGCTGCTGGCGGATGTCGGGCTTGCCGGTCATGAGACCCGCAAACCCTCGCAGCTTTCTGCCGGGCAGCGCCAGCGCGTCGCCCTCGCCCGCACGCTGTATGAGGATCGCGCCATCGTTCTGCTGGACGAGCCGTTCTCGGCGCTGGACGCGATGACACGCCACACGATGCAGGATCTCGCCGCCGGGCTTCTGAGCGGTCGCACCGTGGTTCTGATCACCCATGACCCTGCCGAGGCGATCCGGCTGGCAGACAGCGCCTGGATCGTGACGCGCACGGGCGTTGATCCCTGTCCACTGCCGACCACGGCCCCGCCGCGCGCACCAGACGCCACAACCACGCTAACCGCACAGGCCGCGCTTTTGCAGCGGATGCGCCGGCACCCCGCACCGGAGGCCGCATGAGAGCCCGCGCCGCCCGTGGCCTGTGGCGCGCCATCGTTCCGCTGCTGGTAACGCTCGCGGTCTGGCAGGCAGTGGTCAGCCTCAGCGGCGTGCCACGTTTTATCCTGCCCGGCCCCGGACTTGTCGCCCGCGCCTTGTGGGAGAATGCCGGGCTGATCTGGCAGAATACACTTT
>JASJGL010000032.1:0-15606 GCA_033791545.1 Pseudodonghicola sp. | reverse complement strand
GATCCTTGCAATGACGCGAAACGAACGTTTGGCTGCCAGCCCACGGGAAATCTCCTCGCGTTCAGTCAAAGTCAGTGCAAAACGGGACCTCGTGCGATCTGCGGGCCGGATGCCCCCAGTCACTGCCAGATGCGGAAAAATCGACGACGATGCACGATCAAATCGACGCCCGATTGAACTCATCGACTCTCCACGCTGCCAGCGATCCCACATCTCTGACTTCTGTTTATCCGTGTAGAAGGTTCGCTGACGATACTTCATGCTTCACACTCCATCTTTCCGAAAAGACTAAGGTGTTGCATCGACCCGTTGAACTCACAATTTGAATGCAGACCAAAGCTATCTGTGATCGGGGTGGCGAAATTCCTTGACGAATAGGATGAGGACCGAAGCGGCGATCGCGCAGACAGGAACAATCGACAGCGCTTTATGGTAGTTGCTGCCCGTCATGTCGATCAGCCACCCAATAAGTGGCTGAAAAAGGATCGCCGAGGCAATCCCGATCATGTTTACGAATGAAATTGTCTTTCCGGCATCCGCCGCCGAGCGACCTTCTTTCGCCATGGCGAAGGTAAGCATTTGCGCGCCGCCAAATAGGCCCGCCGCAAAGAGCGCACTGCCAATAAGAACGACTGATGCTGTTTCAGAGTATATTGCGAAAGCATAGGCCAGCCCGGAGACCGCAGCGCTTGTTGCGATGACCCATTTCCTGTGCCCAAGCCAATCTGAAAGCGCGCCAGCCCCGACGCTGCCCACGGCCATTCCAAAATAGGTCATCGAGACGGCCATCTCGGCCGAAACCGGTGCAAGGCCATGATCCTGCACCAGGTCACTTTGCCCCCACAGTCCGCCGAAGACGTTGACAGGCATGTAAAAAAGAGCCCCCGCCAGAGCGATAACCCAAATGCGGGGGCTGGCAAGGATACCATAAAGTTCTGCAAATGCCGAAGTGATGTGAGCAGAGGATTGGTTTACGGTCGCTCTCGGGACGCCCCTGAGAAACAGGAACGCCAGGACAAACAGCGCCAATCCCGCGACACCAGTCGCGTCAAACACCGGCCTCCAGCCATGTATTTTGATTGCATCGGCCAGCAGGTTCGCCCCCACCGCGGTGCCGAGCATTCCGACGGTGTTGACCAAGCCGGAAAGGACCGCGAACCGCTTGGGTGCAAAGCTGTGGTTGACGACATAGAGCGCGCCAACGAAGGCGAAAGACGCGCCAAAACCGGTCAAGATGCGCCCGACCCCGGCGACCACGGGATCACCGCCCAATCCAAAAAGAAAAACGCCCAAGGCGCACGTCGCAATGGCCGGAACGATCAAAGGGCGCGCGCCATATCTGTCGAGAAGAACGCCCACCACCAGTTGCATCGGGGCATAGACCCAGAAGAAAATGCTCGACAGTGTTCCGACGCTGCCATGGGACAGGTTGAAATCGGTCGCGATCGCCTCAATGGCAAGGCTGGGTTCGATCCGGGTGACAAACTCGAAAAGATAGAAAAACGTGGTCAGCGCCAATGCGATTATGCCGGCTCGTTGTCCGCTCATTCGACCGACTCCCCGAAAATCGTAATGGCGCACCCCAAAATGGTCAGCGCGCCGAACAATACCGCCTTGCCACGAAGGCCCTGTGCCCGTGCGGACATGGCCGCGATGCCGGCTTGAATGGCGTAGTAAGCCGCAAAAGCCCGTGAGGCATAGCTGATGATTTCAAAAACATTCGCAGTCCAGGTCAACAAAAGGCCAACCCCCACCAGCACACTATAAGCGAGTTTTGGTGGAACCTTTCCTTTCGTGATTTCGGCGATCAAACCGCCAGATCCGCTGGTATCGGCAACAGCGGCGCTGAATTGCGCGCTCAACGCGGCGGCGACAAGCAACACGGGCAGGATGGGCGCAACGATCTGCATCAGAT
This sequence comes from Pseudodonghicola sp., assembly GCA_033791545.1. Taxonomy (GTDB): domain Bacteria; phylum Pseudomonadota; class Alphaproteobacteria; order Rhodobacterales; family Rhodobacteraceae; genus Antarcticimicrobium. Next base: position 13,691 of record JASJGL010000032.1, on the reverse strand, counting down.
CAATAATTGAGGTTTCATCAAGGGTTAACGTCCCGGTGTCAAAGGCATAGGTCAGAAGTCCGATATAAACCATATAGATAGCAGACGAGAACCATTGCGCCAGCTGCATGGACCGAATGCGGATCCGGGCATCATAGGTGGCGCCAAGATAGCGCGAGGTCTCAAACCCCTGCACCGTCACGATCAAGCCCGCCATGAGCGTAAGCGCGGCCCATCCGCTGACGCTGGCAGGTTTGACATGCAGGTTGCCCTGTTGGACTGTATCGCCAAAATGAACGGCGAGACCGAACAGCAACCCGGCAATGATCGCCAGTTTGATACCGACGGATACTTGTTCCATCCGCTCCAGCGCCGAAAACCCTTGGGTCCAGCCGACAATTAGGATCACCATGAAAACGGACGTGGTCAACAAACGTGCGTGGAACCTGTCATCCAGCGCCGTAAGGCTCACTCCGAATGCGCCAAAGAGGTTCAGATAATAAGAGACCGAGATGATGAAAGCGAATGCGAGAACGGCGGAGGCTACGGTCTCGGTGAGTATTACAAGACCTTGACGTTTGCTCTGTTGATCGATCCGGGCAATGTTGAAGCGGATCGCGCTGCCAAACAGATATGCGACCACACATAAGCCGAGCATGACAGCGGGGGCGAATGCACCATAGCTGACATCAAGGATCGGGCCGAGCACAAGAAACCCGCTCCCGATGATCGAGGCAAGAGGCGTGATTGTGGCGCGCCACAATTGCGCATTCGCAACACGTGGCCAAAGCATAATGGCTCCGGCCAAAACAGAGACGCTCAGGATCAGGGCATTCAACATCGGCGCACCTCACCGATCCTGCGCTATGTTCAGATCAAAGCTTTCGATCCGGGCCATTGGGTCCCGTTCAAGCGCGCTTGCCCGGCAAGCAAACCCAGTAACAGGTGCAGCCGTGGCGTCCAGTGTTTCCTTGGGGGAGCGATATCGTTTCAGAACCTTGTCACCTTTTCGACTGCGGCCGTTGGTCAGACCCTGTTTGAAAGCAAAGTCTCTATGTGCCCGGGTCTGTTTGGCGTTCGCATCATCCAACCGCGCGCGATTGGGCTGTTTTTGTCTGCACTTCAGCGCTCCAATCATTTTGAAAATCAGTCTTTCTCCAATTTCTTTTGGTTTTTTCTGTGGTCCAGCATCCGATAGGCACCGTTTTTGCAGGCCCCAAAATCTGCCGTTCGTTTACACTGCAGCATCTGGCCCTGTCGGTGACAGCATTTCCAACCCGGGCCACGCGTCAGCCCTTGGAGATTTGGCACCATGCCCGCATCGAAAATCCGTCTCCAAATGAGAACATACCTGGACCTGTGGCATCCAGTCGCGCCCCCAACTGCAATTCCTTTAAAATGCCTCAGAACCGAATGGATGGATAAATTATCCAAGCCCACAATCGGGATCCCCTCTGGACCCTACAGACCCGGAAGAGTAATATTTCAGGCATGAAAATAGTGGCCCGAGTTCTTCTGGCGATTCTGCTGGCTGCAGCAATAGGCGGCAGCGTCTGGGTCTACCAGCAACGCAGCGCGCCGCAGCCAACGACGATGCTGACGCTGTACGGAAATGTCGACATCCGTGAGGTGCGGCCAGCCTTCAATGCCAGCGGCACCATCATGTCGATACTGGTGGATGAAGGCGCTGCGGTTAAGCAAGGCCAGCTGTTGGCAACCATCGACGATACGCGTTACGCGGCCGCGCTCGCGCAGGCCAAGGCCACCGCTGTCGCGGCGCGCGTGGCTGCGAAGAACGACGAAGTCATTTACAAGCGCCTTGAAAAGCTCATGCACAGCGGCACGGTGGCGACCGAGATGCGCGACGACGCCAAGGCGGTGTTCGACGCTGCGCAGGCCTCCTATGATGCCGCGGTCGCCAGCGTGACCTTGGCGCAGCGTGAACTCGACGACACGCGGCTCTATGCGCCACAAGACGGCGTGATCGAAAACCGGATCCTGCAGCCCGGGGATATGGCCTCGCCATCCGCGCCAGTGTTCACCATGGCACTGCCGAACCCGCTTTGGGTGCGTGCCTATGTCGCCGAAAGCAAACTCGGCCACGTGCGCACAGGGCAAGCGGCAACGATCACCACCGACAGCTATCCAGATCGCGTTTATCACGGCTGGGTCGGGTATCTCTCCTCGACGGCGGAATTCACGCCGAAAACGGTAGAAACCTCGGAGCTGCGCACGGCGCTTGTCTATCAACTTCGGGTCATTGTTTGTGATGGTCACGGCGAACTCAGGCTTGGCATGCCGGCCACTGTGACGATCGATCTGACCCAGCCAGAGCCCACGGCGCATCCCGGGTGCGACGGCGCTGACGCCAATGCCGCCAAATTCTGACGCCGCACCAGCCTTGAAGCTCACCGATGTGCGGCGCAGCTTTCGCACCGGCAAGCGCGTTGTCACGGCGCTCGATGGCATTTCGGCAACCGCACGCCCCGGCGGCGTCACCGGTCTGATCGGGCCGGACGGCGCGGGCAAAACGACATTGATGCGGATGATTGCGGGCCTCCTGCGCGCCGATAGCGGCCGGATCGAGGTCTTGGGCACCGATGTGGCGCGCGATCCGCTGGGCGTGCAGTCAACACTTGGCTATATGCCGCAGCGGTTCGGCCTCTATGAGGATCTCAGCGTCGGGGAAAACCTTGATCTCTATGCAGATCTACAGGGTGTGTCGAAGGCGGCGCGGAAAAGTCGCTATGGCGAGCTGCTCCATATGACAGGGCTCGGCCCCTTCAAGGCGCGCATGGCCGGTCGGCTGTCGGGGGGCATGAAGCAGAAGCTGGGGCTGGCCTGCACGCTGGTGCAGCCGCCGCAACTGCTGTTACTGGACGAGCCGACCGTAGGCGTCGATCCGGTGTCTCGGCGCGAGTTGTGGGAGATCATCGACCATCTGACCGGCAGCGCGCATATGACAGTGCTGTTCAGCACGGCCTATCTGGACGAGGCCGAACGCTGTGACGCGGTGCTGCTGCTGCACGAAGGCCGGCTGCTGGGCAGCGGGCCGCCAGACACCTTCACGGCGGAAATGGAAGGGCGCAGTTTCTTTGCCTCTGCGCAGCTCGGGCGGCGGAAATTGCAGGCGCAACTGGCGCAGGCGCCGGGCGTGATCGACGCGGTGATCCAGGGCAGCCAAGTGCGCGTGGTGACGGCGGACGCCGGACCGCCCGATCCGACGGTGTTGGCGCCCAACCTGCCAGACCTGATCCTGGCCCCCACTCCGCCGCGCTTCGAGGACAGTTTCGTCGCCAGATTGCGCGTCGGCGCTGCCGCGGTCCAGCCCGCGACCGTGACACCGCCCCCTGCCGAGCCCCCTGCTGGCGCATCCGGTACCATGGACGCGCCCAAGGACGTGATCATGGTTCAGAACCTCACCCGTCGCTTCGGCGATTTCGTGGCGGTCAATGATGTCAGCTTCACGGTCGCGCGGGGCGAGATATTCGGCCTTCTCGGCTCCAACGGGGCGGGGAAATCCACCACCTTCCGAATGCTATGCGGCCTGCTGCCGCCCTCCGCCGGACGCTTGCAGGTGGCCGGTTTCGATCTGCGCAAGGCCGCCGCCACGGCCCGCGCGCGGATCGGCTATATGGCGCAGAAATTCTCGCTCTACGGCGATTTGTCGGTACGGCAGAATTTGCACTTCTTCAGCAGCGCCTACCGGCTGTCCGGCGCGCGGCGGCGCACCCGCATCGATTGGGCGGTGAGCGAATTCGATCTCGCGCCGCAGCTTGATGCCAACGCGCGCGACCTGCCGCTCGGATACAAACAGCGTCTGGCGCTGGCCTGCGCGCTGATGCACGAACCGGACATCCTGTTTCTCGACGAGCCGACCTCAGGCGTCGACCCCTTGGCGCGGCGCGAATTCTGGCAACGCATCAATGCGCTGGCCGAGGCCGGCGTGACCGTGCTGGTCACAACACATTTCATGGAGGAAGCCGAATATTGCGACCGGCTGGTGATCATGGCGCAGGGCAGCGTCCTGACAGCCGGGGAACCGGAGGCGATCAAGGCGGCAGCGCGCACCCCCCAGCGACCGGATCCGACGATGGAAGAAGCCTTCATCGCCGTCATCGAAGCGGCCGCCACGCCGGCGGCGGCGGCATGAGCATCGTCAACCTCCAGCGTATGCGCGGGTTGTTGCGCAAGGAATTTCTGCAGATCCTGCGCGATCCCTCGGCGCTGGCGATCGCGTTCCTGCTGCCGGCGGCGCTGCTGTTCATCTTCGGCTACGGCGTTTCGATGGATGCGCGCAACGTGCCGCTGGCCATGGTCGTGCAGAAACCCAGCGAGATCGCGAGCAGCTTCACCAGCGAATTCGAACAGTCGCCCTATTTTCAACCGCACCAATATCTGACCATTCAGGCCGCCGAAAAGGCAATGACCGCGCGCGAGGTGCAGGCCATCATCTGGCTGCCCAGCGATTTCGCCCGCAAGGCAGAGGCGGGCGGCAATTCTCCGATCGGGGTGATGATCGACGGGGTCGATGCCAACAATGCCCGCATCATCGACGGCTATGTTCAGCAGGTCTGGTCGAACTGGCTGGTTGCGCGGGCGCTGGCCGCAGGCCGCGCGTCACCGCTGCCGATCGCCGTAGAGCGGCAGGTTCGCTTCAATCCGGAGGTGAACAGCCGTCACTATCTGGTACCGGGCCTGATCGCCGTCATCATGACGCTGACCGGCGCCTTGCTGACCTCGCTGGTGATCGCGCGCGAATGGGAGCGCGGCACGATGGAAGCGCTGATGGTGACGCGTGTGACCATGCGCGAGATCCTGCTGGCCAAGCTGATCCCGTATTTCCTGCTCGGCATGGGCGGCATGGCGGCCTCGGTGGCCATCGCGGTGTTCCTGTTCGGCGTGCCGTTGCAAGGCTCCATCGCGGTGCTGTCGGGGATGTCTGCCCTGTTCATGCTGGCCTCGCTCGGTATGGGATTGCTGATTTCCAGCGCCGCGCGCAACCAGTTCGTGGCCGGGCAGCTCGCTATCATCACGACCTTCCTGCCGGCCTTCATCCTCTCCGGTTTCATTTTTGACATCGCCAGCATGCCAAGCGCCGTGCAGGTGATTACCCATATCGTGGCCGCCCGCTATTTCGTCGCGACCTTGCAAACGCTGTTTCTGGCCGGGGACGTGTGGTCCATCATCTTGCCCAATGCGGTCGCGCTGGTCATCATGGCCGCGATCTTCCTGGGCGCCGCCCGGGCCATCACGCACAAACGGTTGGATTGACCCCATGTGGCGGCAGGTTCTCGCGCTGATCGTCAAGGAACTGCTCGCGATCCTGCGCGATCCGAAAAGCCGCATGGTGCTGATCGTGCCGCCCCTGCTCCAGCTCATGGTGTTCGGCTATGCCGCCACCTATGATCTCAACCACGTGCCGATCGCGATTTACGATCAGGACCGGGGCGAGGCATCGCGCGATCTTGTGGCCCGCTTTGCCGGATCGCCCACCTTTACCGTTGTCGACACGCTGAACAGCAGGCGACGGATCGATGCGCTGATCGATTCGCGTCAGGTGCAAATGGTGCTGGTCATTGACCCGCGCTTTTCCCGCAACCTGCTGACGAAACAGCAGGCCCCGGTTCAACTGATCGTCGATGGCCGCAACTCGAACACCGCTTTGCTGATCAGCGGCTATGCCAACACCATCCTGAGCGATTTTGCATTCGGCTGGAAGGCGGATCATGGGGCACAGGCACCACCGGCGATTCTGGAGATCCGGGCCCGCTACAATCCGACGCTGAATTCGCAATGGTTCATCGTTCCCGGCATCGTTGCGCTGCTGACGCAGGTCATCACGTTGCTGGTCGTCGGCCTGTCGATCGCCCGCGAGCGCGAAACCGGCACCTTCGACCAGCTCTTGGTCACGCCGCTCCGGCAGATCGATATTCTTCTCGGCAAGGGCGCGCCGGGGCTGTTGATCGGTGTGCTCGAAGCCTCGGTCATCATTGCCGCCACGGTCTGGTGGTTCGAGGTGCCGTTGCGCGGCGGTTTGCTGCCGCTCTATCTCGGCCTGTTCCTGTTCGTGATCGCGGTCACCGGCATCGGGCTGATGATTTCGGCACTGTCGCTGACCCAGCAACAGGCCCTGCTGGGCGCGTTCCTGTTCATGGTGCCATCGATCATCCTGTCCGGTTTTGCGACCCCGATCGCCAATATGCCCGACTGGGTGCAGACGCTGACCTTGCTCAATCCCATGCGCTATTTCCTCGTGATCGTGCGCAGCGTCTTCCTCGAAGGCGCAAGCCTGTCCTCGCTCACCGCGCAATACTGGCCCATGGCCGTGATCGGCCTCGTGACCCTCGCGACCGCCGGTTGGCTGTTTCGCAGGCGGGTGACATAGTCAGGCGGTGGCTTGAGTTTTTGAGAGCCGCTTGGTCGTCGACGTCGACCTCGACTCAAGCTTGGCGGGGTCGAAGACTCGCGAAGATTGCCGCCATTTTCAAAATGGGAAGCGCCCGTCCCTTGCTCTGTACCATGCGCGCAGCGGCAAAGACGACCTGCCTCTTGATGAGGTTTTGTCTTCAAGCTCTTGCGCGTCCACAGGAACGCCCGAGCCCCCCTTCTGAAGGCACTCCGGACAGCATCTACGTGTTGAAAAGAGAACCGTGAGAAACGGGATTTCCGGCAACAGAAAAGGAAACGGAACCCACAATTATCGTTATTTAACATATAATTACAAGGCGAACGAACGGGGTTTTGCGGCGACCCACCAACCCACCAAAGGCACCTCAACCGAAGAGCCACGGCAGACGTCACGCCAAGATATAAAGGTGAAATGGTGCTGCTGCAGAGAATCGAACTCTGGACCTCTCCCTTACCAAGGGAGTGCTCTACCTCTGAGCTACAGCAGCACTGTGGGCGGCTAGGTAGACTTAAAAATCCGGGGGTGCAAGCGCTTCTTTGGAATTTTTTCAAAGCAATGTCATCGCCTCGTGCCGAGGTCGCCGATGACAGGCGGGCGGCCCTTGGCTCAGGGCCGCCCGTCCCCTCTTCAGATCGGCTCAGAACAGGAAATCTGCCGCATCCAGATCCGCCAGTTGGACATTCACCAAGGTGATGACGTCGCCGCCGGTGGCGTCGATCACCACATCCAGACCGACCTGGGTCATGTGGGACTCGGCCAGATCGGTGAAATCGGTGATCTCGGACAAGCCGGACAGGTTGATTTTCTCACTGTCATTCGACGCCTCGAAATCAAAGATACGGTCCAAGCCGGACCCGTCAGAGAACCGGAAGTCATCATCCCCATTCCCGCCGTAGAGCCTGTCGTTGCCAGCCCCACCAACCAGCGTATCCTTGCCGTTGCCGCCTTTCAGCGTGTCGTTCCCATTCTGGCCATAAAGATCATCGGCCCCCTTGTTCCCAAGCAGCTTGTCGCGCAGGTTTCCGCCCAGAAGCAGGTCGTTGTCGCCCCCCCCATCAAGCAGATCCTTGCCTGCGCCGCCCTTCAGCGTGTCGTTGCCGTTCTCGCCGAACAACGCATCCGCCCCCTTGTTCCCGAACAGCGTGTCGCCCTTGTTGCCCCCCAACAGCTGATCGGCGCCATCACCGCCGCTCAGCACGTCGCGACCGCCCAGCCCTTTGAGCGTGTTGTCCCCGTCCGACCCAGTCAGCGTATTGGCCAACACGTTGCCGGTTGCGTCCAGATCATTGTCGCCCGACAGGGTCAGGCTCGTCACCCCATCAAGCTTGAGTTTGGCGTCGATGGCCCGGTTCGAGGTCACACTCAGCCCGTTGTCGGTGACGGTATAGCTGTCCTCGGTCACCGCGGTGGCCTTGTTGATCTGCACCACATTGCCATCCTCGGTCGCCGCCAGCGCCTCTGTCAGCGTGTCGTGGTTCGACATCAGCACCCCCAAGGTGGTGTCCGACAGCACCCGGACCGCCGAGGTGTCGGGGCTCAGCAGGACATTATCCAGACCGCCGGTGTCGGCCCCCGATACGTATTCGCCCCGGATCCACAGGCTGGTCACATCGGCGAGCACCGCGTCGATATCGGCCTGGCTCGCCACCGCGCCCGAGACCGAGCCCAACCGCCAATCGCTGCCCGCGTCCAGCGACACCGAATAATGGGTCCAGTCGAGCCCGGGATTGTTCGCTGTGTTGAACGCGATGGTCTTGCCGCCACCGGTGATCACGACGTCCTCGTCGTTGAACTGGCTGCTCAGCGAGGATTGCTTGAGGTCGAATTGCAGCGACCCGCCCGAATAGGCGGATTTGTCGCCAAGGTATTCGTCGGGTGCCACGAAATACCACACCGCCCCCGTGGCGTAATCGACCGCCTGAACATAGCCGCCGGGATTGCCACCGGTATCGACCCAGTCAAACGCCTTGACGTCGGCAACAAAGGACCAGCCGTCCAGCCCGGTATCAAAGCTCGAGTCCACCTTTACGCCGATATACTCGGGCGGGGTGGCCGGCTCCTTGACCATCGAGAAATTGTCGAGGTTGCTGGCGTCGCCCGTGGTGCCATTGACGAATTCACCCCGCACCGAAAGCGATTCGAGATCGGCCAGAACCGACCGGATCTGCACCTCGCTCGCGACCGAGCCGGACAGGCTGTTGATCCGCCAGCCGCCGCCCAGCGCCAAGTTGACCGAATAGGCGGTCCAGTCGGTGCCCGGGTTCTCGCCCAGTTCAGAACCAGATCCATCCCGGCCCCGGTCAAAACGATGTCGGCGGCGTCAAATTGGCTGGTGGCGATATCCTGCTTCATGTCGAAGCTGATCGAGCCGCCGTAAAAATCGGACCGATCCCCCAGAAAGGCGTCGGGCGCGACAAAATACCAGTCCCCGCTGCCGCCTTCGGTGCCACGCAGGCTGCCGACCGGATCGCCATCGGTGGCGTCAAAGGTCTCTGTCCCGTTGGTGGCGGTCCAACCGTCCAAACCCGTTTTAAATGCGCTTAACGTCATACGTCTCTCCCTAAAAAGGGTCCGAGGGGGCAACTTTGCCCGATGCTGTGATCGACAACAGGCTGGCCCGGCAGCATCCTTTTCCCCGCACCTGATCCCTGTATTATATCGGATTTACCGAATGTTACTTTTGATTTGCATCATTTGCGCCCTCCCCCAAGGCTATCGCGCAATCTGGACCAGAGGCGGGGCCTCCTGTAGAGAGACCCTATGGCATCCAGACCAACAGACACCGACAAGACGAAACCGGCAGCAGACCGGGAAGACCGGCTCAAGGCCGCGCTCAAGGCCAATATGGCCAAGCGCAAGGCGCAGGCGCGGGCCAGAGCCGAGATCGTGGCCGAGACCGGACCCGAGACCGGAACCGGCGGCGCGGCGGACAAAGCAGGCAAAAGCGAGGGCTAGGGCAGATGGATTCGATTCTGGTAACCGGGAACGGACCGCTCAGCGGCCAGATCCCCATTGCGGGCGCCAAGAACGCCTGCCTGACGCTGATGCCCGCGACGCTGTTGAGCGAGGAACCGCTGACGCTGACCAATGCACCGCGTCTCAGCGACATCCGCACCATGACCGAGCTGCTGCAATCGCTGGGGGCCGAAGTCTCCGGGTTGCAGGATGGTCAGGTGCTGGCGATGTCCAGCCATGACGTGAACAACCACGTCGCCGACTATGACATCGTGCGCAAGATGCGCGCCTCGAACCTTGTTCTGGGGCCGATGCTGGCGCGGCTGGGTCATGCGGTGGTGTCCCTGCCCGGCGGCTGTGCCATCGGCGCGCGACCGATGGATCTGCATGTCCACGGGCTGGAGGCGCTGGGGGCCGAGATCGAGCTGCGCGATGGCTATCTGCATGCCAAGGCACCGGGCGGGCTGAAGGGGGCGGTGATCAACTTCTCCTTTGCCTCGGTCGGGGCGACGGAGAACGTGATGATGGCGGCAACGCTGGCCAAGGGCACCACGGTTCTGAAGAACGCCGCACGCGAACCCGAGATCGTCGATCTGGCCACCTGCCTGCGCAAGATGGGGGCGCAGATCGACGGCGACGGCACCTCCGAGATCACCATTCAAGGGGTTGATCGGCTGCATGGCGCCACCCATCCGGTGGTCACCGACCGGATCGAACTGGGCACCTATATGCTGGCCCCCGCCATTGCCGGCGGCGAGGTCGAGCTGTTGGGCGGGCGCATCGATCTGGTGGGCGCGTTCTGCGAAAAGCTTGATGCGGTCGGCGTCGCAGTCGAAGAGACCGAAAAAGGGCTCAAGGTGTCACGCCGCGGCGACCAGATCGCGGCGGTGAATGTCGCCACCGAACCCTTCCCCGGCTTTCCCACCGACCTGCAAGCGCAGATGATGGCGCTTCTGTGCACCGCGAACGGCACCAGCGTGTTGGAAGAACGGATTTTCGAGAACCGCTTCATGCATGCCCCTGAACTGGTGCGCATGGGGGCCCAGATCGACGTGCAGGGCGGCACCGCCACCGTCACCGGGGTTGATCGGCTCAAGGGGGCACCGGTGATGGCCACCGATCTGCGCGCCAGCGTGTCGCTGATCTTGGCCGCCCTTGCCGCCGAGGGCGAAACCGTGGTCAACCGGGTCTATCATCTGGACCGCGGCTATGAGAACGTGGAACGCAAGTTGCAGGCCGTGGGTGCCAAAATCGAACGGATCAAAAGCCGATGACCAAAGATGCCACATTCGAAGACGGTGGCGAGGCGCCGCTGAACCTTGGGGCACTTGATGCCGAGGATCTCAAGGTGATTTCATCGCTGGCGCAGGACGCGGTTTTTCCGGCGAGCGAGATGAAATGGGCCCCGGCGCAACGCCGCTTCGCCCTCTTGCTCAACCGCTTCCGCTGGGAAGACGCCAACCGCGACCGCCACGGCGCGGAACGGGTGCGCTCGGTGCTGGCGATCGACGAGGTGCTGCGCGTCTCGAGTCAGGGCATCGACCGCAAGGACGCCGAAACGGTGCTGTCCCTGTTGTCGATCGAGTTTACCCCCGATGCGGATGGCACGGGACATGTATTGCTGACGCTGGCAGGCGACGGCGCGATCCGACTTGAGGTCGAGGCGCTGGGGGTGACGCTCAAGGATGTCACCCGCCCCTATCGCGCCCCCTCGGGGAAGGCGCCCACGCACCCCGAATGAGCCCCAAGAACAAGCGTACAAATATGACCTTGGAATGTACATCACCGCGCTGATCCGGGCCCGCGAGGGAGAAACGCCTCTCCCCTTGAGGCCCCCTGCCCGCGCTTGTATGTGAGACTATCCGCCGGAGATGCAAATGCCCAAGTTTCTCGACACTCAAGACGCCGATTTCGAAGCCGCCTTTTCCGCCCTGCTCGCCGCCAAGCGCGAGGACAGCCCGGATGTCGACGACACGGTGGCTGCCATCATTGCCGATGTGCGGGCCCGCGGCGATGCGGCGGTGATCGAGCTGACCGCGAAATTCGACCGGATGGAGCTGACGCCGGATCGACTTGCCTTTACCCCCGACGAGATCGCCGCAGCCGCCGAAATGGTCCCCGCCGCTGAGCGAGACGCGCTGGAACTGGCCGCCGAGCGCATCCGCGCCTATCACGTGCGTCAGATGCCCGCCAACGCCAGCTGGACCGACCCGGATGGCGCGACGCTGGGCTGGCGCTGGACCGCCGTGTCTGCCGCCGGGCTCTATGTGCCGGGGGGGCTGGCCTCCTACCCGTCCTCGGTGCTGATGAATGCGATCCCGGCCAAGGTGGCGGGCGTCGACCGGCTGGCCATCGCGGTGCCGACCCCCGATGGTCAGGTCAATCCGCTGGTGCTGCTGGCGGCAAGGATCGCCGGCGTGGACGAGATCTATCGCATCGGCGGCGCGCAGGCGATCGCGGCGCTGGCCTATGGCACCGAGACCATCGCGCCGGTCGACAAGATCACCGGCCCCGGCAACGCCTTTGTCGCCGCCGCCAAGCGGCGTGTCTTTGGCAAGGTGGGAATCGACATGATCGCCGGCCCGTCCGAGATTCTGGTGATTGCCGACAAGGACAACGATCCCGACTGGGTCGCGCTCGATCTGATGAGCCAGGCCGAACATGATGCAAGCGCGCAATCGATCCTGATCACCAATGACGCCGATTTTGCCCAGCGGGTGGCCGCGGCGGTGGACAAGCGGCTGGAAACGCTGGACCGGCGCGCCATCGCGGGGGCCAGTTGGCGCGATTTCGGCGCCATCATCACGGTTCGCGATCTGACCGAGGCGGCGGCGCTGTCGAACCGGATCGCGCCAGAACACCTTGAGCTTTGCGTCAACGACCCCGAGGGGCTGGCCGCGCATTGCGTCCATGCCGGGGCGATCTTTCTGGGTCGCTACACCCCCGAGGCCATCGGCGATTACGTGGGCGGGCCCAACCATGTGCTTCCCACGGCGCGTTCGGCGCGGTTCTCTTCGGGGTTGAGCGTGTTGGATTTCCTCAAACGCACCACGATGGCGCGCATGACCCCCGAGGCACTGCGCGCCATCGGCCCCAGCGCCGCCTGTCTGGCGCAATCGGAAAGCCTCGAGGCGCACGGGCTGTCAGTCCGCGCCCGTCTGGATCAATTGAACAGGTAGTCAGCCCATGTCACATATCGTGGATATCGCGCTAGACGATGCGGGGCTGCCCCCGCCGACGCCCGAGATCGAACAGGAACGCAAGGTCGCCATGTTCGACCTGTTGGAGCAAAACAGCTTCACCCTGCCCGACCGCGACGGTCGCGCGGTGCCCGACGGCCCCTATCGACTGATGCTCTCGATCCGAAACAAGCGGTTGGTCTTTGATATCGACACCGAGGACGGGCAGAAGGCGGCAGAGTTTCACCTGTCGCTGGGCCCGTTCCGGCAGGTGGTCAAAGACTATTTCCAGATCTGCGAATCCTACTACAACGCCGTGAAAACCCTGCCGCCCAGCCAGATCGAGACCATCGACATGGCCCGGCGCGGCATCCACAACGAAGGCAGCCGGGTGCTGAAGGAACGGCTGGAGGGCAAGGCCGGGGTCGACGAGGACACCGCAAGGCGCCTGTTCACCCTGATCTGCGTCCTGCATTTCGGGGCCTAGCCATGGAATCGCTGCCGCAGTCCATCCTGTTCTGCTGCGACCACAATTCCTGCCGGTCGCCAATGGCCGAGGGGATCATGAAAAAGCTTTATGGCAAGGCGACTTATGTGCAGTCGGCCGGCGTCAAAAGCGATCTGGAAATCGACGGGTTCGCCATCGCCGTGTGCCAGGAAATCGACGTCGAGCTGTCACGCCACCGCAGCCGCTCGTTCGAAGATATGGAACAATGGGGCGACGATCTCAGCTCGTTCGATCTGGTGGTGGCGCTGTCCCCCGCCAGCCAGCGCCGGGCGCTGGATCTGACCCGGTTCTTTCATCTGGACGTTGAATACTGGCCGGTGCTCGACCCCACCGGACTGGGGCACACCCGCGCGGAAAAACTGGACGCCTATCGACAGGCCCGCGACCAGATCATTACCCGGCTGGCCGGGAAATGGGGCCCGCCCACCGAAGGGGAATGACCGCCAGTTCACGCCGGTCTGGGGAAAAACAGGCACAAATCGTACAGTTCGGGCGATTGCAGCCTTGAAAACGCGGTCAAATGGAGCCATCTAAGCGCACGGCCCGCATCTTGGCGGGTGAAACGACTATGGAGACACTATGGCCAAGGAAGATACGCTCGAATTTCCCGGTGTCGTGAAGGAACTCCTGCCGAATGCGACATTCAGGGTCGAGCTGG
>JASJGL010000031.1:0-8609 GCA_033791545.1 Pseudodonghicola sp. | reverse complement strand
TTGTGGCGGAAACGCTGGTGCCGGGTGCGACGGTGAATGACGTGGCGCGCAGGTATGATCTGCGGGCGAACCACCTGTCGTCGTGGCGGCGAATGGCCAGAGATGGGAATCTTGTTTTGCCGGCGCCAGAGGCGCAGACAGGCTTTGCCCCGCTGGTGGTGTTTGATGTTGAGCCCTCTCCGCTTGCGCCAGAACCTGAAGCGGTGCCCCTAGTGATCGAGATCATGGCGGGGTCAGTCACGCTCCGGTTGGACGGGGCCATGTGATGCCGCCGATGTCCATGTTCGGGCGGTCGTTGTTGTACGTCCATAGCCATTGCATGGCGTAATCTTGCGCCTCCTCTATGCTTTCGATGATATATTGATCCAGCCAGTCATGCCGGACCGTACGGTTGTAGCGCTGGATGTAGGCATTCTGTCGGGGCTACCGTCATGCCGAAAGTCTTCTTCATCGACAAATTCACTCACAAGGGACACGAGGACCGCTTCAATCATTTCTGCTGCGTCCTTTTGCGTCTTTCTGCCCCGTAGCTTGCGCGCAAGCGTTGACCCTCTTGAGGCGACGTCTTCCACAAGGATCAGCAGGGTCATTTCGCAGAGGCGATAAAATATCTGATCTGCTGTATCAGGGTCCATGCTCGACAACAGCGTTTCAGGAATACGGCATTGAGCGAGAATGCTTTTCAGAAAAGCCCCGTGCTTTGATGCCTCTGCCTGTGCGAGGCAGATCTCCGTGATCTCTGCTACAGCGGCATGGAATTCCTTCAAGGGGCAGAGGGCCGTCTGTGATGAGAAACCGAGTTGGCGGTCAAAGGAGAGCTGGTCCATATCCCCGGGTCCGTATTTCAGCACCAGCCCGTCAAGCGCCAATTCGCTGCGCCGGGGCGCACCAAGGGCGTCCTGTAGACTGATGGATCCCTCGAACAGGACGAGTTGGACCAGGCCCCTTGCCGAGATTTCATAAGAGATACGATCTATGCCATTTTGGCGTGCGCCCTTGTAGCTAAGCGAGAGGCGGGCGCTGCCATCGTCTCGCATGTGTATGGTGAAATTTCTTACTGACATAGAAGCGGTATACGCCTTCGGGATGGGGCTTCAAGATATCCGACGGCACCGGACAGGATGACGTGGCCATCGGACAGGGATGGCGCGACATTCCGGGAGGCCGGTGCGGCGGGGGTATTTTTCTACATACGGTTCTTTCAGATCCTCTGATCGAAAATAGGCGCCATGTCATCTCCTGGCTGGAGGCCTTGGTCCGAGCGGCGGCCCCAAACCTTGACTTTCGGGTGGCATTTTGCTACCCAATGATCAACGCAGGAGGCGAACATGGCGCAATCCGTGAAACTTGCCGACGACATCATGGCCCTGGTCCGCCGCGAGGCAGATCTGCATAGCCGGTCCGTAGCTGGTCAGATCACGCACTGGCTGAAAATTGGCCGGGCGATCGAGCACTCCGACAGCTTTGATTATGCCCGCATCACCTCCGCACTCGAAGGCAAGCTCGACACGACCCAACTGGGGGAGGAGGAGGACGTCGCGTGGCTCGATGCCTTCACCGAGAAGATGGAGACCCCTTCGGAAGCTGAAGAGGCCTTTTTCGCCAGGCGCCAGGCGCTCGGTCGGGGCGTTGGCCTCGATGCTGGAGGCAACCTCGTCTACGCCAAGGAAGACACAGCCGCATGAGGCCAAGCCTTGTCTTGCTTGCCGGGCCAAATGGTGCCGGCAAATCGACCCTTTACCAGACCCGCGTCGCTCCCAGCTTCGCGGGTCCTTTCATCAATGCGGACATCATCCAGCGCGACGAGCTTCAAGCCCCGTCGATGGAAGCGTCCTACCAGGCCGCCAGGATCGCCGAAGCGCGGCGGGCCGAGATGCTGGAGGCGGGACAGAGCTTCGCGACCGAGACCGTATTCTCGCACCCCTCCAAGCTCGAGATCATCGAAGCTGCCCGGGCGCGTGGTTACCTTGTCGTCGTCATGCATGTGGGCGTCGACAGCCCCGATCTGTCCGTTGGGCGCGTCAGGGGGCGTACCAAGGAGGGCGGACATGATGTTCCTGAAGAGAAGATCCGTGCGCGTTACGAACGCGGCCAGCCCCTCATCCGCGAGGCGGTGTTGCGGGCCGATAGGGGTATGGTATTCGACAACTCCCGTCTCAATACAGCGCCACAGCAGATGCTCGTCTTTGCCTCTGGACGCCTGATAAAGGCCACCCCGACTCTACCACAGTGGATCCTGACGGCCTATGCCGCTGATCTCGTGATCTGACCATGCGTCTGCGCTGCAATGTCGGACGTGCTGTCGGAGATATTTTTGAGACCGTGGCACCTTTGCAGGTTCGACGCAGTTGACCGAGCAGCGAAGCCGTCAACATTTTCCGTAAGGGGCGTGCCCGGAGAAAGCACCAGACGGTTTCACGTCATGGATCACTCCCTCCGGGTCCGACATGTGCCGCCGGGTTCGCCTTTTCCGCACGCACCATCCTCAATTTCCCTCAGCTTCGTCCGTAGCGGCCTGCTCAACCTGGGTTACCGTCAGCATCCGGCGTTGGTTGTCGCGCGTGTCCCAGTAAAACGAGTCCCCTTCGGACAGGCCAAGAAGCGCCACGCCGATCGGTGTCATCAGCGAAATCCGATTGCGCGCGATGTCGGCCTGCTCTGGGTAAACCAGCGTCACGCACCGCTCCTGTCCGGTGGTGGTATCAATGTAACTTGCGGTGCTGCCGATCCCGATGGTTGTCTTCGGCATCTTTTGCGCCTTCACGATGCGCGCGCGTCCAAGTTCGTCCAAAAGGCGGTCCGCCAACGCCGGATTGCGCTGCATCGCACCTTCCGCCAAGGCTTCGATATGGGTGAGGTCATCGGCGTTGATCACGATCTTGGGGTGGCGAATACGGCGTTTTCGGGTGGCATTGCTCATGTGGATCGTCATTTGGAAAGCCTCCTTGTCTGGGCGGGGAAATCATTTGAGGGGGACAAAACTTGGGTCTTGGTCACGGGTCTTGGTCACGGGCCGCAGGCTCAACCGGATGGGTCACGCCAAGGACAGAGAGGGTGCCAATCGTTCCGTCTTCCTGCAGCAAGGGCGCGCGTTGCCCGACCCGCATCCCGATCAGAGTTGCCCCCAGCAATGAGGAAACCGGGATCACGCCACTGGCCTCTCCCGATCTGGCCCGGTGGACGAGCAACCCGGTCAAGGCCGGGTTTTGGTCAATGGAATAGGCGACCTGACAGCCCCCGGTCACGAGATCGCCGGCATAGACATTGTCGACCGGTTCGAGCGTCATCAGCTTGTGCAACAGGACATGGGACAACAAGGGCGACGCAGGGTGCCCTGTGCTTTCGCACTGGTTTAGGTGGTGTTGCAGCTGCCGATAATCCACTTCCGGCAAGATCGACCATTTGCGCGACCGCGCCTTGGGGCCAAGGGTGTTCGCGGGACCGGATAAACGGGTATGGTGAATGCTGGACATGATTTCCCCTCGGACGACGAAGCGTCACGCGTTTGGTTCTGAACTGTGATGAGGCCCCGGGAGGTATGCCAGGCGCGAACGCGCCTAAACCGCCCGAGGAAAGGGGCGGTTCAGCAGTAGAAATCGGAAATGATCTGCATG
The DNA here is from genome assembly GCA_033791545.1 of Pseudodonghicola sp. Taxonomy (GTDB): domain Bacteria; phylum Pseudomonadota; class Alphaproteobacteria; order Rhodobacterales; family Rhodobacteraceae; genus Antarcticimicrobium. The sequence goes on along the minus strand of JASJGL010000031.1, from coordinate 4,995 downwards.
TTCCAACATGCCCATAAAATTAGCACCGGATTCTGACAAGTCAATCGCGCTCGACCGGGACGTATTGGTCGACAAAGGTCTTGCCGGCACAAATATCCGAGTCAAGGCCCTGTAGTCGAACTGCAGAACGTCTACGGAATAGCCAATTTTTGCCGTGGCGACGGCATCGAATTTGAGGATCTTGGCCTTCCCCATCCCGGGGGAAACTTCGAATGTGTCCCGCCCGTCGCCGCCGTATATTTTTCCTTGCCCTTACCGCCCAGCAGTTGATCTACGCAGCCCTTGGCACATCGATGTCGTCGGCGGGCGGTCACATCATCACGGCCGAGTCGCTACGTGAATCCTCGCGGCGTAGCGATCTGCAATACTGCTTTCGCGTTCACAGAAACGTGTGAGTGGTCTCCTAGACGACTGGTCTATTCAGCCCTAAATGTCCCAGTATGAAAACGGAAACACCAGACACGAAAAGCCTGATACTGTTGGTCGGGCGCAAGCTGACCGCAGAGCACGGCTATGCGGGCGTTGGGTTGAACCAGTTGCTGAGGGCGGCGGATGTCCCGAAGGGGTCCTTTTATCACTATTTCCCGTCGAAAGAGGCCTATGGCTGCGCCCTTTTGGAAGAATTTGTCGCGCAGTATCGTACAAGCCTTGCCGAGACATTGAACGATCCGACTCGAACTGCGCATGATCGGTTTCTCGCCTATTTCGAGGGCTGGAAACGCCATCAGACCAGCCCGAACCCCGAGGACCGCTGTCTTGTCGTGAGGTTGTCTGCAGAAGTGGCCGATCTGTCGGAGAACATGAGCCAGATTCTTCAGCGCGGTGTGGATTGTATCGTCGAAAGCCTGAGCGACGTGCTCACTCAGGGTATTGCCGAAGGGTCTGTTCCGCGATTGGACGACCCCACACTTCTGGCCAAATCAACCTACTACCAATGGCTTGGGGCAAGTCTCGTCGCCGGATTGTCGCATGATGAAGCACCGCTAAATGCGGCCATGCAAGCCACGATTGACGCCATCAGCCCGGACTGATTTTTTTGCCCGGCAACTAGACGACCGGTCTGTTAGGAAAACCAAAACCATGAAAACCTTCTACAAGACTTCCGCCACGGCCACCGGCGGGCGCGTGGGCGTCTCTGCCATGGATGACGGATCTTTCACCGTCGAGATGGCCCCGCGAGGGGGAGGACGACGCGCGCATTGATGCTGCGATCGAGTCCACCCGCAACTTTTTCCATCGGACGGGTATCCAGACACGGCTTGGTGAGTATGACGTGGCCGCGTCCGATATTGAAACCATCGTTTCCACCCTGACCGAGCACGGGATGACCCAGCTCGGCGAACATGGCGCGATAACCCCGAAGATGCCCGTCGTATCCTCGAAACCGCTCAATAAGAGAGATCCCAGATGACACAGACAGACACTCGCAATCGTCAACTCGTTCTTGCGCAACGCCCCAAAGGCACGCCGAACAAGGACACGCTCAAACTGGTCGAGACCGAGGTTCCCACGCCCGGTCCGGGTCAGATGTTGCTGCAAACGCAATACCTGTCGCTTGACCCCTACATGCGCGGACGCATGAGCGATGCCCCCTCCTATGCCGCACCGGTGGAAATCGGCGCCGTGATGGTCGGCGGCACCGCCGCGCGCGTCGTCACATCACAGGTGGAGGGGTTCGAGGACGGCGACTGGGTTCTCAGCTTCAACGGGTGGCAGGACTATGCGCTTTCCGATGGCACGGGCGTGACCAACCTTGGCAAGTCGCCGACCCACCCGTCCTGGGCGCTTGGCATCCTTGGCATGCCCGGCTTCACCGCTTGGGCGGGGCTGACCCAGATCGGCGCGCCAAAGGCTGGCGAAACCATTGTCGTCGCTGCCGCAACCGGCCCTGTCGGGGCCACCGTGGGACAGATCGGCAAGCTTCTTGGCTGTCGCGTTGTCGGCGTCGCGGGCGGCGCAGAGAAATGCGCCTATGCCGTTGAAGACCTCGGGTTTGATGCCTGTATCGACCACAAGGCCGACGACTTTGCCGAGCAACTCGCCAAGGCCAACCCGGCAGGAATCGACGTCTATTTCGAGAATGTCGGCGGCAAGGTACTCGATGCGGTCATCCCGCTGCTGAACGCCAACGCACGGATACCGCTCTGCGGTTTGGTCTCGCAGTATAATGCGACCGAACTGCCCGCGGGCCCGGACCGGATGAACTGGTTGATGGGGCAGATCCTGCGCAAGAAGGTCAAGGTGCAGGGCTTCATCATCTTTGATGATTTCGGCCATCTCTACCCTGAATTCGCCGCCCAGATGGGTGCGTGGATCGAAGCCGGAAAAGTAAAGTACCGCGAAGAAATCATCGACGGGCTCGAAAGCGCGCCGGACGCCTTTGTCGGTCTTCTGAAGGGTGAAAACTTTGGCAAGCGCGTTATCCGCGTTGCCCAATCATGACAGGACAAGCAATGAAAATTCTGATGGTTCTCACCTCCCACGATCAGCTTGGGGAGACCGGAAAGAAAACCGGATTCTGGCTCGAGGAATTCGCCGCGCCCTATTACGTCTTTAAGGACGCAGGCACAGAGATCACGCTGGCCTCGCCCAAGGGGGGACAGCCCCCGATTGACCCGGTGAGCGATGATGAAAACGCGCAAACCGACGACACCCGGCGCTTCAAGTCTGACGCGGCGGCGCAACAACAGCTGGCCGCGACCCTCAAGCTCTCCGATGTCACCGAGGAAGGGTTTGATGCGATCTTCTATCCGGGCGGACACGGGCCGCTTTGGGATCTGGCCGAGGATGCAGACAGCAAACGCCTGATCGAGGCCTTTGCCACTGCCGGGCACCCCGTCGGCGCCGTTTGCCACGCCCCGGCAATCTTTCGCCATGCGCAGGGCGCAGATGGCAAACCGCTGGTCTCCGGCCGCAAGGTGACCGGGTTCTCCAACAGCGAAGAGGATGCCGTGGGCCTGACACAGACCGTCCCCTTCCTGGTCGAAGACATGCTCAAAGCCAATGGCGGGATTTTCGAGAAAGGGGCGGATTGGGGCGCGTTTGTCCTGCGGGACGGGAACCTGATCACCGGCCAAAATCCGGCCTCTTCAGCGGCGGCCGCAGAACAGGTTGTGGCGCTTCTGAAGTAGGACGCCCCTCCAAGACTTGGTCACGGCGAAAGAATTTCGCCGTGACCTTCCCGACACTCTGCGCTTGGCATTTCCCCGCGCGCGGGCTCCGCAAAATGAGACCAAGGCCACCTCTGACACGAGGCGCCGGTCGCCCCCCTTAGCCATTCTCAAAGCCCCGGACTTTGCAAAAGGTTCTATCTGCTCGTTGCTGCCATTCATGGAGAATGCTGCCCACCTACGGCTGGCGAGACCCACGCATCGAAGTCTACAAAAAGCAGAAGGCCACGGCATGAGAATCGCCCCGAGTTTGTCGGAGACAGTCGGAGACCTATAGCTTCATTTCACGCGACCATATCGAGCACGTCGCGCTGCACATAGAAGTTCTCTTCAGCCTCGGCCGGTGGGATGTTTCCAATCGGCCCGAGTAGGCGGCGGTTGTTGAACATGGAGTAATCGCAGTGTGATTCCCTGGACAGCCAACGTTCATTGTGGGGCGGTTGCCCCCCGATAAGATGGAAAAACGGGCTCACGATCAGAACCGGGCCCAAGCATCGAATGGAGAGCAACCATGGAACAGTATATCGGGTTTGATGTTTCGCAGAAAGATACCGCGATTTCGATCCGTCAAGGAGGCTCGCGGATAGCGTGCTGCGCACCCACAGCGGTGTGGTTTTGCAAAACCACTGTTGAGACCTGAGACCCGGATATGGCCACCCGCTGCGCAATTTTGAGGCTGCGCGCATGGCTATAGCCTTTCAGAAGCCCGTCTTCACGACGTGCTCCGGCACTGCGTGCACCTGCCGCGCCATCCTGAATTGGGCGGACAAGAACAAGGTGCCCAGTACCTGCGGCCCAGCCGCGGCTGAAGAGCAAAGTTACATCACTTCCCGAGGCACTATTTCTTTAATTGTGTCTGTCGCGGTGGCTATCGTTTCTTCAAATCGCGTGCGTCTTGATAGGCATACCATTTCGTCATCAGATCGGCCACGTGACCTGCGACAGGTTTGAAGGGAACGCGCGCAAACGAAAGATCGTCAAATGCGGTTTCCGCATCGGGCTGGCGCAGTATCTTGCGGGCCAGCTTCATCCCGAAATACAGGCTGCGCGTCACGCCGGACCCGCAATATCCCCCGGCCAGCCAAACCCCGTCTTCATACCCGATGTGCGGGCTATGATCCGTCGTATAGGCGACATCGCCGGACCAGACATGGCTGAAGGCCACGTCTTTCAGTTGCGGGAACACGCGTGCGGCAGAGGTTGCAAAGGCTTTGCGCTGCCTGTCGGGGTCACCGCCCGGACGGCCGATCCGGCCGCCAAAGATAAACCGTTTGCCGTCTGGCGTCGGTCTGAACCACATGAAAATGCGACCCGATTCCCCAAAGGTTCGGCCTTTGGGGGTCAACTGGCTGATGACGTCACCGGGTAGCTCTTCGGTGGCGACGGCGGCCGTGCGGATCTGCACAACGCGGCGATTCATGGCAGGGGTGAGCTGGTCGGAATAGGCATTTGTCGCGACCACGACCTCGCTGGCCCGAACAATGCCTTCAGGGGTTCTGACCTGCGTTCCGGTGATGTCTTTGCGCAGCGCCGTGACCGGGCAGTTGGTCATAATGCGCACGCCCGAGGCCACGGCGAGACGCGCAAGCGACAGCACCAGTTTGCGTGGGTGGATCCCACCGTCACGGTGATAGACCACGCCGCCCTTGTAAAAGTCGCTGCCGATTTCGTTGCGCTGTTCACTCTGTGGCACCATGTCGAACGGAAGGCCCAGATTTTTCCCCAGCCATTCGCATTCGCGCGCCGTGCTCTCATAATCGGCACGGGTGCGCGCGCCCCGGAAACGGCCTTGCATTTTTAGATCACACGCAAGGTCTTCGCGTTT
>JASJGL010000030.1:0-25477 GCA_033791545.1 Pseudodonghicola sp. | reverse complement strand
CCGGCCAAGACGGTGCCTCTCATGGTGCCGGCGGATGCGGAAATGGTGATCGAAGGCTGGGTGGACCCCACCGAGACCGCGCCCGAGGGCCCGTTTGGCGATCACACCGGCTATTACAATGCGCCCGAGCCGTTTCCGGTGATGCGGGTCAGCGCCCTGACCACACGTGAGGCGCCGTTGTATCTTTCCACCTATACCGGTCGCCCACCGGATGAGCCCTCGATCATCGGAGAGGTGTTCAACCGGCTGGCGCTGCCCCTGATCCGGGCGCAGATCCCCGAGATCCGCGATCTGTGGTTGCCGCCCGCCGCCTGTTCCTATCGCATTGCCGTAATCGCGATCGACAAGCGCTATCCCGGTCAGGCGCGCCGGGTGATGATGGCGCTTTGGGGGATGCTGGCGCAGTTCAGCTATACCAAGATGATCATCGTGGTGGATGACGACATTGACCCGCGCAACTGGGATGACATCGCATGGGCGCTGGCCACGCGGATGGACCCCGGGCGCGATGTGATGACGCTGGAAAGGACGCCAATGGATTATCTTGATTTCGCCTCTCCCGAGGCCGGGCTGGCGGGAAAGATCGGCCTTGATGCCACCACCAAGATCGGCACCGAGACGACACGCGAATGGGGGCGGGTGATGCAGACCACGCCTGAGGATGCCGCCTTTGCCGCCGACTTGCTGGCGCGCCGGGGAATCGTGAGTCGGGGGAGCGTGACATGACCCGCGTCGTTCTTGGGGTGTCGGGGGCCTCGGGTGCTGCGCTGGCGCTGGCCACCGCCCGCCACCTTGTCGCTTTGGGTGTCGCGCTTGATGTTGTCGTCTCGCCCGCGGCGGAGCGGACCTTGCGCGAGGAATGCGGCGAGGACGCCTTGGCCGAACTGGGCGATCTGGCCGACCAGCTGCACGCGCCCAGCGATATCGGGGCGCGTATTGCCTCGGGCTCGGCCCCTGTCGCGGGCATGATCGTAGCGCCCTGTTCCATGCGCAGCCTCGCGGCGATTGCAACCGGGCTGGATGACAACCTGCTCACCCGCGCCGCCAGCGTACAGTTGAAAGAACGCCGCCCGCTGATCTTGCTGGCGCGTGAAGCGCCGCTGACCCTTGCCCATCTGCGCAACATGACCGCGGTGACGGAAATGGGCGCCATTGTCCTGCCGCCGGTGCCAGCTTTTTACCTGCGCCCGGACAGTGTCGAGGCGGTGGTCGAGCAGATCGCGGCGCGCGCGGTCGATCTGTTGCGGATCGCGTCGCCGGTTGCATTAGGCTGGACGGGATAGGTTTGTCTGACCCCGTCACCCGGCCGTTCTTAGTTTTTGGGGTCTGTGCGACCGAAGGCTCGTGCGACAAATGGGTATTTGCAATACTTATTTGTGACGGCTAGATCAGGTGCGACCATCCTTGCACCCGCTGGCTGGCGTGCAGAGCAAAAGGACATCCCCATGAGTAGCACCGCCCAACAAATGCGCGCCTGGACCGGGCCGACCTTGCTGACCTACGGCTTTCGCCCGTTCTTTTTCGGGGCCGGGATCTGGGCCGCGCTTGCCATGGCGCTTTGGGTGCCGATGCTGTCGGGCCATCTTGAGCTGCCGACCCGGTTTGACCCGGTGTCCTGGCACGCGCATGAATTTCTATATGGCTATCTCTCGGCGGTGGTTGCCGGTTTCCTGCTGACTTCGGTGCCGAACTGGACCGGGCGGTTGCCGATCGTCGGCTGGCCGCTGGCCGGGCTGTTCGCGCTTTGGATCGCGGGGCGGCTGGCGGTGGCGTTCTCATCGGGGCTGCCGGTCTGGCTGGTGGCCTGCGTCGATCTTTCCATGCTCGTCACGCTGGCCGCCGTGCTGACGCGCGAGATCGTGGCGGGCAAGAACTGGCGCAACCTCATGGTGTTGTTCATGCTCGGGGCGTTGATCCTTGGCAACGCGGTGTACCATTGGGAGGCGGCGCAGGGCGCCTATGCCGCGCAGGGCTTTGGCCTGCGGATCGGGCTTGGGGCCGGGCTGATGCTGATTGCGGTGATCGGCGGGCGGATCGTGCCCTCGTTCACCCGCAACTGGCTGGTGCGGCGCGGGGGGGGTAAACTGCCCGTGCCGCCGATGCAGACCTTCGACAAGATCGCGCTGCTGGCGCTGCTGCTGGCGCTGGTACTTTGGATCGCGACGCCTGAGGCCACGGTGACCGGGCTCGCGCTGCTGCTCGCCGGGGTGCTGCATCTGGTTCGGCTCTCGCGCTGGGCCGGTGAGCGCAGCCTGAGCGAGCCACTGCTCTGGGTTCTTCACCTCGGCTATGGGCTGTTGCCGGTGGGGGCGATCCTGGTGGGGCTCGAGGCACTGTTCCCCGGCATGCTGGGGTTCGCGGCGGCGCAGCATGTCTGGATGGCGGGAACCATCGGGCTGATGACACTGGCGGTGATGTCGCGCGCAACGCTGGGCCATACCGGGCAGGCGCTACAGGCCGGGGCGGGAACCACCGCGATTTACCTGTTCATGCTCGCCGCCATGCTCACGCGCCTTGCCGCCGGGGTCTGGCCGATGCAGGGCGATCTTCTGCTGGTCCTGTCCGGCCTGTGCTGGCTTGCTGCCTTCGGCGGTTTCGCCCTTCTCTACGGCCGCCTGCTTTTGCGCCCGATGTCCTGAGAGAGGAGTGGGGTGAGCGGCGTCTTGGAAACGCTCCAGTGGAGCGTTTCAGCCGCGAACGGACGGAGCCCCGGGGGAGGGGGGATCCGGGTCTGGTCTTCCGGGCGGCAGGGAGAGTGCGCCGTGCACACGTACGCTTCGCTTAGCGAGATCAGGTATGAGACCCACTAAAAAGTTCGTCCAGTCATAGATTGAAATGACTCAGACGGGGGGTCACCATTGCGAAGTTCGGTCGCAGGATTCTCCCCGGTGGGCCAATGCTAAGCCCAATTGTACCGTTCGAAACCGTACCATTGTGAAATTGGCAGCCGTTTTGGCTCTTGATTCCGTTTTTGGAGAAGACGTATGGTTCGCCTAATATTGTTAGGCGTGCTTCTATTTCGACAAATTCCCCCCTAAAATCCACGGAAAAGAATATTTCTCCTTTTTCCTTTCGAAACTTCACCCAATTTGTTTTGAACTCAATGTCCCAAAACTCTGAGATGGGCGCGCTGATGTTGTTTCCCTTGATCTCGACATCAGGCCAGAACTTTGCGTTTGGAATGAAGGCGTCTATTTGAATTTCTTCGTCAACTAGGGCGTATGAGAATATGTTGTTTCCAGAGAAGCTAACCGCACTTTTGCAGTCTATAACTGTGAGTGAACCGACTCTGAGTGCCTTTTTTTGTCCATTTCCGCCTAGATAGCCTTCAAATCGTTTCTGGCGAATGTTAAATGGGTTTTGTTTTAAATGATAGGCGCGTTTTTTCGAAAGCTTTCCAAACTGGCGGTGGCAGGTTGGGCAGAGTGCCACCATGTGGTCTGGGTCAAAATGTTGTTTTTCGTGCCATTCAATAATGTGATGGTAATCCAAAATGGGGTTGCCGCAATTTGCGCACCCAAAACCGGCTTCCTGCCTTAGTTGCCGAGCGACAGAATTTGGGATGGGAGGCCTATTTCTCAAACATCCAACTCCTCCACGAACCGCGCGTTGTCCTGAATGTACTGGAACCGCAGTTCGGGCTTTTTCCCCATCAGCCGTTCGACCAGATCGCCGGTTTCGCCCGGTTCGTCCTCGTCGATGGTCACCCGGATCAGCTTGCGCGATTTCGGGTCCATGGTGGTTTCCTTCAGGTCCTTGGCGTCCATCTCGCCCAGACCCTTAAATCGGCTGACGTCGATCTTGCCTTTGCCGCCCAGACCTTTTTCCATCCAGGTATCGCGCTCGGCCTCGTCCAGACAATAGACCCGTTTCGCCCCTTGGGTCAGACGGAACAGCGGCGGGCAGGCCAGAAACAGATGCCCGGTGTCGATCATCGGGCGCATCTGGGTAAAGAAGAACGTCATCAGCAGCGAGGCGATATGCGCCCCGTCCACATCGGCGTCGGTCATGATGATGATCTTGTCATAGCGCAGATCGTCGATATTGAACTTGGTGCCGAGCGAGACGCCAAGCGCTTGCGACAGATCGGAAATTTCCGCGTTTGAGGTCAGCTTGTTCGAGGCCGCCCCGAGCACGTTGAGGATTTTCCCGCGCAGCGGAAGCAGCGCCTGGGTCTTGCGGTCGCGGGCCATCTTGGCGCTGCCGCCAGCGCTGTCGCCTTCGACGATGAACAGCTCGGTGCCCTCGCGGGTGCTGGAGGAACAATCGACCAGCTTGCCCGGCAGCCGCAGCTTTTTGGTGGCGGTCTTGCGCTGGGTTTCCTTTTCCTGCCGCCGGCGCAGCCGTTCTTCGGCGCGCAGCAACAGGAAATCAAGGATCGCCCCGGCGGATTTGGTATCGGCGGCCAGCCAGTTGTCGAAGTGGTCGCGCACCGCGCCTTCCACCAGCCGCTGCGCCTCGACCGTGGCGAGGCGGTCTTTGGTCTGGCCGACGAATTCCGGTTCGCTGATGAAACAGGATACCAGCGCGCAGCCGCCCGTTATCAGATCCTCGCGGGTGATCTGCCCGGCCTTCTTGTTGCCCGCCAGATCGCCATAGGCGCGGATGCCTTTAAGGATCGCGGCCCAGAATCCGGCCTCATGGGTGCCGCCCTCGGGGGTGGGGACGGTGTTACAATAGCTCTGGATGAACCCGTCGCGCGATGGGGTCCAGTTGATCGCCCATTCCACCTTGCCCGGGGTGTTGAAGCGTTCGTTGAAATCGACCGTGCCGGCAAAGGGGGCGTCGGCATAGGTCGAGGCGCCGTCCAGCGTCTCTTTCAGGTAATCGGCCAGCCCTCCGGGAAAGTGAAAGGTCGCTTCCAGCGGCGTGTCGCCCTCGGCGATGGCCGATTTCCAGCGGATTTCGACGCCCGAGAACAGATAGGCCTTGGAGCGGATCGATTTGAACAGCCGCGCGGGCTTGAACCGGTGCGAGCCAAAGATCTCCGGGTCGGCATGAAAGGTTACGGTGGTGCCGCGCCGGTTCGGGGCCGCGCCCACCTTTTGCACCGGCCCCTGCGGGATCCCGCGCGAGAATCGTTGTTCATACAGCGTCTTGTCGCGCGCCACCTGCACCACCATCAGGTCCGACAGAGCGTTGACAACGGAGGCACCGACCCCGTGCAACCCGCCCGAGGTCTGATAGGCCTTGCCCGAGAATTTGCCGCCCGCGTGCAGGGTGCACAGGATCACCTCCAGCGCCGATTTTCCGGGGAATTTCGGATGCGGGTCGACCGGGATGCCGCGGCCGTTGTCGCGCACGGTGATCGAATAATCCTCGTGCAGCTCGACCTCGATGCGGTTGGCATAGCCCGCGACCGCCTCGTCCATGGAGTTGTCGAGCACCTCGGCCACGAGGTGGTGCAACGCGCGTTCATCGGTGCCGCCGATATACATGCCGGGGCGTTTGCGAACCGGTTCCAGCCCCTCCAGCACCTCGATCGACGAGGCGTCATAGATGGGTTGGTCGGCTCCGGAGAGGAGGTCGTTGGGCATCTGGCTGCTGCTCTTTATTCTTGGGTGAAGGTCAGTATGTCAGAGTGGCTGGGCAGGGGGAAGACATTGCGGCGGCTGCGCCGCGATTGTCGGGGCGGTAAGGGTAGGGCGCGGCGGACCAAATCGGTGTCGCTTTTGAGCGGGCAGGGCGGGGCGGTTGCGCGCAAGCGATAGAGGACAAGGCACATAGGGCGAGGATGCGGGACATGAACACGGAACAGGCGGTCGCAGATCCCGAAACCAGGCTGAAATCCTGCCCCGACTGGGGTTATCTGTTTCGCGAGTTCTATGAGCTGTATCGCTTCCTGCCCTCCGGGGGCAGCTCGCGCATTCGCAGCCATCAGCGCGCCGTGCGTGAGGCGTTGCGCCGGGGCACCTCAAAGAATCCTCCCCTGCATATGCAGCCGCCGGCGGACAAGCCGGTGACGGCGCATTTGAAACGGGCGCTGGATCTGGGGCGCGAGCATAACCTCGCCCCGGTGGTGCGCGCGCTGGAGGCGGTCGCGCCGCTGCTGTCGTGGCAATATGGCTATGAAAAGCTGCCCAAAGGGTTGAGCGGCGGCTATGCCTATGCCGAGCTTTGCGGTCCGCATGGGCCGGTGGTGATCGACGATCTGATCCTTGGCGTCGTGCTGTTCGCGCCCGGCTGCACCTATCCTGCGCATGCCCACAAGGGCATCACCGAAAGCTATATCTGCCTGTCCGGTGCGGTGTCCGAGAATCATCAGGGCGTTTATGCGCCCGGCTCGATGATCTTCAACCCGCCGGAACATCTGCACCGGATCACCGTGGGCGACCGTGATCCGGCGCTGCTGGCCTATGCCTGGATCGGCGACAAAAGCGATCTGTCGGATCAGGAAATGGTGTTCACCCGCAAGCCGCGCGAGGGCGCGCGCTAGCTGTCAGGCAGCCAGCCCTTGATCGCCTGCGCCACCTTCTCTGGGATCTGGTGGCAGATCCAGTGGTCGGCCTCGGCAAAGGTCACGCGGGTCAGATCGGGGGCAAAGCTTTCCAGCCCCTCGGTGGTTTCGGGTAAAAGCGCGGTGTCTCCGCTGCCCCAAAGCAGCAGATGCGGGCAGCGCACCATCAGCCGCTCGCGGGGCATTTCGGGCAGATCAAGGATTGGCACGCCGGGCTTGGCCACCCGCAGCGGCGAGGCGCGATACCAGTGGATCATCGTCTTGAGCCGGCCCGGCCGGCTCCATTCAGCGGTGTATTCGGCCAGTTTTTCCGGCGTCATCCAGTCGTGGTTCATTTTGGCAAGGAACAGCGCCTTCATCTTCTCGAAATCATCGGCGGCGAAATACTGCTCCGAGCCGTCGCGGCGCAGCGCGAGGATGTATTGCGAGGCCTCGGTCTGTGCCCCGCCCGCCGCCAGCGCGCGCTGGAACGGCACCGGGTGAACGCCATTGGCGATGATCAGGCGCTCGACCAACTCGGGGCGCGACATCGCCAGCCCATAGGCCACCGCTGCGCCCCAGTCGTGGCCCATCACCGTCACCGGGCGCCCGCCGCCCAGATGTTCGATCAGCTCCGCCATGTCGCCGACAAGCTGTGAGGCCCGGTACAGCGCCACATCGTCGGGCGCCCAGCTTTGCCCATAGCCGCGCTGGTCCGGGGCGATACAATGGAACCGCTCGCTCAGATGCGGGGCAAGATCGGCCCAGGCGCCGCCATATTCGGGAAAGCCGTGCAACAGCAAAAGCGGTGGGTTGGCCGGGTCGCCCCAGCTGCGGATATGGAACGGGTTGCCGTTCAGCATGATGGTTTCTGTCTTCATGGCGCCAGTCTAGCCGCGCGCCCGCACCGGGCAATGACGATGATTGGTGACGCCGGGTCACAGGGTGTCGGGAGGGGGGGAAACCGCAGGGCGAAACTCCTGGCCGGGTATGTGTTGATGGGGATCAAGGCGGGTTCGTCGAAAAGCTGTTAACCTTAGCTTAACCGAGATTAACAGGAGAACTGCCCGTGCCCGCAACCCCGATCCCCGTTCCTTCCCCGTCCGAGCCGGAAACAACGACCGCCCCTGAGGCGGCGACTGCGAAAGAGATCGCAGCGCAACAGCACTCGGGTTCACCCGATCCTGTGTCCTCCGCGCCCAAGCGGCCCAGCCGTGACGAGGTGCGCCGCGCCTTCGAGACCGGGCGCTATCCCTATCGCAAGAAATTGGGGCGGCGTGCCTACGAGATGGAAAAGGCGCAGTTGCAGGCCGAACTGCTCAAGGTCCAGATCTGGGCGCAGGAGACGGGCGAGAAATTCGTGCTGCTGTTCGAAGGCCGGGATGCCGCGGGCAAGGGCGGCACCATCAAGCGCTTCACCGAGCATCTGAATCCCCGTTCGGCCCGCGTTGTGGCGCTGAACAAGCCGACTTGGGAGGAAAAGGGCCAGTGGTTCTTTCAACGCTATATTCAGGAGCTTCCGACCAGCGGTGAAATGGTGTTCTACGACCGCTCTTGGTACAACCGTGCCGGTGTCGAGCGGGTGATGGGGTTTTGTACGCCGAACGAATATCTGGAATTCATGCGCCAGACCCCGGAGCTGGAACGCATGTTGGCCCGCTCTGGCATCCATCTGTACAAATACTGGTTTTCGGTCACCCGGCCCGAGCAGCAACGCCGCTTTACCGCGCGTGAAACCGACCCGTTGAAACAGTGGAAGCTGTCGCCGATCGACAAGGCCAGCCTTGATAAATGGGAGGATTACACCGAGGCGAAAGAGGCGATGTTCTTTTACACCGACACCGCCGACGCGCCTTGGACCATCGTCAAGTCGAACGACAAGAAGCGCGCGCGATTGAACTGCATGCGCCACTTCCTCGCCTCGCTGGAGTATCCGGGCAAGGATCATGCCGTGGTGGGGGCGCCAGACCCGATGATCGTGGGACAGGCGCAACATGTGGTCCATAGCGCGTCGCATATTCTTGGCACCGCGCTGCATCCCGACACCCGCGTCGCACGTTGACGGGCGGGGGGCCGGTTGCGGCGAGGGGCCGGTTGAGGCCTCGCCCGGCCCCCGCTTGGGACCATCTTGCCAGCGTCATTCTTGTGTCAGGATGGATCGGCCCCTAAATACGTGCCATGATCCGGGCCTTGCTTCTGTTGTCACCGATTTTGCTCTTGACCGCGGCCACTCCCGTCGTGGCGCATCCGCATGTCTTTATCGACAGCGGGCTGCGCCTGATCGTGGACGCGCAGGGGCGCGCCAGCGGCATTGAGGTGACCTGGGAGTATGACGAACTCTACTCGCTGCTCAATTTCGAGGATCTGGGGCTGGACAGTGATTACGATGGCGAACTGACCGAGGCCGAACTGAGCGCACTTGACGGTTTCGATCTGCACTGGATACCGGGCTATCAAGGCGATCTCTATGTCGAAAGTGCTGCCGGTCCGGTGGCTTTGGGGCCGCCCGAGGGGCGCGGTGTAAGCGTCCACGCGGGGCGCATCCGCTCGCTCCACTTGCGTCCTTTTCTGCAGTCGCTGCCAGCGGCGGGGTTGGTGCTGCGGGTCTATGATCCGGGCTTCTACACCTCTTACACGCTCGCTCTGGGGGTCGCGGCCGGCGAGGGGTGCCGGGCCGAGATCATCCCGCCCGACCTCGACGCCGCCGAGACGCGGCTCAAGTCCAAGTTGGCGGCGATACCGGCGAACCAGACCGAAACCGATTTCCCTGCGGTGGGGGCCACCTTTGCTGACAAGGTTGTGATCCGATGCGGGGGCTGATCTGGGCAGGTGCGCTGGCGGTGGGCGCTTTGGTGCTGTGGCTCTGGGGAGGGGGCGGCGCAGACTGGGTGGCGCAGGCAGCGATGGAGGGGCAGCACAGGGCGCAAACCGCGATGGCGCAGGGCTTGCGAGCCTTGCGCGCGGGGCAGCCTGGGGCGTTGGCCGCGCTTCTGGGTCTCTGCTTCGCTTATGGGTTTTTCCATGCCGCGGGTCCGGGGCACGGCAAGATCCTGATTGGTGGCTATGGCGTGGCCCGGCGGGTGCCGGTGCTGCGGCTCTCGACGCTGGCACTCGTGGCCTCGCTGGCGCAGGCGGGCTCGGCGGTGGCGCTGGTCTATGTCGCGCTGGGCCTCTTGGGCTGGGGCAGGCAGCAGGTGGTGGGCGCGGCTGAAACGCTGTTCGCTCCGCTCAGTTACGGCATGATCGCGGCCTTGGGGGCATATCTCGCCCTGCGCGGGGCGCGGCGCCTGTACCGGGCACCGCGAACGGAGAACCACGATCACGGCGATCACGGCGATCACGGCGTTTGCTCCGGTTGCGGTCATAGCCACGGGCCAACGCTGGAACAGGCCGAGCGGGTGCACAGCCTGCGCGACGCGCTTGCGCTGATCGGTGCGGTGGCGGCGCGCCCCTGCACCGGCGCGATCTTCATCCTGTTTCTGACGTGGCAGATGGGCATCGCCGTTGCAGGCATCGCCGGGGCCTTCGCGATGGCACTGGGGACCGCCTGCGTGACCGTCGCAGTGGGGCTGGCCGCGACGCTGTTTCGCGCCGGAGCGCTGCAACGCTGGAGCGGCCCGGGCGCGGTGCGCGCCGCGGCGCTGCTGGAGGTGGCGGCGGGCCTCATCGTTATTGCGGTCGCGATACCGATCCTGCTGCGCGCGTTCTGAGCCTTGCCGGAACTGCAGGCGCACCCTAAGGCTGTTTCATGACCCGCGCTCAGATTCAAATGACATATGGCGGCCACATCCGCGCCGTGGCCCTGCTGGGGTTTCCGCTGGTAGGCGGCCATCTGGCGCAATTCGCCATCGGCATGACCGACAGCATGATGCTGGGCTGGTACGGGGTCGAGGAACTGGCGGCGGTGACGCTGGCGGGCAGCTATTTCTTCGTGTTGTTCCTGACCGGCGCCGGCTTTGGCTTTGCGGTGATGCCATTGGTGGCGATGGCCAATGCGGCGGGCGACGAGACCAGCGCGCGCCGCGCCACCCGCATGGGGCTATGGCTGTCGGTGCTCTACGCGGTAGCGGTCTTGCCGCTGCTGTGGTGGTCCGGGCCGATCCTGTTGCGACTGGGGCAGGGCGAGGCGGTGGCCGCAGATGCCGCACGCTATTTACAGGTGGCCTGCTGGGGGCTGGTGCCCGCGCTGCTGGTGATGGTGCTGAAATCCTATCTTGCGGCGCTGGAGCGGACCCAGGTCGTGCTCTGGGTCACGGTGCTGGCGGCGCTGGCCAATGCCGTGGCCGATTATGGGCTGATCTTTGGCAACTGGGGCCTGCCCGAGATGGGCATTCGGGGCGCTGCGCTGGCGTCGGTTGTTACGCATATGATCTCGCTTTTCGCGGTGGTGGTCTATGTGCTGCGCGCCTTGCCCGAGCAGGAACTGTTCCGCCGTCTCTGGCGGCCCGATTGGGAGATGTTTTTCCGGGTGTTCCGGCTGGGCGTGCCGATCGGCATCACCAGCCTGACCGAGATCAGCCTGTTCTCGGCCTCGGCTTTGATGATGGGCTGGCTGGGCACCGCGCCGCTGGCCGCGCATGGCATCGCGCTGCAATTGGCCTCTGCGACCTTCATGGTGCATCTGGGGCTGAGCAATGCCGCGACCGTGCGGGCCGGCAATGCCTATGGCCGTCGCGACCGGGCGCATATGGCGCGCGGGGCGGCGGTGGTGACCGTCATGTCGCTGGTCGCCTCGGCGCTCACTATCTTGCTGTTCCTGCTCTTGCCCGGGCCGCTGATGGCGCTGTTTCTCGATCCTGCCGATCCCGAATGGCCGCAGATCCTGCGGATCGGCACCGGCTTGCTGGCTGCGGCAGCCCTGTTTCAGCTCGTCGATGGGGCGCAGGTGATCGCGCTTGGCCTGCTGCGCGGGGTGCAGGATACCGGCGTGCCGATGGTGATGGCGACGCTGGCCTATTGGGGCGTGGGGATCCCGGCCTCTTATGTGCTGGGATTTCCCGCCGGGCTTGGCGGCGTCGGGATCTGGCTGGGCCTTGCGGCCGGGCTGGGGGTGGCTGGTGTGCTGTTGATGGGACGATTCTGGCGGCAAGGGCTGGATCGGGTCGACCGCTAGGCCTGGCACAGTAGGGGGGGCGAGGCCCCTTGAGCCTTATCGCGCTTGTTGCGCCGAGCAAGACCGGAGGCCAAACCATAGCGCCCCGAGGGCCGGGGGGTGCCTGGCGGCTATATACTGATATCAACGAAAAATTTGGAGCGGGCGAAGAGATTCGAACTCTCGACCCCAACCTTGGCAAGGTTGTGCTCTACCCCTGAGCTACGCCCGCGTCCTGGGTCTTCTATTCTCAATGGAGCGGGCGAAGAGATTCGAACTCTCGACCCTAACCTTGGCAAGGTTATGCTCTACCCCTGAGCTACGCCCGCGTCATTGAGTGAGGCGGAGATATAAATATCCTCGGCTCGCCGCAAGGGGAAAATCACAGAGATGTCAAAAAAACGCCCAAGGGGAGAAGCGACCGCGCTTTGGGGCTGGTGCGGGGTGCGCCGGGGCTTGGTCATAAGGGGCATTTGGCCTGAAACGGATGGGAAGGTCTTGCCCATCAAGCCGCAGCTACAGGCCGGGCTCTCCCCGCCATGCAACGGGGCCGCCATGACGTTCGCGCCGCTGGGCGCGGTCAGACGGGGGCGGCCGTCACCGAGGCCGACAAACATACCGCCCGATGTCGGCAGGCCCAAACGGGCCCACCCGCCGGTCGCGGTTGTGCTTACTTGGCTTCGAATTCCACCAACAGATCCTTGGCGTCGATTTGTGTCCCGGGCTGGACATGCACTGCCTTGATGGTGGCGTCGCGTTCGGCGTGGATGCCGGTTTCCATCTTCATAGCCTCGATGGTCAGCAGCAGATCGCCCTCTTTCACCGGGCAGCCCACTTGCGCCGCGACGGTGGCCACCACGCCGGGCATCGGCGCACCAAGGTGATCGGGGTTGCCGACCTCGGCCTTGAGACGCTTCACGGCGGTTGACGTTACCATCCGGTTCGGCACCCGCACGGTGCGGGGCTGGCCGTTGAGTTCAAAGAACACTTTGACCTCGCCGTTGTCATCGGTCTCGCCCACCGCCTGACAGCGGATTTCCAGCGTCTTGCCGGGGTCGATCTCGGCCGAGATTTCCTCGCCCGGCTCCATGCCATAGAAAAAGGTCCGGGTCGGCAGCGTGCGCACCGGGCCATACAGACGGTGGCGGCCCATGTAATCGAGATAGACCTTGGGATACATCAGATATCCCATCAGATCCTCGTCATCGGTCACCTTGCCGTCCAGCTCGGCGTTGAGCGCGTCGCGCGCCTTGTCCATGTCGACGGGGGCGAGATGCTGGCCCGGTCGGGTGGTCACCGGGGCCTCGTCCTTCAGCACCTTTTTCACGATGCCCTCGGGAAAGCCGTTCGGCGGCTGGCCCAGATTGCCGCGCATCATGTCGACGACGCTGTCGGGAAAGGCGACATCGGTGTCGGGGGCCTCGACCTGCGCGCGGCTCAGCCCTTGGCTGACCATCATCAGCGCCATGTCGCCCACCACCTTGGAGCTGGGTGTCACCTTGACGATATCTCCAAACATCTGGTTCACATCGGCATAGGTCTGCGCCACCTCGTGCCAGCGGTCCTCCAGCCCGAGACTGCGCGCCTGCGCCTTGAGGTTGGTGAACTGGCCGCCCGGCATCTCGTGCAGATACACCTCTGAGGCAGGGGCCTGCAGCCCGCTTTCAAAGGCGGCGTATTGCGCGCGCACCGCCTCGAAATAGTCGCTGATCTCGCGGATCGCGGCGATATTCAGCCCGGTTTCCCGGTCGGTATGGCGCATCGCCTCGACCACCGATCCCAGCGTCGCCTGACTGGTGTTGCCCGAAAAGCTGTCCATGGCGCAATCGACCGCGTCGACCCCGGCCTGGGCCGCCGCCATGATCGAGGCGATGGCCCCCCCGGCGGTGTCATGGGTGTGGAAATGGATCGGCAGCCCGACCTCTTGTTTCAGCGCCTTGACCAGAACGCTGGCAGCGGCGGGTTTCAGCAGCCCCGCCATGTCTTTCAGCCCCAGCACATGGGCGCCTGCGGCTTCGAGCTCCTGCGCCATGCCGACATAGTACTTCAGGTCATATTTGGCCCGATCCGGATCAAGGATGTCGCCGGTATAACAGATCGTGCCTTCGCAGATCTTGTTCTCGGCGATCACCGCATCCATCGCCACGCGCATGTTCTCGACCCAGTTGAGGCTGTCGAACACGCGGAACACGTCGATGTTCTTGGCCGCCTCTTTGACAAAGGCCTGCACCACGTTGTCGGGATAATTGGTGTAGCCCACCCCGTTGCTGCCCCGCAGCAGCATCTGCGTCATCAGGTTCGGCATCGCCTCGCGCAGATCGCGCAGCCGTTGCCACGGGCATTCCTGCAAGAACCGGTAGGCCACGTCGAAGGTGGCCCCGCCCCAGCACTCGACCGAGAACAGTTGCGGCAGGTTGGCGGCGTAAGTGGGCGCCACCCGGATCATGTCGAGCGAGCGCATCCGCGTCGCCAAAAGCGACTGATGCCCGTCGCGCATGGTGGTGTCGGTGATCAACAGCTGCTGTTGCGCCCGCATCCAGTCGGCCACCGCTTGCGGCCCCTTCTGTTCCAGCAGGTTGCGGGTGCCCATCTGCGGCTCGCCCCGTTGCACCGGCGGTTTCGGGATCTTGATGTCGCTGCGCGGGCGCGGCCTGTCTTTGGTCTCGGGATGCCCGTTCACGGTGATATCGGCGATATAGGTCAGAACCTTGGTGCCCCGGTCCTGCCGCTTAGCAAAGTGGAACAGCTCCGGCGTCTCGTCGATGAACTTGGTGGTATAGGTGTTGTTCAGGAAGGTCGGGTGCTTCAACAGGTTCTCGACAAAGGCGATATTGGTGCTGACGCCACGAATGCGAAACTCGCGCAGGGCGCGGTCCATGCGGGCGATGGCCATTTCGGGCGTCGGCGCCCAGGCGGTCACCTTGGTCAGAAGGCTGTCGTAATAGCGGGTGATCACGCCGCCTGCGTAAGCCGTGCCGCCATCAAGGCGAATGCCCATGCCGGTGGCGCTGCGATAGGCGGTAAGGCGGCCATAATCGGGGATGAAGTTGTTCTGAGGATCCTCGGTGGTGATCCGGGTCTGCAGCGCGTGGCCGTTCAGGCGGATGTCACCCTGCGCCGTCTTGCCGGTGGCCTCGGCGATGCTCTTGCCCTCGGTGATCAGGATCTGGGCGCGCACGATGTCGATGCCGGTCACCTCTTCGGTGACGGTATGTTCGACCTGTACCCGTGGATTGACCTCGATGAAAAAGAACTGCTCCGTTTCCATATCCATCAGGAATTCGACGGTGCCGGCGCATTCATAATTGACGTGTTTGCAGATCCTGTAGCCCAGATCGCAAACCTCGGCCCGCTGCGCGTCGGTCAGATAGGGGGCCGGGGCGCGCTCCACCACCTTTTGATTGCGCCGTTGCACCGAGCAGTCGCGTTCGAACAGGTGATAGATCTCGCCCTGCCGGTCGCCAAGGATCTGAACCTCCACATGGCGGGCGCGCAGGATCATCTTTTCCAGATAGCCCTCGCCGTTGCCAAAGGCGGCCTCGGCCTCGCGTCGGCCCTCCATCACCTTTTCGGGCAGTTCCTGCGCGTTGAGAATGGGCCGCATGCCGCGCCCGCCGCCACCCCAGGAGGCCTTGAGCATCAGCGGATAGCCGACCGCATCGGCCTCGCGGCGGATCGCCTCCATGTCGTCGCCCAGCACCTCGGTCGCCGGGATCACCGGTACGCCGGCGGCGATGGCCACCTTGCGCGCGCTGGCCTTGTCACCAAGGGCGCGCATTGTCTCGGCGCGTGGGCCGATAAAGGCGATGCCAGCCTTGGCGCAGGCATCAACGAAATCGGGGTTCTCGGACAAAAGCCCATAGCCGGGATGGATCGCATCCGCGCCGCATTCGCGCGCCACCCGGATGATCTCTTCGATCGAGAGATAGGCCGCCACCGGCCCCATCCCTTCGCCGATCTTATAGGCCTCGTCCGCCTTGAAACGGTGCAGGCTCAACTTGTCCTCTTCCGCATAGATCGCGACGGTCTTCTTTCCCATCTCGTTGGCGGCGCGCATCACGCGGATGGCGATCTCGCCCCGGTTGGCGATCAGGATCTTGCGGAAGTCGGACATGGGCACCTCAGGTTCGGCTTTGCGTTGCACCGCGGTCGCGGCGATTTGAGCAAGGCGTATAGGGGTTCTGTGCGTGTGGCCAGAATGGTTGCGCTATCGGTTCAGCTCTCGCACGGATGTGGTGGTCAATGCGATTGGTTTGGGCAGATTGCTCAGGGTATGCAAGCCCATCTGGCCCATAATGGCAACCAGATCGCGGGTCAGGATGTCGATCAGATCCGGCGGTACGACGGGACGAAAATTGGGGAGAATACGGGGCGTTTTGTACAGGTTCGTGGGCCGTCCCAAGGCCGTGAAAAGCCGGATCGGGGAGTTTGGGACGCGGTTTGTACGGTCCGGGTCTAGATGCGAAACAGCGGTTGCAGCAGGCGCGGCATCAGGGACGAGAATCGCAGCGGCGCGTCGGTGGCGGCAAGGCAGATGCAGGGCGGCCCCGGATCGGCGGCCGGGGCATGTTCAAGATCCTGATCGCCGATTTCGAGATCGCCAATTGCGAACCGTCCGGTGGTATCGCTGAAGCTGCCTTGCAGAACGAGGGTCAGTTCCAGCCCGTTGTGGCTGTGATCGGGCACCGTCTGACCGGGCGGAATATAAAGCAGCCGCGCCGAGCCGTTTTGATCCGCGGACAGGATGCTTTGGCGCACGCCCAGCCCCAGCGATTTCCAGCGCGGCGGCTTGCCCTTCAGCGCCGCCATCACCGGGCCGGGGTAAACGCCAGTGCGCCGATAGATCGGTTCGGGCGCGACGGGGGCGTCGAGCCGGTCGAGCACACTGGTTTTCAGGCCCTCGGAGATGGCTTCGGGCCCGACGGTTTCCAGAACCGCGCCGCCGCCGGAGAGATGCGCCTCGTAGCCGGCGCGGCAGTCCAGACAGAGCGAGATATGGGCCGCCACGACCAGCGCGTAGGCCTGTGGCAAGCTGCCTGCGGCATAGGCGGCCAACAGGGCGTCGGGGGTATGATGGGTGATCGCGGTCATCTTAGCGTAGTTCCTTCAACTCGTGGCGCAGCCGGTCCAGCCCCAGTCGGATTCGTGATTTTATCGTGCCGAGTGGCAGCCCGGTCTGGGTGCTGATCTCTTGATGGCTCAACTCGCCCAGATAGGCGCGTTCTATGATTTCGCGCTGGTCGGGTTTCAGCCGGGACAGGGCCAGTTTCAACTGGTTGGCTTCCTGCTCGACGGCGAGGATCTGGCTTGCATCCGGCTCGGCCCCGGAGGCTCCGGCCAAATCTTCGGCCAGTTCTTCAGGCATTGGCCGGTTTTCTTTGCGGATCACGTCGATCTGGCGGTTGCGCGCGATCTGGTAAACCCATGATGAAACCTGCGCCCGCGCCGGGTCGAACTGCGCGGCCTTGCGCCAGACCGTCAGCATGACCTCTTGAACGATTTCCTCGGCCTGTCCCGAGCCGGTGCCAGAGCGCATGATGAATCCCTTCAGGCGCGGCGCGAAATGATCGAACAGCGCTGCAAAGGCGGCGCGGTCGCGAGTGTCGCGCACCGCCAGCATCCATGTGGTCTGCGGCGAGACCTGAGGCGGGGGCGGGGGCGTTGTCACCGGTGTATTGTCCTTTCGCGGCCCTGTCACAGAAGGTCCTGTCGCAGAGGGCCGGTCGTCGAGGGCGGTATCTGGGCGTGTGATCAACATACCCCCTTTACGCAGCCCATGGGAATGCGGATCATTTTTGATCTGATTTCAGTTTCGGCCCGTAACCTTGTCAATCAACCGACCGGAGACCGAATGTCACTTGATGTCCAACCGATCCGCCCGCACCGCATTGCCATCATCGGCGGCGGCATATCCGGGCTTGCCGCGGCCTATCTTTTGGCGCCGCACCACGGCGTCACCCTGTTCGAGGCGGCGCCAAGGCTGGGCGGGCATGCGCGCACGGTCACGGCCGGGGTGAACGGGGATCAGCCGGTCGATACCGGGTTCATCGTTTTCAACTATGCCAACTATCCGCATCTGACGCGGATGTTTCAGGAGCTTGATGTGCCGGTGACGCGCAGCGACATGAGCTTTGGTGCCTCCATCAATGAGGGACAGATCGAATACGGGTTGGGCAATCTGCGCGCCCTGACGGCGCAGCGGCGCAACCTGCTGCGCCCGGGGTTTGGCCGCATGGTGCGCGACATCCTGCGCTTTAACAGCAAGGCCGAGGCCCTGGCCGAGGACGACAGCGCCACGATTGGCGAACTGATGGATGATCTGAAGCTGGGCGACTGGTTCCAACGGTTTTACCTGATGCCGCTGTGCGGGGCGATTTGGTCGACTCCGCCAGCCGAAATTCGCGGCTTTCCGGCGCGGGCGCTGGTGCAGTTCTTTCGCAACCACGCCTTGCTGAGCCCCTCGGGTCAGCATCAGTGGTGGACGGTGGATGGTGGCAGCGTCGAATATGTGCGGCGGTTGGAGCATTATCTGCGCGGGCGCGGTGTGGCGATCCGTACCGCGACCCCGGTGCACAGCGTCACTCGCGACGGGCGCACATGTCGCGTTCACAGCGCGGCGGGGCCGCAGGAGCCGTTCGATCAGGTGATTTTCGCCTGTCATTCCGATCAGGCGTTGCGGCTTTTGGCCCAGCCGACGCCGCAGGAACGTGCGGCGCTGTCGGCGATCCGGTTTCAGGACAACCAGATGATCCTGCATCGCGACACCGGCCAGATGCCGCAGCGCCGGGCGGTCTGGTCAAGCTGGGTCTACAAGGCCGATACCACCCGCCCCGAGCCCGCCATCGGCGTGACCTATTGGATGAACCGGCTGCAGAATATCCCCGAGCGCGACCCGCTTTTTGTCTCGCTCAACCCGGCGCGCCAGGTGCCTGAACATCTGATCTATGACCAGAAGGTGTTTCGCCATCCGGTGTTTGATGCAAAGGCGCTGGCGGCGCAGCGGCAGCTGACCGCGATGCAGGGGCACAACAACACATGGTTCGCCGGGGCCTATACCCGGCACGGGTTCCACGAGGACGGCTTTGCCAGTGCCGCCCGCATCGCCCGGCTCATGGAGCGGCAGATGGGCTGGCAAACCGTATGACGCAGCCCCCGGAGCATATCGCGGGCGTGACAACCCACAGCCGGCGCGGTGAGATCAAGCATCGGTTCCGCTATGGCGTGGATTATGTGTTGATCGACCCCGACGCGCCGGCGCGTCGGCCTTGGCTGTTTTCGCGCAACCGCTTCAATCTGGCTGCGGTGCATGATTGCGATCATGGCGGGCCGATCAAGGCGGGGCGCGGGGCGGTCTGGGCGCGCGAGGTGCTGGCGGCGCATGGGCTGGCAGGACGTGAGGTGCAGCTTGGCCTGCTGACGCAGCCGCGGTTTCTGGGCTATGGGTTCAACCCGGTCAGTTTCTGGCTGGTGACGCAGCAGGACGCGCTGATCGCGGTGATTGCCGAGGTTTCGACCCCGTTCGGCGATCGCCATTCCTATCTGTGTCATCAGCCGGATTTCGCACCGATCACCAAGGACAGCCGGATCACCGCGCCGAAAGCGTTGCATGTCTCGCCGTTTCAGGAGGTCAAGGGCAGCTATGAGTTCAGCTTTGACATCCGTCCTGAGCGGATTGCCATTCGCATCCTGCATCGCAATGGCGAGGAGGGGGTGATCGCCTGCCTGTCCGGCCCGCGCGTGCCGCTGAGCAATGCCGGGCTTGTGCGTGCCAGCCTGCGCCGTCCGCTGGGGGCGTTGCGCACGAGTCTTCTGATATACTGGCAGGCGCTGCGCCTGAAACTGAAGGGGGCGCGATACCGCACCCGACCGACTCCGCCCAACTCAGAGGTGACATGATGCTGATCCTGACAAAGCGCGTAAAACACGACTTTCTTGAAACCTGCGGTCAAATCCGCACCGGCAGCCTGCGGCTGCGCACGCCCGAGGGGGAGGTGTTCGATTTCGGTGCGGGCAGCCCGGCGGCCGAGATGCAGATCTATGACTGGTCGGTGGTCACCGCGATCGCGGCGCGCGGCGATATCGGGCTGGGCGAGACCTATGTCGCCGGTCTGTGGGAGACGCCCTCGATTGCGGATCTGGCCGAGGTGGCGCTGAAGAACCTCGATCAGTTTCGTGGCTATGCCTATGCGGGGATCTGGAACACACTGAAATTCCGGGTCGTGAACCGGCTGATGCGGGCCAATTCGCCGCGCGGTGCGGCGCGCAATATCCGGGCGCATTATGATGTGGGGAACGAGTTCTATCAGCTCTGGCTGGACGCGGGCATGACCTATTCCTCGGCCATGTTCGCGCCCGGGGACAATGATCTGAACCGGGCGCAGAACCGCAAGTATGACCGGATCCTGCAGCGGTTGGGAACGGGCGAGCGGGTGTTGGAAATCGGCTGTGGCTGGGGCGGGTTTGCCGAGCGGGCGGCGGATACCGGGCGCGTGGTCACCGGGCTGACCATCTCGCCGAGCCAGAAGGGATATGCGGACGCGCGGTTGGACGGGCGCGCCGATATCCGGCTTGAGGATTATCGCGACAGTCGCGGCACCTTCGACAATATCGTCTCGATCGAGATGATCGAGGCGGTCGGGCAGGACTATTGGCCGACCTATTTCGCCACGCTGAAAGCGCGGTTGGCGGAGCAGGGGCGCGCCATGATTCAGGCGATCACGGTGGCGGATTCCTATTTCGACACCTACCGGCGCAGCTCGGATTATATCCGGCATTATACCTTTCCCGGCGGCATGTTGCTGTCGAACGCGGTGATCGCGGAACAGGCCCGGCGGGCGGGGCTGGTGGTCAAGGACAGCCATGCCTTTGGCGCGGATTATGCCCGCACCTGTGCCACCTGGAATGAGCGGTTGGAGCAGCAATCCGACCGCATCCGGCGGCTGGGCCATGACGAGAGTTTCCTGCGCAACTGGCGTTTTTACCTTGGTATCTGCGCGGCCTCTTTCGCGGCGGGTCAAACCGATGTCGTTCAGGTGGAACTGGCGCATGCCTGAGCGGGAGACGATCTGGATCATCGGCGCCAGTGACGGCATCGGGGCCGCCTTGGCGCGGGCATGGGCGGCGCGCGGGGCGCGGTTGATCCTGTCGGCACGCTCGCAATCGCGGCTGGAGGATCTGGCCGCAAGCCTTGGGTCGGATCATCTGGTCGTGCCGCTGGATGTGAGCGAGCGGGACAGTCTGGAGCGCGCCGCCGACAGGATCGCGGCGATTGGCCCCTTGGATCGGGTGGTGCATCTGGCGGCGCTGTATGATCCGGGCAAGATCGCCGATTTGGATGCCGAGACCGCGGCGCAGATTGTCGCCGTCAACCTGATGGGCAGCTTTCATGTGGCGCAGATCGCGCCACCCTTGCTGCGCGCGGGCGGGCAACTGGCGCTGTGCGGCTCGGTCGCGGGCTATATCGGGCTGCCGCAGGGGCAGATTTATTCGGCGACCAAGGCCGGGGTGATCAATCTAGCACAATCGCTGCAGGCGGAACTGGCCGGGCGGATCGACGTGCGGCTGATTTCGCCCGGGTTTGTCGACACAAGGCTGACGCAGCGCAATGACTTTTCCATGCCCGCGATACTCACGCCGCAAACCGCTGCACGTGCCATACTCAAGGGCCTGCACCAGCGGCGGTTCGAGGTGCATTTTCCGCGCCGCCTGACCTATGCGCTGAAGCTGCTTGGCGTCTTGCCTTATTGGGCGGCCTTGCCGCTGACCCGTCGGTTGAGCCAATGACTGATCTTTTGAAAGGACGTGACATGCGCTCCAGACCCCTTGCGATCGTGGTGTTGATTGCCACCCTGACGTTCATGCTGTCGCCGCTGCTGACCTCCGGATTCAACGGGTTCACGGCGGATCAGTTTCTGGTGCCGCAGGACAACCCGCCGGTGCAACCGGCAGGCTATGCGTTTTCGATCTGGGGGCTGATCTATCTGTGGTTGCTGATTGGCGCGGTGTACGGGGTCATGCGCGCGGCAAGCGATCTGGACTGGCGCGCGATGCGCCCTCCCTTGGCGATCAGTCTGGCGCTTGGCAGTTTCTGGATCAAGGCCGCGAATGAGGCGCCGATTCTGGCGACCGGGATGATCGTGGTGATGGCGGCGGCGGCGGTTGTCGCGATGCTGCGCGCGGGCGAGGACCGGCCGTGGCTGCAGGTGCGGCCTGTGGCGCTCTATGCCGGGTGGCTGACGGCGGCGACCGGGGTGGCCATCGGGGTTCTGCTGGGCGGTTATGGGATCATGTCAGCGCAAGCGGCGGCGATTATTTGCCTTTGCGGCGTGCTGGTCGTTGCGCTGATGGTGCAATCGGCGCGGCCCCGCGAATGGGCCTATCCGGCGGCAGTCATCTGGGCGCTGATCGGGGTCATCGTGGCCAATCTTCCCAGTCAGAACCTTGTGGTGATCGCGCTGGCGGCGCTGGGCATCTTGTCGCTGGCGGGGCGCGCTGGGCAATCCCTGAGGAAAGGGGCGATCTGATGCAAATTCTGGTTCTTTATGCGGCGACCGTCGTGATTTTCTTTGCCGCCGATGCTGTCGGGCTGCGCTTGTTGATCAAACCCGTGTTCGAGCGTCATGTGGCGCATCTGTTTGCCGATCCGTTCCGCGCCGGTCCTGCCGTCGTGTTTTATCTGGGCTATGTTGCTGGCGTGTTGTGGTTCGTGTCCGTTCCTGCCTTGCGCGCGGGGGATCCGCTGGCGGCGCTTTTGGGTGGCGTGGCCTTGGGGCTTTTGGCCTATGGCACCTATGAATTCACCAATTATGCCACGCTGCGCGACTGGTCGTTCGAACAGGTGGTGATCGACATGCTTTGGGGCGGGGTTCTGACCGGGGTCTCGGCCTGGGCCGGGGTCATGGTGGCCCGCGCGATCGGTTAGCGCTGGCCCCCGGCCCAAAGACAGAGAGCGCGAACAATGGGCGCGATAAGGCCGCCTGTCGGATCTGATCTAAAGTGCAGAACAGAAGACGAACGAACCTTTAACTGCGCCGCGATCCGCGCTAAGTTCTTGCCATGAGCAGTTTCGACGAAATGGATGCCTTTGAGGGCGCGGCGCTGTCAGCGCGGGCGATGGCGGCGCGGCCAGCGCCCTATCTGGATGATCTCAACCCCGCGCAGCGCGAAGCGGTGGAGCGGCTGGACGGCCCGGTTCTGATGCTGGCGGGGGCTGGTACCGGCAAGACCAAGGCGCTGACCTCGCGGATCGTGCATCTGTTGAACACTGGCCGGGCGCGGCCAAACGAGATTCTGGCGGTGACCTTTACCAACAAGGCCGCCCGCGAGATGAAAGAGCGGGTCGGTCGCCTGTTGGGGGCGAGCATCGAGGGGATGCCGTGGCTGGGCACCTTCCATTCGATCTGCGTCAAGCTGTTGCGCCGCCACGCGGAACTGGTCGGGCTGAAATCGAATTTCACGATCCTGGATACCGACGATCAGTTGCGGCTGCTGAAACAGCTGGTTTCGGCGGCAGGGATCGATGACAAGCGCTGGCCGGCACGGCAACTCGCCGGGGTGATCGACAGCTGGAAGAACCGGGCGCTGACCCCGGACAAGGTGCCAAGCGCGGATGCCGGGGCCTATAACCGGCGCGGGGTCGAGCTTTACGCCCAGTACCAGACCCGGCTGCGCGAGCTGAACGCGGTCGATTTCGGCGATCTGCTGCTGCATGTGGTGGTGATCTTTCAGAAACATCCCGATGTGCTGGAGCAGTATCAACGCTGGTTCCGCTATATTCTGGTGGACGAGTATCAAGATACCAACGTCGCGCAGTACCTGTGGCTGCGGTTGCTGGCGAGCGCGCATCGCAATATCTGCTGCGTCGGCGATGATGACCAGTCGATCTACGGCTGGCGTGGCGCCGAGGTTGGCAACATCCTGCGGTTCGAAAAGGATTTTCCCGGCGCCCATGTGGTGCGGCTGGAGCAGAATTACCGCTCGACCCCGCATATCCTTGCGGCGGCTTCGAACGTGATCCGGGGCAATGCCGGGCGGCTGGGCAAGGAGCTGTGGACCGAGGCCGAGGGCGGCGAGAAGGTGCGTCTGATCGGCCATTGGGATGGCGAGGAAGAGGCGCGCTGGATCGGCGAAGAGATCGAATCGATGCAGCGGGGGACGCGGGGCATGCGGCCCTTTGGCCTGAATGACGTGGCGATTCTGGTCCGGGCCAGCCACCAGATGCGCGCCTTTGAGGATCGCTTCCTGACCATCGGGTTGCCGTACCGGGTGATCGGCGGGCCGCGATTCTATGAGCGGTTGGAGATTCGCGACGCGATGGCCTATTTCCGCATGGTGGTCAGCCCCGATGATGATCTTGCGTTCGAGCGAATCGTCAACACCCCCAAGCGGGGGCTGGGCGACAAGGCACAGCAGACCATTCAGACCGCGGCGCGCGCCAATGGGGTGAGCCTGTTGGAAGGCGCGCGGATTGCCGTCGAAGAGGGGCTGATCAAGGGCAAGGGCGGCGCGGCGCTGGGCCGTTTGACCGGGGATCTGGCCCGCTGGGGCCGGATGGTCGGCGACGCGAACGTGAGCCATATGGAACTGGCCGAGATCGTGCTGGATGAGTCGGGCTATACCGGCCATTGGCAGAACGACAAGACCCCGGAAGCGCCGGGGCGGTTGGAAAACCTCAAGGAATTGGTCAAGGCGCTGGAGAATTTCGAGAATCTGCAAGGGTTTCTGGAGCATGTCGGTCTGGTGATGGACAATGACAAGCAGGACGCCGAGCAGAAGGTTTCGATCATGACGCTGCACGCGGCCAAGGGGCTGGAATTCCCTGCCGTGTTCCTGCCGGGCTGGGAAGACGGGCTGTTTCCGTCGCAGCGCAGCATGGATGAAAGCGGTCTCAAGGGCCTCGAGGAGGAGCGGCGGCTGGCCTATGTCGGGATTACCCGCGCCGAAGAGCTGTGCACCATCTCGTTTGCCGGCAATCGTCGGGTGTTCGGGCAATGGCAATCCGCGCTGCCGTCGCGATTCGTCGATGAATTGCCCGAGGAGCATGTCGAGGTTCTGACCCCGCCGGGGCTTTATGGCGGTGGATTTGGCGCGGCGGCGGCGCAGGGCGGCGCGGTGCGTGGCAATATCGAATCGAGGGTGGCCGAGGCGAACGTCTATAACTCGCCGGGCTGGAAGCGGATGCAGGCGCGCTCAAGCCAGCATGGCACGGTGCAATCGAAAGAAAGCCGCAGCCC
The DNA here is from genome assembly GCA_033791545.1 of Pseudodonghicola sp. Taxonomy (GTDB): domain Bacteria; phylum Pseudomonadota; class Alphaproteobacteria; order Rhodobacterales; family Rhodobacteraceae; genus Antarcticimicrobium. The sequence goes on along the minus strand of JASJGL010000030.1, from coordinate 717 downwards.
GGTGATCGATCTGCAGGCGGTGTCGAGCTTTACCATCGGCGAGCGGGTGTTTCATCAGAAGTTCGGCTATGGCGCTGTGATCGGGATCGAGGGCGACAAGCTGGAGATCTCGTTCGAAAAGGCCGGGCCGAAAAAGGTCGTGGCACGCTTTGTCAGCGCCAGCGACGATATCCCGTTTTAATCAGAGACCGATCCCGAGAGGGTAAAGAGCGCTGCGGTTGGGCGATGTCCTGCCGTGGCGCTTGTGCGTTTGCCGGGTCTGTCCTGACGGCTGTGTGACGTCCCAACCATTCAACAGTGATGCAGTCTCGCAGGGTCCCTGCGCGACCCTGTTGGGCTGCGTGGCTGCGTTGATCACTGTGATGGGGAGCCGGAAAACAAAAGAACGGCGGCACCAGGGAGGAGGAGAGGTGCCGCCGTTCGCTTACAACACCACGGCGCAGGGAGGAGGAGAGCGCCGGAATGTATCCCGATATGTTCTTGTCGCCCCGTGAGGGGGAAATTGGCCGACGACACCAGGGAGGAGGAGAGGTGTCGCCGACCGATTGAACATCCGACGCAGGGAGGAGGAGAGCGCCGGATGTATTCGTAAAACTCTGTCGTCGCCCCGTGAGGGGGAAATTGACCGGCGACACCAGGGAGGAGGAGAGGTGTCGCCGGCCGATTGAACATCCGACGCAGGGAGGAGGAGAGCGCCGGATGTATTCGTAAAACTCT
>JASJGL010000029.1:0-4982 GCA_033791545.1 Pseudodonghicola sp. | reverse complement strand
GTAGGAGCCTTGATGCTCGAACACCATTCGGACCGCGCGAGCGCGGACCTCAGGAGAGTAGCGATTTGCCATTTTGCTTTTTGTCATAACCATCATCCTTACTTAAGTTGATGGTCTCCGACAGACCCGGGGCGATTCACCTTCGTGAAAAGATCCATCGCGGCATGACGGGAAATATTCGAGAAGGGCTCAGCGCTGGAGGCAAGGCGTATGGTTACTCGCCGGTTCCTGGAAAGCCTGGAGAGCTTCAGATCGAAGAGCAGGAGGCTGAGGTGATCCGCAGGATTTTTCACGCCTATGCGGATGGGGAATCGCCTCGCGAAATCGCTCAAAAACTGAACGTCGCCTCCATCCTGCCACCACGTGGCGGCAAGTGGAATGCATCAACGCTAAACGGTAGCGCGGATCGTGGCTATGGGATTCTTCGGAACGCGATTTATGCCGGTGTTCTCGTGTGGAACCGGGTCAAAATGCTGCGAGATCCCATGACGGGGAAACGGGTGAGCCGCGTAAAGCCCAAGGAAGAATGGAAGTACGCAGAGGTCCCCCACCTACGCATCGTCGACGAAGTTCTGTGGGACGCGGTGCAAACGCGACTGGCGGCGCAGTCACATGCGAAGACGTCCGGAAAGTCCACACGAAAGCCAGCGAGGCCTTTCTCCGGTTTGCTCAAATGCGGTTGTTGCGGCGGTGGCATGGCAATTCATGATCGGAAGGGCAGTGCTATCCGAATTCGGTGCTCGACTTCCAGGGAAAGCGGATCGTGCGGCAATACGGGCAAGTTTCGCCTCGATCACATCGAAGCGGAAATCTTCGCGAATTTGCATGACCACCTTATGAACCCCGCCTATATCGAAGAGTACATCCGGGCATACGACGACGCACGCCGCTCGCTCGCGACCGCGCCGAAGCCGGATTGCACCAAGCTTGAAAGGGCAGTTGCCGAAGCACGCACGTCGTTCGAAAGACTTGTAACCCTCTTCGAGAGAGGAATCCTCGACGGTGCGAAAGGCGAAGCCAAGCTGATCGAAGCGAAAGGTAAGTTGCAGGCCGCTGAGTCTGAACTGGAAGCCATCGAGATCGATGAGACCAAGATCACCTTCGACCCTGCGACCCCAACTCGTTTCGCCGCCGCTCTTCGGGAGTTCACGGATGCGATGACCGCGCGAAACAGCGAGCCTGCCCCCAAAACCCGTGATGCGGTAAGGGCATTGATATCAGAGATCATCGTGTCCCCGGCGGAGGCCGATGGTATCCCGGTCGAGGTTCGGGGGCGATTGAGCGCTCTCATCAAGGCGCCGGATTCACAAGTGGGGGTGCAGTGGTAGCGGAGGAGGGACTTGAACCCCCGACACGCGGATTATGATTCCGCTGCTCTAACCAACTGAGCTACTCCGCCATGAGTGAGTGCGCATTTAGGGGGTTCAGAGGGGCGGGTCAAGCGGGAAATCCGTGGATTTTCGCATTCCGCGCCCGTTGCTTGCCCGTGAAATCTTGCTCTGGCGCGGGCCGGGCGATCAGGGCGCTTTTGCGGCCATGCGTCGGATGAACCCGGCGCAGATTTCTGGCACGGTGATCGGCAACATATGGCCTCCGCCCGCCACCTGTTCGCATTGCAGGCCATAGCGCTCCATCGGTGCGCCGTGACGGGTGGGCGACAGCAGGGCATCGGCGGCCCCGAACAGCACCCCACCCGGGGTCTTCAGCGCTGTCGCATAGCGGGCTTGTTGCGCCGCGATGCCGGTATTGGCGGCCATGAAATCCGCCGAGGCGGCGATGAACGCCTTGGGCCGCAGCCCCAGTGCGCCGCCGCCGCGCACAAGAAAATCCTCGGGGCAGGGCTCGGGGCTGAACACCTGCTCCAGCACGGCGGCGGCGCTGCGCCGGGCCATCGGTACGGCGATGGTATGGGCGATCACCCGTCGCATAAGGGGCGAGGCCACCGCCAGCCCTTTGAACGCCGCGCTTTCCTCGCCCTGTTCGTGGGTCAGCGGTGCGATCAGTGCCAGCGCGCGCGCTTGATCGGGACGCTCCAGCGCCATCGCCAGTGCCACCGCGCCGCCCAGCGAATGCCCGACCAGAACCGGGCGGTCGACCTCCAGCTTGTCCAGAAACGCCCAGATCATCCGCGCCTGTTGCGATAGCGCGGCTCCCTTATCGCTGTCGCGGCTGGAATAGCCGCAGCCGGGACGGTCCAGTGCGATCACGCGAAAGTCGTGTTTGAGCAGATCCGCAACGCCGTAGGTGAAATGCTGCAATTGCCCCGATAGCCCGTGGATCAGCACGACAACCGGCGCCTCGCGCGGACCCAGATCGACAAAGTGGATCGTGCCGCCCGGCACCGTCAGCAGGGCACCTGCCTGCGGCACCAGACGTTCCGCGTCGCGGCCCAGAGCGCGCGAGCGCAGCACGGCGGCCGCCACTAGCCCTGCGATCAGCAGGAACAGGAGGATCAGGATCGTCATCAAGGCTTAGCCCCTTTTTTGCACGGTAACAGGGTCGGTGTGTGATCATGCTATGCGCCGGTTGTGCCGGGCCACAAGGCTGGTTTGCGTAGCGCATGCGGTTCCGGTGCCGGGCGGGGCCGTGATCGGTCTTTCAGGGCCGGGCTGAGCGGGGGCGCACGTGGAGATGATCAAAAAACAGGCCCGATATAGATGGCACAGCGTTGTCAGTCGGCGTCAAGCTGATCCAACGTCGGGCGCGGCAGCCGATCCAGCAGGGTGAACACGGCGGCGCGGCATTCTGGTCCGGGCCAGTCGGGGGGGAAGAATTGCGCCGGAAGGTCGGGCTGGCGCAGCGCCACCCGGCGCCAGCGGTGCACGATCATCATCCGCAGCGTCGCGGTCTGCAACGGCGTGATCTCCGCCCCTGATGGCAGCAGGGCGGCGGCGCGTTGCAGCGCATCGACCAGCCCGCGACAGCTTGCCGCCAGATCGCCGGGACAGGCGCGCGCCCGGACCCAGTCGGGCACGGCGCGGGCGTGCACGTCAAAGCTCATCACCTCACCGCCCACTTCGGGGGCGGGACCGGCCGCCAAGGCCACGTTGCGCGCAAGGCTGAAATAATCGGCGGCCAGCAGCATCTCGTCCAGCGCCGATTGCCCGCTGCCGTCCTCGGCGATCAGCAGATGCCAGTCGGTGGGCGTGTCGGGGGCCCGGGTATAGATGCGCGGGCTGACCTCGGCGCTGCGGGCGCGGCCGAACTCGGTCAGGAAATGGGCGCTGGCCCGGCCCGAGCGGGCGCTGTCGATCCAGCCATCCTTGCGCAGCCGGTGCAGGGCGACGCGGATCGCCTCGGGCTTGATGCCCATCGGCATGATGATCCGCGACAGCGCGCTGCCGCTCAACCGGTCGCCGGGGCGTTGCGCCAGATCGCCGAACAGCGACACGATGATGGACCAGACCCGCTGGTTCTGCGGGTCGGTCAGGATCTGGGCGCAGGTCTCAAACCAGCTTTCGGGCGCGTCTCTCATGGCGCCAGAGTACCGCCGCCACGGCCCGCGCACCATCCTGAAACCTCAGGATGGCGCAGCGTCAGAGCCGGGGGCTCAGAACGCGTTCATGGTCAGCAATTCGTATTCCGCGACCTTTTCATCGTCCTGGTTGGTCAGCGTGACATGCCAGCGCACCTCGCCATAGTCGTCGTTGCGTGGCGTCTTGTGCTTGACCGTCAGGCGAACCTTGATGCTGTCGCCCGCGCTCACCGGCTTCATGAAGCGCAGGTTGTCGAGCCCGGTATTGGCCAACACCGGCCCCTCGTTGGGTTCCACGAACAGCCCCGCCGCAAAGCTCAGCAGCAGATAGCCATGCGCGACGCGGCCGGGAAAGAACGGGTTTCGTTTGGCCGCCGCATCATCCATGTGGGCATAGAAGGTATCGCCGGTGAATGCGGCGAAATGCTCGATATCGTCCAGCGTCACGACGCGCGGCGCGCTGTGCAGGGTCTCGCCGATCCGCAGTTCGTTGAATGTGCGGGTAAAGGGATGCGCGGGGGCGGCGATCTCGGTCGCGCCGGGCACCCATCTGTTGCCGATCGCACTCAGCATATCGGGCGAGCCCTGAATCGCGGTGCGTTGCATGTAATGCTTCACCCCGCGCACGCCGCCCATCTCTTCGCCGCCGCCAGCGCGGCCCGGTCCGCCATGCACCATGTGCGGCAGGGGAGAGCCGTGGCCGGTCGCCTCATTCATCGAATCGCGGTCGTTGATATAGATCCGCCCGTGATAGGCCCCTGCGCCCAGCACCACCTGACGCGCCACGGCGGGGTCATGGGTGATGACCGAGGCGACCAGAGAGCCCTGACCGCGTTTGGCAATTTCCACCGCGTGGTTCAGATCGCGATAGCCCATGATGGTCGAAACCGGGCCAAAGGCCTCGGTGTCATGTACCCGCTCGGCGCGGTCGGGATCGGCGCAATGGAACAGCATCGGCGGCAGGAACGCGCCCTTGTCGGCATCCGCGCCCACCACCTCGAAATTCTCCGGGTCGCCAAACACACGCTCGGCCTCGGTGGCGATAATCGCGGCCTTGGCCAACACGTCCTGTTTCTGCTGGTTCGAGACCAGCGCCCCCATGCGGGTGCCCTCCAGTCTCGGGTCGCCGATCACGGTTTTCGCCAGCCGCGCGCTCAGCGCCTCGATCACCGCTTGAACCTGCGGTTCGGGGGCGATGATGCGGCGGATGGCGGTGCATTTCTGCCCCGCCTTGGCGGTCATCTCGCGGCTGACCTCCTTGATGAACAGGTCGAATTCGGGCGTACCGGGCAGGGCATCCGGCCCTAGGATCGAGGCGTTCAGGCTGTCCTGTTCGGCCACGAACCGGACCGAGTTTTCAAGGATGGTCTTGTTCGCCCGCAGCATCCGCGCGGTCTCGGCCGAGCCGGTAAAGCTGACCACATCCTGCATGCCCAGCCGGTCCAGCATGTCGCCCAGCCCGCCGGCGACGAATTGCAACGCGCCCTCGGGCAGGATGCCGCTGTCC
>JASJGL010000028.1:0-12549 GCA_033791545.1 Pseudodonghicola sp. | reverse complement strand
GGCATCCGCCACGTCACCCCGCGCCATGAACAGGGCGCAGGTTTCATGGCGGACGGTTACGCGCGCGCCAGTGGCAAGCCCGGCGTGGCCTTTGTCATAACCGGGCCGGGGCTGACCAACGCGCTGACGCCAATGGCGCAGGCGCGGGCGGAGTCGGTGCCGATGCTGGTGCTCTCCGGGGTCAATGCCTCGGGTACGCTGGGGCAGGGGATGGGGCATCTGCACGAACTGCCCGACCAACACGGCCTGGCCCGGTCGGTGGCACTGGTGTCCGAGCATGTGGCGCGGCCGCAGGATCTGAACGGCGCGCTCGATCGCGTCTTTGCTCCCTTTGCCACGGGCCGTCCGGGGCCGACCCACATCCAAGTGCCTTTGGACATCGCCGGGAAAGAGGGCGCTGCCCTCTCCGCCCCCGTTGCGGCGCCGACGCCCAAGGTCTCTGACGACGGGATCGCCGAGGCGGCCCGCAGGCTGACTGTCGCCAAACGGATTGTCATTCTTGCCGGCGGGGGCGCGAGCAAGGCGGCCGCCGACGTGCAAACCCTGGCCGAGCGGCTGGATGCGCCGGTGGTGCAAACGGTGAATGCACGCGGCATTCTGTACAATCATGACCTGTCCGTGCCCGCGAGCCCAAGTTTGCAGGCCGTGCGGGATCTGATCGAGGCGGCAGATCTCGTTCTGGCACTTGGGACCGAGCTGGGGCCGACCGACTATGACATGTATGCCACAGGCACCATGGCGCGTATGCCCGAGCTGATCCGCGTGGATCTCTGTACCGCGCAATTGGCGCGTCACGCGGCGTCTCTTCCGCTTCACGGCGCGGTCGGGCCGTTCGTGCGATCCGTGATTAAGGCCCTCCCCGCTGCGGAGACATTCAGCGATGGAGCCATGCGCGCAGCCGCGACGCGGGCCGCCGCTTGGGAGGAGATCGGCGCGGAGTATCGCGGCCAGGTCGAGATCATGAACGCCATGCGCGAGGCCTTGCCCGGGGCGCTGATGGTCGGCGATTCGGCGCAGCCGATCTATGCGGCCAACCTGTACTATGATCACGACCGCGCAGGTGGCTGGTTCAATGCCGCGACAGGCTATGGCGCGCTGGGATATGCGATTCCGGCGGCCATCGGCGCGGCGATTGCCGCACCGGGAACGCGGGTGGTTTGCATTGTCGGGGACGGCGGCGCGCAGTTCTCCCTGCCCGAGGTCATGGCCGCCGTGGATGAAAAGCTTCCGATCACCTTCGTGATCTGGAACAACCACGGTTACCGCGAAATCGCCACCGCCATGCAGGACGTCGGCGTACCTGTGGTCGGCTGTGACCCGACGCCGCCCGATTTTGCGCTGACAGCGGCCTCTTTCGGGATCCCGCATCAGGCGGTGGCACCCGATCCCGCCGAGATTGCACAGGCCCTGCGCAAGGCCCCCGCCGATGGCCCTTCGATGATTGAAATCGCGGCACCTGTCTTTGTGCCCGCCGAGGATTGAGACAGAACATGAAAAACCCGAGCTTCGAATTTTCCCGTGCCGTCACCCGTCGCCCTGCGGCCTCTGTCGTGGATGGCCTGCGGGCCAAGGATACTGGCTCCCCCGATCTGCAGGGCATGCTGGCCGCCCATGACGCCTATGTGGCGGCGTTGCGCAGCACCGGGGCAGAGGTGACCGTGCTGGACCCCCTCGACGCCTACCCGGATGCGCAATTCGTCGAAGACACGGCACTGTGCCTTCCGCAGGGGGCGATCCTGATGCGCCCGGGCGCCCCCAGCCGCAGGGGCGAGGTCGCTGAAATGGCCCCAACCCTGCGCGCACTGTATGAGGACGTGCGCGACATCAAGGGGCCGGGCCATGTGGAGGGCGGCGATATTCTGGTCACGGGCAAGGAAATTCTGGTGGGCCGCTCGGATCGTACCGATGCAGACGGCGTTGCCGAATTGGCCAGGATCGCGGCCGAATGGGGCCACAGCCTGCGCGAGGTGTTCACCCCCGAAGGCGTGCTGCACTTCAAGACGGACTGCTCGCTGATGGATGGGGAAACCATTCTGTCGACCAAACGGCTGGAGGCCTCGGGCTGTTTTGAGGGCTATCGCGTCTTGCATGTGCCCGCAGGGGAGGACGCTGCAGCCAATGCGATCCGCTTCAACAATTTGGTGCTGATGGCCGACGGCTTTCCGCGCACCGCCGAGATGCTGGACAAGGCCGGATATGAGGTGGTGCAGATCGACAACCGCGATTGCGCCAAGCTGGATGGGGGCATGTCCTGCCTGTCGCTGCGATTCTGATCGATCTGGCCTGAGGGGCCCAACGCACGTCTCGCCATCGGGCGGACGGGTCTTGGCGTTCCAGGGCGCGGGATTATTCCGATGCCTCTTGCGGCGGGCATGCCGCTGATCAGGCGGATCTCATCACGTCCTGCCTGATCGTTCTGATCTGCCTTTCTGACCCGTTTTTCTGACCGTCGAACATTTGAGCCCAAGAAGAATGGTCTTGCATGGTCCTAACATAGATAGTAACCGATTACTAACATAAGTGAAGATTGAAATGATCGCTGGACGAATGACAGCAGCCGGGCAAGGGGGAGCGTCTCAACGCGCCACCTCTCATGCTGTTTGCCCGTTCGCCCAACCGGCAGCACCACCGCCTGTTTGGTCCTGACACAGAGGGAACCCAGCCGTGAAAATACCGCATGGATTACGACTCGTTCCGCCAATCGCTCTCGGGATTGGTCTCGCGGCATGGTTCGTCTCGACATCCGAGCCTCCGGGGCGGACGCAGGATGCAGAGCGCAGCGTGGTCGCGCGTACGATCACGGCCGAGGTCCTGTCGTTGCGGACGGTTGTGCGCGGGTACGGCAACGTCAAAGCGGCGCGCAGTTGGGAGGCGGTGGCCGAGGTCGCCGGCACCATCATCTGGCGTCACCCCGATCTGGACACGGGCAACATCCTCGCGTCGGGCACGAGGGTGCTCAAGATCGATCCGACGATATACGAACTGGCGGTGGCCGAGGCCGAGGCCGACCTGAAGGCGCTTGCGGCGGACCTCGCCCAGCTTGATGTCGATCAGACCAACACCAGCCGTCTCGTGGCGCTGGAAGAGAACCGCCAGCACCTTGCGGAGGCCGAGTTGGCGCGGGTCCGGGATCTGGTCAAGCGCGGCGTGGCATCGCAATCGGCGCTTGATGCCCAGGAACGCACCACATTGCAGGTCCGCCGCGGTGTCGAGGAACTGCGCAACGCCTATGCGCTGATCCCGTCGCGGCGCGCCCGGTTCGACGCGCAGGTAGCGCGGACCAAGGCGATTCTGGCCCGCTCTCGGCGCGATCTTGAAAAGACAGACATTGTCGTTCCCTTTGACCTGCGGGTTGGCCGGGTCCATGTCGAACGGCACCAGTTCGTCGGGGTCGGCCAGTCGCTGGTCACTGCAGATGACATCAATCAGGTCGAGATCGCCGCACAGATCCCTGTGATGTCGTTCCGGCGTCTGTTGGGCGGCGCGGCGCAGGGCGACACGATGACGCTTGCGGATATGCCCGACCGCTTTGCTCAGGTGTCCGCCGAGGTGCGGCTTGTCTCTGACCCGACCCAGAGCTGGACCGGTCATCTGGTGCGGGTGGAAAGCGCGCTTGACCCACAGGCCCGCTCCGTTCCAGCCGTGATCGAGGTGGACGACCCCTATGCCGGGGCCAATCCGCCGATACGTTTGCCGCTTGTGCCCAACATGTATGTCGAGGTCGTGCTGATCGGACCGGTCATGCCGGCGCGCGTCACCCTGCCCGACAGTGCAATTCACGAGGGCGATCTGGTCTATCTGCGCGACAGCGACGGCCGGCTTGAATTGCGCGACGTCTCGGTCGCGTGGCACCAGCAGGGGCAGGCGGTGCTGGCCGAGGGGGTGAGCCCCGGCGAGGAGGTCATTCTGGACGATCTGATGCCGGCGATTCCGGGCCTGCGGGTCGATCTGGTGGGGGCGACAGAATGATCCGTTGGTTCACCGAGCACCCCACCGCAGCCAACCTGCTGATCGTGCTGATTTTTGCGGCCGGTCTCATGGCGGCCCCGACACTCAAGCGCGAGACTTTTCCTGATTTCAGGGCGGTCGAGGCTGAAATCAGCGTCATTTACCGTGGTGCCACCGCTGAAGAGGTCGAGGACGCGATCTGTCGCCGCATCTGGGATGCTGTCGAAAGTGTCGAGAATCTTGAAGAATTGACCTGCAACGCACAGGGCGGAATCGGGCGCGCCACGGCCACGATGGTGCCCGGCGGCGACAGCGCGCGGTTCGTGAATGATCTGCGCACCGAGGTGTCGGCGGTGGATGATTTCCCCGATCAGGCCGATCCGGCCATCGTGCGGGAATTGCATCGCACCGACAACGTGACCTCTGTCGCCATTGCTGGCGATCTCCCGGCGGCGCATCTGGAACGCTATGCGGCAGGGCTTCAGGACAAGCTCTCAGCCCTTCCGGGGGTGGCAAAGGTCACGATGTCGGGGTTTGGCACGCGGCAATTTCGCATCACGGTTCCGCGTGCGGTGATGGAACAGCACGGCCTGACGGTGACGGCGCTGGCCGCGACCATCGAGGCGCAAAGTGTCGACCGTCCCCTTGGCAGTCTGGAGACTGACGAGCGCGAGATCAGCCTGCGCTTTACCGACGAGCGCCGCAGCGTCGCCGGGTTGGGGGCACTTGTCGTGCTCTCCCAACCCAACGGTGCCGAGCTGACACTGAGCCAGATCGCGACCATTTCCGAAAGCTATGCGCCGGAAGAGGAGCGCGCCTTTCTCGACGGTCAGCGCGCCGTATTCCTGCAGGTCGACAAGGCGCTGGGCGCGGATGCGCTGGAGGTCTTCGACAGCGTCGGGCAACTGGTCGAGGAGGAGCGCGCGGCCTTGCCCGACGCGCTGCGGCTCGAGGTCGTCAAGGATATGACAAGCATCGTGCGCGACCGCTTGGTCATGCTGGTGCAGAACGGGATCATGGGGTTGGCGCTGGTGGTCGCGGTGATGAGCCTGTTCTTCCGCCCCGGTTTCGCGATCTGGGCCGCGATGGGGCTGCCGGTGGCGATCATGGGGGCCTTTGCGGCGATGGCGCTTCAGGGGTTGTCGTTGAACATGATGACGCTTGTCGCCCTTCTGATGGCGATCGGCATCGTGATGGACGATTCCATCGTGATTGCCGATTCCATCGCCGAGGCCGCAGCCCGCGGTGCCTCGCGAACCGAAGCAGCCGTACTGGGCGCGCGCGCGGTGATGCCGGGTGTGCTGTCGTCCTTTGCGACCACCATCGCGGTCTTCGGGCCGCTCGCCTTTCTTGCCGGCGATCTGGGCGCGGTTCTGGAGGTCGTGCCGCTGGTTCTGATCGCCGCGCTGGCCGCAAGCCTGGCCGAGGCGTTCTGGGTGCTGCCGCATCACCTGAGTCACGGGCTGAAGAGTGCGGAGAAGCCGCCGTCGCGGTTCCGCGCCGGATTTGACGCCTGGTTCGAGCGGTTCCGCGAAAGGCGGATCGGCACCGCGGTCGATATGTCGATCCGCCACCGTTACCTTGTTACCGGTGTGACGATCGCGGCGCTGATCGTGACCGTCGGATTGATGGCGGGCGGCTATCTCAAGCGCGAGGCGATCCCGGCCATCGATGGCGATGTGCTCGAGGCCCGGATCCTGATGCCGCAGGGCACACCGCTGACCCGGACAACCGAGGTGGTGGACCGGGTGACGGCGGCGCTGAAACAGGTCGACGCGACCTTCACGCCGGATCAGCCCGACGGTGCGGCACTGGTGAAATCCGTGCAGGTCCGCTTCAACCACAATGCCACGGCGGGCGAGGCCGGGCCGCATGTCGCCACGATCAGCGCCGATCTTCTGGGCGCGGAGGTCCGGACGGTGACGCTGGACGAGATCGTGACGCTGTGGCGCGAGGCGATCGGAGAGGTGCCCGGCGCATTGTCCATTCTGCTGACCGAACCCAGCATCGGCCCGCAGGGGATCGCGATTGAAATCCGTCTGTCGGCACCAGACCTTGATGATCTGGCGGTCGCGGCGGATCAGCTTCTGACCGAAACCCGCACTTATGCCGGTGTCTTCAATGCCACCCACGACCTGCGCCCCGGCAAACCGGAGCTTCGGTTGCGCCTGGCCGAGGGGGCGACAGGGCTGGGATTGAGCGCGCGCGACGTCGCTGATCAGGTCGGCGCGGCCTTTCTGGGCCGGGTCATCTCGACGGTGCAGACGGGGGACATCGCGCATGAGGTCGAGCTTGAGCAGTCGAGCGAGGATCGCGATTCCCGCGACGATCTGCGCGATTTCACCGTGACGCTGCGGGACGGGCAGCAGGTGCCACTGTCGACCGTGGCCCTTGTCGAGGAGGCGCGCGGCTGGTCCTCCATTACCCATGTCGACGGGCAACGCACGGTCACCGTCCAGGCCGACGTCGATACAAGGATCGGCAACGCCGATGCCATCGTGTCGGAGCTGAAAACGGGTTTCCTGCCCGGATTGGCGGCCGCGACGCCCGGTCTGCAGTTCGAGATCGGTGGGCAAACTGCCAATTCGGCGGAAACCGTCGCGTCGATCCTGCGCGGTTTCCTGATCGGGCTGGTCGGAATCTATGTGGTTCTGTCGTTCCAGTTTCGCAGCTACGTCGAGCCGGTGATCGTGATGGTGTCGATCCCGCTGGCCCTTATCGGCGTGGTTCAGGGCCATCTGCTCATGGGATACAATATCTCGATGCCGTCGCTGATCGGTGCCGCGTCGCTGGCCGGGATCGTGGTGAACAACGCGATCCTGCTGGTTCAGGTTGTCAAGCAGCACGCAGGCGATGGGATGGATCTGGCGCAGGCAGCCGGGCAGGCCAGCCGCGAGCGATTCCGCCCGATCCTGATGTCGGTCTCGACGACAATGATGGGGCTCGTTCCGCTCTTGATGGAAACCAGCACGCAGGCGCAGACATTGAAGCCGCTGGTGATTTCGGTGGTGTTCGGGCTGTTCTCCTCAACCCTGCTGGTTCTGATCGTTCTGCCCGCCTTTTACGCCATCCTCGGCGATTTGGGGCTGGCACAGATCCAGAAAAATTCCACCGAGACGCCGGAAAGCGGCAAAAAATCTATGTAAAACAGGGAGGAGAAGATCATGCTGGGTGAAACCATGTTCGGGGGGTGTTCAAGACAGGCGCGCCAGGGCTTGCCCTTGAAATCAGGCGTGGCGAGGTGGTCGCGCAAGGCCCTGATCGTTGGTGTGAACACCGCCGCCTTGGCGCGCTGTTTGAAGACCGCCACCTTGGCTGTCGCGATCCTTGTCGCCTTCTGCGTGGAGGGCAATGCGCAGGACCTTCTCTCGGGGCCAGACATCCGGTCGCAGATCGTCGGCCACAGCTTTCACGGCAAGAAAGGGATCATGTCGGTGTCCTTGCGCTATGCCAAGGACGGCACCGTGACCATGAGGGCACCAATGGGCACGGGGGCGGGAAGCTGGGCGCTGTCGGACAACCGGTTGTGCGTCAAGATGCTTACCGGCCCGCGCAAGATGGACGACTGCCTGACGTTCACGCATCAGCCCGACGGAACCTATCGCGCCTCGAACGGGATGCGGCTGACACCGACCGAGTGAGGCGCGCGCGACGGGGCGGCGGGGGCCTGTTCGGTTAGCCCCGCCGCGCCCTGTCACCCGGGCCGGCCATATCGGCTGCCGTGGTTTCGAAAAGCGCCGCCTTCAGTCCATAGGCGATACGCTCGGCCCGGGTCACCAGGTAGTTCGCCGCTTCGGGCGTCGGTGCCGTTTCTTCCAGCGTGGCGCGAAACAGATCAAGCCAGCGGTCGAAATCCTCGCGCCGCAGGCCGGACAGGTTGCGATGCACCTCGACCAGCTTTTCGGTGCACCTGCCGTCATGCACTGCGGCATTGTACCAGAACGTCCTCATCCGCTCCACTTGCGCGCGCAGGTCATCCGTTGCGCGTCCCTCGAACACCCGGCACAGCAGTTTGTCCGCGCGGATGCGGGCGACGAAGAAATCGAGCATTCGGGATAAGTACGCCTGATCGATCCCGATGATTTCGACCGCCTGTTTGAGTTGGCCGCACTTGCGGTCCGGACTTCCGTTTTTAGCCTTGAAACGATCCGACATTCAGCGCCTCCCTCGCAATCATTCGGTTGCCGGGGTTTCGGGCCGGGCGACGCTGATGACCTCATCCTCCTCGTCATCAGCGCCGCGGCCCCCGCGATGCGCGGGACATTTTGGGGCATGTCGCCGCGACCGCGGATCTCACTTGGGACAAGTCCCTGAGAGCCAGTTCACCGCTCAGAGCGCAGGGCACGCGGTGCCAGCGCGCGCGAGCGCGGGTTGTTTCAATGCGGGGCGCGCCCGCCGCCCTGTGCTGCATCAAAACCGGATTTCGCCGATTTGCGCCGTGCCACGGCGACGATAATGACCCAGACAGCCGTGCGCAGGCCCATCGCACCGGCCGTGCGAACCTCGTAGGCGCCGCCAAGCGCCACATGCACCCAGAACGCGATCATCACCAAAGCCGTGGCGACAAGGATCGCGATCGAAAGGTGCACTGCCCAACGCCGTTGCAGGAAAAGGCCGATGCCAGCGCCGACATAGGCGAAGCCAGCCAGAAAATTGAACCACAGCACAAACGGAACTGCATCCCCGACCGCAGCGCGCGCCGCAGCGTCCCCGAAAAGCGCCCGCCCGCCCGAGGCGACAGTCAGCAGCCCGAAGACGACGGCAACCGTCGCCACGACCCTCAATCCCCACCGTCTGTTTTGCATGGTTTGATCCTCTTCTTGCGGACTGGTTCGGCAGATTCTGGTCGTCTATTTCTGAAATATGTAGGTGCCGGGCGCATCCGCGAGCGGCGCTTGCCCCTTGCGGCCCATTGGCGGCGGGGTGGTCTCAGTACCGGAGCGGTCGGCGAGCCACCCGCGCCAGGCGCTCCACCAGGATCCGTCCTGTTCCGGCGTGGTCTGGAACCATCTTTCGGAGTCCATGTGCAGATCGGTGGCCTTGCGGTCGAGGATCCGGAAGCTTCGGCGCGGGTGGCCCGGCTCGGACAGGATTCCTGCGTTGTGGCCGCCGCTGGTCAGCGCGAAGGTCACATCGGTGTCGCTGAGCATGTCAATCTTGTAAACTGACTGCCATGGCGCGACATGGTCCTTGGCCGTTCCCACGGCAAAGACGGGTACGCGGATGTCGGAGACGTGGATTGGCCGGTCTTCAACCCGGAAACGTCCCTCGGCCAGATCGTTGTTCAGATAAAGCTTGCGCAGATACTCCATATGCATTCGATAGGGCATGCGTGTTGCATCCGTGTTCCAGGCCATGAGGTCGCTCGCCGGTGCGCGTTCGCCCATCAGGTAGTCTCGTACCATCCGGGACCAGATCAGGTCGTTTGATCGCAGCATCTGAAAGGCGCCGGCCATCTGTGTCGTATCCAGATAACCCTGCTTCCACATCACGCTGTCGAGAAAGGCGAGCTGGCTTTCGTTGATGAAAAGCCCCAGTTCGCCCGGCTCGGTGAAATCGACCTGGCTGGCCAGAAGCGAGAGCGAGCTCAACCTGTCGTCGCCGTCGCGCACCATCGCCGCCGCCGCGATCGACAGCAGGGTGCCGCCCAGACAGTAGCCCACACCGTGAACCTTCTGTTCCGGGACGATCCCGCCGATTACATCCAGCGCCTCCATCACCCCAAGACGCCGATATGCGTCAAGCGACAGGTCGCGATCCCCCGCATCGGGGTTCTTCCAAGAGATCACAAAGACCGTATGGCCCTGCTCGACCAGATAGCGCACCATCGAATTCTGCGGCGAGAGGTCGAGAATATAGTATTTCATGATCCAGGCCGGGACGATCAGGATCGGCTCGGGGCGTACGGTGTCCGTGAGTGGGGCGTACTGGATAAGCTCGATCAACTGATTGCGATAGACGACGCTGCCTTTCGTCACCGCCACGTCCCGGCCCGGCCGGAAGGAGTCGGCGCTCTCTTGCGCCGCTCCGGTCAGCGATTTCTGTGTGTCCTGCATGAAATTCTGCATCCCGCGGACAAGGTTCATGCCGTAACTCTCACGGGTCTTTTTCAGCACCTCCGGATTCGTCCAGGGGAAATTGGACGGGGCCATCGTGTCGAGCATCTGGCGGGTCAGGAACTGCAATTCGCGTTCATGCTGTGCCGTGACCCCGGGCACGTCCGTGACGAGCTGGTGCCACCATTGTTGCTGCAGCAGGAACCCCTGCTGCAGCAGGTTGAAAGGCCGCATCTGCCAGGCATTGCCCTTGAAACGATCGTCCTGCTGCAGCGCGTCGATGCAGGGGGCAACGGTATTGGCCGAGGCTGTCGATTTCATCGCATAGCGCGTGAAGCGACGCCCCTTTTCCGCTGCCTTTTCCACGAGGCCCAGCCGCTTGCCCGGCGCGGCCATCATATGCGTTGACCAATCGACCCAAGCGTTCATCAACGCGGCTGGCGACAGCCCGTGCGTCAGGCGCGACAACCCGACTTGTGTCGCATGATCAAGGGCGTCACGGATGGTTGCGGTCGAATCGGGGCACGCATCGGCATCCGGAATCTGCTTCACGAGGGCGGTGTCGTGTTCGACACCGGGACCCGCTGCAGGGGGAGCATCCGCCGTTGGGAGACGCGATGCGCGCGCCTCAGCAGGAATCCCCCCGTTGGACGCACGCGCAGGATGCGGGGTCCGCAGTTTCACCACCTGGTTTTCAGCATTCGGCTCCATGGACCCTCCTTGATGCTCTGACTGGCGATTCCGAGAGGAAAGCCCTTTCCATGAGCGGACATCTTCGAATCAAGATAGTAATTGATTACTATATTAAATCAAGTCATGATGCTTGGTGACGCAATTGAGCGCCGCCGCCGACGCTGGTACCAAGGCGAGGGCGGCCCTCGGAGCCAAGAGATGGAGATGTGTAGTGGTGCGGACCAGAGCGAAGAAGATCCCGGCAGAAGAGCGCCGGAACGTCACCGTCGAGGCGGTCATCGATCTTGCCGGCTCCACGAACCCGGATTCCATAACCACCGCCGCCATCGCCGAGCACATGCACCTGACGCAGGGCGCAATCTTTCGCCATTTTCCCAACAAGGATGCGATCTGGACGGCGGTCATCGCCTGGGTGTCAAAGACCCTGATGGCCCGGATCGAACGTGCCGCCAAGGACGCCGGGACGCCGCTTGAAAAAATGGAGTCGATGTTCATGGCGCATGTCGGCTTCGTGGCCGAGCACCCCGGCGTTCCGCGCATGTTGTTCGGCGAACTTCAGAATGCGCGAAAGACGCCCGCCAAGAGTCTGGCGCAAAACATGATGAAACAATACGCGGCCCGCCTGCGTGAATTGATCGCGGCCGGCAAGGCGTGCAGAGAATTGCGCCCAGATCTGGATGAGGAGGCGGCGGCGACGCTGTTCGTCGGCACCATCCAGGGCTTGGTCATGCAATCCCTGATTGCCGGTGACATGGGCCAAATGCGCCAAGATGCGCCGCGGGTTTTTGAGATCTATCTGCGTGGCATCTCGATGCCACACGACAGCAAGGCGTAGGAAAGAGCGCAACCCGAGGATCAGCTTTCTCGGGGCGGTGCGTGACGTCACCAAGCCGTGTTTTCTGGTTGAGATGGGCTCGGTTGCTCACATCCCGTGAGGGGGCCTTCTCGTGAATTCAGGAGGATAGCTGGGGGGCTCTGTCGCTCGCGTGCTGTGCATGGTGCATTGTGATCTCCTTGTGTCCTAGCAGACAGGAGGTCGGTCTGTTGGCGGAACGGCGGAAGCGCCATGAGACGCCTTGGCCGTGAAAGCCTGAAAAAGATCCCAAGCGACGCATGGTCTTGCCCGACATGCCGCCACAGGAGATGATCACCCTGAGAAAGCGGAAGCACTGATGCAGCGGCGTCATTCTGCCACCCCGGCGCCACTCCGGAATGTGTTCCGGAGTCCGACAGAGAACCCCACATGGGAGGAAGTCGCTGATTTGTCTGAGGGAATTTGGTAGCGGAGGTCCGTTCCGGGCGCAAACCCCACATGCTAACCCTTTGTAAAATAAGGGTGCGACGCCGAATCCGGGGGCAGGTCAGGGATCTCTGATCTACTGTCTGATGGCGTCCTGGGTTTCCTCGCGATCTGGGGCAGGTATACGGTGTTCGCCGCGGTGCGGGATTTTCCGCCCCTGCAAGGGTCTATCTTGGTGTCATTCGGGGCCCGACCACTCGGTTGGCAGGATACGGTCGAGATCTGGTCCTCTGGCCCCGGGCGGGCCGCCGGGAGATCCCGCCCGTTTCGTACAATCGGGATGGAGAATTGCCCGACATCCGTGCCGCGTGTGGACCAGCCGTCACCAGACCCGGATGTCAGTCGAACTGCCCGGACAAGGCGCGTGCCGCCTCCGGCACGGCGCGGCAGGCCACGTCCAGATCAAGGGCCTCCAGCGCGACAACACCGATCGAATACTCCATCCCCGCGAATGCCGCGCCGAGCAGGTGCACAGGGCTCGACACGCCGACGGCGCCCTTGTGCAATTGCCCGCGGGTCACGCTATACCCCTGTTCGCGTGCGGTGCGGATC
>JASJGL010000027.1:0-53154 GCA_033791545.1 Pseudodonghicola sp. | reverse complement strand
CAGGCGCGCAACCGGTTTCCGCGCTTGACGCCGCCCCGGTTTGGCCGCAGCTTCGCGCCATGCTGCCAATCCGCGATCACAACCCCTCAGGGCGCACGCCCTATGTCGTCTACGCCCTGATGGCGCTCAATACCGGCATCTTCCTCACCTATATCGGCCAGCCCGAGCAACAGGTGCTGAACGATGTCTTCCTGCACTGGGCCCTGATCCCCGCCCGCATCAGCCAAGGCAGCGGGTTTGAGACCCTGCTCACCTCGACCTTCCTGCATGGCGGGCTGATGCATCTGGCTGGCAACATGCTGTTTCTGTGGATCTTCGGCGACAATCTCGAAGACGAGATGGGCCATGTCCGGTTCCTGCTGTTTTACCTCGCCTGCGGCATCGGCTCCGGGCTGATCCACTTTCTCGCCGCCCCCGGATCCCCGGTGCCCACCGTCGGGGCCTCGGGCGCCATCGCCGGGGTAATGGGCGCCTATCTGCTGCTCTTTCCCAGGGCGCGGGTGGATATCCTGATCATTCTGGTAATCTTCGTGCGCATCCTCCCGATCCCGGCTTGGTTGATGCTGGGGCTCTGGCTGGGGATGCAGTTCCTCGGCGGGCTCAGCGCCGATCCAAATGGCGGCGGCGTGGCCTATTGGGCCCATGCCGGCGGCTTTGTGGTCGGGATCGTGCTGGCCGTACCACTCTGGCTGCGCCTTGGCGGGCCCCGGTTCTGGGGCCGCACCCACGGCCAGCCGCCGCGCCCGCAGGCCCGCTACAAACTCAGCCCCAGCCATATCCCAAGGGTGCCGCGCCGATGACACGACCAATCCGGCCCCTGCCCGACACTCCCGAAACCCGCCGCGCAAGCTGCCACTGCGGCACGGTGGTGATCGAGGCCTTTCTGCCGCAAGGGCTTGCCTTGGCCCAGCGCTGCGACTGCTCGATCTGCCGCCGCCGTGGCCCGGGGGCCGTCACCGCCACCACGACCAGCGTCAAACTGCTGCAAGGCGCCGACAACCTCGGCCTTTACACCTGGGGCACGCAGACCGCGAAACACTATTTCTGCAAGACCTGCGGCATCTACACCCACCACCAGCGGCGCTCGAACCCAGCGGAATGTGGCATCAACATCGGCTGTATCGAGGGCATAGACCCGCGCGATTTCACCGATATCCCTTGGACCGATGGCATCAACCACTCCTGCGACCGCGCAACAAAAGACAGCACAAAAGAATAAAGGGCCCCGCCAGCCGGCGCGCCCTGTCTTCCTTTCACCGCAAATATCCCCGCCGGAGGCACCGAGAGGAACATCGCAACCCTTTGAAACAATAGCTCTTCTAGCTGCGACGTTCTTCGCAATGATACAGTTTTATGCACCAAATGAGGCACACAAAAGACAAGGTCCCTAATCTGGAGTGGCAGTGCAAGCGGCCATATTAGGGCTGTTCCACCGTCCCTTTGGGCGGATTTCCGACCTTCACCGCGTCATAGGCCAGCAGCACCGCGCAGATAGTGACCTTTGCAAAGTCATGGGAGCGATGCCGGGTCGATCGGCGGTATCGGCCCAGAGACGACATTGGCAGTGAGCCAGTGATGCTGCATCGCGGTCCGTCGAACCCGGCGTTCGCTGCAGCTGCGCAAAACACGCGCTATGAACGGCGGCTGGCACATGGCCATCCGGACACGCGTCGCAGCCTCACCGATATTCGATTGTAATGCATCGCGATGCGTCATCTTCCAAGGATGGTCGCTTTGCGGAACAATCGTTCCAATACTATTACCCCAAAGTCTCTGGCCGGTGTGCGTTGGGGCAAGCCTGACGGCGGCCGCACGTTCGGTCCTGCTTGGCGGTTATAGCCAATTTATCGGTCCAGACTGAGACAACATAAGTGTTTCTCTTAAGGTGGTGGGCCTGTATCACCTCAAGCCATGAACGTGCATTTTTCAGGTCGATTGGTGGTTGCTAAGCTTGAAGAATTTCAAGCGCAAGTTTCGTTGGCTGCGACCGAGGCGGATGTCACGCTGGATTTGGCCGCAGTTGACGCAATGGATACCGCCGGGGCTTGGCTTGTCATCGACACACAGACCGGGATTCACGAACGCGGCGGGCAATGCACGATCGTCGGAGCATCCAAAGTCCATAGTGAATTGCTGGACGTCGTCCGTCAGAGCATCCCGAAAAAAGACAGCACTATCAAGCCGCAGAACGGTCTTGTCGATTGGCTGGAGTCGATCGGTAAGAAGACCTGGCACGGGGTTCTCGGCCTGATCGAGATACTCGGTTTTCTCGGGTCTGTGGTGGCGCGGCTGGGGTATGTGGCGATCCATCCCAGCAGGCTGCGCCTGACCTCGTTGGTCCATCACATGCAGGAAATCGGGCTGAACGCCGTTCCCATCGTGTCGCTCATGGCGTTTCTGATTGGCGTGGTGATGGCGTTTCAGGGGGCGGTGCAGTTGCGCCAGTTCGGGGCCGAAGTCTTTGTGGTTGACCTGATCGCGATCTCGGTGCTGCGCGAGTTGGGCATCCTGCTGACCGCGATCATCGTCGCGGGCCGGTCGGGCGCGGCCTTCACGGCGGCGATCGGGTCGATGAAGATGCGCGAAGAGATCGACGCGATGGAAACACTGGGCCTGGACCCGATCGAGGTTCTGGTGCTGCCGCGCGTGCTGGCGCTTGTGATCGCGTTGCCGCTGTTGGGATTCGTGGCGGATGTCATGGGCCTGCTGGGCGGCGCCATGATGTCGTGGATCGAACTGGATGTCTCACCGGGCATGTTCCAGGCCCGGCTCTATGAGTCCGTCGATGTGTGGCACTACGCGGTCGGGCTGATCAAAGCGCCTTTCTTTGCCGTCATCATCGCCATCGTAGGCAGCTATGAGGGCATGAAGGTGGGCGGCGACGCGGCTTCGCTGGGGCGTTTGACGTCGACCTCGGTGGTCTTGTCGATCTTTCTGGTCATCGTGGCGGATGCCATGTTCTCGATCTTTTTCGCGATCGTGGGTGTCTGATGGCACCGCAGGGCGACGCCATCATCCAAGTCCGCGGGCTGCGCAACCAGTTCGGCGACCACGTTGTACATGAGGATCTGGATCTTGACGTTTATCGTGGTGAAGTGCTGGGAATCGTCGGCGGCTCGGGCACCGGGAAGTCGGTTCTGTTGCGGGCGATTGTCGGTCTGATAAAGCCGAAGGCAGGCAGCGTGAGCGTGTTTGGCACTGACATGCTGAATGCCTCGGAAGAAAAACGCCAGAGCATCGAACAACGTTGGGGCGTGATGTTTCAGGACGGGGCACTGTTTTCTTCGCTGACGGTCCGCGAGAACGTCGAGGTCCCGATGCGAGAACAAACGGACCTGTCGGCAAGAACGCGGCGCGCGCTTGCCGAACTCAAGATATCGATGGTGGGCCTGCCGCCGGACGCCTGCGACAAGTACCCATCAGAACTGTCGGGCGGGATGCGCAAGCGTGCCGGGCTGGCCCGGGCCCTTGCGTTGGATCCCGAAATCGTCTTTCTTGACGAACCCACCGCGGGGCTTGACCCGATTGGGGCCTCTGCCTTCGATGCTTTGATCAAGAAACTGCAAACAACGCTGGGATTGACCGTTTTCCTGGTGACGCATGATCTGGACACCTTGCACGCCATCTGCGGCCGGATCGCCGTACTGGCCGAAAAGAGGGTCTTTGTCACCGGCACGATGAAGGACATGTTAAAGGTCGACCAACCTTGGGTGCATGAATACTTTCATGGCCCCAGGGCGCGGGCGGCCGGACTCGGGACTGAGGACTGATATCGAATGGAGACCAAGGCCAATTTCGTGCTGATCGGCACCGTGACAGTTCTGGGCGTGCTGGGCCTTCTGGGCCTTTTGGTCTGGTTCTCCAAGATCGAGATTGACCGTCAATATGCCTGGTATGAAGTGCTTTTCGAAAGCGTTTCCGGCTTGGGGATGGCCGGAGATGTACGCTATAACGGGCTGTCCGTGGGACGGGTCATCGCGCTGGACCTTGACGGCGACGATCCGAGCAAGGTGCGCGTCCGGATCGAGGTGACAGCAGACACGCCGATCAAGACCGACACGACTGCGCAGTTGAATTCGCAGGGCGTGACGGGCGTCGCGTTTGTCTCCTTGTCCGGGGGGAGCCCCGACGCTGCGCTGTTGCGCAATGCTGACGATGCCACGGACGTTCCGTTGATCCCATCTGAACGTTCGGTGATCCAGGCCCTGACCGAGGACGCCCCCGATATGGTGGCCGAAGCTGTCGGGGCGATCAAAGAAATCCGAAGCTTTCTTGGCACCGAGAACCAGGACTCCGTCGCCAATATCCTGAAAAACCTCGAAAGCGCTTCGGGGAACCTTGAAACCGCCCTTTCAGACTTTTCCGATATTTCCCGCACGGTTTCCGACGGCACCGCCGAGATATCAAAATTCACCGGGCGACTGGATGAAATAGGGGTCACCGTGCAGACCTCGCTGTTGAAAATCAACGAAACGCTGGACGTAGCCAAGGTCGCGATTGCTGAAATCGAGCCAACCATGAAATCGGCAACCGAGGCCTTCACGACGGCCGAAAAGACGATCGGCGGCATTGATAGCTTTGTCGAAACGCGTATTCCGGCGCTCGCGGATGATCTGTCTTCGGCCATCGGGTCCATCGAAACAGCCACGACCGATCTGCGCGCCCAACTGGATACGGTGCTGGGCCAATTCGGCGGTACTGCAGAGGTGGCAACGCAGCGCTTCACCGAGATGGAGACGACGCTTGCCAAGCTCGATCTCACCTTGGAAAGCGCGCAAACGTCACTGGCTGCGGTGGAAAGCGCCTCGGTAAACTTCCAGGGATTGGTGGACGGCGAGGGAACCGCGCTGGTGTTGGATGCCCGCGAGACGCTGCGGTCCGTGCAGGACACCATCGCGGTTCTGGACACCATGCTGCAAGAGGACGTCCCGGCCATTGTGGCCGATGTTAGAAAAGCTGTCGCTTCGGCCAATACGGTCGTCGATCAGGTCTCGACCGATATCACCGCTTTCACCAAGCGGCTCGATCCCTTGGTGGCGAGCGGCGAGACGACGTTGAAGGCCGCGACGCAAACGCTTGAGAATGCCAATCGGACCTTTGCCAATCTGGATCAGGCCCTGAGCACCACAGAGGAAACACTGGACGTGGCGCGCAGCACATTTGCCAAGGCCGATACGATCATCGGAACAGACCTCGGACCGGCAATCACCGATGTCCGCACCGCCGCCGGTCAGTTCGAGACGACAATGGCCACCTTGTCCGAGGATCTGCCCGCGATCACCGCCGATCTGCGCAATGTCATGGCGCGGGCGCTGGAAGTGATTCAGAATATCGACACGACGGTCGCAACCAGCGCCCCGCCGATACAGAGCTTTGCGAAGGTCGGGTTGCCGGAATTCACCAAGTTCGCGCGCGAAGCCCAGCAGTTGGTCTATCAGTTGGAGCAACTGGCCAAGAAGATGGAACGCGATCCGGCGCGGTTCTTTTTCGGCAACAACGTGCCAGAGTTCAGGAGATAACCAATCATGACATTCGCTGTCGCACTGCGTTTGGCCGCGATCGGGCTGGGGCTGACGGCCATGGCCGGGTGCTCGGCCCTTTCGAGCATTCAATCCGCCTCCAGGCCACTGGACACCTACGAGCTTGCCCCGTTACCCGCAGGCACTGTTCCCACGTCACGTGGGCGTCGCCATTTGGAGGTTGCCTTGCCGACCGCGACAGGCGCCCTGACCAGCGATCGCATCGTGATCAAGCCTACGCCGCTGCAAGTCGAGTCCCTTCCGGATGCGCGCTGGGTCAATGAAACGACCGACCATGTCCAGCTGCTTCTGGTGCGATCCCTGGCCAATTCCGGACGGTTCGCTCTGGTCACCAGCGCGGGCACCGGGCCCTCACCGGATTACGTGCTCCTGACGGATTTGCAGGCGTTTCAGGCCGAGGTCGGCGCCGAAGGCGTGACGGTTGTCATCCAAACGCGCATGACATTATTGAGCGATACGGATGGCAGGGTCATCTCGTCACGCAGTTTCAGCACGTCGAAAACCGTGCCCGATACCTCTGCAAAACAGGTGGTTTCCGCTTTTGACGAGGCCATGACGCAACAGCTGACAGAGGTGATAAGCTGGCTTGCCAGAGCGCCAGGCGTGTGACTCACTGGGCCTATGGCCTGCTCAGACACGCTTTTCCTGTTCTTGGGGGCAGCAGGAAGACCGCTTTGCGGCACGAACAGCGATACGCGTCGCCGCGCTTCAGACGCCGATCTGAGCTGTAACGATACAGATAACTCCGCCTTTAGCTCTTTCCGCTTGTGAATTGGCGCCAAGCAATACCCCTGATGTTTCACACTTGAAGTGCCAAAATAATTTCAGAATAGTACAATTAACCGGGGTCACCATCAGTGCCGATAGTGCCCCCTGAAAAACACCGCAGAGCGTTGTGATTTCAGTTCATTCATCCGAATTCAGATAGGGGTCACACTTCGACGCCGTTTGACACCCTGATGAGGCGACCAAGCCGTGGTCATCAGGCCAAATGTGAAACACACATGTACTGCACACCGGAGCTGAAAAATCTCGACCCATTGATTTAAAATGAACGTTACAAGATTTTTCTGGCTGAAAATACTCCCGCCGGAGGCTCCCTCCACCTGATCTGGGGCCCCGCTCAGAAGTCCGAACTCCAGACGTCAGCCCCGGATCACCTTAGCCCCGGACCACCTTGGCAAAGCCGTTGAAGATCGGCTCGTTGCCGCAGATCACTTCACCGTCTTCAAGAATGTTGCCCTTGGGGTCCAGCGGTTGCACCATGCCGCCCGCCTCACGCACCAGAACGATGCCCGCGGCCAGATCCCAAGGGTTCAACCGGCGTTCCCAGAACCCGTCATAGCGCCCCGCCGCCACATAGGCCATGTCCAGCGCCGCCGCGCCCCAGCGGCGCACCCCGGCACAGACCGGCATCAGCCGGGCCAGATCCTGCAACGTCGCCGGCAGGTCCGAACGACCGCCGAACGGCAGGCCGGTCGCAAAGATCGATTCGATCATCCGGTGACGGCCCGACACCCGCAACCGGGTATCATTCATCCAGGCGCCAGCGCCCTTTTCGGCAAAGAACATCTCGTCCTTGGCGGCGTCAAAGATCACACCCGCAACAATCTGCCCCTTGTGCTCCAGCGCGATCGAGATCGCCCAGTGCGGCAGCCCGTGCAGAAAGTTGGTGGTACCGTCCAAAGGATCGACGATCCAGCGCCGGGTCGGATCGTCGCCGGGAATCTCGCCGCCCTCTTCGGCCAGCCAGCCATAGGTCGGGCGCGCGCCCAGCAGCTCATCCTTGAGGATTTTCTCGGCAGAGATATCCGCCTTTGAGACGAAATCCCCCGCCCCCTTCATCGACACCTGAAGGTTTTCCACCTCGCGGAAGTCCTTGACCAGTGACCGCCCCGCCTTGCGCGCGGCCTTGACCATGATGTTGAGATTGGCACTGCCTATCATCGTGAGGACTCCGGTTCGGTCACATCGCGCCCGAAGGCGCGGAAAAATCAAATCGCACGGCTCGTCGTGCGGGATCAGGACGCGCGTATACGCGCGCAACGACCCGTTGCCAAGGGGGCGTGGCCACAACCCGCCCCACGACCCCGCCTCTCCGACGACCCCTCTCCAACACCCTCCCCCACGACGCCAGCGACTTCCGCCACGTTCCGTCCCACCCGGCTTGCCAAGCAGGCCTGCGACCGCCACCGTTGCGCAAAGCGCGAAGAGGAGACCTGCCATGACAGACCAGATGTACCATGTGACCCTTGCCAGCCGCCCCGACGGCGCGCCGAGCCTCGATGACTTCAGCTATCAGCCCGCCCCGATCCCGACCCCCGGCGAGGGCGAGGTTCTGGTGCGCGTGCATTACATGTCGCTCGACCCCTATATGCGCGGACGCATGGATGATGCCAAATCCTATGCCGCGCCGGTGCCCATCGGCGGCACCATGGAGGCCGGGGCGGTGGGCGAGGTGATCGCCTCGCAAAGCCCGCATTTCAAACCGGGCGATTTCGCCTTTGGCATGTTCGGCTGGGCCACCCACGGCTGCCTGCCCGCGAACCAGCTGCGCAAGCTTGACCCGAAACAGGGCCCGATCACCGCCGCGCTCGGTGTGCTCGGGATGCCCGGGTTCACCGGCTGGCACGGGTTGACCGAATACGGCAAGCCCAAGGCGGGCGAAACATTGGTCGTCGCCGCCGCCACCGGCCCGGTCGGCTCGATGGTGGGTCAGGTGGCGCGGCTTGCGGGGCTGCGCACCGTCGGCGTCGCTGGCGGCGCCGAGAAATGCAAACTGGCCACCGAGAAGTTCGGCTTTGACGCCTGCCTTGATCACCGCGCCTATGACAGCGCCCGCGACCTGCGCGCGGCACTGAAACAGGAATGCCCCAACGGCATCGACATCTATTTCGAAAACGTCGGCGGCAAGGTGCTCGAAGCGGTGCTGCCGCTGATGAACCCGTTCGGGCGCATCCCGATCTGCGGCATGATCGCCTGGTACAACGCTGGCGGTCTCGGTGCCGGGGCAAAGGATCAGGGGCTGACCGGCCCCGGCCTGTGGCGCAACATCTTGGTCAATTTCCTGTCGGTCAACGGCTTCATCATCTCGAACCACTTCGACCGGTTCCCGCAGTTCCTGAAAGAGATCGGGCCAAAGGTCGCCAGTGGCGAGATCGCCTATCTGGAAGACATTGCCGAGGGGCTGGAAAACGCGCCCGCGACCTTCATCGCGATGCTGGGCGGCGGCAACATGGGCAAGCAGATCGTCAAGCTGATCTGACGGCGGCCAACCTGAGCGCCCGGCCGCAAGGCCGGGCAACGGGCCGGGATGTGCCAGATTGTACAATTCACACCGAAAACTCCACAAACCTGGGATTTCGCAGCGTTTCATCCCCACAGAGTTGTACAATACGAACCTTAAAGCGTACTTATCCTCAGGCCGATTGCAGCCGCCGGGCCTCTTGCCGGGCGAGCACGAGCAGCTCCTTCACATAGGGCTTTTCCCGATCATCGCTGCGCACCGCCGCATAAAGCCGCCGGGTGATCCCGTTTTGGGTCAGCGGCCGGGTGACATAATCCGAGCTGTATTTCACCTCGCGCACCACCCAGTCCGGCAGCACCGAAATCCCGCGATTGGAGGCGACCAGTAGCAGGATCACCGCCGTCAGTTCCACCTGCCGCACCGCCTTGGGGGCCACCCCCGCAGGGGTCAGCAACTGGCTGAACACATCCAGCCGGCTATGCTCCACCGGGTAGGTGATCAGGGTCTGATCGCGAAAATCCTCGGCCTCGATATAGGGTTTCGAGGCCAGCGGGTGCTGCGACGCGGCCACAAAAACAGGCGCGTAATCAAAGAGTTCGACGAAATCCACCCCCGGAATAACCTCCGGATCCGAGGAGACGACCAGATCGACCTCTTCCTTTTGCAGCGCGGGCAGCGCATCAAAGGCAAGGCCGGGGCGGATGTCGACATCCACATCGGGCCAGCTTTTGCGAAAGGCCTCAAGCACCGGGAACAGCCATTCAAAACAGGCATGGCATTCGATCGCGATATGCATCCGACCGGTCTCGCCCAGACGCAGGGCGTTGAATTCCGCCTCCATCGCCTCGACCTGCGGCAGCACCTGTTCGGCCAACCGCAACAACCGCAGCCCGGCTGGCGACAGCTTCATCGGCTTTGAGCGGCGAAAGAACAGTTCGACCCCGGTCTGATCTTCCAAGCCCTTGATTTGATGGCTCAAAGCGCTTTGCGTGATGTTCAGATGATCCGCCGCCCGCGCCAATCCGCCACACTCGTGAATCGCCTTGATCGTGCGCAGATGCCGGAATTCGATATGCATCCCCTCGCCTCGTTCATGTTGTTGTTGAGAATTATGAGTTTGTTTCACAATCGCACATATGCGACAAGGACTGAAATCAAAGGAACCGCACCCGATGACCGCCCCTGCTATTTCTTTCGAATTCTTCCCGCCGCAAAACCTGCAAGCCTCGTTCCGGCTCTGGGACACGGTGCAGGTGCTGGCGCCGCTTGACCCCCGCTTTGTCTCCGTCACCTACGGGGCTGGCGGCACGACCCGGGATCTGACCCGCGACGCGGTGGCGACATTGCACAAATCCTCGGGGCTGAAAGTGGCCGCGCATCTGACTTGCGTGAATGCCACCAAAGAGGAAACCCTTGAAATCGCGGATGATTTCGCCAAGGCCGGCGTGACCGAGATCGTCGCGCTGCGCGGGGACCCGCCCAAGGGCGAGGGCAAATTCACCCCCTATCCCGGCGGTTTCGCCAACTCGATCGAACTGATCGAGGCGCTGGCGGCCACCGGCAAGTTCAGCATTCGCGTCGGCGCCTATCCCGATGTCCACCCCGAGGCCGCAAGCGCGCAGGCCGATATCGACTGGCTCAAGGCCAAGATCGACGCCGGTGCGGACGAGGCGCTGACGCAGTTCTTTTTCGAGGCCGACACCTTTTTCCGGTTTCGCGATGCCTGTGACAAGGCCGGGATCGACGCGGCAAAGATCACCCCGGGGATCCTGCCGATCGAAAACTGGAAAGGCGCGCGGAAATTTGCCCGCAGCTGCGGCACCACGATCCCGCAATGGGTCGAGGACGCCTTTGAAAAGGCCATGCGCGACGGGCGCGAGGATCTGCTGGCCACCGCGATCTGCACCGAGATGTGCAGCGCGCTGATCGATGGCGGCGTCGACCGGTTGCACTTCTACACGCTGAACCGCCCCGAACTGACCCGCGACGTCTGCCATGCGCTTGGCGTCACGCCCAAGGTCAGCCTGGAGAACGTGGCGTAACGGCTTGTCCGTCCTGCCCCTGCTGCTAGCCTGCCCTCCATCATAGTGGAGGACAGGATGAGTCAGGCGACCCCCCCGAATTACGCGACCACCCCGGAGGAGCTTTTGGGCCCCGCCGATATGGCCAGCATGTCAGGGCTGGAGTTCATGGAGGGCATCCGCGATGGCCGCCTGCCCGCGCCGCCGATTGCCAAGACGCTAGGCTATACGCTGCACGCGGTCGAAAAGGGCCGCGTGACCTTTCGCGGCGCGCCCGGCTTTGACTCCACCAACCCGCTGGGCACGGTGCACGGCGGCTGGTACGGCACCCTTCTTGACAGCGCGATGGCCTGTGCGGTGCAGACGATGGTGCCCAAGGGGTCAGCCTATACCACCTTGGAATACAAGATAAATATCCTTCGCTCTATTCCCTTGGGGATGATGATCGACTGCGTCGGCATCGCCGATCACGTGGGCCGCTCCACCGGTGTGTCCCATGGCGAGATCCGCGGCGTCGAGGATGGCCGGCTGTATGCCACCGGCTCCACCACCTGCATCGTCTTGCAACTGCCGCCGACCCGCTAAGCGACTGGCGGCAGGGTCGAGCGGGCGCAAGCGTCATCGTTCAAACGTCATGCGCCTTGGCTTCGATCCCGGCGCCGGTCCTGCCACCCCGCTCGCGCACGCTTTCATGCAACCGCTCTGACGGATCGCAGCCCACCACGCGGGGGCGGCGCAACAGAAACAGCGCGCCCCAGCCGCGCCAGGTGCCGACCGAAGGCGCGTCGGGGTCGGTGTAGAACCGCGCCCGCCAGCCATGCGGCAGCGGCAGGCCGCAGCTCTCGGCCTGCTCCAGCATCCACACCAGCGGGATATTGGCCAGCGGTCGCGCCGCCTGATAGCCGCCAAGCTGACCGCCGATGTCGCCATGAGCGCCGCGAAACCAGACCTGTTCCACATGCCCTTCCCAGCCCGGCGGACAGGACCAGAGCTCGGGCCGGAACACCTCGCGCGTTTCATCAAGGGCCAGCGCATGAAACCCGTTGCGGATGCTCGGCCCCAGACTGTGACTATGAAAGGAATGCTGCGCCTCGCCCCATCGCCACAGGTACGGCAGCCGCACGCCCAGCGCCTTGACCGTATCCCAAACGCCGACCATCTCGATTTTCATCGCGTCATGGCAATGCGCCCGGCCAAAATCCTTGGCAAAATCGCTGTCAGGATCGCCCTGATAATGGCGATACACGGTTCGGATATTGCGCTCGGTCGCGCACTCGGCGCGCAGCAGGCCAATCCGGTCAATCACGCCCGCCAGCGAGCGCACCGCATAGGCCCCGCGCGAATAGCCCATCAGAAACACCCGGTCGCCGGGGCGATAGCGCGACGCCAGATAGCCATAAGCGCGGCGGATCTGCCGATTGATCCCGCGCCCCAACAGCACATCCGGCGCGGCCCCCCAATGCGGCCATTGCACCCCGGCCTCGTAGTACACCGAAACCGGCACGCCCATCTCGCGGCAAAGACGATAGGTGACGCCGGCATGGCTCTCATAGCCCGGCTCAAGCGAGGACATAGTGCCGTCAAGAATGATCACATGCGCCAGCGGCCCGCGGTGGGCGGTCTCGGCGGAATGGACCGATTGCGCGGGCTGGCGAAACCAGTCGAAAATCCGATCACGAAGGCGACGCAGTCCCATCTTTCAGCATGTCCCACACTCTCAACGGCGTAAACGGCATATCCGCCTGCCGCACACCGCGCACCCACAGCGCATCCTGCACCGCATTGGCAACGGCCGCCATCGACCCCACGGTTCCCGCCTCGCCGCAGCCCTTCATCCCCATCAGGTTGGCGGTGGAGGGTACCGGTTCGGAGGTGAAGTTGATCATGGGCGCGTCAGCGGCGCGCGGCAAGGCATAGTCCATGAAAGATGCCGTGAGCAGTTGGCCATCCTCGTCGAACACCACCTGTTCGCTCAACGCCTGCCCCAGTCCCTGAACCACCCCGCCATGCACCTGACCTTCGGCCAGCAAGGGGTTGATGAGATTGCCGAAATCATCAACCACGGTATAGCGGTCCACCCGCACCTGCCCGGTCTCGGGATCGACCACCACCTCGGCCACATGGGCGCCGTTGGGATAGGAGCGGCCGGGCAGTTTGGCGCGTTCCTCATGCACCAAGAGATCATCGCGCCCGTCACCGCGCGCCATCTCGGCCGCCTCCAGCAGCGTCGGCGTCAGGTTGGACCCGGCGGCGCGGAAGGTCTCGTCATCAAACCGGAGCGCTGCCGCATCGACCCCCATCTTGTCAGCCAGATAGGGGGTAAAGGCGGCCAGCATCGCATCCACCGTCGCCAGCGTCGCGGTGCTTTGCGTGGTGACAGAGCGCGACCCGCCGGTGCCGCCGCCCCGCTGGATCAGGTCGCTGTCGCCCTGAATGACATGGATATGATCGGCGGGAATGCCGGTCTGGTCCGAGAGGAACTGGGCATAGACCGTCTCGTGCCCCTGCCCGTTCGACTGCGTCCCGACATAAAGATTGACGCTGCCACCGTCACAGAACTCCACCTTGGCCGCCTCGGAGGGATCGCCCAGAATGCTCTCGATGTAATAGCACAGCCCCTGCCCGCGCAGCAGCCCGCGCGCAGCATCTGCGGCCCGACGGGCCTCGAATCCGGCAACATCGGCCTTGGACCCGGCCAAGGTCAGGATGTGGTTGAATTCACCCACGTCATAGGTTTCGCCGGTGGCGGATGTATAGGGGAACCGATCGGGCGCGATAAAGTTCTTCCGCCGCAGCTCCCACGGGTCGATGCCCAGCTCGCGCGCGGCGCGGTCCATCGCGCGTTCCAGCACATAGATCGCCTCGGGCCGCCCCGCCCCGCGATAGGCGTCCACCTGCGTCGTATTGGTGTAATAGCCCTCGGCCTGCAGCCATGTAGTCTGCACGTCATAGACCCCGGCCAGCACGCGCGAGAACAGCTGCGTCTGGATGAATTGACCAAAATTGGAGTTATAGGCCCCAAGGTTGAAGCGGGTCTTGACCCGATAGGCGGTGATCTTGTGATCGGCGTCAAACGCCAGTTCGGCGGTCGAGGTCAGATCGCGTCCGCCATGGTCCGACAGCATCGCCTCGGTCCGCTCCGACATCCAGCGCACCGGGCGGCCCAACAGGCGCGAGGCCTGCGCCACCGCGAAATACTCCGGATAGGGCGCCGCCTTCATGCCGAAGCCGCCGCCGACATCGGGCGTGGTGACATGCACCGCCTCCTTGTCGAGGCCCAGCATGCGCGCCAGCTCGCCCTTCAACGCCCAGACACCCTGACCGCCGAAAGCGAAATGCAACCGGCTGCCGTCCCAGTCGGCGAAACAGCCGCGCGGCTCCATCGCATTGACGATGATGCGATTGTCGGCCACCTCGAGCCGGACCACATGGGCGGCTTTAGCAAAGGCGGCCTCGGTCGCGGCCTCGTCGCCAAGGCCCCAGTCCAGCGCAAGGTTGTCGGGCACGTCCTCATGCACTGGGGCACCGCCACGGGCCAGATCCAGCTTGGCGGGCAGATCCTCGGTGTCGAACAGGATCATCTCGGCGGCATCGCGGGCCTGCGCCGGCGTCTCCGCGACGATCAGGGCCACCGGCTCGCCCACATGGCGCACCTTGCCCTTGGCCAGAACCGGACGATGCGGGTCGGCGGCCTTGGTCCCGTCGCGGTTCTGCAACACCACGCCAGCCATGCTCGCGGTGATCCCCGCCGCCTCCAGATCGTCATTGCTCAACACCAGATGCACGCCCTCGGCGGCGCGCGCATCGGACAGATCCAGTTCGGTGATCACCCCATGCGCCACCGGCGAGCGGAACAGGAAGGCATGCAGCGCGTCTGCGGGCGCGACATCGTCCACATAGCGCCCATGCCCCGTCAGCAGACGCAGATCCTCCACCCGCGTGACCGACTGACTTTTCCCGAACTTTTCCATCGCGCGCCCCTGATCTGTGCTTTCGGGCGCGACCCTAGCTTTCGTGCGGGCAATGTCCAGTCAGTCGCAGAACCGTAACCACATCGCGCAGCCCATATCCGTTGAAACAGGTCGACATGGCCACCGAATAGGCACCCAGCCCGGCAAACAGCACATAGTCGCCTGCGACGGTATCCTCCGGCAGCTCCAACCCGTCGGGCAACCGGTCAAGGCTGTCGCAGGTGGGGCCAAAGATGCGGCGCGCACGGCCCAGGCCCTTGCGCGCGCAGCCGTCACTGGCCAACACCTGAATGCGCCCGGTCAGGCCCATATCGCGCAGATCGATCAGCCCGCCATAGATGCCGTCGTTGAGGAACACGGTATCCCCACCCTGCCGCATCCCCTTGATCCGGGCCGCCAGCGTAAAGGCCTCGGCCACCATCGCGCGACCCGGCTCGCAGACCAGCGCGGGGGCCTCGGGGCCAAAGGCGCGCGTCACCGCCGCCTTGATGCGGACAAACACTGCCTCCAGATCCGGGGCATTGCCGTGGCGATGGGCAGCAAACCCGCCGCCCACGTTCAGCCGTGCGATGCGCACCCCGGCAAGCGCGGCGATGCGCGCCGCCTCGGCGATATAGCTTTCCCAAGCCCCGGCATCCTCGCATTGGGTGCCGGGGTGGAAACACAGCGCCGGGCGCCAGCCCTCGGCCGCAACGCGGCGCAACAGATCCACCGCCCGTGCCGGGCTGGCGCCGAATTTCTCACCGAAATCATAGGCCGCGCCCTTGACCGGCAGCGCAAAGCGCACCGCGATCTCGGCCCCGCGCGGCACTTGGGCAAGCTTGTCCAACTCCCCCTCCTCATCCACCGACCAGCTTGCCACGCCCATCTTGATGCCCGCCGCGACCTCCTCAAGGCTGCGCACCGGGTTGTTGTAATGCAGCACCGCGTTCGGGTTCACCGCCCGCACCGCCCGCATCTCGCCCGGCGAGGCGACGTCAAAGGTCGAAAGCCCGGCGGTGTCCAGATTGGCCAGCACCTCGGCCCGGTCATTGGCCTTGACCGCAAAGGTCACCAGCCCCGGAAAGCCGGTCAGGAACCGCCGCGCGGTGGCCTGAAGCGTGGCGGGCGACAGGAACAGGAGCGGCGCATCAGGCTGCATCCGCGCCAGATAGGCAGAGGGGTCGGGCCAAGGGGCGGATAGGGGCTGCATCGGGGAACCTCGCGCTGTTTTGACCAGAATCGCGCGCTTTCCTGTCGATTTCTCTCGTCACCCTGTTAGATTTGAAGGTAATTTACAGCATATCGACGGTGCAAACATGCAAATTGACGAAACCGATCAGATCCTGCTGCGTCTGCTGCGCGAGAATGCCCGCGCGCCGGTCACCGATCTGGCGCGCCGTCTGGGATTGGCACGCACCACCGTACAGGCCCGGATCGAACGGATGGAGGCCGCGGGCGTGATCGCGGGCTATACCCTGCGCGCCAGCGTCGCCACCGCACCGCCGTTGCGCGCCACGGTGCTGGTCTCGATCGAACCGCGCAGCGGCCCCGCCGTTCTGGCCCGGCTCAAAAGCCTGAGCGGCGTCGAGGTGGTGCATACCACCTCGGGCCGGTTCGATCTGCTGGTGCAGGTCGCCGCCAGAACCACGGCAGAACTTGACGATACCCTTGACCGGATCGGCGAGGCCAAGGGCGTAAAAAGCTCTGAAAGCCTGATCCACCTGTCGACCAAGCTGGACCGCGCGCCGTGACGGCGGGGGCTACCGGCGTCCGCCATGACATCAGCGCGAAAACATCCCCATCCAGCGAAACAGCCAGATCTGCCCCGCCCCGATCACCAACAGCATGGCGCAGACCGCCCAGAACGCATGCGGCCATGTCGCGCCGGGAATGCCGCCGACATTGATCCCCAACAGCCCGGTCACCAGCCCCATCGGCAGGAACACTGCCGCCACCACCGACAACACCAACATCTGCCGGTTCATCGCCTCGGCGCGGATATCAAGAATCTGATCGTGCACGACCTGGGCGCGGTCGCGCAGCGCGTCCAGCTCCTCGGCCAGCCGCGTCACCCGCTCGGTCGCCTCGCGCAACCGGCTGCGGTCGCGCAGGGTCAGCCAATCCAAATCCTCGATCTCCAGCGTCGACAGCGCGTCACGCTGCGGGAACATGTAGCGGCGCATCACGATCGAGGTACGGCGAATATCGGCCAGATTGGCCCGCATCACGGAATCGCCCCGGCCTTCGTCCTCCATGATGTCTTCCAACTGGTCGGCACGCTCGTTCAGCGCCGCCACCACCGGCTCGGCCCGGTCGGCCAGCCGCAGCGCCAGCCGCGCGATCAGATCGCCGGGCGTGGTCGATCCCTGGCCGCGATCCAGCGCCGTCATCAGGTCGGCCACCGCCTGAAGCGTCCGAATCTGCGCCGAAATCACCATCTGCGCCGACACGAACAGCCGGATTGAAATCATGTCCTCGGGCTCGGCCCCCGGGTCAAGGTTGACGCCGCGCAGGTTGATCAGCGCAATATCGCCGTGCAGCGTGCTGCGCGGTCGGGTCTCCTCGGCCAACAGCGCATCATACTCCAGCGGGTCCAGCCCCGCCGCCGCCAACCAATTGCGCCCGGCCTCGCTCGCGCCATCTACATGGGCCCAGACAAAGCCGCCCTCCGGAGCCTCGGGCCCGCGCGCGTGCAATTGCTCCGTGGCCAGCCGCTGCACCCCGCCTGCGCCGTCAAAGCCATAGATGCTGATTTCATCCATCCCGCGCCCCTTTTTCCAAAGCCATTTGCCCCACAGTGCCGCCCGGACTGCGCCCTGTCACCCGTTTTCCGGCCCGGCACGGGCGCAAGAAATACCGTCTGCCGCCTTCCCCTTCGCCCTCAGCTTCGATAGATGATCCAACGACCAGAAAGGGACCAGCAGCATGGCTATGGAAAAGACCTTCAACGCGGCCGAGGCCGAGGATCGTTTGTACCGGGCCTGGGAACAGGCCGGATGTTTCACCGCAGGCGCCAATGCCAGCCGCGCGGAAACCTACTGCATCATGATCCCGCCGCCGAACGTCACCGGCAGCCTGCACATGGGCCACGCCTTCAACAACACGTTGCAGGACATTCTTGTGCGCTGGCACCGGATGCGCGGCTTTGACACCCTGTGGCAGCCCGGGCAGGATCATGCCGGCATCGCCACCCAGATGGTGGTCGAACGCGAGCTGGCCAAGAACAAGCTGCCCTCGCGGCGCGACATGGGGCGCGAGGCCTTTGTCGAAAAGGTCTGGGACTGGAAACAGCAATCGGGCGGCACCATCGTCAACCAGCTCAAGCGGCTGGGGGCCTCGTGCGACTGGTCACGCAACGCCTTCACCATGTCCGGCGCCCCCGGTGCCCCGGCGGGCGAAGAGGGCAACTTTCACGACGCCGTCATCAAGGTCTTTGTCGACATGTATGACAAGGGGCTGATCTATCGCGGCAAGCGACTGGTGAACTGGGACCCGCATTTCGAGACCGCGATTTCCGACCTCGAGGTCGAAAATATCGAAGTTGCCGGTCATATGTGGCACTTCAAATACCCGCTCGCCGGTGGCGAGACCTATACCTATGTCGAAAAGGACGAGGACGGCAAAGTCGTCCTTGAGGAACAGCGCGATTACATTTCCATCGCCACCACCCGCCCCGAGACCATGCTGGGCGACGGCGCGGTCGCGGTGCACCCCTCGGACGAACGCTACGGCGCCATCGTCGGCAAGCTGTGCGAAATCCCGGTGGGGCCCAAGGAACACCGCCGCCTGATCCCGATCATCACCGATGAATATCCCGACCCCACCTTCGGCTCGGGCGCGGTCAAGATCACCGGCGCGCATGATTTCAACGACTATCAGGTGGCCAAGCGCGGCAACATCCCGATGTACCGGCTGCTCGACACCAAGGGTGCGCTGCGCGACGACGGGCTGCCCTATGCCGATTGCGCCACCCGGGCGCAGGCAATCGCCAGCGGCGCCGGCTTCACCGAGATGGAGGTCGACACGCTGAACATGGTCCCCGACGATCTGCGCGGGCTGGACCGGTTCGAGGCGCGCGCGCGCGTGGTGGCCCAGATCACCGACGAAGGTCTGGCGGTGATGATCCCCGAGGTGCAAACCGACGAGGACGGGACCGAGACCCTGGTCTCGGTACCGCTGGTCGAGAACAAGCCGATCATGCAGCCCTTTGGCGACCGCTCCAAGGTGGTGATCGAACCGATGCTGACCGACCAGTGGTTCGTCGACACCAGCAAGATCGTCGATCCGGCGCTGAACGCAGTGCGCGGCGGCGACATCACCATCCTGCCCAAAAGCGGTGAAAGAACCTTTTACCACTGGCTGGAAAACATCGAGCCTTGGTGCATCTCGCGCCAGCTGTGGTGGGGGCACCAGATCCCGGTGTGGTACGGGCTCGACCTGTCGGCGCCGGATTTCCGCGATGACGAAGGCGACGGCACGCTGGATCTGGTGGAAATGGGCCGGCTGCTTTTGAATGGCATGGTCCATATGGGCGACGTGCACCACTGCGCCGCCGATTTCGATGGGGTGCTGGGGGCGTTCCGCGACGAGCTGGCCGACACCCCGCACCCGATTGCCGATGCCCGCATCGTCGCGGTGGCCGACAGACAGAGCGCGCTTGAAACCTTTGCCAAGGCGCTGGCGCAATACGAGATCGATCAGGATCCGACCAAGCTGGTCTATCCGGTCTGGCAGGACCCCGATGTGCTCGACACATGGTTCTCCTCCGGCCTGTGGCCGATCGGCACGCTGGGCTGGCCGGAACAGACGCCGGAACTGGGTCGCTATTTCCCCACCGACGTGCTGGTGACCGGGCAGGACATCCTATTCTTCTGGGTCGCCCGGATGATCATGATGCAGCTTGCCGTGGTCGACGAGATCCCGTTCAAGACCGTCTATCTGCACGGGCTGGTGCGCGACGCCAAGGGCAAGAAGATGTCCAAATCGGTCGGCAACGTGGTCGACCCGCTTGAGATCATCGACGAATACGGCGCCGACGCGCTGCGCTTCACCAATGCCGCCATGGCCTCGCTCGGCGGGGTGCTCAAGCTCGACATGCAGCGCATCGCGGGCTACCGCAATTTCGGCACCAAGCTGTGGAACTTTGCCCGCTTCGCCGAGATGAACGACGTGTTCGAGGCCGAGGTGAAGGGCATCCCCACCCCGAAACAGACGCTGAACACATGGATCATCGGCGAAACCGCCAAGGTCCGCGCCGAGGTCGATGACGCGCTCGACAACTTCCGCTTCAACGACGCGGCGCAGGCGCTGTATGGCTTCGTCTGGGGCAAGGTCTGCGACTGGTATGTGGAGTTCTCCAAACCGTTGTTGCAGGGCGAGGACGCCGCCGCACAGGCCGAGACGCGCCAAACCATGAAATGGGTGCTGGACCAGTGCCTGATCCTGCTGCAGCCGATCATGCCCTTCATCACCGAAGAGCTTTGGGCGCTGTCTGGCACCCGTACGAAACCGCTGATCCATGCCAACTGGCCGACCTATGCGCCCGCCGATCTGGTGGACGAGGCCGCCGATCACGAGATGAACTGGGTGATCGGGCTGATCGAGGCGGTGCGCTCGGCGCGCGCGCAGATGCATGTGCCCGCAGGCCTTCATGTGCCGATGCTGGTCAGCGAAATCGACGCGCGCGGTCAGGCCGCGTGGGACCGCAACGAGGTGCTGATCAAGCGGCTGGCGCGGATCGAGGGGCTGACACGGGCCGACAGCCTGCCCAAGGGCACGGTGACGATCGCTGTTGAGGGCGCAACCTTCGGCCTGCCGCTGGCCGGCATCATCGACATCGCCGAGGAAAAGGCGCGGCTGGAAAAAACGCTGCAAAAGCTCGGCAAAGAGCTGGGCGGTCTGCGCGGTCGGCTCAAGAACCCGAAGTTCGCCGACTCCGCCCCCGCCGAGGTGGTCGAGGAAACCCGCGCCAACCTCGCCGCCCGCGAAGAAGAAGAGGCCCGGATCAAAGAGGCCATGGCCCGGCTCGCCGAACTGGAATAGGCGAGTTGCGGATCATCACTGCTTTCGGGTCTTTCATGCGGTGAAGGTGGAAATATGGGGCGCGCGGGGGGGAGGAAATCACCCCGCGCGCCCCTCTTGATCATTGATCAGCCTCATTGATCAGCGACGTGAACATGCGTGGTCGACAGG
Organism: Pseudodonghicola sp.; assembly: GCA_033791545.1. GTDB lineage: Bacteria > Pseudomonadota > Alphaproteobacteria > Rhodobacterales > Rhodobacteraceae > Antarcticimicrobium. The sequence continues at coordinate 32,201 of JASJGL010000027.1, read as the reverse complement.
ATTTCGCGGGTGACCTGATCCACCCGAACGATGACTTCGCTGCCGTCGCGATCATAGGCAGACATCCTGCCCATCTCGGGGTCCACGACCCGCACCTCTCGGTATCCGCTCATGATCAGTTTTGCGGCCACGTTGTCGTATCGAACCGAGGGCATGTCATTGACACCACCAGCCCACCCCGCAAGGGGGGAAAGCAGGCTGGCGCAAAATGCGGCCGTCAGAAATTTCTTCATCGCAGCTCTCCTTCCGTGGAAGATGACAGCAAGCCGCCCGCCTGAAGTCCACGGACCTCCCGGCGCTACGTACAATGTGTATTTGCTGGCTTTCTGAAGCATGATCGCTTGGTGTCTCCGGCCAATTTCCGGGACTCCCAGCGATGCGACAATTTTACGCAGTTCACCCGATTCTCACAAGTGTTCTCGTTCCGTGCGCATGTTGCTCGGCGCACTCTCGCCACCCGCGAACAACGGGAGGTTCCCCTGTGACGTCATTGACGCCCTATGCGTGAACGCCTGCCCGGTGCTGCGGAAGATCAATGCGCCCACAGCTCCGCGCTGACTGCCGACCGGCGACGATTGGCGACGGTCAGCAGTTAGCGGTCGGCAACCGATGGTCAGCGCGGACCCTCAGCCGCGTCTATTTGAACTCTGGCTTGCGCCCCTGCATCCGGGCCATGACGACCTCCATCTGCTCGGGTTTTCCCAGAACCCCGGCCTGTTCGCGCGACTCCTCCAGCAACACCTCTTCCTGTCCGGCGCGTTCCGCGACGGCGATCAGCCGCTTGGCCGCCCGGATCGCGGCGGGGCTTTGCCCGGCGATCTGGGTTGCGATCTCTATCGCCCGCGCCATCGGGTCGGCGGCAAGCTCGGTCACAAGGCCCCATTGCTCGGCCTGCGCCGCCGCGACCGGCGTCGCCGTATAGGTCAGCAACCGCAGCACGTCAGAGCGCACCAGTTGCGGCAACAGCGCCATGCCGCCCATATCCGGCACCAAGCCCCATTTCATCTCCATCACCGCGAATTTGGTCTCCGGCTCGGCAATGCGGATATCGGCGCCCAAGGCGATTTGCAGACCACCGCCAAACACCGCCCCCTGCAACGCGGCGATCACCGGCACCGGCACCCGCCGCCAGATCATCGCCACCTCCTGCATGGCGTTGGCGTCGTGATAGGTCCGCTCCATCAGCCAAGCCTCGACATCGACCTGCGCCATCTTGGCAAAGCTCGCCATGTCGAGCCCGGCGCAAAAGCTTTTGCCCTCGCCCGACAGCACCACCGCGCGCGCATCCGAGTCCGCCACTTCGGCCCCGGCTTCCAGAATGGCCTCGACCATCTCGTCATCCAGCGCATTCATCTTGTCGCCTCGGGTCAGGGTAACCCGGGCAATATGATCCTGATACTCAACTGATACGCGCGCCATGTCCGGCCCTCCCGTTTTGCCTCTGCCCACCCTGCCCCGAGTGCAGGCCGGGAATCCAGCCCAACGTGGGGGAACGGCGGGGCTGCGAAAACACTTGCCCAAGCCCGCCTTCCCGGCGTATCTGCCCGGCCATGACAGAGCCACGCTACACCCCCCTCATCCATTCCCTGCCCGCCTCCGTGCCCTTCATCGGGCCCGACACGCTGGAGCGTGTCCGCGGCGCGCCGTTCCGGGCCCGGATCGGCGCCAACGAAAGCCTGTTCGGCCCCTCGCCCAAGGCGATCGCAGCGATGCAGGCCGAGACCGCCGAGATCTGGAAATACGGCGACGCCGAAAGCTTCGTTCTGCGCGCGGCGCTTGCCGCCCATCACGCCATCGCCCCCGAGAATATCGTCGTCGGCGAGGGCATTGACGGCTTGCTCGGCTATCTTGTGCGGCTCATGGTGGCCGAGGGCGATACTGTGGTCACCTCTGACGGCGCCTATCCGACCTTCAACTACCACGTCGCGGGCTTTGGTGGGGTGATCCACAAGGTGCCCTATGTCGAGGATCGCGAAGATCCCGCGACGCTCTTCGCCAAGGCGGCCGAGGTCGGGGCCAAGCTGGTCTATCTGGCCAATCCCGACAACCCGATGGCGACATGGCACTCCGGCAACGCGATCTGCGCCGCGCTGGATCTGCTGCCCGAGGGCACGCTGCTGGTGCTGGACGAGGCCTATGTCGAATTCGCCCCCGAGGGCACCGCCGCCGCGATCCCGGTCGACGATCCCCGCGTGATCCGCATGCGCACGTTCTCCAAGGCCTATGGCATGGCCGGGGCGCGGGTGGGCTATGCCATCGCCGCACCGGGGCTGATTTCCGCCTTCGACAAGGTCCGCAACCATTTCGGCATGAACCGCTTTGCCCAAGCCGGGGCCTTGGCAGCGATCAAGGATCAGGACTGGCTGGCCCATGTGCAGGTCGAGGTCGCCGTGGCGCGCGATCGCATCGGCGACATCGCGCGTGCGAACGGACTTTCCACCCTGCCCTCGGCCGCCAATTTCGTCGCCGTCGACTGTGGCCGCGACGGCGCCTTCGCCAAGGCCGTGATCGAGGCGCTGGGGCAGCAAGGGCTGTTCGTGCGGATGCCGTTCGCCCCCCCGCAGAACCGCTGCATCCGGGTCAGCTGCGGCCGGCAGCAGGAGCTCGACGCCTTTGCCGACGCCCTGCCCAAGGCGCTGGAACAGGCCACGGCTCAGGCGCGCGGCTGACACGCGGCTAGGCCAGTCCTTCCCTTCCCCGCCCCGGCGTCCCCCGCGCCGGGGCACCGCCCCTCGGGCGCATTCCCAGAACGCTCCTTCAGGGCCCCCTTGCCTTGCCGCGCCGCTGCCCTCCCCCCCGGCGCAGCGCCCCGCAGCCCGGGGCGGGCAAACTGACGCATCCCAATTCCTGAATATTTAATACATCTTTGTCATCCGGACCCGCCCCTCTGCCTCCTGCGGGCCGACGAGACAAGGAACACGAACATGAAACAATCGCTTCTGATGGAAAAATACCCGGTCTTCGATCTGGAGATCGCGAAATCAGAGACCAGCCACACCAGCGTCGACGACATCATCGCAGCGCTCAAGGCCAAGATCGACGCCCATCCCAAGGTCGCCTATATCGCCACCTTCGACCACTACGGGCATACCACCGCCATCAAGGGCACGATCGCCGAGACGCTCAAGGCGGCGCAGAACATCGTGTTCTGTTTCGGCGTGGCACTGCCGAACCCGCATGTGCTGGCGGTCCGCCCCCGTTCGATCGGCGTGGCCGACATGGGCGATCATTTCCATGTGACCTTCCTTGAGCCGCCGATGGAGGTCGCCACCCGCGAAATGGAAGCCTGGTGTAAAGGGCTGGCCGACAAGGCCGCCTGACTCTTCGGCCCCGGCGCCTCCCCCGCCGGGACCGACTCCCTGCCGCCTATTTTCCAGAGATCACCTTCGCGGCCGCCTCAAGCGCGCCGGTCCCGTGCTGAATCTCCAGCGCGCTCAACCCGGCCTCGATCCCGCCCAGCATGCCCAGCACCATGATCCCGTTGACATGGCCCATGTGACCGATGCGCAGGAACCCATGCCACGCCGGATCGTCCGGCTCGGTCATGCCCAGCCCGATCCCCAGCGTCAGCCCGAGGTTGCGCGTCACCCAGTCGCGCAGCGCGGTGCCCTGCGGCGCGCCGAGATGCAGCGCGGTCACCGCATGGGCGCGATGCGCCCGGTCGGCCACGTTCAGCCGCAGCGGCCCACCCTGCCCCCAGGCCTCGCAAGCCGCCCAGATCGCCTCGGCCAGCCGGGCGTGACGGGCCCAGACGTGCTCGATCCCCTCGGCATGGATCATGTCCAGCGCCGCGCGCAGCCCATACAGGTGATGGGTCGGCGCGGTGCCGCCGAAATATTGGTAAAACGCCTGCGGATCAGACCGCGGTCCCCAGTCCCAATAGCGGCTGACCCGCGGCATCGCGGCGCGCACCGCCGCCGCCTTGTCGTTGAAGAACACGAACCCCAGCCCCGGCGGCACCATCAGCCCCTTCTGGCTGCCGGTCACGGCGACATCGACGCCCCAGGCGTCCATCTCGAACCGATCGCAGGCCATCGAGGCGATGCAATCGACCATCAGCAGAGCGGGATGCCCGACCTCGTCCAGCACCCGGCGCAGCCCGGCGATATCGTTGCGCACTGAACTGGAGGTATCCACATGCACCCCCAGCACCGCCTTGATCTTGTGCCCCGCGTCGGCGCGCAAAGCCTCGGCCACCCGGTCCAGCTCCCAAGGGGTCGACTTGCCGAAATCAAGGATCTGCGGCTCGATCCCCAGCCCCCGCGCCATATCCGCCCAGCCCATGCCGAACCGGCCGGTGGCGGGCACCAGCACGGTTTCACCCGCCGCCACGACGTTGGACAGGGCCGCCTCCCAGGCGCCGTGACCGTTGCAGATATAGATCGCCGCACTGTGTTTCGTGCGCGCCACCCGCTTGAGGTCGGGGATCAGGCTGGCGGTCAGATCGATCAGCGCCCCCTCATAGATATTCGGCGCCGACCGGTGCATCGCCTGCAACACCGCCTCGGGCATCACCGAAGGCCCCGGAATGGCAAGATATTCGCGCCCCTGCGCAACGCTCAACGTCTGTGTCATGATATTGTCCTGTGAAGATCGCACGAACACTAGCCTCCCCTCCGGCGGCGTCAATCGGAACCACGGACTTGTCACGCCCGGCACCGCACCCTAGATAGGCCCGGCTCCCCGGGTGCTGCCCGGACAGGCACAGAAGGAAGCTCAATGGGTCTCGCCAACCGGATACGACAGTTCGAACGGGATGTGCGCGCCTATTTCAACGTGGATCCCACGATCCCGGGAAACGAGCGCCGCGCGCATATCTACAACCGCTATTTCGACCACGCCATCCTGCGCGGGGTCTGGACCAACGAGCGCGAGATCGCGCCGGGGGTGTTTCGCTCCAACCACCCTACGCATGAGCGGTTCGCAAAGATGCCCGAGCGCGGCATCCGCACCGTCCTGAACCTGCGCGGTGAAAGCGTTTCGGCCCATTACATGAGCGAAAAGACCAGCTGCGCCGCGCTTGGCCTGACCTTGGTCAACGCCACGCTGCACGCCCGTGCGGCCGCCTCGCGCGCCGAAATCCAGCACCTGATCGCGGTGTTCCGCCAGATCGAAAAGCCCTTTGTCATGCACTGCAAATCCGGCGCCGACCGGGCCGGGTTCGCCTCCGCCGTCTACCTGATGGTGATCGAAGGCCAGCCGGTCAGCGCAGCGCGCAAAATGCTGTCCTGGCGCTTTTTTCACATCCGCAACGCCAAGGTCGGCATTCTCGACTATATCCTTGATACCTACGAGGCGCGCAGCCGGAAAAGTGCCATTTCCTTTGAGGATTGGATCGCAACCGAATACGATCCGGTCGTAATCCAGACCGACTTTCGACAAGGAAAAACGCCCGCATGAGCGACGCCAAGACCACAGGGGCCAAAAGCACCACGCTGTTGATCTGGCTGTGGCGCAATTATCTGAACCGCCATATCGGCTGGCTTCTGGTCGCGCTGCTGCTCATGACCATCGAGGGCTCGATGCTGGGCGCGCTCAGCTACATGATGAAGCCGATGTTCGACGATATCTTCGTCGGCGGCGATACCACGGCGATCACCTGGGTGGCGGTGGCGGTGATGGGCATCTTTACCCTGCGCGCGGTCTCTGGCGTGATGCAACAGGTGGTGCTGACCCGCATTTCCCAACGCACAGCCGCCCAACTGCGGCTCGATCTGCTGGCACGCACCATGCGTCAGGACGGCGAATTTCACCAGGCGCATCCGCCGGGGTTCCTGATCCAGCGGGTGCAGACGGATGTGATTGCCATCAATAACGTCTGGCGCGCCATCCTCACCGGGGCCGGACGCGACGCGATTTCCCTGATCGCCCTGATGACGGTCGCGATCAGCGTCGACTGGCGCTGGACCGCGATCACCCTGATCGGCGTGCCGGTGCTGTTCCTGCCGGTGGCGCTAATTCAACGCTTCGTGCGCAACCAGTCCCGCAGCGCCCGCGATCTGGGCGCCGGGCTGGCGACCCGGCTGGATGAGATTTTCCACGGCATCGTGCCGATCAAGCTGAACGGGCTGGAACGCTACCAACAGCGCCAGTATGCTGAAAAGACAGAACAATTCGTCGACTCCGAGATCCGCGCCGCCTTCGGCACCGCAGCGATTCCGGGGCTGATCGACGTCATGGCCGGGGTCGGTTTCATGGCGGTGCTGATCTATGGCGGCAGCGAAATCATCTCGGGCGAAAAATCGGTCGGCCAGTTCATGAGCTTTTTCACCGCTATGGGCCTCACCTTTGAGCCGGTGCGCCGACTGGGCGCGATTACCGGTCTGTGGCAGGTCGCCGCCGCCGCAATCGAGCGGATCAAGGAGCTGATGGATGCCCCGGTCCGCCTGACCTCCCCGTCAAAACCGGTACCGGCGCCCAAGGGGCTGCCCGAGATCACGCTGACGGATGTGTCGCTCAGCTATGGCAATGCGGCCGCCCTGCGCGGGCTGACGCTTACCGCCGAGCCGGGCAAGACCACCGCATTGGTGGGGGCCTCGGGGGCGGGCAAGTCGACCATCTACAACCTGCTGACCCGGCTGGTAGACCCGCAAAAAGGCCGGGTGACTGTCGGTGGCGTCGATGTGCGCGACATGGATCTCGCCACCCTGCGCGGGCTGTTCTCGGTGGTCAGTCAGGACGCGCTGCTGTTCGACGAGACCCTGCGCGAAAACATCCTGCTGGGCCGCACCGATGTCAGCGATGCACAGCTGAAATCCGTGCTCGATGCCGCCCATGTCACCGACTTCCTGCCCAACCTCGCGGACGGGCTCGACACCCATGTCGGCCCGCGCGGCTCGGCGCTGTCAGGGGGCCAACGTCAACGGGTGGTGATCGCCCGGGCCTTGCTGCGCGACACGCCGATCCTGCTGCTGGACGAGGCCACCAGCGCGCTTGATGCGCAATCGGAAAAGGTGGTGCAATCCGCGCTCGATCGGCTCTCGGGCGGGCGCACCACGCTGGTGATCGCGCACCGGCTCTCGACCATCCGCAACGCCGACAAGATCATTGTGATGGATCGCGGTCGCGCGGTGGACGCGGGCACCCATGAGGACCTGCTGGCGCGCGGCGGCATCTATGCCGATCTCTACCGGCTGCAATTCCAGGACGGCAAGATGCTGGTCGATAGCCAAGGCCGCCCGCTGCCCGTCCCCGCCCTGCCTCCGGCCGAGGCCCCACGCCCCGGCTGGCTGCGCCGGACGGTACAAAAACTGGTCGGTTGACACCCGCAGCGCCCAATGTTTTTCTCGGTCGGCATTTTTCCCGGTGTTTTTCCCGGTCCTTTGTTTTTCCCGGTGTTTTTCTGGCCGAAAATACTCCGGGGGAGGCGCGCGGCACGCGCGGCGGGGGCAGAGCCCCCCTATGCTAGCGTCGATACCGCGCCGCCAGCGTCGCCGGGTCCGCCCCCATGACATAGCGCAGCAGCGTCCATGCATTGCGGGTTCCGCGCCGCAGCCAGCCCCCCTGCAGGTACCGCTCTGCGCTGGTGCGCGCCTGTACCGGCAGTGCCTCCAGGGGGCGTCCCAAGGCCCAGACCAGCGCCACATCCTCCATCAGCGGTTGGTCGGGATAGCCCCCGGCACGATCATAGGCGGCGCGCCGCAGCAACAGCCCCTGATCGCCATAGGGCAGTGCAAACAGCGCCGCCCGCAGGTTGGCCCAGCACGCCACAACGGCGGGCATCACCCCCGCCGCCCGAAACGCCAACCGGAAATAAGCCGGCCCCGCGCCGTCACGTTCCAGATGCGCCGCCACCGCCTCGGACCAGCCGGGCGCAAGCTGCGTATCCGCATGCAAGATCATCAACCACTCGCCCCGCGCCACATCAGCGCCCCGGCGCAACTGCCCCCCGCGTGACGGCGGGCCGGTGATCACCACCGCCCCCGCAGCCTCGGCGAAACGACAGCTGGCATCGGACGAGCCGCCATCGCTGACCACCAGTTCCCGGATCAGACCGGCCACGACCCCCTCGCCCAATGCCATCAGGCAACCGGGCAGCTCGCCTTCGGCGTTCAAGGTGGGGATGATGACACTGATTGGGGCGCGCAACTTCGACTTCCACTGTTCAACTTGCCGCAGGTTCCTATATCAACGGCAACAGAAAGCAAGGAGCCGAGTATGACCGCGCGCCGAATCCTCCGCCTGACAGGGCCCGAAACCGAAGGGTTTCTTCAGGGGCTGATCACCAACGATACGGCCCGACTGAACGATGGGCTGGTCTATGCCGCGCTGCTGACCCCGCAGGGCAAGTTCATCACCGATTTCTTCCTGCTTCGCGACGGCGACAGCCCCGAGGCGGGGGTTCTGCTCGACGTGGCCGAGGCACAGGCCGACGATCTGCTGCGGCGTCTCACCCTGTACAAATTGCGCGCCAAAGTCACCATTTCCCCCACCGATCTGCACCTGCAACGCGGCACCGGCCCCGCCCCCGAGGGCGCGCTGAGCGACCCGCGCCACCCGGATCTGGGCTGGCGCGCCTATACCCCCGCCCCCGAGGCCGACGACGGCACCGACTGGGACGCGATCAGGGTGGCCCATGGCATCCCCGAAACCGGCGTCGAGCTGACCCCGGACAGCTATATCTTGGAGGCCGGGTTCGAATCGCTCCACGGTGTCGATTTCCGCAAGGGCTGCTATGTCGGGCAAGAGGTCACCGCGCGGATGAAACACAAGACCGAGCTGCGCAAAGGGCTGCGCCGTGTCCGGGTCGAGGGCAGCGCCCCGGTGGGAACCGAGATCCTCTCGGCGGGCAGACCGGTCGGCACGCTGTTCACCCAATCGGGCGGCTATGGCATCGCCTATCTGCGCCTTGAGCGCGCCACCGGCGAGATGGAGGCCGGGACGGCCCGTCTGAGCCTGGCCTGAGACGGAGGGCCTAACTGGGCCTGCACTGCTGCGCCCCCGTCGCCCCCCGCCCCGTGCGGATCGCAACGGCAGCGCGCGCAAGCCACCGCAAACGACGAAAGGGCGGGTGCAAAACACCCGCCCTTTGATCTGATCCGGCGCCGTAGTGACAGGTTCAGGCGCGTTCGGTGTATTCCATGGTTTCGGTATGCACCACGATGTCTTCGTCCTGACCGACGAAGGGCGGCACCATGACCTTGACCCCGTTGTCCAGAATCGCCGGCTTGAAGCTGTTGGCAGCGGTCTGCCCTTTTACCACCGGCTCAGTCTCGACCACCTTGCAGGTGACCTTCTGCGGCAACGTGGCGTTCAGCGCCTCGTCATCGTGGAATTCCACCAGAATGGTCATGCCGTCCTGCAGGAACGGACGCCGTTCACCCAGAATCGCGGCCGGAAGCTCGACCTGATCGTAGGTTTCGGTGTCCATGAACACCAGCATACCGTCGGTTTCATACAGGAACTGCATGTCCTTCTGTTCCAGCCGGACACGTTCGACCTTGTCGGCGCTGCGGAACCGTTCGTTCAGCTTGGACCCGTTGCGCAGGTTGCGCAATTCGACCTGGGCAAAGGCGCCGCCCTTGCCGGGTTTCACATGGTCCACTTTGACGGCCGCCCACAATCCGCCATTGTGCTCCAGCACGTTGCCGGGGCGAATTTCGTTACCGTTGATCTTGGGCATGATTAAATCCTTCACGCGAGGTTGATGCTCGGGATGCCGACCCTATATCTTGCAGGAGTCGGCCTGGCAAGACAACGATATCTCGTGCTGCACCCGCAGCAAGCCATGCGCACAGCGCATTACAGGCATGCATAATCAGGGTGCCAGAATCAGTTTCGATCGGTCATAAGCAACGCCACACCGAAAATTGCAAGAGCAAGAAGAACAAGGATCTCGGGATGAAAGATTTCGTCGATGGCACCGCCTTTAATAACGAACAAGGCAACCGTGCGCGTAAACTGTTCGCGGCTGTCGTTCTTGCCGCTCTCGACGATGCAATCGCCGATGACAAGAAATATGGCAACGGCCCCGAGCAGATCGCCCGCTGGGCCCGCTCGCGCGATGGCCGCGAAGTGCTGAGCTGCGCCGGGATCGACCCGAACGAGCGCGTCGTGCAAGGGCTGATGGATTTTGTCGGCAAGGGTGTGCGCACCTCGGTCGCGCTGTCGCGCGAAGAAAGCGAACGCCGCCACGCCGCACAGCAGGCCGAAGCCGCCTAAAAGCCCCCGCCCCTTTCCTTAGAAACGCGTCCATCGGGGCGCGTTTTTTTTGTTTCCCGACCGCGCGACGATAAGGGACACAGGCCCATGACCCGCAGCCTCATGACCCATAGTCTGATGATCCAGGGCACCGGCAGCAACGTCGGCAAATCGCTACTGGTGGCCGGGTTGTGCCGGGCAGCGGCGCGCCGCGGGCTGCGCGTGGCCCCGTTCAAGCCACAGAACATGTCGAACAACGCCGCCGTGACCCCCGAGGGCGGCGAGATCGGTCGTGCGCAAGCCTTGCAGGCCCGCGCGGCGGGGCGCGCGCCCCATACCGACATGAACCCGGTGCTGTTGAAACCCGAAAGCGAAACCGGGGCGCAACTGGTGGTGCAGGGCCAGCGCCGCAACACGCAACAGGCGGCGCTGTATCAACGCGACAAGGGCGCCCTGCTAGAGGTCGTGCTGGAAAGCTTTCACCGGCTGGCCGGCACCGCAGATCTGGTGCTGGTCGAAGGCGCCGGCAGCCCGGCGGAAACCAATCTGCGCCGGGGCGACATCGCCAATATGGGCTTTGCCACCGCCGCCGGGGTCCCTGTGGTCTTGGTCGGGGATATCGACCGGGGCGGCGTGATCGCCCAGATCGTCGGCACCCAGGCCGTGCTCGACGCCACCGACCGGGCCCAGATCGCCGGGTTTGCCATCAACCGGTTTCGCGGCGATCTCAGCCTGTTCGACAAGGGGCGCGACGATATCGCTGCGCGCACCGGCTGGCCCTGTTTCGGCGTCGTGCCCTGGTTTCCCGACGCCTGGAAACTGCCCGCCGAAGACATGATGGATATCGCCTCGCGAGCGGGCGGTGCCTGCAAGATCGCGGTGCCGCAGCTGCCGCGCATGGCGAATTTCGACGATCTCGATCCGCTGGCCGCCGAACCTGCCGTCACCCTCGACATCGTCCCGCCCGGGCGCGCCCTGCCCGGGGACGCCGATCTGGTGCTGATCCCCGGCAGCAAATCCACCCGCGCCGATCTGGCCTTTCTGCGGGCGCAGGGCTGGGACATCGACATCCGGGCGCATCTGCGCCGGGGCGGCCATGTCTGGGGGCTCTGCGGTGGCTATCAGATGCTTGGACGCGCGATTGCAGACCCCGAAGGGGTCGAGGGCGCCCCGGGCACCGACGCCGGGCTGGGCCTGCTGGACGTCGAGACGGTGATGACCGGCGACAAGCGCGTCATCTTGCGGCACGCCACCGCCCTGCCGGGGGGCGAACCGGTGACGGGCTATGAAATCCACATGGGCCGGACCGAGGGGCCCGACCGGGCGCGCGGCTGGCTGGAGATCGAGGGGCAGATCGAAGGCGCAGCCTCGGCCGATGGGCGGGTGCGCGGCAGCTATCTGCACGGGCTGTTCGCCTCGGACGCGTTTCGCGCCCATGCGCTGGCCGGGTTGGGACATCAGGCGCAGGTAGCCTATGAGACCGGGGTCGATGCCACGCTGGACGCGCTGGCCGATCACCTTGAGGTGCATATGGACGTCGACGCGCTGTTGCGGCTCGCCACAACAGCGCGACTCTCGCCAGCGCGGCTCTAGTCGAGATCCTGCGCGGCCAGCGCGCGGTGAATTTCGCGGCGCACCAGCTTGCGCACATTGCGCGTAATCCGCTCGCCCAAGGCGCCCTGCAATTCCTGACGCACAATCTCGGCCACCAGTTCGCGCAGGCTGTCCTCGTCGATCACCGACTCATCCGACAACGGATCATCGACGTCCAGATCATCAACCGCCGAATCGTCGGCGGGCGGATCTTCTGCGGACGAATTTTCTGCGACCGTGTCGCCTGCATCCGCGTCGTCTGCGAGCGAGTCCTCGGAGATCACGTCCTCAACAGCCCAGTCTTCAATGGGCCGCTCTTCAACAATCTGATCTTCAACAATCTGATCTTCAAAGGCCTGTTCACCGGCCCCCTGTTCATCAGCAGGCTGTTCATCAGAAACCTGTTCCGCAACCGCCCCCTCGTCGTGGGTCTGATCCTCGGCATCAAACGCTTCAGACAAGGTCTCGGCGGCCAAGGCTTCGATCGCCTCGCCGCTCGGGGCCTCGCTCGGGGCTTCTGGCACATGCTGCGCCGTTGACATCGCGGCCTCATCGCCATCGCTAACGGGGGGGGCGGCCTGTTCCACGTCGCCCGCCTCAACCTCGTGCCAACCGATCGGTCGCACCGGAGTTCCAGCATAGGAATCAGAACTGGGGCCATCCGGTTCCCACTGATCGCGGGTACGTCCGATCACCGCCTCAAGGGCCTCGATCTTGGCGCTCAGGCTTTCGGCGCGGGCCGAATGGAAGGTCAGCGTTTCGTCTGACATCGGCACCTCCCCCGCGTCGTCTGGAGCGAATGGTGAGGCGAATGGCGGGGCATCTTGAAGCTGATGATCGCGGTTCTGAATGTCGGGGGCCTGAGCCTCGCCCAAAGCCTCCGCCTGATCCGGTGCCGCCGCTTCTGGCGCGGCCTCCATCACCACAGAAGCATCCTCCGACACCTCGAACTCGACCTCGGGCTCTGGCATGGGCGCGCGCGGTGCGGCGAACAGGGAGGTGGTCGGATCGGACCAAGGGGTACGCGAGTCCTGCGACGGCACAGCCGCCTCATCCATGCGGGCCTCGTCCGACTCAGCGGGCGACTCATCAACGGGCGGTTCAGCGGGCGCGCTCACCCGCAGCGCCGGGGTCAGAACCAGACGACCGGACCTTTCCACCGCCGGTTTCGAGGCCGGTTTCGAGGCCGGTTTCGCAACCGGACCAACAGCCGCAGCGACGGCATCGCTGCGCGTCTCATGGAGTTGTTCGCCCCGAGGATCGGACCTGCCGTCCTCGCTGACGAGACGACGGATCGACGACAGAACATCCTCAATCTGAGCAGTCGTGACGGATTCAGACATTGTTGTTTTCCACTCTCACCTCAGACCAAGAGTGTAGCCCCTGCCCGGGATTCTCACAACCGAAAGCGGCAAATTCTCAGCGTTTGTTCAGCGCCTTGAGCACGCGATCCAGATCCTTGCTACGTTTGCTGAGCTTGGACGGCGCGGTTTTGACAAGGTTATAATACATCGTCGGATCATAAATCTGCACCGCCAGCCCCAAGCGTTCAGCGGTCAGCACCCCCTGCGCCTGCAGCAATTGGTACGACGCGATCGCCTCTTCCGAGCGGGCCGAGATCTGGTTGGTTTGCGCATCCAGAAGATCCTGTTCCGCCGACAGAACGTCCAGCGTCGTGCGCGCGCCCAGGGTCGCCTCTTCGCGGATCCCTTCAAAGGCCACCCGTGCCGCACGCACCTGCTCGGCCGAAGAAATCAGGCTGGAGCGCGCCACTTCAAGCCGGATAAAGGCGTTCGCCACGCCCTGCACCACATCTTGCTGAACCGTCAACAGGCTGGACTTGGCCGAATCCCGCCCCGCCAGCGCCCGGCGATACTGTGACGACAAGGCGCCGCCCTGATAGATCGGCTGGGTCACCGTGACCGAGACCGAACTGCTGGTGTAGCGGTCCTTGCTGCCCACATCCTCGGACAGCCCGAAACTCCCCGTGAGCGAGGCCGAGGGGCCCATGCTCTTGGCCTGGCTCTGTGCCAACAATTCCTGCACCTTGACCTGATGCTGCGCCGCAAGGATGGCGGGGTGGTTGCGCACGGCAATCGCCGTTGCCGCGTCCAGCGAGGCGGCGGCTTTCGGCAGCCGCGGTTGCCCGGCCAACGGCCCGGGCTTGCGGCCCACGGCGGTGGCATATTCCGCCTGCGCGCTGGTCAGCGATCCACGTGCCGAGGCCAGGCCCGAGCGCGCGGCAGCAAGCTGCGCCTGCGCCAGCGCCACGTCGGTGCGGGTCACTTCGCCGACATCGAACCGGTCCTGCGCGGCGCGCAATTCCTCGCCCAGCAGGCGCACGTTGTTCTGGCGCAGCACCACGTTTTCCGATTGCAGCACCACGTTGAGATAGGCCGAGGCGGCGCGGAACAGGATCTGCTGTTCGATGCTCAGAAGCTGTTGGCGCGTGGCCAGCACGGCTTCCTGCGCCGCCTGCTTGTTCAGCGCGCGGAGCCCGCCATCATACAGAATCTGGCTGAGCGACAGGCCGGTAAAAAGATCGCTCGAGGGGGTGTTGTAAGGAAAGCCGCTGGAGGTTCCGCTGATCAGCGTCCGGGTCGCCGATGTCGTCCATGCGATCACCGGGCGCAACTGCGCCACCGCCGTGGCCACATCTTCATCAGCAGCCCGCAACACCGCGCGGTTCTGCTCCAGCAGACCACTGGTGTTATAGGCACCGATCAACGCATCCGCGATGTTGTCCGCCTGCGCCGCCTTGGGCCCCAGCGCCACAAACGCCAGCCCCCCAACCACAGCTGCCGTTCTGAAAAAGCCTGTAAACGCTGCCTTGCGCATGTCCCTGTCTCCGATGCCCCGGTGCCGGGTGCGATGCCATGTCCGGATCTGTTCCGGCCTAATTACGTCAGAGCGCGAACGCCTGTTGTGTCCTGAACCCCGGCAAGATCGGCGCGGCGGCATTGAATTCAAACCGCCAGGACAGCGTGTCACCGGATTTATAGCCGATGCGCACTTCACCCAGCGCGCCTTCGAGGAAAATGCAGGCGATGCGCCCACCATCCTTGAGCTGATCTAGCAGGGCCGCGGGCACCTCTTCGATGCCGCCCTCGATGATGATCACGTCATAGGGGCCATGCTCTGGCGCGCCAGCGGCCAACGGGCCCTGATGCACGACCGCATTGTCGGCCCCGGCCTGAGACAACAGCGCCTGCGCCTCGCCCGCCATGGCCTCGTCTTCCTCGACCGCGATCACCGCTTGCGCCAGCCGTGCAATCACCGCCGCCGAATAGCCAAACCCGCTTCCGATATCCATCACGAGATCATCCTCGCCCAGATCCAGCGTCTCCAGCATCTTGGCAAGGGTGCGCGGCTCGAGCAGGACCCGACCACCCTCCAGCTCCAGATCCTCGCCGGCATAGGCGACGTCGCGCAGCGCGTCGGGCACGAACAACTCGCGCGGGACGGTGAGCATCGCATCGATAATCGGATATTTCGTGACATCAGACGGTCTGACCTGAGTATCGACCATCATCCGGCGGCGGGCGGCAAAGTCTGTCATTGCTAAACTCTATTGTTCAGTCGCTAGATTGGCTTTTGCCACATCGCCGCGGCCCCGGCAACGGGCGGAGGCGCGATTTCCCGCCGCAGGCCCGGTTGTGCCCGAACGTCTTGCCCACCAGAACCGCCCATTCGCCCTTGCATCGGGCCAACAGACGGGGTGAGCCCCGGCGCATGGCCCGCCCGGCTGGATTTTCGACTCTCTCTCGGATGTGCTGGTTTTTGCGGCAGGTCGGCCCACAACGCACCGCCCGCCATTCAAGCCCACGCGAGCGCGCCTGCGGCGTGCGGTTCAATCTACGTCTGTTTCTCCAGACCAGTTCGGCGACTCATCATACCATTTCCCATCATCCTGATGAATCCCCCCCTGTATCAGGTGAACCAGCGCAGAAAACCTCTCAAGTTTTCTAGATGCATCCACCAACCTACCCTTTGGAGACACCCGAATAACCTCTCGTTGAGCGTCGCTATCATCTTCAACAGAACGCAGTACGCCAAGTTGTTCAAGAACATGCACGCTTTCAGCGAAATCATTAGGCGTGTCAAAGCCAAAATGACTATAATGCGAATGACGAATGACACCTTGAAAAACACAGGCATAGGCTAAAGTTCGTAAATCTTTTTCCTCGACCTCTTCCGCCAATGCTGAATAGGCTCGCTGTCCCTGTTCATCGAGCCAATCCGAGAAAACTAAATGCGAGACGTCTTCCAAATCATCATACTCGTCATCAGCCACATAGTGGCAAAACTCATCTAGAGCATTCAGAACGCTCCGGATATTCCCCCTATAAAGATAAAAAAGCGTACGGAAATCAGAAATAGATATCGGAAGGCGCGCTGTGTCATTCGCCTTGAACGCGGAAACCCGGGCATCAAAAAGATCTTGTGCTCGAATGTTTGGCAGGTCCTTTATTTCTATTGGCGCATGCAAATACCCTTCAAGGCGAGGGCTAGAAGCAATACCATGAACAATCCCCAGCGCTCCGCACATTACCCACCTAACCCCAGGAATGGAGAACAATGGGTCCCGAAGTTCCTCCAAGATATTCCGTGCATTCTGGGACGTTCGCAGAAGTTCAAGATTATCTATTGTGCAAATCACCCCGCCGTCGCTATGCGAAGGAAAAATTTCCTGAAGCCAATTCAAGGCAGCTTTTTCAAACCCGCTCTTATCAAAACCCGCACTTGACGTTAACGCTCGACTAATTCCAATATTACAGCCCAAAATTCCGGCTTGGCCAGAAAAGTTATCTACCGAATTCAACCATCTATTCAGTGGACCCTCACTAGGTGCTCGCGTCCTGCCCGGAGGGGGCGAAATGCTCGATTTTCGATCTATTAAAGTCTGAACAACATCGAGCAAGACCTCTATCCGGAAATCTCGAGGGTTTTTCTCGGGGCTGATTTGAAAAACACGTCGGCAAGGAACAAAAAAACCTGGTATTTCACCTTTAAGACTTTCTTGTTCAATTTTGTAAGAGGCGACATTAGCTACACTGGTCTTCCCAATTCCATTCATACCTTCAATCGAAGTTATCTTAGGCCCACTAAGAATACGAGACCTCAATTTCTTTAAAGCTCGAGAGCGCCCCACGAGAAGCGCCTCTCCAGTTTCATTTGGAGAAAGCGGGCTGGTATCGAACGGGTTTGCTTTGAAACCCCATTCAGTATAAAACAAACACCTCTCCTCTCACCCCAAAACCCCCATAAACTCCCGCCATTCCCCCTTGGACATGCCGGAAGTCTCCTGTGTTACGTCCTCACCCTTCACCATCCGCCGAATACAATCAAGAGCGGTGGCCGACAATGTCGCTCCCCCCAGACGGTAATCCTCGAAGGCGCGATAGGCAAAGGGCACCCAGTCGGCGACCAGTTTGCAGATCTCTTCGGCATAGACGCGGATTTCGTATTGCGCATGGGCATCGGCGCGCAGCCGCAGGAAGTGGAACAGGTTGTGCAGATCCACCTTCCAGTACCATTGGGTATAGATATTGGTGGGCAGGTTCATCCGCGCCAATTCCCGCGCCAGCCCCTGTTGCCCGTCCTGTGAAATCAACGCCTGATAATTGTCATAGGACCGGGCGCTGTCGGCCTTGAGGATCTCCAGCACGCGGGCGGCCTCGGCCCCCTCCAGCAACTCGCCCCGGCCTTGGTTGTTGACCACCGATTGCGCCGCCACCTGTTCCGGCGCCGGAATATAGAATTCCCGGTCCAGGATCGAATAGCGCGCCGAATACTCGTTCACATTGGCGGTGCGGTGGCGGATCCACTGGCGTGCGACGAACACCGGCAGCTTCACATGCAGCTTGATCTCGCACATCTCGAACGGGGTTGAATGCCAGTGCCGCATCAGATAGCGGATCAGCCCCTCGTCGTTGCTGACCGATTTGGTGCCGGTGCCATAGCTGACCCGGGCCGCCTGACAGATCGCGGAATCATCGCCCATATAGTCGACCACCCGGACGAATCCGTGGTCCAGCACCGGGTAGGCGGTATAAAGGTGATCCTCCATCCCCGGCGCCGTGGCGCGCAGGGTGGGCAGCGGCCGGCTGCGCAGATCGGCGATTTCGGCCTCTTGCTCGGGCGACAGCGGCATGGCGGGATCCTTTCACTACATGAGTCGGAACTATCTATATATTGCCGAAAACGATGCGGGAACCGCAATATCAGGTATTGCATTTCCGCCATTTTTACCAACCAACACAGCGTTGACCGGGCATTTCCATTGACTTTTTAGCCTATTTCCAGAACCTTGTTGAAAAAACGTGTTCCAAAAATGAACAGAGGCAGTGCAGTCATGACCAAGTTCCTCGTCGCGGCAGCGGCCGCGCTGGCGTTGTCCGCATGCGGCGGTACCAACCCGTTTGTTGTCGACGACAGCAGCGCCGGCAGCAGCAGCGACAGCACGACGCCCCCCGGCACCGAAAACCCCAGCGCCGCCAGCGCCATCTACCGGACCGAACCAACCTCGGAAGAGGGGGGCTATTCTGGCAACGGCTATGCCACCGACATCAGCTATGATGCCGACAAGGATACCTTTACCGTCGACAACCTCGCCTTCGACGGCGACAACGAATATTCACGCGGCACCAAGGTCAAAACACTGGCCGGGAAATACGCGGTCTATGAGGCCGATACGCAATTCACCGACCCCGAGAACAGCAAACCGATCAACCAGTACACGCATCGCGCGATCTATGGCGTCAGCCGCAACGGCGACACCAACTTCGCCATCGTGCGCACCGGTGCTTATGCCGACTATGGCTTTGGCGGTTTCATCTATCAACGCACCGGCGGCGTCACCCTGCCCTCCTCCGGACAGGCGATCTATAACGGCGTGATGGCCGGGCTGCGCGATTTCAGCGGGGCCGGCGGGCTGGAATATACCACTGCGGATATCGAGATCGCGATCGACTTCGACGATTTCGACGACAGCACCGGCACCCGCGGCGATGCGGTGAATGGCGTCATCTCCAACCGCAAGATCTTTGACATCGACGGGCTCGACATCACCGACACCGTGATTGCCCGGATCGAGGCCGAGAACTCCATCACCCTGCGCAGCTATCCCACCGCCACGTTCGCGGTCGGCCCCGGCGTGATGGACGACAATGGCGAGATTCTGGGCACGGTACAAAGCTATTACACCGACAGCAGCGGCGACACTCAGACCTTCGAGACCGGCAATTACTATGCCATCATGTCGGGCGACAAGGCCGGGCAGATCGTCGGCGTGGTGGTGATGGAAAACAGCATCGACCCGATCGCCAGCACCGTGCGCGAGACCAGCGGCTTCGTCGTTTATCGCTAGGGGTCCGTGATGCGCCGCAGCACGCTGACCCGGGCGCTTGCGCTTTGCGCCACCCTCGCCGCGCTGGCGACCCCGCTCCGGGCCGAAGAGCGCGTGCAGCTTGCCCCCGAGCAGATGCGCCTTGCCGCGCTGATGGCGCTGCGGGGCGGCGATGCGCCGCGCGCGCTGCGCTTTTCCGACGCCTTACTGGTGCGCGATCCCTCTGACCGCACCGCGCTGATGATCCATTCCCGCGCCGCCCGCGATCTGGGCCGGTTCGAGATCGCCAAAACCTCGGCCCGCAGCGCCTGGCGTCTGGCCGAGGACGACAGCCAGAAATATTCCAGCTCGCTGCTGATGGCGCAGGCGCTGGCCTCTGACGGGCGGCGCACCCGGGCGCAATGGTGGCTGCGCCGCGCGATCGAACACGCCCCCAACGAGGCCGCCGAGCGCAAGGCGATCAGTGATTTCCGCTATGTCCGCGCCCGCAACCCCTGGGCGACACAGCTCTCGGTCTCGGTTACACCGGAATCCAACATCAACAACGGCTCCTCTGCGCGCTCCTCCTTCCTCAACTACAAACTGTCGGAACTGCTGTTCGGCCAGCCGGTAGAATACGCGCTGGGGGGCACCGCACTGGCGCTTTCGGGGGTCGAAACCGCGCTGGGGATGACCACCCGCTATCGCTTTGGTGAAACCGAGACCCGCGCCCATGACCTGATTTTCACCGCCGACCTGCGCAGCTATACCCTGTCGAGCAAGGCCAAGTCGCTCGCCCCCACCGCCAAGGGCAGCGATTTCTCCTTTGCCACCTATACGCTGGGCTATGGCCAACGCGGCTTCAACCTTGACCGACGCGGCGAATACCGTGTGGTGGCCGATGCCGGGCAAAGCTTTTATGGTGGCGCGGAATATGCCCGCTTCGCCCGGCTCTCTGCCGGACAATCCTATCGCCTGACCTCCGGCGACCGCATCAACCTGCGGCTGGCAGGCGAACGCCAGTTCGGCATCGCCACCGTTGACAGCGACACGATGCGCGCCGATCTGTCCTATACCACCCATATTTTCAACGGCGCCACGCTCTGGACCAACGCGACGCTGGCCGTCGCGCAGTCCCCCGACGCCGCCAGCGAGTACCGCGAAATCGGTCTGCGCGCCGAGCTGACGCTGGCCGAACCGATTGCCGGGGCCACCTTCCAGATGGGGCTCTGGGCCCGCAACCGGGACTATGACATCTCGCCCCACAGCCCCGCTGGCCGGCAAGAAGACCGGGTGCAGGCCGACCTGACCCTGATTTTTGACAAGATCGACTACTACGGTTTCAATCCGACGATGCAGCTCTCGGCCTCGCGCACCAACAGCAACATCGCGCTGTATGACGCCAACCGCGTCGGGCTGAATTTCGGCATCCGCTCCGCGTTCTGAGCGCCAACCCGCTCGACAACCGGGCCCCCGGCATTAAGTTGGTGCAACAAACCAACCAGAGGGGAATGGCCAGACATGGCGCTGACATATCTGCACACGATGATCCGGGTGAAGGATCTGGAGAAATCCTTGGCCTTCTTTGACTTGCTCGGCCTGAAGAAGACCCGCCAATACGACAGCGAAGAGGGCCGCTTTTCGCTGATCTTCCTCGCCCCTCCGGGGCAAGAGGATTGCCCGATTGAGCTGACCTACAACTGGGACGGCGATGACGGGCTGCCCAGCGACAGCCGCCATTTCGGCCATCTCGCCTATGGCGTCGACAACATCTACGAGACCTGCCAGCATCTGATGGACAACGGTGTGACCCTCAATCGTCCGCCGCGCGACGGGCATATGGCCTTTGTCCGCTCGCCCGACAATATCTCGATCGAGCTGTTGCAGAACGGCGCGGCGCTGCCCCCGGCAGAGCCCTGGGCCAGCATGGAAAACACCGGCCATTGGTAAACGCCACCGCCCTCGTGCTGTCGCTTGTGGCCTCGGGGCTCCCCGTGTCGCTGGCGGCGGCCGAGTGTCGTCAGGCGCTTGTGCTGGCGCTGGACGTGTCCAGCTCGGTCAGCGCCGAGGAAGACGCGTTGCAGCGGGGCGGGGTCGCCGCCGCGCTGATCGCCCCGGAGGTCGAGCGCGCCCTGTTCGCCAGCCCCCTGCCCGTCGCCATTGCCGCCTATGAATGGAGCGGTCGCGACAAGCAGGTGATGCTGGCCGACTGGCAGATGATCCGCAGCCGCGCCGACCTGCTGGATCTGGCCGAGACCATCGCCCGTTCATCCCGCAGCGAGACCGAATTTCCCACCGCCCTTGGCTATGCCCTGGGCTATGGCGCCGGGGTCCTGGCACGCGGCCCCGACTGTCTGTTCGCCACCCTCGACATGGCGGGCGACGGCGCCAACAACGAGGGCTTTCCGCCCGAGGCGGCCTATGCGGAATTTCCCTTTGCCGGCGTCACCGTCAACGGGCTGGTGGTCAACGCGCCCGATGATGGGGCCGAAATCGACCTGATCGCCTATTACCGCGCCCATGTCCTGCATGGCCCCGGCGCCTTTCTCGAGGTGGCGCAGGGGTTTGCCGATTATGAACGCGCCATGCGTCGCAAGCTGCTGCGCGAGTTGGAACCGCCGGCGTTTTCCGCGCTCGACCTTCCAAAGCGTCAGCCCGCAATCGAGAATGTTCAATAGATATAGCGGATCTGATCGGTCCAATAGCGTTCGACGCGCTTGAGCGAGGTGGTGATATCCTCGACCCCCGCCGCCGTCATCACGCCCTTCTGCTCCAGCCCCTCGGCATGGCGGACAAACAGGGCCGCCACCACATCGCGCACCTCGCGCCCCCGCTGGGTCAGCCGGACCCGCACCGCGCGGCGGTCAATCTCGCAGCGCTGATGATGCATATAGCCGGTATCGACCAGCTTTTTCAGGTTATAGCTGACATTGCTGCCCTGATAATATCCGCGGCTTTTCAACTCGCCCGCAGTGACCTCGTTGTCGCCGATGTTGAACAGCAACAGCCCCTGCACCGAATTGATTTCCAAAATACCAATCCGCTCGAACTCGTCCTTGATCACGTCGAGCAGCAGCCGGTGCAGCCGCTCGACCAGCGCCAATGCTTCCAGATACCCCGACATAAACCCCTGCCGCGAGGCAAGGCTCATCTGCATCTCGATACTCATACATCCCTCCAACACGAACTGCTTGTGTCAGAGGGTGACGCCAAATCGCGAAAAATAGGTTAAATCCGCAAAAGACTAGGCCTGAAAGGTTCCCGCGATCTCGGCCACCAGCGCGCCAAAAGGCTCCGGCGCCGCGATCTGGCCGGTGACCCATTTGTACAGATCCTGGTCATTCTCGCCCAACAGCGCCTCGTAAAGATCCAGCGCCTCGGGGCTCATCCCCTCCAGCGTGCGGCCCGCATAGGCCTGCAGGATCAGGTCCATTTCCTTGATGCCGCGCCGCATCGAGCGCATCTGCAAACGCTTGATCCGTGTCTCTCGCGTCTCGCCCGGCGTCCCGCGCATCATCTCTCTTGGGATCTCGGTCATCATCTCTCGTGTCTCGCTCATTGCTGCACCTGCTCGGGCTGATCGGGCTGCTCCACCAGCGCCCGCAGCCGCTTTTCCAACCGCGCCGCGCGTTCGGCGGTGGTCCGCATATCGACGCGAATCGCGCGCAGCTCGCCCAGAATTCCGGCCAGATCCTGCGCCTCGGTCGTTTCCCGTGCCGGGCCGTCCATCCCGTCGCCCTCGCCGGTCAACAACCACATGATCGACACGTTCAAAAGCCCCGCCATCATCGACAGCTTGTTCGCGCGGGGTTCCGACAGATCCTCTTCCCAGCCGCGCACGGTGGTTTTCTTCACCCCCAGTCGGCGGGCAAGCTGCGCCTGCGTCATATCGGCCGCCTCGCGCGCGCCCGCAACACGGTCGCCAAAGGTGGCAGCCTCGGGTCCGTACCAATCAATGTCAGTGTCGGTCATGTTTCTCTCCGTCCGATGAACCCGGTGCGGGTTGATCGCCCATCAGGCGCACCCTATGACAGTCAGGCACAACATACAAACCGAGGCCTCCCATGAGTTTCCTGTCCACGACCCTCTCTCGCGTCAAACCGTCACCCACGGTCGCTGTGAGCACCCTTGCGCAGGAGCTCAAGGCCGCCGGGCAGGATGTGATCGGCCTCGGCGCCGGCGAACCCGATTTCGACACCCCGCAGAACATCAAGGATGCCGCCGTCGCCGCCATCGCCGCGGGCAAGACCAAATACACCGCCCCCGATGGCATGCCCGAGCTGAAACAGGCCATCTGTGACAAGTTCGCCCGCGAAAACGGGCTGAGCTACACGACCAAACAGATCAGCGTCGGAACCGGCGGCAAACAGATCCTCTACAACGCGCTGATGGCCACGCTGAACCCGGGCGACGAGGTGGTGATTCCCGCCCCCTATTGGGTCAGCTATCCCGACATGGTGCTGCTTGCCGGCGGCACCCCGGTGGCGGTGGAAGCGACGCTGGAAAGCGACTTCAAACTGACCCCGGATCAGCTTGAGGCCGCGATCACCCCGAAAACCAAATGGTTCATCTTCAACTCGCCCTCGAACCCCACCGGCGCTGGTTATACCCGCGACGAACTCAAGGGGCTGACCGACGTGCTGCTGCGCCACCCCCATGTCTGGGTGATGAGCGACGACATGTATGAACACCTGACCTATGACGGCTTTGAATTCTGCACCCCGGCGCAGATCGAACCGGCGCTGTATGAACGCACACTGACCTGCAACGGGGTGTCCAAGGCCTATGCCATGACCGGCTGGCGCATCGGCTATGCCGGCGGCCCGGAACCCCTGATCGCGGCAATGCGCAAGATCCAGTCGCAATCCACCTCCAACCCCTGCTCGATCAGCCAATGGGCCGCGCTCGAGGCGCTGAACGGGCCGCAGGATTTCCTCGCCCCCAACAACGCCATCTTCAAACGCCGCCGCGATCTGGTGGTGGCGGCGCTGAACGCGATCGACGGGCTGACCTGCCCGACACCGGAAGGGGCGTTTTATGTCTACCCCTCGATTGCCGGGCTGATCGGCAAGACCACGCCCAAGGGCACCGTGATCGAAAACGACGCCGTCTTTGCCACCGCCCTGCTGGAAGAGACCGGCGTCGCCGTGGTGTTCGGTGCCGCCTTTGGCCTGTCGCCCAATTTTCGCGTCAGCTACGCCACCTCGGACGACAACCTGAAAGAAGCCTGCGCGCGCATCGCCACTTTCTGCGCGTCGCTGACCTGAAGGGGCCGGGAATGGACCTGCCGAAATACTATTTCCGGGTGCGCGACAACGGCGCCTTCGTCTTTCGCGTCGACACCGAGAACCGCGACCGCCGCATCGAGATGGACCAGATCGCCACGCTCAACATCCGCAACGGCGACATCAAGCCGCATGGCGAGCGGGTGCTGAGCGAGGCCGATCTGGACCAGATCAAGGCCTGGATGGCCGAGCGGGCCGAGGTTCTGGCCCGGCGCGATATCGACGATATCCTGCGCAGCGTCGATCACCTCAACCTCACCGCGCATTGGGCCCAGACCCGGGCCAGCGCGGCGCAGCTCGAGGCGGTGACCGACGCGCTGCTGCTGGCCATGCACGACCTGCGCACCGTTCTGGTGCGCAAAAAGGCCGAGCGGCTGATGCAGGACAGCAAAGACTGACGGCAAAGACGAACTGCCAAAACTGAGCGCGCGCCCGGATCGGCCGTCGGAATTTGAGTATTTGCAACAAGAAGAAGCGCAGGGGAGCAAATAGGCTGCCCTGCGCGTCTTCGAAAACGGCTGGATCAGAACGCGTTATACGTCATCGTGGTCAGCGACCGCTCGATCCCGTCGATGTCGAGCAGGTGATCGTTGATATATTTACCCACATCCGCATCCTTGGGGATATAAAGCTTCATCAGCAGATCGTATTCGCCGCTGGTCGAATACAGCTCGGAATGAATTTCGCGCAGCGCGATCTGTTCGGCCACCCGATAGGTGGTGCCGGGCTTGCAGCGGATTTGTATGAAAACGCAGGTCGACATGGGATGCAGCCTTTGGGGGATGTTTGACCGCCAAACTGGCATGGCAGCGGGCCGGGTGCAATCCCCGCCCGCCCCGCCCTAACCCACCGCGCGGTCACGGATCCAGGCATTCAACCGCCACGCCCCATAGGCCAGCGCGATGGCGATCAGCCCGGCCACGACGATGGTGCCGGGTTCGGCCTCAAGCCGTTCGAAATACTGCGTATAGAGGTGGATCGCGCCAAAGGTGACCGCAGTGTTGAACACCGCCCGGCGCGCCGCCATCGCCGCCCACAGCCCGACGCCAAGGATCACCAGTGCCCAGACCAGCGCATAGGCATCGCTTGAGATCACAATGGCATGGGCCTGAAACGCCGCCTTCGCCGCATCATAGGCGGCTGCGGCGCTGGCATCCGCGCGCCAACTGGGATCGGCGCTGAAATCCGACCAGCGCGGTCCCCAAAGGTGATACCCAACACGATCCCCCCAAAGCGACCCGATCCAGAACGCCATGTTCATCCAGATAAAGGCCAGCCGCCCCAGAATCATCGCATGCCGCCCGATCCGCTCCGGCTGGATGCGGATCAGCCACAGGCAGGCCCCGGCCAACAATGCCATCTGCAGCACCGTCAGCGTCGATTCATAGATCGCCAAGCCGTACATGCCGGTCTGGTAAAAACTGCGCGACGACAGCGCCACCGCCAGCATCGGGATCGACAGCACCGTGACCAGCCGGATATCCAGCGCCACGCCGCACAGGATCAAAACCGCAGCGGCATAGTGATACAAGATCCATGGCGGCACCGCCCCCAGAACCGGGCCCAGCGGTTCGCTCAGCATCCCGCTCAGATGCGCCGCCACGCCCAGACAGGTCAGCCACCCGGCCAGAAACCGCAGCCGCCCCGGCCCCCGCCGCCAGACCGCATAGGCCCCCAGCCCAATCGGCAGACCCAGCACCGCGGCGATACTGGCGCTGCCACTCGCCTGCACGCCCCAGCCCACCGCGCCGCCGACCAAAAGCACCGCCCCGATCACCGCCGTCGCGTTGGACAACAGCCGATAGGCCTCGGGCGCGCGCAGCAGCGCCACCGCCCCGGCCAGCGTGACCCCCGCGCCCAGCGCCGTGATCTGCGCCATATCCTCCAGAAACCCCACCATGCCGCCGATCACGGCAAGGATTCCCGCAAACAGCACGATATTGACCGCCAGCGTCACCATGTCTTCGCGCGCACGGCGGACGATCTCCTCCGCCTGATCGGGGCTCAGCACCCCGTCGCGGACCAACTCATCGGTATTTGCCAAGATTCTCATGCGCCATACAGACAGCACAGCCCGCGGAAAAGGAAGCGGTTTTGCCGCCCCGCGCGCCCTTGGCCTTGATCCGATGCGCGCCTATAAGGGGGCGGCATCAAAGGAGCGCGCCCCATGCGACAGGCCCGGATCGTTCGCAAGACTGCGGAAACCGACATCACCGTCGAAATCGACCTCGACGGCAGCGGCAGCTATGACAATCAGACCGGCGTGGGGTTCTTTGACCACATGCTGGACCAATTGGCGCGCCACTCGCTGATCGACATGACCATCCGCGCCACCGGCGATCTGCATATCGACGATCACCACACGGTCGAAGACGTGGGCATCGCGCTGGGTCAGGCATTCACGCAGGCGCTTGGCGACAAGAAAGGCATCCGTCGCTATGGCGAATGCCACCTGCCGATGGACGACGCGCAACTGCGCTGCGCGCTCGATCTTTCCGGCCGCCCGTTTCTGGTCTGGAACGTCGATCTGCCGACGCCCAAGATCGGCACCTTCGACACCGAATTGGTGCGCGAATTCTTTCAGGCCCTCAGCACCCATGGCGGCATCACGCTGCATGTGGACCAGATCCACGGGTTCAACAGCCACCACATCGCCGAGGCGGCGTTCAAATCGGTGGCCCGCGCCCTGCGCATCGCGGTCGAGACCGACCCACGCAAATCCGACGCGATCCCCTCGACCAAGGGCGCGCTGTAACCGCCCGACCTCTCCCACCTGCAAGGAAAGCAAACCATGCTGACCGCCATCATCGACTATGAAAGCGGCAATCTGCACTCGGCCGAAAAGGCGTTCCAGCGCATGGCGCGCGAGGTGGGCGGCGGCACCGTCGTGGTCACCGCCGACGCCGATGTGGTGGCCCGCGCCGACCGCGTCGTGCTGCCCGGCGACGGCGCCTTTCCCGCCTGCGCCCGTGCCCTGCGCGGCCAGTCCGGCCTGTTCGAGGCGCTGGTCGAAACCGTCGAAACCCGGGGTCGTCCGTTTCTGGGCATCTGCGTCGGCATGCAGCTGATGGCCACATGGGGCCGCGAATACGAGGATACCAAGGGCCTCGACTGGATCGGTGGCGAAGTGGTGAAGATCACCCCCTCCGACCCGGCGATGAAGGTGCCGCATATGGGCTGGAACGATCTGGTGATCGACCAGCCGCACCCGGTGCTGGACGGGATCGCGACCGGCGATCACGCTTATTTCGTGCACTCCTATCAGGTCCGCGTCGCCAGCCCGCAAGAGCGGATCGCGCATGTGGATTATGGCGGCGATGTCACTGCCATTATCGGGCGCGGCACCATGCTGGGCACCCAGTTCCACCCGGAAAAAAGCCAGAAAACCGGGCTGCGCCTGATCGGCAACTTCCTGCGCTGGCGGCCCTGACAGGGCCGCCTTCCCTAATCCACCCGCGCCCAGACCTGCGACTGACAGACCGGCCCGAGACAGCCGCGCACCGTCAACCGGTCGCCCACCACCTGTATGGTGCCGGCATAGGTCCGGTTATGGGCCGGCACAAAGGCGCGCCCGGTCCATACCCCCGCCCCGGCGGGCACCATATCCCAGAACACCCGTACACCCAAATTCGGCGTCCGCACCGGGCGACCGCTGCTGTCATAGGTGCGCGCGATCACGCCACAGGTGGCCGCGCCACAGGGGCGCGCCTCGACATGGGCGACGATGCCCTTTGCATCCGGCGGTGTCAGCCATGTGCCCACCGGGGTCTCCGCCAGCGCCATCATGGGAAACACCCAAGCGCAAAGCGCTGCGGCAAACCCCCGTTTCATCTGTGCGATATTCAGTGTCACCAACATCACCCCCTTCAGCGATCTTGGCATTTGCTGCCGTCAGTTCCGGCCCGGCAGAGCAAAGCCGGTCGCATAATACACGCACCCGGCCCCGTTGTGCCATACTATTTTCGGCCACCTCCCGGATCAGCGCAAAGGCGCCGAGGGGCTCAGGTCGCCCAGATCAGTTCACCCGGCTCCAGCTCTGTTTCGAGCAGATCAGCCCGCCCGCCACGCAGCCGCGCAGCGCCACCGTGTTACCCGACAGATCCATCTTGCCGATATAGATCTTGTCATTCGAGGGCCGCCAGACCTTGCCGGCATAGTGCCCGTCCCCCTGCGGCACCATGTCAATCACCAGCGTCTTGCCCTGATTCTCGGACCGATACGCGCCCGAGGCATTGAAGCTTTTCGCAATCACCCCGCACAGCGCCGCGCCACAGGGGGTGATATCGATATGCGCATAAGACCCGTCATCGACCTCGGTCTTCCAGGTGCCCTCCAACGGGTCCGCCGCCATCGCCGCCCCGGCAATCCCAAGACCCAGAACCGCGCCAAGCCAGATATGTTTCATTCCAAGATCCTCCCTGCCCGAAAGCCTGCCCCATCCCCCCCGAGTCGGGCAAGGCTGACCCCGGGTCGCGTTGCATTTCCCGGCGCTGCGGTGCAATAGGGCGCAAACCGCGCCCCTCCGCAGTAGAAAGGCCCGCCCATGATCCTCTACCCCGCCATCGACCTCAAGGACGGACAGGCCGTGCGCCTTTTGCGCGGCGACATGGACAAGGCGACCGTGTTCAACGACGACCCCGCCGCTCAGGCCCGCGCCTTTGTCGAGGCCGGCTGCGAATGGCTGCACCTGGTCGACCTCAACGGCGCCTTCGCCGGCGCACCGGTCAACGCCGCTGCGGTCGAGGCGATTCTCGCCGCCTGCGACGTGCCCGCCCAGCTGGGCGGCGGCATCCGCGACATGGCCACGATCGAGACCTGGCTGTCCAAGGGGCTGGCGCGCGTCATCCTTGGCACCGTGGCGGTCGAAAACCCCGATCTGGTGCGCGAAGCGGCGCGCGCCTTTCCCGGTCAGGTCGCCGTCGGCATCGACGCCCGCAACGGCATGGTCGCGACCAAGGGCTGGGCCGAGGAAACCGATGTCGACGCCACCGAGCTCGCCCGCTCGTTCGAGGACGCCGGGGTCGCCGCGATCATCTATACCGACATCAACCGAGACGGCGCGATGCAGGGGCCCAATGTCGAGGCCACCGCCGCACTGGCCCGCGCCGTCTCAATTCCCGTCATCGCCTCGGGCGGGGTCAGCTCGGTTGCTGACCTGATCGCCCTGCGCGACTGCGGTGCGACACTTAACGGCGCGATCTCGGGCCGCGCGCTTTATGATGGCGCCATCGACCTGCAACAGGCGCTGGCGGCGCTGCGCGGCTAGGTTTCGCGCCCCGCTATCCGCCTTGTTACTTGGCCAAGTTACCCGGCCAATTACTCAGCCGCCGCCTTCGCCGTAAGCGTGCCCAACGCACCCTGCATCATGCCGATGGCGGGCACATCATCGACATCCAGATCCTCCAGCATCTCCTTGGGGTCTTGATAGGCAAGCCAGACCTGCCCGTCGCCATCCACATAGGCCAGCACCCGCAGCGGCAGGAACAGCCCGGCGCGCGGGTCGGCCTGCATCACCGGCGTGCCCAGCTTGGGATTGCCAAAGAACAACACCTGCGCCTCGCCCAGATCCATATCGACCATCTTGGCCCCGGCCGCGTGATCGACCCGCGCGAACACGGTCGCCCCGGCCCCCTCGACCGCCGCCTGCAACGCGCTCATCGCCGCATCGACCGTTTTCCCGGTCTTGACCCGGACCAGATCGCCCGCCATGGCCTGTCCTGCTCCCACCACGGCAATCGCCGCTGCCAATATGATATGTCCGCGCATCTCTATCCCTTTCGGTAAAACCTAATGCCCGCATGTCGCCATGGCGCGACGCAATGGTCCAGTCACATCTCTGGTATCGGCGCCAATTTGCGATTAGGAGAGAGCCCAAGCAAAAGGAGCGGACATGCTGAAAACCCGCATCATCCCCTGCCTCGACGTGGCCGATGGCCGCGTGGTCAAAGGCGTCAACTTCGTCGATCTGATCGATGCCGGTGATCCGGTCGAGGCCGCAAAAGCCTATGACGCCGCCGGCGCGGACGAGCTGTGCTTTCTCGACATCCATGCCACCCATGAAAACCGTGGCACCATGTACGATCTGGTCCAGCGCACCGCCGAACAATGCTATATCCCGCTGACCGTCGGCGGTGGGGTGCGTACCCGCGACGACGTGCGCGCGCTGCTGCTGGCCGGGGCCGACAAGGTCAGCTTCAATTCCGCCGCCGTGGCCAACCCCGATGTTGTGGCCGAGGCCGCCGATCACTTTGGCAGCCAATGCATCGTGGTGGCGATCGACGCCAAGACGGTCAGCCCCGGCAAATGGGAAATCTTTACCCATGGCGGTCGCCGCGCCACCGGCATCGACGCGGTCGAGTTCGCCCGCACCGTCACCGCCAAGGGCGCGGGGGAAATCCTGCTCACCTCGATGGACCGCGACGGTACAAGGGCGGGCTTCAACCTTCCGCTCACCCGCGCCATCGCCGACGCGGTGCAGGTGCCGGTGATCGCGAGCGGAGGAGTCGGCACGCTGCAACATCTGGTCGAGGGCGTGACCGAAGGCCATGCCAGCGCCGTGCTCGCCGCCTCGATCTTTCACTTCGGCGATTTCACCATTCACGAGGCCAAGGACTACATGGCCGCCGCCGGGATCCCGATGCGGATGGAGTTTGCCTGATGCATATGCTCGACCAACTTGCCGAAACCATCGCCCAGCGCGCCAAGGCCGACCCCGACAGCAGTTGGACCGCCAAGCTGCTGGCCAAGGGCCCCGAGAAATGCGCCGAGAAATTCGGCGAAGAAGCCGTCGAGGCAATCATCGAGGCGGTCAAGGGCGACCGCGCTCGCCTCACCTCCGAGGCCGCCGATACGCTCTATCACCTGCTGGTGATGCTGCAATCGCGCGAGGTGCCGCTGCAAGACGTGCTGGATGAGCTCGCCCGCCGTCAGGGCACCAGCGGCATTGCCGAAAAAGCGGCGCGCAAACCCTAGGGCCTTTTGCGGGGCAATTCCGGAATCGCTGCCCGAGTCTTGACGCCTTGGACCCTCGGCGGCTGCCCCCGGGCCTTAACCGTCGTTACCCAAGCGCCCGTTGCCTTGGCCCGCGAAATCCCCCGGTTTGTACAAAACCGGCCCCGAATCCCCCGATCCGGCCCAAAGGGGTGCCGTCCCCGCGCCGCGTTCTGTACAAAACAGCCGTGAAACTCCCCGTTTCAGACCGCCTCGACCACGGCCCCGAGGCCGCGCGGCAACAGCGCGCGGAAAAACACGGCGCTCAGCACCTGCGTTAACCGCCCTTGCGGTCCCGCGCGTTGCGCCTGTTTCAAAGCTTTGAGGAAATCACCCCGGTGGCGAACCCGCCCATGCGCAGTTCACCGAACAGGCGTTGATATTCGATCTTGGGACAGCGATTCTGAATCACCGTCACGCCCCGCGACTCGGCCTTGGCGGCCGCCTCGGGGTTTTCCACGCCGATCTGCATCCAGATCGTCTGCAACTCGGGAAAAGCTGCCAAGGCCTCGTCCACGATGGGCGGCACCGCGTCGGAACGGCGAAAGATATCCACCATGTCCACCGCGCCGTCGATCTCTGACAAGCTGGCCACAACTGTTTGACCAAAAAGCTCTTTTCCGGCGTGGCCCGGGTTGACCGGGATCACCTCGTAGCCCTTGAGCGAGAGATAGCGGGCGACGTAATAGCTTGGCCGCACCGGGTTGAGCGAGACCCCCACCACGGCGATCCGCCGGGTGCGCGTCAGGATGTCTTTCAACAGTTTGTCAGAATATTCAGCCATGACCGCACCCTAGACCCGCGCGCGAAAAGAAAAAAGCGCCCAAAGCCTAAAAGGCCTGGGCGCCAGTGTGGAACGAGGGACA
>JASJGL010000026.1:0-38799 GCA_033791545.1 Pseudodonghicola sp. | reverse complement strand
CTGTCCTTGCCGCCAGACAGGCAGACCAGCCATTTCGGCCGCTGTGCCCCGGGTTCGACCATGCCGTATTGCTCGACCGCCTCACGGGTGGCGCGGACGATGCGTTTGCGCAGCTTTTTGAACTCCGTCGAGGAGGGCGCGCCGTGAAACAGCGGGTGAATATCATCGGTTTCATCGAACATGGGTTGGCTTTAGTGCAGTTCACGAGGTCGGGCAAGCGCCGGGCGTCGTGGCTTGGTTCGGGCGCAATAAACCGGGTCTTGGAGGGGCCTTTGCGGTGATTCTCCGGGGTTTGGAGCCAAACGCGGCCCCTGAAACCGGGCGGGCAGGGCAGATGAGGCTTGTCAGCCGCGGGGGGCTTTGCATAGCGTTCCATATCGTGAACCAGTGATCCAGGTGAGACCATGCCGGAGGAGTACGACGCGCCGCCCGCGCCCCCAAGCCCGCCTCGCCGTGGAGGGTCCCGGGTGCCCGCAGGGTCGCTGGGGCTGCTGATCTTCGGATTCGGGGCTGCTGCCGGGTTCCTGATCGCGTTTTCCGGGCTGGGCCTGTTGGAGGACTGGGCCGGCATCCTGCTGCTGGTGTTCCTTGTTACGCTGGTGTTCATCGGCGCGGTCGGGCTGTTGCTGTTTTTGTTCCGCAAACCCTTGATGCGGCGGCTGTTCGGTTTTGCCCGCTCCGAATTGGAAAGCTTTGCCGAGCCGCTGGCCGAGGTGGCGCGCAGTGCGGTGGACCGCAACCCGTTGCGGGCGACTGAGGCGGCGCGCGATCTGGCGCATATGGCGCTGGCGCGTTACGCGTGGATATCGACGCGGCGCTGGATCATCGGCTCGCTCACCGCGCTGATCGCGGCCATGGCGGCGCTGTCGGGCACCGCGCTTTTGTTCCGGCAGAACCAGTTGTTGCAGGACCAGTCGCAGCTTTTGGCCGAGCAAAACACCCGCATCGACCAGCAGATCACGCTGGACACCTATACCGTCCAACTGGCCGAGGCGGCCCGCAATGCGCAGCTTGTCGTCGAGATCACCGCCATCGCCGCCGAGTTGGGCGCGGCGGTGGACCGGGTGATGCTGGCGCAGGGCGTGCCCGAGACCGGCGCCGGGGGGCGGAGCGCGGACGGGGCGATCCCGGTGCTTGTGCCACTGCAAGACCTCGACCTTGGCCTGATCATGCGGATCGGTGCGGCCAGCCGGGCGACGCGGCCCTATCGCTTTCTGCTTGGGGGCATTCGCAGCGAGGATCAATCCGCGATTCTGCGCGCGGCGATGGAGCGGCGGCGGGAGGATTTGCCAAAAACGCTGGCCGCCATGGGCGAGACGTTTGGCTGGGGCGCGGACCGGGGCGATACGCTCGACCTTGTGGATCGCCCGGCCAGCCCCGAGCGCGGGCAACTGCTGACGGCGCTGCTGCAATCGGGCATTCGCGACCTTGAGGTACTGGGATTCTATGGGCTGGACCTGTCCTATGCCTATGCGCCGGGGTCGATTCTGCCGGGGGTCTCGGCGCAACTGGGGCAGTTCAGCTATGCCGACCTGTCGTTTGGTCAGTTGTTCGAATGCGATTTCGGCGGTGCGTCGCTGTATAGCGCGCGCTTTCGCAACGCGCATCTGCGCGATGTCTCCTTCGCCTCGGTGCCCGGGCCTGTGGTGAAAGCCCCGTTCCAGCGCGGCGATGCCTCCTATGACAGCAACCTCTCGGGGGCCGATTTCAGCGGTGCCTATCTGCTGCGGCCCGGGTTCGCGGGGGTGAACGGGCTGGCGCTGCAATTCGACAGGGCGGCCTTGGTCGAGGCTGATTTCAGCGCGGCCAGTCTGGCCGCATCGACCTTTCGCGGCACGGTGATTCTTGGGGCTGATTTCACCAGGGCCGACCTGCGCTCGGTCGATTTCGACGGGGCGATTATGGTGGGGGGCGATGCGCTGGACCAATTGGCGACGGTGGCGGCGCCGGGCAGCTTTAAACGCGACCGATTCGAGTTGGAGCCGGTGGAGATCACCGCCGCGCTTGCGGTGGAGGCGCTATACCGAGTGATGGAGCCCGACGAACTGGAGGCGCGGGTCGAGGGGCGCGGGTTGTACCGGGTGCGACGGGTGAAACCGTTCGAGGACTAGCACGTCGGCGCGGTCACTCCCGATCCTTGGTCTTGGGGTCCGGCACCGGGTCGTAGCCGTCGCTGCCGAACGGGTGGCAGCGGCCGATGCGGCGCAGCGCCAGCCAGCTGCCTTTGATCGCACCGTGTTTTTCCAGCGCCTCGAGCGCATAGGCGCTGCAGGTCGGCTGGTAGCGGCAGTTGTGCCCGACCCAGGGCGAAAAGATCAGTCGGTAGGCGCGGACCGGAAGGGCGGCAAGGTGGGCTAGGGGGGTCATGGCTGGGGCTTCTTGCGGGGAGCGTTGAGTTTCGTCACCGCATATCTAAGATCGCCCAGTAGCGTCTCAAAGGGGGCTGCGGCGGTTGTGTCGCGGCGCCCGATCAGGACGTAATCCCAGCCGTCATGGCCCAGCTCTGGCAGAATCGCGCGCGCGGCCTCACGCAGCCGGCGCTTGGCACGGTTGCGGGCGACGGCATTGCCGACCTTTTTAGAGCAGGTAAAGCCCACGCGAATACCGCTGGCCGCATCATCCGGGGGTCGGCGACGCGCCTGCACCACCATGGTGGCTGTGGCCTGTCTCCGGGCGCGGGATGCGGCAAGAAATTCCGCCCGCTTGCGCAGGATCGGAAGCGGAGAGCGTTTAGTGCTCTGTAGACACGACGAAACCGCCGAGGGCGTTGTCCCCGTGTTGGTCTCGGGGGCCTCCGGCGGTATCGTCGTCATAGGAACCTGACTGAGGCGTTACGCGCTCAGCGATTTGCGGCCGCGAGCGCGGCGTGCGTTCAGGATTTTGCGACCGGCCTTGGTGGCCATGCGGGCGCGGAAGCCATGGCGCCGCTTGCGGACCAGGTTCGAGGGTTGAAAGGTGCGTTTCATCGCTCCGTCTCCAGTATAGCACTTCGGGTGCAGCGCGGATTCGCCGCCCGGTCATGTTCAGAGCCCGTCCTTTACGGGCAGTAGCCGGGTAAGTCAAACCCCACAGACCGGCTTTCGCTCCGAGTCCTGCAACAATTTACGCGACATCAACCGCGGGAATGTTTCAAACCCGGGCCGGATTGCGGGATTTGTCACGAATTCCCCCAGACCCATCACCCCCGCGTGAGGCCCCTGTTTCTTTTCGGGTGTGCGGCGCACTTTGGGGGCAGGCAACAGGAACAGGCGGCAAGATGACAAAGACGCAACAGATGATGACCCCTCGCGCACGCAGGTGGCTGCGCCATATCCCACTGGCCGTGATTCTATTGGGGGCGGCATTCGGTGCGCTGACACTGGGCGATGATCTGAGTTTCGACACGCTGCGCGACAACCGCGAGGCGCTGATCGCCTTTCGCGATGGCAATTTCGCCGGGCTCGCGCTGAGCTTTGTCGCCGTCTATGTGCTGATCGTGGCGTTTTCACTGCCCGGAGCGGCGGTGGCTTCGATGACGGGCGGGTTCCTGTTCGGTCTGGGGCTGGGAACGGTGTTCAACGTGATGGCCGCGTCGACCGGCGCGGCAGTGATCTTTCTTGTGGCGCGTTGGGGCGCCGGGGCGGCGTTGAGCGCGCGAATCGATGCCTCGGAAGGGCGGATGCAGCGATTGCGCGCCGGGCTGCGCGAACATGAGGTCAGCGTTCTGTTGCTGTTGCGGCTGGTGCCGGCGGTGCCGTTCTTTGTCGCCAACCTGCTGCCGGCGCTGGTCGGTGTGCGATTCTGGAATTTCCTGTGGACCACGGTGCTGGGGATCGTCCCCGGCGCGCTGGTCTTTACCTGGATCGGGGTCGGGCTGGGTGAGGTGTTCGCCCGAGGTGAAAGCCCGGATCTGTCACTGATCTGGGAACCCTACATCATGGGGCCGATTTTGGGCCTTTGTGCGCTGGCGGCGTTGCCGATCGTGATCAAGGCGCTGCGCGGAGGCAAAGAGGTATGAGCGATATGAAACGGATCAAAACCGACCTTCTGGTGATTGGCGCCGGCTCTGGCGGGCTGTCGGTGGCGTCGGGTGCGGCGCAGATGGGGGCCGATGTGGTGCTGCTGGAAGGTCACCGGATGGGCGGCGATTGCCTGAATTACGGCTGTGTCCCCTCCAAGGCGCTGCTGTCGGCGGGCAAGGTGGCGCATGGGCAGGCGACGGCAGAGGTCTTTGGCATCGCCAATGTGGTGCCGCAGGTGGACTATGGCGCGGTGATGGAACACGTCGCCGATGTGGTGGCGCAGATCGCGCCGATGGACAGCCAGACCCGGTTCGAGGGATTCGGTGTACGGGTGATCCGGGAGTATGGGCGGTTTGTCTCGCCGCATGAGGTGCAGGCAGGCGATCATCTGATCCGGGCGCGGCGGGTGGTGATTGCCACCGGCTCGTCGCCGCTGGTGCCGCCGATTCCGGGGCTGGGTGATGTGCCCTATCTGACCAACGAGACGTTGTTCGATCTGCGCGAGGCGCCCGAGCATCTGCTGATCATCGGCGGCGGGCCAATCGGGATGGAAATGGCACAGGCCCATGTGCGGCTGGGCTGCAAGGTGACGGTGATCGAAGGGGCGCGCGCGTTGGGGCGTGATGATCCCGAACTTGCGGATCTGGTCACCGGGCGATTGCGCGCCGAGGGTGTCGCCTTTGCCGAGGGCGCCTTGGTGGCGCGAGTTTCTGGCCAGCCGGGCGCGATTGAGGTCGCGGCGCAGGACGGGCGGGTGTTTGCTGGCTCTCACCTGCTGGTGGCGGTGGGGCGGCGGGCCAATACCGAGCGGCTGAACCTGACGGCGGCGGGGATCGAGACCACCAAGACCGGGATTCGCGTGGACGCCGGGCTGCGCAGCAGCAACCGCAGCGTCTATGCCATTGGCGACGTGGCCGGCGGGCTGCAATTCACCCATGTGGCGGGCTATCATGCGGGCGTCATCATCCGCTCCGCCCTGTTCGGTCTGCCGTCGCGGGCGACGGATGCGCATATCCCGCGCGTGACCTATAGCGATCCGGAACTGGCGCAAGTGGGGCTAAGCGAGGCCGAGGCGCGCGAGATCCACGGCGACAAGCTGGAGGTCGTGCGGTTTGACTATGCCCATAACGACCGGGCGGTTGCTGAGCGCAAGACCGGCGGATTCGCCAAGGTTATGGTGGTCAAGGGCCGCCCCGTGGGGGCGAGCATCGTGGGCCATCAGGCGGGCGAGTTGATCTCTCTGTGGGCGCTGGCGCTGGCCAATCGGCTGAAGATGGGGCAGGTCGCGGCGATGGTTGCACCCTATCCGAGCATCGGCGAACTTAACAAACGGGTTGCGGGGGCCTATTTCTCACCCAGACTGTTTGATAATCAGGTGGTCAAACGGGTGGTCCGGGCGGTTCAAAGGTGGCTGCCCTGACCGGGAAAGGGCTGCATGCTGAATACGCTCTCGGGGCGATTTCTGATCCTGACCACGGTCTTTGTGATGCTGGCCGAGGTGTTGATCTTTGTGCCGTCGATCGCCCGGTTTCGGGTCGATTACCTGAACGACCGGCTGGAGCGGGCGCAGATTGCGTCGATGGCGCTGTTGGCCGACGACATGCTGGGGACCGATCTGGAGGCAGAGCTGTTGCGCAATGCGCAGGTACTCAACGTCGTGCTGCGGCGCGACGAGATGCGCCAGTTGATGCTGTCCTCGCCGATCCCGGAACCGATCTCGGAAACCTATGATCTGCGCGATGCCGGGGCGATCACGCTGATCCGCGACGCCTTGAAGCGTCTTTTCACGCCGCAAAATCAGATCGTGCGGGTGATCGGGGCCCCGACCCGCGATGCCGGGCGGCTGATCGAGGTGACGATGGAGACCGCGCCGCTGCGGGTGGCGATGATCGACTATGGGCTGCGCGTGCTGCTGCTGTCGGCGGTGATCTCGGTCTTTACGGCGCTGCTGCTGTTTGTGGCGGTGCAGCGCTTTCTGGTGCGGCCGATCAAGGGCGTGGTGGGCTATATGAAACGCTATGCCGCCGCGCCCGAGGATGCGCGCGGGATCATCCAGCCCAACGCCGGGGTGAGCGAGTTGCGCGAGGCCGAAGAGGCGCTGAGGACGCTGCAGATCGAGCTGACGCAGTTGCTGAAACAGCGCGAGCGGCTGGCGCAACTGGGCGAGGCGGTGGCCAAAGTCAGCCATGATCTGCGCAATATCCTGACCAGCGCGCAGTTGTTCACCGACCGGATCGAGATGAGCGAAGACCCCCGCGTGCGGCGGCTGGCGCCCAAGCTGGTCAATTCGATCACCCGCGCGGTGACCCTGTGCGAAAGCACGCTGGCCTTTGGTCGCGCCGAGGAGGCGCCGCCGGCGCTGCGCATGATCGGGCTGGCCGCCATCGCCGAGGATGTGATCGAAAGCGAACGGATGGCCGTGGGCGATGGGGCGGTCGTGCTGCACAATACCGTGCCCTCTGACCTCAAGGTGCGGGCAGACCCGGAACAGCTGTATCGTGTGCTGCTCAATCTGGTGCGCAATGCCTGTCAGGCGATCGAGGCCACCCGCCGCCCCGGCACAGTGAGCCTGAGCGCGCGCGAGGAGGATGACGATTGGTGGATCGAGATCGCCGATACCGGCCCCGGCCTGCCGGCAAAGGCGCGTGAGAACCTGTTCACGCCGTTTCGCGGTGGTGCCCGCGCCGGGGGCGCCGGTCTGGGGCTTGCGATTTCGGCCGAATTGATGCGCGGCCACGGCGGCACGCTGGAGCTTGCCCGCAGCGGGCCGGAGGGCACGGTTTTTGCCATTCGCCTGCCCCGATCCATGTCGGCGCTGGAGATGTCGGCGGGCTGAACGCGATCGCGTGAAAAAGGATGAAGAAATCGCCAGAAATGGGTTGCAAACCCATGGGGGCGAGGGTAATTCACGCCGCAGTGGACCGATAGCTCAGCTGGATAGAGTACCTGACTACGAATCAGGGGGCCGGGGGTTCGAATCCCTCTCGGTCCACCACCGCACCACCTTAGTAGTATGATTTACAAGGGTTTTGTGTGGTGGTGGACGCCACCATCCTCACCTTCATATCGCGCGGCAGTGTTTGCCGATCTTTGCTGTTCAGCGCTGCGGCTGGGTTTGTCGTGAGAACAATCGCGTGACAGGGGTGCGCCGAACCGCCCGCCCTCGGTTGGCTGGGGCGGGGGGCCGGGGCAGGATGGCGCGCCGGGTCTGAGCCGGATCAGGACAGGATCTTGCGGAACCGCGACAGCACCATCGTCAGCGAGACTAGCGCCATCGCGGCGATTGCCAGCAGTTCGGGATAGACCAGCGCGAGACCGCTGCCGCGATAGAGCACGGACTGCGCGAAGGACGCGAAATGGGCCGACGGGTTGACCCACAACATCACGTAACGCAGCCAGTCGGGCATGGACTCCAGCGGTGTCAGGCCCCCTGAGAGCAGGAGAAGGATGACGATGACCGGAAGCACCAACAGCCCGAACTGGCCCATGTTGTGTGTGAAGCTGGCCAGCATCAACCCCAGTGAGCCGATCGCCACGACATAGATCGCCGTGCCAAAGATATAGAGCCCGAGCGACCCCGCCACCGGCACCCCCATCGCCCCCTGCACCACAAGGATCAGGCTCGCCACCGAGGAGAACAGGATCACCAGCCCCATCGCCAGAATCTTGGACAGCACAATCTCATGCGGGCGCACAGGCATCACCAGAACATGTTCAATGGTGCCATGTTCGCGTTCGCGGATCATCGAGGAGCCGGACAGGATCAGCATCAGGATCGTCACGTTGTTCATCAGCTGCATGACAGAACTGAACCACGCGGCGCGCAGATTGGGGTTGAAGCGGTTGCGAAAGACGACATCGACCAGCGAACTGTCGGCGGTTCCCGGTTGCAGATAGTCGGTGATCGCCTCCGACAGCAAATAGGTCATATAGGTCGCGCCATTGCCGGCAAAGGCCACGGCGGTCGCATCCACCGACAGCAGCAGTGTCGTTGTATGCCCCGCGCGCAGGTCATGTTCAAAGTTCGGCGGGATGCTCACGACGATGACATAGTCGCCGTCGATCTGTGCCTGTTCTGCCGTCTCCGGTGGGATCAGCGCGGGCGGGGCGAAAAGCGGCTCCTGGATCGAATCGATCAGCCGTGCCGAAAGCGGGCTGTGATCCTCGTCCACCACGGCGACCGAGAGGTCGTTGACCTCGGTCGAGGCCGCCATCGAGACCATCCAGACCGCGAGGCTGAAGATATAGACGATCAACACGATCATCACCTTGTCGCCGCGCAGGGCGCGCAGCTCCTTGACGGTCAGGCGCAAGGTGTTGAGCAGGGAGCGGAGCATCTCAGGCCTCCTGCTTGCGCAGCGCCAGCGCGGCGAGCGCCAGATAGGCGAGGCAGAATAGCGCCAGCACCGCCAGATTCGGCGCGATGTCGCCAAAACCGAAGCCCTTGAGGTAGACGCCGACCGAAACCGGCTGGAACCATGCGCCGGGAAAGGACAACCCGAACGCCCGCGCCGAGGGGCCCAGCGTCGAGACCGGCGTGATCAGGCCGGAGAAATTCACCGTCGGGATGATCGAGATGACCGCGGTGGCAAAGACGGCGGCGACCTGGGTGCGGGTAAAGGCCGAAACCACCTGTCCGATCCCTGTGGTGGCGGTGACATACAGCAGGGCGGCCACCGTAAGCGCTGCAAGCGAGCCGGTGAAGGGAAGCTCGAACAGCCAGTGCCCCAGCGCCATCATCATCCAGAAACTGACGGTCGCCACCGCAATATAGGGCAGCTGCTTGCCGACCAGAAATTCGACGCGCCGCACCGGGGTCGAGCGGAAATTGGCGATTGTGCCGGTCTCTTTCTCGCGCACGACGCTGATGGTGGACATGATCGCGGGGATCAGCAACAGGATCAGCATCAGCATCGAGGGTACCATGGCATAGGCGCTTTTGAACGCCTGATTGAACATGAACCGGGTTTCGATCGAAACCGAGCTGGTGGTGCTTTGGCCGCGTTCGGCCTTGATCAGATCAGAGAACCAGGACAGCAGCCCGAGCGTGTAGCCGCGTGCGGTCTCGGCCCGGAACGGCATCGAGCCGTCGATCCACAGTGACAGCTCCGGCACGGTGGTGCCCTGATGCAGCGCCTTGCCAAACCCGTCGGGAATCTCCAGCGCGATGGTCAGATCGCCCTTGCCCATCCGGGTGTTCAACTCGTCTATAGTCGAGAAACCGGGCTGCTCGTCGAATTGCGGGATCGAGCTGAACCCCTCAATCAGGCGGCGGCTTTCGGGGCTGTGGTCCTGATCGTTGGCGGCAAAGCTGAGCTTGTTGACGTCAAAGGAAATCCCGAAGCCCATGGTGATCATCAGCAGGATCGGCCCGGCCAGCGCAAAGAACATGCGGATCGGGTCGCGGGCCAGTTCCAGCCCCTCGCGCCATGTCTGCGCCCAGAGCCGGGTTGCCGAGGAGCGCAGCGGTCCCTGTGGCTCTGCCTTGACCGTGATCGCGGGGTGTGCCGTCGTGCTGGCGGCTTTCGCGGCCTCCGCCTCGGGGGCAGAGGCGGCTTCCAACCGTTGAATAAAGGCGTCTTCAAGCGTGGCGACGCCGTGGTGTTCGACGATTTCGGACGGCGATCCCACCTCTAGCACACGGCCCGCATGCATCAGCGAAATCCGGTCGCAGCGTTCCGCCTCGTTCATGAAGTGGGTCGAGATAAAGATCGTCACCCCACCGTCGCGCGACAGCGAGATCAGCTTGCGCCAAAAACTGTCCCGCGCCACCGGATCGACGCCCGAGGTGGGTTCGTCCAAGATCAGGATGCGCGGTTGGTGGATCACCGCGACGGCCAGTTGCAGCCGTTGTCGGATGCCGAGCGGCAGGCTTTCGGGCATCGCCGTGGTCACATCAGCGAGATCGAATTCGTCAATAACCTCGGCCACCCGCGCGGCGCGGCGATCGGCGGGAAGGTCATAGAGCTTGGCGTGCAGGTCAAGGTTCTGGCGCACGGTCAGCTCGCCATAGAGCGAGAAGCTTTGCGACATATACCCGATGTCCTGCCGGGCCTGCATGTCGCCGGCGCGCAGCGGCTTGCCGAACAGCTTGGACTCTCCGGCGCTTGGGGTCAAAAGCCCCGTCAGCATCTTCATCGTAGTTGATTTGCCG
The DNA here is from genome assembly GCA_033791545.1 of Pseudodonghicola sp. GTDB lineage: Bacteria > Pseudomonadota > Alphaproteobacteria > Rhodobacterales > Rhodobacteraceae > Antarcticimicrobium. The sequence continues at coordinate 28,644 of JASJGL010000026.1, read as the reverse complement.
CAGCCGTTGGAGCCGAGGAAGCCGAAAATCTCGCCTTCTGGGATGTTGAAGCTGACATTGTCCACGGCGGTGAACGTACCGAATGTCTTGGTCAGCCCCGAAGCCTCGATTGCGGGAACAGCGTTGTCCTGCGCGACCCGGGGGCGCAGGGTGACGCCAGCGTCCTGTGCCGCCGAGCCGGGTAGCAGTTTGACAAAGGCATCTTCCAGCGTTGTGCTGTCGGTATCGGCGCGCAGCTTGGCGGGGGTGCCGGTGGCGATCACCGCCCCGTCGTTCATCGCCGCAAGCCAGTCGAAACGCTCGGCCTCTTCCATATAGGCGGTGGCGACCAGCACGCTCATGTCGCTGAGGTTTTCACGAATACGGTCGATCAGATCCCAGAACTGACGCCGCGACAGCGGATCGACCCCGGTGGTCGGCTCGTCAAGGATCAGCAGGTCCGGATCATGGATCAGCGCCGAGCACAGGCTCAGCTTTTGTTTCATCCCGCCCGACAGTTTGCCCGCAGGCCGGTCGGGAAACGGGGCGAGGCCGGTGGCGTCGAGCAGCATGTCAATCCGGGCCGCCCGTTCGCGCGGTTTCTGCCCAAACAACCGCCCGAAGAAATCGAGATTCTCGCGCACGCTCAGCGTCGGATAAAGGTTCCGCCCCAGACCCTGCGGCATATAGGCGATGCGCGCGCCCAGCGCGCCGCGTGCGCGCCGGTTGCTCATGTCGTGCCCGAGCACGGTCACGTCACCGCGTTGCAGTTTGCGCACACCGGAGACCAGCCCCAACAGGGTCGATTTGCCCACCCCGTCCGGCCCGATCAGCCCGGCCATCTGCCCCGCAGGAATATCCAGCGAGACATCGCTAAGTGCCGCAGTGGCCTTATAGCGGTGCGACACGTTCTTGAGCTGGGCCACGATCTCCATGGCGGATCAATCCGGTATCTTGACCTGAAGATGCGCCGGCCACTCTGCATCCGGCGCGGTGCGGACGAATCCGATTCCGCGCACCCCTGTCTTGATTTGAGCTTCGTATTTTTCCAGCAGGGCCCGCGGCACGGTCAGCTTGACGCGAAAGACCAGCTCTTCACGTTGTTCGGCGGTCTCGACGCTTTTGGGGGTGAACTGCGCCCCGGGCGAGATGAAGGTGATCCGCGCGGGGGCCACGATATCCGGGATCGGGTCAAGGATCAGCCGGGCCTCGTCGCCCACGGCCAGTCGCCCCACCACCGCAGCCGGCAGGTAGATATTCATATAGACATCGGTCAGGTCGAGCAGCGTGACAACCGGGGTTCCCGCCGCGACAACTTCGCTTGGCTCATGCAGCCGGTACAGAACGCGACCGCGCAGTGGCGACGTGATGGTCAGATCGTCCAGCGCCAGTTGCACCTGTTGCACATCCGCCTCGCTGGCCGCGATCATGGCCTCGGCATCGCTGATCTGGGCCCGGGCCATCGCGACCGAGGCCTTGGCGCTGTTCAGGGCGTTGGTCGCGTCGTCCAGCACGCTTTGCGCCGTGGTGCCGCTGTTGTGCAGCTTGACCGTGCGTTCATAATTGGTCTGCGCCACCGCAAGCGTGCTTTGCGCCTGCATCAGCGTCGCCTCTGACACCGCCTTGGCGGCGCGGGCGCGCAGCACGGTAGCCTTGGCGCCATTCAGCTTGGCGCGTGTATCGGCAGTTTCGATCTGTGCAATGGGATCGCCTGCCGCCAGAAGATCGCCCTCCTGCGCGGTGACCGAATCGATGCGTCCTGCGTATTTCGACGCGACATCAACTGTCTGCGCCTCGATCCGGCCATTGGAATGATAGATGCCGCTGTCGGCGCTGGGCTTGCCGAATTTCTCCAGCAGCGCCTCAAAGCGGGTCTCGGCTGTGGCGGGCGCCCCGCACAGCAGGCTCAGCGCAAGCGCCCCGAACACCGCCCGTATCGCGCGCGGGCCGATCGCCTGAAGACCTTGACCTGGCTTGTGGAACGTTCCCGTTCTCATCTCTGCTTGTGGCATTGAGGGCATCTTCGGTCACTCTCCTGCGATTTCGCGAATCAACCGACTTCGCCAGAATCCTACGGCGACGGTCCGGGATCAACGGACCCTTGATATAGGCTCACCCGGGGATGGTGAAGAGCCTTCGGCGCGCGCTGTGGGGGCATCCGCCATGCATCCGGCGAAATGTTCAAGGGATGTGCGAGGAGGCCAGAGATCGCCGCAAAGACCTGCCCTTACGCCGGTGCGGGTTCGATTTGGGAAGCATTCCATAATCAAAAGCTATCATAGTGATCAGTAAATAGAACTTATACCAATGACGTGGATTTGTTAGAATGGTTCCAGAGAAGCGGCGCGTGGCCTTGATGTCGTGATGTGATCCGACCGGTGCCGCCCTTCGGTAATTTTAGTGACCACAGAAATGTTGGGAGAGAGTTATGGACGGAAACGATAGCGGAGCAGGCGGCAAATGCCCGGTCATGCACGGGGCAACGACGACCTTCGGCGCCCGGATGAACAGCGACTGGTGGCCGAACCAGCTGAACCTGCGAATCCTGCACCAGAACGGGGTCGAGTCCGATCCGATGGGGCAGGATTTCGACTATGGCGCGGCGTTCAAGGCGCTTGATCTCAAGGCGATCAAGCAAGATCTCTATGCGCTGATGACCGACAGTCAGGACTGGTGGCCAGCCGATTATGGCCATTACGGCGGGCTGTTCATTCGCATGGCGTGGCACAGCGCGGGCACTTATCGCACCGGCGATGGTCGCGGTGGCGCTGGCACCGGGCAGCAACGGTTCGCGCCGCTCAACTCGTGGCCCGACAATGGCAACCTCGATAAGGCGCGCCGCCTGTTGTGGCCGATCAAGCAGAAATACGGCAACGCGATTTCATGGGCCGACCTGATCATCCTTACGGGCAACTGTGCGTTGGAATCCATGGGCTTTGACACCTTTGGCTTTGCCGGTGGCCGTGCCGATGTCTGGGGGCCCGAGGAAGATATCTATTGGGGTGCCGAGGACGAATGGCTGGCGACCAGCGACAAGGCAAACAGCCGCTATTCCGGCGATCGGGATCTGGAAAACCCACTTGCTGCGGTGCAGATGGGCCTGATCTATGTGAACCCCGAAGGCCCGGATGGCGAACCGGATCCGATCAAATCGGGCCGTGATATCCGCGAAACCTTTGCCCGCATGGCGATGGATGATTACGAGACCGTCGCGCTGACCGCCGGGGGCCACACCTTTGGCAAGATGCACGGTGCGGGCGATGCCGCCCATGTCGGACCCGAGCCGGAAGCCGCGCCGCTGGAGGCGATGGGGCTTGGCTGGCTCAGCAGCTATGGCAGCGGCAAGGGCCGCGACACCATCACCAGCGGGTTGGAGGGCGCCTGGACGGCGAACCCGATCAAATGGGACATGGGATACTTCGACGTTCTGTTCAAATATGACTGGGAACTGGTGAAAAGTCGCGCCGGTGCCTGGGTCTGGACCCCGAAGGATATCCAGAAGGAGGACATGGCGCCCGACGCCGAAGATCCGTCGAAACGGGTGCCGATCTTCATGTCGACCGCCGATATGGCGATGCGCATGGACCCGGCCTATGAAAAGATCTCGCGCCATTTCCATGCCAACCCGGCGGAATTCGCCGATGCCTTTGCCCGCGCGTGGTTCAAGTTGACCCACCGCGACATGGGGCCGAAGACGCGTTATCTCGGGGACGAGGTGCCGGACGAAGAACTGATCTGGCAAGATCCGATCCCGGTGGGCACACCGCTGTCGGGCGCTGATGTGACCGGCCTCAAGGCCCAGATCCTTGCAACCGGCCTCACGGTGGCGGAACTGGTGCAGACGGCCTGGGCCTCGGCCGCGACCTTCCGCGGGTCGGACAAGCGCGGCGGGGCCAATGGCGCGCGCATCCGGCTTGCGCCGCAAAAGGATTGGGCGGTCAACCAGCCAGAGCAACTGGCAAGGGTTCTGGATACCTTGGGTGGCGTGCAAAAGGGCTGCGGCAAACCCGTCTCGATGGCCGATCTGATCGTGATCGGTGGCGCGGCGGCAATCGAACTGGCCGCCAGAGAGGCCGGGTTTGACGTCAGCGTTCCGGTCTCCACCGGGCGCGGCGATGCCAGCCAAGAGCAAACCGATGTGGACAGCTTTGACGTGTTGGAGCCGGTCGCGGACGGGTTCCGCAACTATCTGAAGACGGAATACACCGTTCCGGTCGAAGAGCTGTTGGTGGATCGCGCGCAGCTTTTGGGCCTGACCGCGCCCGAGATGACGGTGCTGATCGGCGGGTTGCGGGTTCTGGGTGCCAATCATGGCGGGACAGCGCATGGGGTTCTGACTGACCGTGTGGGCGTGTTGAGCAACGACTTTTTCGTCAACATGACGGATATGGGCACCGACTGGGCGCCGGTTGCGAATGATGCGTCGGTGTTCGAAGGGCGCGATCGCAAAAGCGGCGAGGTGAAGTGGACCGGAACGCGGGTGGATCTGCTGTTCGGCTCCAACTCGCAATTGCGGGCCCTGTCCGAAGTCTATGCCCAGAGCGACAACACGGAGAAGTTCGTGCAGGACTTTGTTGCCGCCTGGAATCGGGTGATGGATGCCGACCGGTTCGATCTGGACTGATCAGGCCACAGGCCGCTGTAGGACACTAGAAAAGAGCGCGTCGCCTTGGCGGCGCGCTTTTTCCATGCGCAACAAGGCGGATGTTTTTGATAACGGATTTATTGTCTGTGAAAACGGAATTGCTCGGTGCGGTCTTTGGTCTGAGCGGGGTGGCGATAAAAGGGCGGTTGCCTGCCGGGGAGAGGGGCAGGCAACCGCCGGGGGGCCAGCTTAGGCGATCTCGCCCATGCAGAGGTATTTCAACTCGAGGTAATCCTCGATCCCGTATTTTGACCCTTCGCGGCCCAGCCCCGATTGCTTGACGCCGCCAAAGGGCGCCAGCTCGGTCGAGATCAGGCCGGTGTTGATGCCGACCATGCCGGTTTCCAGCTGCTCGGCCACGCGCCAGACGCGCGCCATGTCGCGGCTGTAGAAATAGGCGGCCAGCCCGAATTCACTGTCATTGGCCATGGCGATCACATCCGCCTCGTCCTCGAACCGGAACAGCGGCGCCAGCGGGCCAAAGGTTTCTTCCTTGGCCACGGCCATGCCCGGTTTCGCCCCGGTCAGCACCGTGGGGCGGAAAAAGGTACCACCCAGATTCGACCGCTGGCCGCCCTCGATCACCTTGGCGCCTTTTTCCACGGCGTCGGCGATATGACGTTCGACCTTGGCGACGGCGGCCTCGTTGATCAGCGGGCCGGTGGTCACGCCTGCGTCAAACCCGTTGCCGGGTTTCAGCGCGCCAACCTTTTCACGCAGCTTTTCGGCAAAGGCGTCATAGACACCCGCCTGCACATAGATCCGGTTGGCGCAGACACAGGTCTGGCCGTTGTTGCGGTATTTGGCGATCATCGCGCCTTCGACAGCAGCCTCCAGATCGGCGTCGTCGAACACGATGAAGGGGGCGTTGCCGCCCAGTTCCAACGACAGTTTCTTGATCGTCGCCGCGCTTTGCTGCATCAGGATGCGCCCCACGCGGGTCGAGCCGGTAAAGGTGATCTTGGCGACCTTGGGGTTGGCGCACAGTTCTTGCCCGACGCCTGCCGCATCGCTGCCGGGGATCACGTTGAACACCCCGGCGGGGACGCCCGCGCGCTCGGCCAGCACCGCCATCGCCGTGGCCGAAAGCGGGGTCAGTTCTGCGGGCCGCGCGACAAAGCTGCACCCGGCGGCCAGCGCCGGGGCGACCTTGCGCGCGATCATCGCATTGGGGAAGTTCCACGGCGTGATCGAGCCGACCACGCCGATGGGCTGTTTCAACACCACGATGCGTTTGTCGCGCTGGTGGCCCGGGATCACGTCGCCATAGATGCGCTTGGCCTCTTCGGCGAACCATTCGATGAAGGCGGCCCCGTACAGGATCTCGCCCCGCGATTCCGCCCAGGGCTTGCCCATTTCGGCGCACAGGATGGTGGCCAGATCGTCGGCGTTCTCGACCATCAGATCGAACCAGCGCCGCAGCACGGCGGCGCGTTCCTTGCCGGTCCATGCCGCCCAGCCGGGCTGTGCGGTATGGGCGGCGTCGATCGCGGCGGCGGCATCTGCTGCATCCAGATCCGCCACATGGGCAATGCAGTCCCCGGTTGCCGGGTCGTGCACCGCAAAGGTCTTGTCCTTGCTGATCCACACGCCGTTCACATAGGCGCGGGGCTCCAGCAGGCTGGGGTCTTTCAGCGGCCGTGCAGTTGGGAATTTCGCCTGTTCGGCCATCATCATGCTTCCTTCGCGGCTGTGATCGAGGCTTCGATAATATCCAGCGCCTCGGCGAAAACCGCGTCCTCGATGGTCAGCGGTGCGAGGAAGCGGATGACGTTGCCATAAACACCGCAGGTCAGCAGGATCAGCCCGCGTTTTTCCGCCTCCAGCCGGACGGAGTTGGTGAATGTGGGGCTCGGCGCGCTGCCGTCCGCGGTGTTGAACTCGACCGCGACCATCATGCCGGGGCCGCGCACGTCGATGATTTGCGGCGTGGTGGCGCGAATGGCCTCAAGCCGCTGGCGCAACCGCCCCCCCAGTTCATTGGCGCGGGCACAGAGGTTTTCTTCTTCGATCACGTCGAGCACGGCATTGCCGGCAGCCACGCCCAGCGGGTTGCCGCCATAGGTGCCGCCCAAGCCGCCGGGGATGGCGGCGTCCATCAGATCGGCGCGCCCGGTCACCGCCGAGATCGGCAGGCCGCCACCCAGACCCTTGGCCATGGTGGTGATGTCGGCGGCGACGTCATAGGCCTCCATCGCGAACAGCGTGCCGCTGCGGGCGAACCCGGTCTGCACCTCGTCCGCGATCATCACGATGCCGTTGTCGTCGCAGATCTTGCGCAGCGCGCGCATCAGCTCGGCGGGGGCGGGGTAGAAGCCACCTTCGCCCTGTACCGGTTCGATGATGAAGGCGGCAACGCGCTCCGGGTCGAGATCGGCCTTGAACAGCCGGTTCAGCGATTCCAGCGTTGCCGCGACCGTATCGCCGTGCAGCTCGACCGGGAACGGGATGTGATAGACATCCGGCATCATCGGGCCAAAGCCGATCTTGTAGGGCGCGACCTTGCCGGTCAGGCTCATCGTCATGAAGGTGCGGCCGTGGAAGCCGCCGCCAAAGGCGATGACGGCGGGGCGTCCGGTGGCGACGCGGGCAACCTTGATGGCGTTCTCGACTGCCTCGGCGCCGGTGGTGACAAAGACGGTTTTCTTGTCGAAATCACCGGGCACGCGGGCGTTCAGCCGTTCGGCCAGCCGGACATAGGGGGCATAGGGCAGGATCTGGTGGCAGGTATGGGTAAAGCGGCCCATCTGTTCCGTCACGGCCGCCATCACCTTGGGGTGGCAATGGCCGGTGTTCAGCACCGCGATGCCGGCGGCAAAGTCGATATAACGATTGCCTTCAACGTCCCAGACCTCGGCGTTCTGGGCGCGTTCGGCATAGATCTGGGTTTGAACGCCAACGCCTCGGGCGATGGCGGCTTCACGACGGGCGGACAGGTCTGCGTTCGACATCTTGTTTCCTTTCAACAAGAGCGGGGGTGAGTCGTAAGTCCGAAATCCGGGCTTTGAGCGACCGTAGAGTGTTTCGGGATGGCAAAAATAGTCTGTTTTTTGCAGGGCGTACTGCCTTGATATTGCAGGTCGCAGTGGGCCAGTGTTATTGAATAATCAACATCCACAACACGGCGGATCGAGATATGGACCTTGATATAGGCGGGCGGCTGCGAACTTTGCGCGAACGCGCCGGGCTGTCGCAGCGGCTTCTGGCGAAAAAAGCCGATGTCACCAACTCGACCATCTCGCTGATTGAGGCGGGCAAGGTGAACCCCTCGGTCGGTGCGCTGAAGCGGATTCTCGACGGAATTCCGGTCGGCCTGTCCGAGTTTTTTGCCTTTGAGCCGGAGCCGGAACAAAGCGTGTTCTTTGCCGCCGAAGAGCTGGTGGAGATCGGCAAGGGCAAGCTGTCGTTCAAACAGGTGGGCGCGAATTTGCACGGGCGGGCGATGATGATCCTGCTGGAGGGCTATGACATCGGTGCCGATACCGGGCGCAAGATGTACGGCCATGAGGCCGAGGAGGGCGGCATCGTGATTTCGGGCCGGGTCGAGGTGACAGTGGGGGATCAGCGCAAGATCCTCGGCCCCGGCGACGCCTATTATTTTGACAGCCGCAAGCCGCATCGGTTCAAGCAGGTGGGGCCGGAGAAATGCGTGGTGGTCAGCGCCTGCACGCCGCCGACGTTCTGAAGCGCCGGGCAGGGGGGCATTGTTGATGGCGTGGATATCCCCTGCCCCCTGCGCCTTGCCGATGGCATCACGGCGCAACAGGTGATGTCGGTGTTCTGCCGTGACTCAGGCGGTAATGCCCCGGCGGGTCAGGATACGCTCGGCGGAATCGTTCCAGACGTCCATTCTGACGATTTTGTCCCCCTTGACGACGAAGCGGTCAATATAGCGGTTGCCCTCGAAGGCGGTGCCATCGGGCCATTCTCCGAAAAGCGTGCCGGTGCTGTAGACGACCGTGCCCTCGATGCCTTGGGCGACGTCAAAGGATACCATGTCCTTCTTGACCCATTTGTAGCGCATGGCGTTGAACCCGGTTGGCCCGGAGGCCTCGTGGAATACCCGCCCGCCGGTGAACGTGATGACGACATCCTTGGCCAGAAAGGTGGCGGCGGTCTCGGGGTCGGGCTTCATCGAGGCTTCGAGGTAGTCGTGGACGATGCGGGCCTCTTCCGACATGGCGTCTAGGTCGTGTTTGCTTGCTTGCGTCATTCGTTTCTCCGTTACCTTGGCCGGTGTCGGTGACCCGAGACCGGCGATCCTAATCCTCGCCCAGCACGAAACGCGCGAATGAGCGCTCCAGTTCGTCGTGCGTAAAACCGCGGCCGATGAAGATCAGAACGTTGTCCTGCGCGGCCGAGTCCTCGGGCAGGATCTCGGGCCGTTGCACGATCCGGCGCACGGTCTGCAACAGCAACCGCCCGGCGGGCGTGCGCACCACCCCCTTGACCCGTACAAGGTCGTCGCCGCGTGCGTGCAGTAGCGCCGACAGCCAGACCGAGAGGGCCGACCAGTCGGTTCCCGGCGGCACGGTCAGGCGCATTGGCACGGGCGGCGGGCCCTCTTCGGCGAGGTGCGGCAATACCTCGGGGCGCGCGTCGGGCAGGTCGGGGGGGGCGACATCCCTGCCCAGCTCGGAAAATCCTAGATCGGCGTCGGGGTTGAGACTGCGCAGCGTCGCCACGAGCCGCGCCAGCTCGACCGGGGACGCGGAGTCGCATTTGGTGAGGGTCAGAATATCGGCGGAGGCCACCTGGCGGCGGGCCAACGGCTCGTCACGCAGTTGTGCCAACCCGTGCAGCGCATCGACGACCACCCGGATCGGGTCGAACCGGACGTGGTGGACCAGAACCGGGTCGTCCTGAACCGCCGCGATGATCGCGCCGGGATCGGCCAGCCCCGAGGTTTCTAGCACCACATGGGCCAGCGCCCGTCCCTGACTTTTCTGATCGGCCAAGTCGCGCAGCGCGGCGATCATGTCGGCACGCCCATCGCAGCAGGCACATCCGCCGGAAAGGACGCAAGAAACGCTCTTCAACAGCGCATCATCCACTGGCGTCCGGGCGGCCTCGTTGACCAGAACCACCGCGTCGGACAACGCCCCGGAGAACAACTGGTGGCGCAGCCAGGTCGTTTTCCCCGCGCCGAGGTAGCCCCCTAGAATCGTCAGTCGCACTTCAGCGCACCGCCACGATCGGGTCGAGCGGACGGCCGAGTTGGCGTTCGACCTCTTCCCACAGAGATGGCAGGTCATCGACGATCGTGGTCGCGCCGGTCAGGGTCGAAAGCTGGATGCCTGGCACGTGGCCGCCATCGCTGGCCATCAGCCCGTAGGGACGCAAGAGGCGGTTGATCACCGCCCCCTGCATCAGTTGCGCGCGCATCTTGTCCATCGCGGTTTCACTGCCCGCCTCGGTCCAGACACCGGGGCGGGCCGGAAAGCCGCAGGCGTTGCACATGTCAGATCACCTCCGGGCGGGCGTCACCTTCGAACGGGAAACGGGCCCGGTAATCGTCGGCGATCGCTTCGAAGGTCTTCCATTCGACACCTTCATGACCCGAGATGTATTCGATCAGGCGTTCCAGCATCAGTAGGACCTGCGGACGGCCCGACACGTCGGGGTGAATGGTGAAGGCAAAGACCGCGTAATCCATTTCGCGGTAGACCCAGTCAAACTGGTCACGCCACATTTCCTCAATATCGCGCGGGCTCACGAACCCATGCGAGTTCGGCGATTTCTTGATGAACATCATCGGCGGCAGGTCGTCGACATACCAATTGGCGGCGATATCGACGAGGTCGATCTCCTTGCCGTGCTTGAGCGGCTTCATCCAATCCTTGGCCTGCTTGGAATAGTCGATCGTAGTCCATTCATCACCGACCCGCGCATAGAAGGGCTGGAAATCGCGGTACCCCTGCGAGTGGTCATAGCTGAAGCCATGCTTTTGCAGCAGCGCTGCCGTGGAGGAGGACATCTCCCACCAGGGGGCGACGTAACCACGCGGCGCCCTGCCCGAGACCTTTTCGATCAGTTCGATCGACTTGACCAGGACATCTTCCTCCTGGGTGGGGGTCATCGCGACCGGGTTCTCGTGCGAATAGCCATGCGCGCCCATTTCGTGGCCCTGATCAACGATCATCTTCATTTGGTTGGGGAAGGTTTCGATCGTGTGACCCGGCGCGAAGAACGTGGTCTTGAGGTCGTATTTCTTGAACAGGTTCAGCAGGCGCGGAATGCCGACCTCGGTGGCGAAGATGCCGCGCTGGATATCCGATGGGCTGTCGGCCCCACCATAGGAGCCCAGCCAGCCAGCGACGGAGTCGATGTCCGTGCCGAAGGCGCAGATGATTTTCTTGGTCATGTCGTGGTCCTTTTTTGGTCTCAAAACGTGTTAGGCGGCGCGGCAGAGGTGCGTCTCAACCCTTGGGGGACTTGCCCAGTCCGGCCAGGATCACCGCCATCTGTGCGGCAACCGACACCCCGTCGATCACCGTGATTCCGTGCGCGGTCGACAGATCTGCGGCCAGATCAGCCATGCCGGCACAGCCCAGCGTCACCGTGCCGGCGCCATCCTCGGACACCGCGCTGGCGATCTCGGCCGAGACCTTCTCGGTCGCTCCCGATCCCGCGCGTTCAAGGTCGAGCACGCGAATGTTGCAGGCCCGCACCTGAACGCAGTTCGCGTTCAGCCCGTAGTCGGTGACATTCTTCCGCATCCCTGGCAGCGCCGTGGCGGTTGTGGTGACGACCGACCAGGGGCGGCCCAACAGGGCCGCCGCGTGAAAGGCCGCCTCGCCGATCCCGATCACCGGGATGGAAACCTCGGCACGGGCCTCGCGCAATCCTGGATCGTCGAAACAGGCGATTACTGCGGCCTCTGCGCCGGCGGCCTCGGCGGCGCGCACCGCCGAGAGGACATGCGGCACGGCGGCGGCATCGTCCTCGGGGGTTTCGATGGCGGGCGGGCTGTCGTGGCAGGTCCGCCCCTCGATCTCGATATCTGGGTGGACCGCCGCGCGCGCGGCGGCAACGATCTTTTCCGTCATCGAGACGGTGGAGTTAGGGTTGATGATCGTCAGTTTCATGGCGGGTCTCAGACCATCCCTTGTCCGGCATCAGACACGCGGCGGTTGCGGCGGTGGGCGGCGAGGGCCAGCGTGCCGATGAACAGCCCGATCACCAGGAACGAGAACAGCGTGGTCAGCGTGCCGAGCGCATAGAGCATGGGTGTGGTAATATTCGTTGTCATCCCGAAGATTTCCAACGGCAACGTATTGCGCGACCCTGCCGTCAGCAACGTGCGGGCGAATTCATCATAGGAAAGAGTAAAGCCAAACAGCGCAACGCCCAGCAGCGATGGCGCGATCATGGGGAAAACGACATAGCGAAAGGTCTGAAAGTCGGTGGCGCCCTGGTCGCGCGCGGCCTCTTCGTAGGCCGGGTTGAACCGGTTGAACACCGCCAACATGATCAGGAACCCGAACGGCAGCGTCCATGTCAGCTGCGCACCCAGCCCCGAGCTGAGCCAATGCACGGTCCAGCCCAGCTGCGAGAAGATCAGCCCGACGCCCAACGATACCAGGATCGAGGGGATCACCAGGCTGGTGATGATCAGATAGAACAGAACTGTCGCCCCGGCGAACCGCCGACGAAACGCCATGCCGGCCATCACCGAGAAGATCACCGTGATCACCATCACCAGCATTCCCAGGATGAAACTGCGACGGAACGCGCCCCAGACATCGCCCACCGCCTGGGTCTTGAACAGTTCCTGAAACCAATGCAGCGAGGCGCCGCGCATCGGGAAGGTCAACCCCCCCTCGGGGCCCTGAAACGACAGAATGCCGATGGTGATCGTTGGCCCGTAGAGGAACAGGATGAACACCACGAAGAAGGCGGCGAGGAAATAGAAGGAGGTCGGGCGTTTGTCAGTCATCTCAAAGTTCCTTCCGGATATCGACAAAGCGCAGCATGATCGCGATGGTCAGAACCACCGTCACCAGCAGCACCACCGAAGTCGCCGCAGCCGAGGGATATTGCAGCAGCCCGATGTCGTTCGAGATCAGCCGCCCGACGTTGGCCTCTTGCGAGCCCGACATGAAGCGAACCGTGATGAAATCGCCCATCACCAGCGCAACCACGAAGATCGACCCGATCATGATGCCCGGCTTGGTTAGCGGGATGATGATGTTGGTCAGGATCTGGAAACCGGTGGCGCCGTTGTCATGGGCCGCCTCGATCAGGCTGTGGTCGATGCGCAGCATGGTGTTGAAGATCGGCACCACCATGAACAGCGTGTAAAGGTGCACGAAGGCCAGGATGACCGCGAAGTCGGAATAGAGCAGCCATTCCAGCGGCTCCGAGATCATACCGGTCGAGATCAGTGCCTCGTTCGCCAGCCCGTGGCGCCCCAAGAAGGGGATCCAGGAAATCATGCGGATGATGTTCGAGGTCCAGAACGGGATCGTGCACAGCAGGAACAGCCCGATCTGCCAGGTCTGCGAGCGGACATGGAACACCAGGAAATAGGCTGCCGTGAACCCGATCATCAGCGTCACGGCCCAGGTTATGAAGGCATAGATGAAGGTCTTGGCAAAGACCGAGTAGGTCACCGGAGAGGTGAACAGGAACTCGTAGTTCTCGAATTCGAACGCCGGGTAGATCGAATACGCGGTCGCCCCCCAGAAACTGACCGCCACGATCATCAGAAGCGGCAAGAGGAGGAAAAAGCCAAGAACCAGCGTGACGGGTGAGGCCAGCAGCCAGCTGCGAACGGTGGGAATATGGAGGAGCTTGCGCATAGATGCCTCGGGCCGATCAGGGGGGAAGGCCGGGGCGCGGTCACGCGCCCCGGCAGGATATCGCGTCAGGATGCGATGAACTGGTTCCACTTGCGGGCCATGTACTGGTTCTCGTCCATGACCGAGTTCCAGCAAGCAACGTGGCCCATGCGGTCGTAGAACGAACCACCGTCGCGCACGGCGCCGGCTTTTTCGATGATCTGGCCTTGCGGCGAGGTGATGTCGCCCAAGGCTTCCTTGCCCTCGAACCAGAAGCCCCACTCGTCGTCGGTCATGAAGAGCTTGGAGGTTGCCGGCGCGGCCGAGTAGTAGCCTTGGCGCATCAGGAACCCGCCGACCCAGCCCGACAGGTACCAGTTCATATACTCGTGGGCCGCGTCCAGTTCGAGACCCGACAGGTGGGCCGCGATGCCCAGGCCGTTGCCCCAGCTGCGGTACCCCTCTTTCAGTGGCTGGTAGACGCAGGGGATGCCACGGGCCCGCACGGCGGTGATCGCGGGCGACCACATCGACTGGATCACCACCTCGCCCGAGGCCATGAGGTTCACCGATTCATCAAAGGTTTTCCAGAAGGCGCGGAATTGGCCGGCCTTCTTGGCCTCGGTGAAGATCGCGAAGGTCTTGTCGATCTCTTCGCGGGTCATGTTGCCCTTGTCGCCGTAGGTGATCTCGCCCATCGACTCGCAGACCATCGCCATGTCCATGATTCCGATCGAGCTGACATCGAGGATCGAGGCTTTGCCCTTGAACTCGGGGTTCAGAAGTTCCGACCAGCTTGTGATCGGACGGTTGATCAGGTCGGGACGGATGCCTAGCGTATCGGCGTTGTAGACCGTGGGGATCAGGGTCATGTAACCGGTTTCTTCGCCCGCGAAACCGCGGTCGTTCGGGGCTTCGACGAAGCCGACGGTATGCGGCGCGGTGCCTTGGGCGATTTCGCTTTCCGGGGTCAGCTTGCCGTTCTTGAAGGTGCCGGCGATGTCGTCGTAATTCGCCAGTCGCCCGCTATCGATGCCCTGAAGGTTGCCGGTCGGCCAGACCTTCTTGCACATCCAGTATTCGATATCGGCGATATCGAAACTGTTGGGCTGGGTGGCGACGCGTTGTGCGGTGGCGTCGGAATCCAGTGCGGTCATCTCAAGGGTGATGCCGATGTCTTCCTTGGCCTTGGCCGCGATCTCGTTGAAGGCCGAAACGCCAGTGCCGACTTGGCGCAGCGTGACATTCTTGATCTCCTGGGCCCAGATCATCGGGGCCGGCAGGGCCGTGGCCGCAGCGGCGGCCGCGCCGCCTTTCAGGAGCGTGCGGCGGCTGTAGTGGTTCTTTTTCATAATCTCTGTCTCTCTTGTTGGATAGAAAGCGTTTGTTACGGTGTTATTGGGGGGATCAATGGGGCAGAAGATGCAGGTCCTGCGGCTGCCAACCGATGCGCACGCTGTCCCCCGATTCAACGGGCGCGGCAAAAAACTCGTCTTCGGGGACCATCGCGGTCAGCTCGACATCACCCGGCCCGATCGTGTTGACCGAGACATGGGTGCCCAGAAATTCATGCGAGGTAACGGCGGCCTCCAGCCCCTCTTCGCCTTGGCCCACCAGCCGCGTGCGGTCCGAGCGCAGCGCATAGTGTTTGCCGCCCAGATCGACGACATTGTGTCCCCCGAGGAAACGGGCCACAAATTTGCTGTTGGGCTTGTTGAACACGTCGCGCGGCGATCCGCTTTGCTCGATCACGGCGTTGTTCATCAGAACGATCTCGTCGGCCAGCGCCAGCGCCTCGTCCTGCCCGTGGGTGACATGGATGAAGCTGATGCCCAACTCGCGCTGGATCCTCTTCAATTCCTCACGCACCTTGATCCGCAGGAACGGGTCCAGTGCGGACAGCGGTTCATCGAGCAACAGAACCTGCGGCTTTGTGATCAGCGCGCGCGCCAACGCCGCCCGCTGCTGCTGGCCGCCCGACAATTGTGCGGGCAGACGTTCGGCAAGGTGCTCCATGCCGACAAGTTCCAGCATCTCGCCCGCTTGGCGGTGACGGCTGGCCTTGTCCTGGCCCTGCAGCTTGAGGCTGAAACTGACGTTGTCGCGCACGGTCATGTGCGGGAACAGCGCATAGGACTGGAACATCATCGCGGTACCGCGCCGAGCTGGCGGCAGCGTCGAGATATCCCGCCCCCCCAGAACGATGGAGCCGTCGGTCACGCCCTCGTGCCCGGCAATCATCCGCAGCGTCGAGGATTTGCCGCAACCCGAAGGCCCCAGCAGGCAGAAATACCGTCCCGCCGCAAAAAGGTGAGAGACATTGTCAACCGCGACGGCCTCCCCGTAACATTTGGTTACGGACACAAGTTCTAGATCATTCGGCGACCGCACGGGCATCCTCCATGAAGCAATTCATGACTTCAGAAAACGCGCGGTCGGGCTGGAAATCCAGCTTCCGGGTACACCTGCCGCAAGTGCTGCGTCGGGTTGAGCGGAATGCGTGCGAAAGAGAGTGCGGAAGCGCAAAAAATGGGCGCCATGTTAACCATTTCATGAAAATTTATTACCATTTACCCGAATCATTTGTTGCGTACGGGGTTGGGAATCAGACGTTTAACGCTGATTTTTTTGAGCTTATATATTTGTTTTTGCAGGTTAATAATTTTGTCCCCGCCCGAAACGGGCAGTGACCTCGCGCGGGGCGGGGCTCAGGAGAGTTTGCTGAAATGCGAAAATGTATTTTCGCGCGCAAACGCGGTGGCGATCCGATTGATCGCTCTTTCAGGCTAGGCGCGCAGCCTGTCTTCCTGGGGTTAGGCCCGGTCCCCCCGGACGCTATGTCCCTCTCAGGATGCGAGCGCTCTCTGTGACACAAGAGGGGAGCGAGCGCGCTTCCGGGGTGTCACTGCGTCCCTGTCGCGCACGAAGATAACCGCATCAGGGGACGTCCAACCATTTGCGGACCGTCATGATCCGCTCCGAACGCCATGTCCGCGTTGGGGCGCTCGACCGCCTTGCCCCGGCCCGGCAATGGCGCATTGGTTACGCTCCACTCCGGGGAACGGGTCGCACGCCAGACATCGGTGCCCGAACGCGCCCCGCGTGCGGCGGGGCTCATTGCCGTTTCCCGGATCCGGGTGGACTCGGTCTGAGGTGATGTGTCCTCGGGCATGATACGATAAATCTCCAAACTTGGGATACAGAGAGCAAGAATTTCTCCGCCTGTCCAGAGAAAGCGGCGCGGAGTGTCGACGCTTGGCGGTATGTCGGGATTTGCGCTCGGAATTTGTGCATCACTTGCGCGACGTCCAGCTAGGTGGGCAAGTTGTGCGTCTTATGTGGTGAAAATTCACCCACTGACGAGCGTAGGTGACGAAATTGAAGGCGATCATTGAGATTTTTTTTGTGTCACTCTCATAGGTGCCTTGCGGTATGTTTCGGTATTATGGATGCATGATGCAGAAAATTCTAAAATGGAGAGTCGACATGAAGATGATCGGCGTCGATGTCGGGGGCACCTTCACCGATCTGGTGCTCAGCGACATGACCAGCGGCAAGTTCGCGATCCACAAGGTTTCGACCACCCCGGACGACCCGTCGCAGGCCGTCATGCAGGGTATCGTGGAGATCTGCGAGCAGAACGCCGTGGCCCCGTCCGAGATCGAATACGTGCTGCATGGCACGACCACCGCGACCAACGCCGTGCTGGAAGGCAAGGGCGCCGTCTGCGGGATGATCACGAACGACGGGTTCCGCGACATCATCCACATCGGGCGCCACCAGCGCCCCGAGCACTATTCCATCCAGCAGGACATTCCCTGGCAGGCGCGCCCTCTGATCAAGCGCCGCCATCGCAAGACGGTGCCGGGCCGGATCGTGCCCCCCACTGGCGAAGAACTGGTTCCTCTGGACGAAGACGCGGTGCGCAAGGCCGCTCGGGAGCTGCATGCTGAGGGGGTGGAGGCGGTCGCCATCTGCTTCCTGTTCTCCTTTCTCAATCCGGCGCATGAAAACCGCGCCAAGGAGATTGTCGCGGAAGAGATGCCTGACGCCTTCGTCACCACCTCGTCTTTCGTCTCGCCGCAGTTTCGCGAGTTCGAACGCTTCACCACCGCAGCGCTAACCACCTTCATTGGCCCCAAGGTCGACGCCTATATCGCGCATCTCGACAGCGCGCTGCGCAACCTGGGCATGGGGGCCGAACTTCGGATCATGGCCTCAAACGGGGGCGTGGCCACGCCCAAGATGGTGGTCGAGAAGCCGGCGCTGACCCTGCAATCGGGGCTTGCGGCGGGGGTTCTGGGGGGCGGCTGGATCGGCGAGCAGGATGGACGCAACCGCCTGATCACGCTGGATATCGGCGGCACCTCGGCCGATATCGGCATCATTGTCGACGGCAAGTTCACGGAAACCGACGCGCGCTCGACCTCGATTGCCGGCTTTCCGTTGATGATGCCCATGCTGGATATCCACACGATTGGCGCGGGCGGCGGCTCGATCGCGTACCGGGATCGTGGTGGTGCCTTCCGCGTCGGCCCGCAAAGCGCGGGCGCGCAGCCCGGTCCGGCCGCCTATGGGCGCGGCGGCACCGAACCCACCGTGACCGACGCCAACGTTGTCCTCGGACGCCTTGCGCCACAGGATTTCCTGGGGGGCGAGATGGGGCTGGATGTGGCGGCTTCGAAAGGCGTGATCGGTGCGTTGGCCGAGCAACTGAACCTGCCACCCGCAGAGGCCGCCGAGGGCGTGCTGACGATTCTCAATGCCAACATGGCCAACGCCATCCGCTCGCGCACGATCCAGAAAGGCATCGACCCGCGTGGCTTTGCTCTGGTGGCGATGGGCGGGGCTGGTCCGCTGCACGGGGCCGAAGTGGCCCGGATGCTATCGATCCCCGAAGTCCTTGTGCCGCCATACCCCGGCATCACCTCTGCGATGGGCTTGCTGACCACCGATTTGAAATACGACCTGACGCGAACCCAGTTCCAGCTGTCGACTGCGGTCGATATCGGGCGGATCAATGGCGACCTGACTGCGATGGAAGCCGCGCTGACCAAGCAGTTTGCAGAGGATCACATCCTGCCGGAGCAGATCACCTTCACTCGGATGGCCGACATGCGCTATCAGGGGCAGGGCTATGAGCTGACGGTTCAGATGCCGGCAGGGGAGATCGACGCCGCCGCGCTCGAGATCTTGTGGGACAGCTTCCATGCCGCCCACGCTGCGGAGTACGGCCACGCCTTCATCGAGAATCCGATCGAGGTCGTCAACCTGCGCGCCATCGCCCGGGCTCACCTGCCCAAGCTGGCACCTCTCTCGGCCGCCGAAGGCGGCTCGCGCGAAGCGGCCTTCGAGCGCGGCGTGGAGACCATGTTCCGCATCGACGGAACGCTCCAGAACTTCGAGACCGCAGTGTACCGCCGCGCGGATCTGCCGGTGGACGAGGTCATTCCCGGCCCGGCGATCGTCACGCAAAAGGACAGCACCACCGTCGTGCCACCCGACGCCACCTTTCGCCTGCTGCCTTCGGGTAGCCTGCTGATCACCTTGGGAGAGCCGAAATGAGCCAACGTATCGATCCTGTCACCGCCTCTGTCATCCAGGGCGCGCTGGACAATATCGCCATCGAGATGGGCCACAAGCTGATGCGGATGTCCTATTCCTCGATCATCCGGGAGTCCGAGGATTTTGGCGCCGCGCTGACCGATGAGAGCGGCCGCCAACTGTGTGAGTGCACGTTCTCGACGCCGCTGCAGTCCGGTCCGATCCCGGGCTATATTCGCAACATCATCGAAGTTACCGCAGGCCGTGGCGATGAGCTGCGCGAGGGTGACGTGATCATGCACAACGACCCATACGGCGGGGCCTCGCACGGGCCCGACGTGGCCTTTGCCATTCCGGTCTTCGTGCATGGCAAGCTGATCGGCTTTTCTGCCACCACGGCGCACCACCTCGACATCGGTGCACAAACACCAGGCAGTTGCGGCATCGTCGAAGCGGTGGACGCCTTCGCTGAAGGTCTCCAGTTCAAGGCCATCAAGGTCTATGACGCCGGCAGGCGCAACGAGCCGGTCTGGCATATGCTCAGGGCCAATATCCGCGCGCCGCATCTGGTGGTGGGCGACATGGAAGCCCAGATCAAGGCCGCGCAGATCGGTGCTGAGCGCTACAAGCTGTTGTTCGAGGAATACGGCGAGGACACCTTTCGCGCCGCCTGCGAAGACCTCATGGATTACTCCGAGAAGCTGTTGCGCGACGCTATCGCTGCGCTGCCCGACGGGGAATACAGCGCAACCACGCATCTCGACGGCTATCTCGACGATATCGATCCCTCGCGCCATCACCTGCCGATCTGCGCCACGGTCAAGATCAAGGGCGATCAGATGACAGTCGACCTGACGGGCACGGCGCCGCAGGTCGACGACCGGCCAATCAACATGCCCTTTGTCGGCACCGTGGATTGCGCGGTCTGGTTGACGGTGCGCTCGATCCTGCTTGATGCGGTCGAATATGGCGCTATCCCGCAAAACGCGGGGCTGACCCGCCCGATCGAGATCGTCGCTCCCAAAGGGTGTCTGGCCAACCCGACCTTTCCCGCACCGGTCATCGCCCGCTTCTGCCCCGGCAACCAGTTGGCCGACACCGTGATGAAGGCCTTGGCACAGATCGTGCCCGAAAAGGTCTCGGCCGGGATTGGAAATCTGCGGATCGTCGCCCTGTCGGGGTTGGATCACTCCAACCACTGGGTCCATATGGAGATCATGGAAGGGGCCTATGGCGGGCGGTACCGCAAGGACGGGATGGACGCCGTGGACACGCTCTATGCCAATACCCGCAACAACCCGATCGAGGACATAGAAAGCCACATTCCAGTGCGCTGCGACCGCTATGAAATGCATGACAACCGCTGCGTGCCCGGCAAATGGCGTGGCGGTGTCGGCGCGGTGCGCGAGTTTACCTTTCTGTCGGAGGCCGGTTTCTCGATCGAGGGCGAAGGCCACGATGTCAAACCTTGGGGGTTCGACGGTGGGGCCGAGGGCATCCCGGCCTCCATGACGTTGCACAACATCAGCGGGGCCGAGGTCGACCTGCCCTCCAAAGTGCCCTACTTCAAGGTCCGCGCTGGCGAACGGCTGATCTGCGAGGGGCCCTGCGGCGGTGGCTATGGCGATCCCCTCCAGCGCGCGCCCGAGGCGGTTCTGAACGATGTGCTGGACGGGTTTCTGACGCCGGAAATGGCGCTGTCCGACTACGGCGTGGTGATTTCCGACGGGGCCGTCGACCTGTCCGCGACAGACAAGGCCCGCGCCGCAGCCTGACCCTTGAACGTCCTGTCAGCCGTTTCAGGCTGACAGGAACTCTCCCCAGCGGCGGGCGATATGGGTGTGTTCATCCATGAAGGTGTTCCAGACCCGTGCACTGGACATCCGCTCACGATAGGAGCCGCCCTCGCGCCGGTGCCCTTCCGGAATTGTGATTTCCCCACTTAGGCCGGGTAGCGCACGGGCTGCTGGCTGGCCGTCGTACCAATAATCCCACTCCTCCGGGGCCAAGTGCGCGCGCGCCAGTTCCGGAAAGATGAAGTAATACCCCTGGCGCGACAGACAGGCTCCGGCCCAACCGTTCGACCACCAGTTCAGATAATCATAGGCCGCGTCCAGCGCCGCGCCTTCGGCCGCCGCCGAGATGCCAATGTCGGAATGCCATCCCCGGCAGCCTTCGGTCGGGCTGGCCACGGTCAGGGCCATCCCCTGGGCGCGCAGCCGCGAAACAGCGGGTGAAAACAGGCTCTGGATCGTGACCGAGCCGCGCTGCATAAGCCGGATCGCCTCGGCCTGCGAGTTCCAGAAACCTTTGAAATGACCGATCTTCTTCTTGTGGATCAGGAAGTCGGCGATGGTGTCGACCTCTTCGATGGTCAGGTTCCCGATGTCGCCAAAGGGTTCGCCCAGCTGCACCTCGGTCGCCATCGCGGCTTCGATCATGCCCAGCACCGGATCGGCAATCAGTCCGACATGCCCGGCCCAGCGCGGATCCAGCAACCAGCCCCAGCTTTCCCTCTCGCCGCGTCTGAGCGCGGGGGCCCGTTCCGGGCGCCAGGCAAAGCCATCGACCCCGTGCAGCGCGGGCATCACCGCAATCGTGTCGGTCGGCGTGACCCCAAGGCGGCCATCGTCCTGCACGAACAACCTGTCAAATATCGTGTGCATGTTGCGCCCGGCCCCGGTACGCGCCAGGGCCGCTGCCTTGATCCGGGTGCCGGCATCGAGTCGGTTGAGATCGATGCCCTGGATGCACCGAGCAGTCCAGATCAGGTCAGAGGTGTGCCATTGGTGATAGATATCGAAACTTTCGGGACGGGTAACGACCTGCTGCAGCCCCTGGGTGCTGTCGAGGAGCACGAACTCGATCTCGAATCCCAGATCGTTCTGCACCCGGTCGCGGAGCTGCCGCACCATGAACTCGCCTCGTGAGATCACCCGCAGGCGCGGCGGTTCCATCGTTGTCCGTTTTTCCATCAGACCACCCGTGTCAAATAGGGGGCGGTATCCCCGTCGGGGCCGCCAAAGATTGAAAGCACCTTGAGCCGCTCGCGCGCGCGCGCATGATCCGCATCAAGGTGGAACCTCAGCGCGGCGGCGGCGCCGTCGGCATCGCCTGCGATCAGGTGATCCAGGACCAGCCGGTGCTCGGTCAGCAGCGCGCCTTCTTGGTGGCGCGCCACATGGCGGGTGAACTGCCGATTGATCACGATCGACAAGCGCAGCGCAGGCAGCGCCGCCGCCAACCGCTGGTTCGGCTGCGGTGCGACGCAGGTTTCGTGCAGGTCAACTTCAATCGCGTCCAGGTCGTCCGGTGCCGGCTGACCGCCTGCGTCCAGCGCCACCTGCACCCGGTCGTGCATGGCCAGCAGGTGCGGGCGCTCCAGCTGTTTCGCCCCGCGCCGCAGCGCCAGTGGCTCCATCAGGCGGCGCAGGTCATGCAGCTCGTCCAGCATCTGCGCCGATAGCGGGCCGGCAATCCAGTGCGAGGCGCGGTTCTTGGCGATCAACCCGCGTTCGTGCAGCCGGGTCAGAACTTCGCGCGTCACCGTGCGACTGACGCCAAAGTGATTGCACAGCTCGGTTTCCGAGATTTTCCAGATCCCGAAGGGAATGCAATCGGTCAACTCGTCGGCAACGGTTTGCAGAATCCGTTCCCACCCCGGCTTGATCAAAACCGCCGAGCCGCTGTCAGGCAGGTCAAGGTCAAACAGATGCAGGTTGGGTCTGGCTTCGTCGGCGGGGGCATCGCCGACGACCCAGCCCATCCCGCCATCGCGCCGGATCAGACCGTCGTTTTCGAGAATGTCGAGCGCCCGCTTCACCGGCGAGCGGCTGACCCCAAGGCGGTCCGCCAATGCCGAGACATAGAGCCGGGTTCCCGCCGGGAGTGCGCCACTGCGAATGTTGCGGTCCACCGCCTGGCGGACGAGTTGATAGTAGGCTTCGGTGGTGTTCACGATCGCGCGTTCTCCTTTGCGCCGCCCAGTGCGGGGGCGCGGGCCGAACGGTGGGGGCAACGGCAGAGATCAGGGCCGGTCACGGTATTCCTCCAGCTCTTCCAGATCTTCGTGCAGCGCCTCGACCGCGTTCAGGTGGCGGCGTCCGTCCTCGCCCAGTGCCTTAATGCATTCGATGGCCAGCAACCGCAACATGGTCAGTGCGCCGACATAGGAATCAAAGGCCAAGTGGGTTTCGACGGCGCATTCCAGTGTCCACGTGGCGCAGCCCGCAGCGTCGCGCAGGCTGCTGTCGGCCAGCATGACGATCCGTGCCTGGCTCCGCTCGATCAATTTCACCATCCGCGAGAATCCTGCGGGGCGGCGCTGCAGCCCGACAATCAGAACGACATCCTCTGGCCCCAGTCCGGCAATCCCCTCGGCGACGGTTTGCCCGTCCTGCACCAGCGGCGCGACACCGGCGCGCACCTGTGACAGTTGGGCGGTGAAGTAGTCGGTCAGGAAACGGCTGTTTCTGGACCCAATGGTATGCAGTCGTCGTGCCTCGGCTATTGCCCCGGCGGCCTCTTGTACGAGACCCGCAGGCAGGCGGAACAGCGTCGCTTGAATGATCTCGGCCTCGGTTTGTGCGAGATTGGTGTAGCGGCCGCTCGCGGGGTCCACGTCCAATTGGTTGCGCATGAACAGCGGGGAACCGACTTCGCGCAGCTTGCGCGCATCCTGCCGGGCCTGTTCGAAATTGCGATAGCCAAGGCGCTGCACTATGCGGCTGACCGTGGCGTTCGAGACCCCGGCACGTCCGGCCAGTTCCGATGCGGTCCAAACCGCCATCTCGAAAGGAGCGTTCAAAATGGCATCCGCGACCCTGCGCTCCCCCGCCGGAAAGGCGCCATAGCCTTCGTGAATCCGCTTGAGTAGCGAACCCGTCCGGTCGTGTTGCTCTTGGTCCTGCACGCACCGCACCCCGGTGGAAAATGAGTTTTCGTCCAGCGCCGCCGCGCCCGCCATGCGCGACACCATTGCTGGTCCTTGGCCGAAAGCCTAGAGTCGTTTCCACAGCAAGGACAAGGCACTCGCGTGCCCTGCGGCGTCAAAGTGCCAAGGTGCCAATTTTTCAAGCCTTTTCCGATTCAGCGCGCCGGTCCCGTGCCGTTGGCAGGCAGGTGGCGGTCGCCCGCTTCACAGAGCTTTTTTGAGTGCCCGAAAATTTTGCACAGCCCGTCACAACGCCCATCCGATATACACCCGGAGTTGGATGCGGTGGTGAAAACATGTTTTCTCGCGCCTGAGATTTGTGAAAATACCGTTCTGGTGCCATTTCAGAGAAAGGGAACCGTCTGCGGCTTGGGATAGCGGTGGGCGCAACGCCAACAAAATGGAAGCAAGGCGTTCCGTATGGGGACACTCCGAAACACTCTGGGGCAGGGCGCCGGGACAGAGATGCCCCTCGGCCCGCTTTCTGCCCCGAGCGCCGACCACGGAGCGGCGCAGGCCGAGACTCTGGGCGGCCCGGCCTTGTTCACCCGCTGACCGCCGAAGGGAACTCCGCAATGCAAGATTTTGACATCGTCATCACGGGTGGCACAGTCGCCACCGCCTCCGACAGCTTTCAGTGCGACGTCGGTATCCGCGACGGCAAGATTGCCGCGCTGGCCGCCGACCTTGCACCGATGGGTAAAAAGGTGATCGACGCCACCGGGAAATACGTTCTCCCCGGCGGCATCGACAGCCATGTGCATCTGGCACAACCCGCATCGGGCGGTATCGTGATGGCGGATGATTTCGAAAGCGGCACCCGGTCGGCGCTGTTCGGCGGCAACACCACGATCCTGCCCTTCTGCCTGCAGCAAAAGGGTCAATCCATCCGCGAGGCCCTGACCGGTTACCACGCCCGGCAGGACGGGCAGTGCTATACCGATGTGAGCTTTCACCTGATCATTACCGACCCGACGCCTGAGGTGCTGGGGCAGGAGTTGCCCGCCGCCTTCAAGGATGGATACAAGTCTTTCAAGGTTTTCATGACCTACGACGACATGCGCTTGAACGACGCCGAACTTCTGGAGACCTTCGACGTGGCGCGTGAATTCGGCGCGACCGTGATGGTTCACTGCGAAAACGAGGATGCGATCAAGTTTCTGATCGACAAGCACGAGGCTGCGGGCAAGCTGCGCCCCTCGTCGCATGCCACCACCCGACCCGTTGCGGTGGAACGCGAGGCGACCCACCGGGCCCTGTCATTGGCCGAGGTGGTCGATATCCCGCTGGTGATCGTGCATGTCTCGAACCGCGCCGCGATGGAGGAAATCGCCCGCGCCCGGTCTCGGGGGCAACGCGTCACCGCCGAGACCTGCCCGCAGTACCTTACGCTGACCGCCGACGATCTGGAGGGCATGGACTGGGAAGGCGCGAAATTCGTCTGCTCTCCGCCGCCGCGCGACCTGTCGGAACAACAGGCCTGCTGGGAGGGGATCGCCAACAACACCTTCGATCTGTTCTCTTCGGACCATTGCCCGTTCCGCTTTGACAGCGAGGACGGCAAGTTGAACGCGCGCGGCCGGAGCAACTTTCGCTATGTCCCGAACGGCATTCCCGGAGTCGAGACCCGAATGCCGATCCTGTTTTCCGAGGGCGTGCAGAAAGGGCGGATCGACATCAACCGGTTCGTCGCCGTGACCTCGACCAACCACGCCAAGACCTATGGCCTCTATCCCCGCAAGGGCACGATCGCCATCGGATCGGATGCCGATATCGCGATCTGGGACCCCGATGAGACGCGGGTGATCCGGCATGACGATCTGCATGACGGTTCGGACTATTCGCCTTACGAGGGGATGGAAATCACCGGCTGGCCGGTCACGGTCCTGTTGCGCGGCCAGACGGTGGTCGAGGGCGGTGCGCTTTTGGCGGACAAGGGGGTGGGCAGCTACCTGCGGCGCTAGCAAGTACGCTCAGTCGACGATGAACACCCGCGCACCGTGCGTGCTGCGCACCAGATGCGCGGCATCGCCGTGATCGGACACCGTGAATCCGGCCCCCGCCGTCAGCGCAAAGATCCGCCCGTCGGCGAGTTCGATCTCGATCTCGCCGGAAACCACGAACAGCACATGGCCGCGATCGCACCAATGGTCCGCCACGAAGCCAGGCCCGTACTCCACGATCCGTGTGCGCAGCCCCGCCTGTTCGGCAGTCCGCCACTGTGACTGGCCGGTCTCGCCCGGGAAAACCTGGGGCGTGAGATCCTGCCAGTTGATCCGGGTAAAGGGCATCTCGGGCAATTTCATGACGATCCGTTTCCTGTTTCTGTTGCGGGCAGCTTCATGCTGCGCCACACAAAGGATTCTTGAAAAGAGAATATCTGAATACAGAGTGCAGAAAAGATCTGTGTTCGTGCATTGCGCATCCCCCGCATCTCCGCGCAAATTTCCGGCATGTGGGGAATTCTCCCACCTTGGAACCTGTCGTGATCTCCCAAGTAAATCTCGGGCATGGTAGGGTTTAAGGGGTAAATCCGACCCGGCCTGAGCCTGTCGAATCAGAAGGTAAATCCGTCAATACCTTACCTGGGCAGTGGCCGCGATGAACTGTGACAGAAGAATTTTGGATCAATAGTGCATACTTATCGGGAGTCTCTCATGCGCATCAAAGTCATCAACCCGAACACCACCCTGTCCATGACCGACAAGATCGGTGCGTCGGCCCGCGCTGTCGCCGCCCCCGGAACCGAGATCGTCGCGGTCTCGCCCGACATGGGGCCGGTCTCGATCGAGGGGTTCTACGACGAGGCGTTCGCCGCCATTGGTGTGATCGACGAGGTCATCAAGGGCGAGGCCGAGGGGTTCGATGGGTATGTCATCGCCTGTTTCGACGACCCGGGCCTGCACGCCGCGCGCGAGATCGCCAAGGGACCGGTCGTCGGCATCGCCGAAGCCGCGATGCATATGGCCACGTTGATCGGTACCGGCTTTTCGATCATCTCTCTGATCGAGCGGATGCTGCCGGTGATGGACCATCTGGTGCATGGCTATGGGATGCAGGACAAATGCCGCTCGATCCGCAAGACCGATCTCGAGGTGTTGCAACTCGAAGACAAGTGCAGCAACGCCAGAGAGATCGTGGTGCGCGAATGCCGTCTCGCGGTCGAAGAAGATGGCGCCGACAGCGTTCTTCTGGGCTGTGCGGGCATGACCGATCTCATGGAGCATGTCTCGGAACAGATCGGCGCCCCGGCCATCGACGGCGTCGCTGCGGCGGTCAAGATGGTCGAGGGAGCGGTCAGCCTCGGTCTGCAGACCTCGAAACGCCACGGATATGCCTATCCGCAAAGAAAAATCTATACCGGTAGCTTTGAACGTTTCGGCCCGAAATAGGCCCACCCGTGTCCGCTGCAATTTTAGGAAAGCCCATGCCTCACGTCACGATGATCACTACCGGTGGCACGATTGCCTCGCGCCGCGTCCACGAAACCGGCCATGTGGTCGCCTCGGTCAGTGCTGAGGACCTGCGCGCGACCCTGCGTGATCCGCTGGACGGGATCCCCCTGCAGGTCGAGGAATTCTGCAAAGTCGGCAGCTATGCGATCGACCTCCCGATGGTCTTTTCGCTGGCCAATCGCATCAATACGGTATTGGCGGACACGGACTGCCTGGGGGTGGTCGTCACCCACGGCACTGACACGCTGGAAGAATCCTGTTTCCTGGTTGATTTGCTGCTGATCAGTGACAAGCCAGTGGTTTTTACCGGCGCACAGCGCGATGCAGATGCCCCCGATACCGACGGACCGCGAAACATCGCCGATTCCATCCGCCTCGCTGCCGCACCGCAGGCACGCGGCCTTGGCGCGATGATCTGCTTCGAGCAGGAGTTTCACGCCGCCCGTGACGTCTCCAAGACCCACAGTTCGCGCACCGATACTTTCCATTCCTACGAGCATGGGAAACTGGGGGAAATCGACGGTACCGAGGTTCGTCTCCACCGGCGTCCGCTTCTGCGTCGCAGCTACGCACCCGCGCGGATCGAGCCGGCCATCGAGATGGTAACGATGGTGATGGGCAGCGACGGGTGGATCCTGTCGCAGGCCCGGGCCGCCGGAGCCAAGGCCGTGGTGGTGCAGGGCTTCGGGCGCGGCAACACCCCCCCGGGTGTCACCCGGGCCGCCACCGATCTGGTTGCGGCGGGCGTCCCGGTGGTGATGACCTCGCGCAGTCCACGAGGTCGGGTGCGTCCGATTTATGGCAACGGCGGCGGCAAGACCCTATCCGAGGTCGGTGTCATCTTTGCCGGGGATCTGAGCGGACCAAAGGCGCGGATTCTTCTGGCAGTGCTCTTGGGGATGGGCCTGTCCGGCGAGGCGCTGCGGCAGGAGATCGAGTTCATGGCTGGCTGAGAGAACCTACCAGGTCCCGAGCCAAAAGAAAATGTTGCACCTGGCACCAACCCAAGCCCTCCGCCTTCTGTGGGGGCGGGGGGGTTTTGTTGGTGCCGTCGATACCCCATCCTATTGTGATGGCTTCAACGCCCACTACAATGGCACATTGCGATTCCCTCGGCAGGGGACATCCACGCCAACAACAAAGCGGTTTTACATCCTCAATGAGGCGGAGACTTCGCCACTCAGTTGAACGTCGAAGACTCGAGCCAAGCGCAACCGGCTCTTGATCTGCTCGGGGCGCATCTTGCCACGGCTGCGGTTCAATCAGCGAGGCTTTCCGCGGCATACGCCCCAGCAGGCCCCCCGT